>CAYJMC010000007.1:0-1090 GCA_964371335.1 uncultured Anaerolineaceae bacterium
AGCATTGCGACGCAACGCGGCGCAAGCGGACGAAGCAATCTCCTAGACTGGTTGCAAATCATCATGGCTTTTGCGTTTCCGTGGTGGAGATTGCTTCGCTGCGCTCGCAATGACGGGAATATTTCATTGCATCCCAAGAGTGGCGTCCACCCGCGCCTTGCGCAGCACATAGCGAAACAATCGCGTACTGGCGAGCACGTAGATCAGGCTGAAGAGCATCATCATGCCCCAGGGCAGCAGCAGCGAATTCAGCGTGGCGGTGCCGCTGGCGGTGGCGTGCAGCGCCTGCGCCGCCCAATAGGGCGTCAGCAAATAGCTGATCGGCGTGGTCCAGCCGGGCAGCAGCGCGATAGGGAACAGGAAGCCGCACAAAATGTATACCGGGAACTCCAGCCCGTTCTGGAAGTTCTGCACCGCCGGGCTAATAATAAAGAACGACGCCATGATGAGTCCAAAGCAGATGAACGCGATCACCGTCAGGAACAACGAGAGGATGAACAGCCCCGGTTGGGCGATCTGCACGTCGAGCTGGAACAACCAGGCGACGAGAATGTAACTGGCGACCATGGACAGCAGCGACTGGATCACGTTGGCAAGATTTTTGCCGAGCACCACCACCTGCATCGGCGTTGGCGAAGCCACGAGATTCTCCAGCGTTCCCACCCAGCGCTCCTCGGTGACCGAGTTGCCGCTGATGAACAGCAGCCCGCTCCACAGCCCGGTCATGCCGGAGCCGATCACCACGAAGATGGCAAAGTCACCGCCGCGCTCGCGCAGCATCCACAAGGCCAGTACGGCGATGATCACCGGCTGCACCACGATAGCGAAGATCACGAAGGCGTCGGTGAAATTCTGGCGCAGCGTCACCTCGAAGGTGACCCCGATGGTGTGCGCCCAGTGGCGGAGGTTAGTAAGTGAGATTCTCATGTGTCCTAAGTCCGGTGTGTCCTACGTCCCACGTCCGACGTCAAAGAGATGACGTGGGACGTAGGACGTGGGACGTTCAGTCAGATCCACGGCTGTTCCCTACCAATCGGACGTACGCGTCTTCCAGGGTTGGTTCGCGGGCGATCACGCGGCCCACGCGCTG
>CAYJMC010000007.1:1190-19304 GCA_964371335.1 uncultured Anaerolineaceae bacterium
TGCAGGTCGCGCACCACCTGGCGCAGCTCGCGGGCGCCCACCGGGTCGAGGCCGATAGTCGGCTCGTCGAGGAAGAGCACCTTGGGGTCGTGGATCAGCGAGCGGGCGATGTGCAGGCGCTGCTTCATGCCGCGTGAATAGCCTTCCACCTTCTCCTTCTCGCGGCCCTTGAGGCCGACCAGCTCGAGCAGGTAGGGGATGCGCTTGGTGGAAACTTCGGGGTCGACGTTATACAGGCTGGCGAAGTAGCGCAGGTTGTCGTGCGCCGAGAGACGCCAATACAGGCCGCGCTCGCCGCCGAAGATAAAGCCGATGTCCCCGCGGATGTGTTCGGCGTCCTTCACAATGTCCTTGCCGTTGATCGTTGCTGTGCCGCCGCTGGGGATCAGCAGCGTGGTGAGCATCTTCACCGTGGTGGTCTTGCCGGCGCCGTTGGGTCCCAGCAGGCCGAACAGCTCGCCGTCCTGGATCTCAAAGGACACGTCGTCCACCGCCACGACCTCTTTGGTCTGGCGGCGGATGCGGCCGACGTTGGTGGTAAATACGCGGCGCAGATGGCTGACTTCGATGGTGTTCACGGTGAGGCTCCTAAAAAACGTTTCACGTTGAAAGTTGCAGGTTACAAGTTGGCAATTATAAAACGAATTAGAACAAAGGTACACAGAAGAAACCGTAGGGGCGGGTCTCAGACCCGCCCATGCCCAGCAGTTGCACTGCTGGGCATCCTATTGTCCCGTAAAAGCTATTGGGTCAGCGCCCAAACCTTCAGATCAGAGAAATTCACCGACACATCCCCTTCGCCAGCGGTGTGCACAAATACGCCCAAGGTTCCTCCCCAAAGTTGGGTGTCGTTGACGCTGAACAAGTACACGTCATTGACGAAGAAGTGGAGCTGGCCGCCGTGTGCCCAGACGGCCAGGCGGCTGCTGCTGGGCGCAAAAGAGGGCACCACGGGGTTGAGCAGCCAGCCAGCCTGGCGGGTCAGGCTGCTGCCCAGGAAACGGTCTACCTTGGCGCTGCCGTCGCAGGAGAGGGCGAAGCGATAATGGCCGTCGTCGTTGGCGCGCAGCACAAGGCCGTATTCGTCTTCGCCGCGGCAGAAATTGGGGCTGGCGGTGATCTCGGCGTAGAAGTTGTCAAACGCTGGGCTCGAGCGCGTGGTGATCAGGTATTCGTGATCATCGTTCAGGCTCAGGTGAATCTCGCCTTCGGAAATGTTGACCGTGGCATCGGAGCTGCTGTTTGTCGACCAGAAGGTTTCATCGGCGAAACCATCTTCGAGCAGCACTTCGCCGATGCCGGGGCGCAGGTCCGGGGTGGGCGTGAGGTTCGGCTGCGGCAACGGGCTGGGAGTAAATGTAGGCGGGAACCATACCGGTGTCGCAGTTGCAGTGGCAGTCGGCGTGGCGGTATCCAGGATATATGCCGGAGCCGGCGTGACTATGCAGGCGCTTAAAAATAGTAAGAGCGCGGCGACCGAGATCGTCTTGAGGGAATGTGAGGCGATGGAATACACAAGGCGTAATTATAGCGAGACGGTAACATGGACGCGCTCGTGTAGAATTGACTTGTGAAAAGGATAAAAGAATGAGAGTTCTGGCTCGCTCGAAAATTCATAAGGCCACGATAACCGAAGCCAACGTCGATTACGTGGGCAGCATCACTATCGACGAAGACCTCGTCGAGAAGGCCGGGCTGTGGCCCGGCGAGAAGGTGCTCGTCGTCAGCAACACAACCGGTGAGCGCCTGGAGACTTACGTGATCCCCGGAAAGCGCGGCAGCGGGCAGGTCATTATGAACGGCGGGGCGGCCCACAAGATCAAGGCCGGCGAAGAGGTGATCATCATCGCCTTCGAGATCACGGATCAACCGGTCGAGACTAGATTTATCTTGGTGGATAAGGCAAATAAGTTCGTGCGGTATTTGTAACGGTATGTGATTAGTGTTCGGTAATTAGTGAATAGGAAAACGTAGTAAGAGGCGGGGTTTCACATTTTCGCTGATACCTATTTATCCACATTCATCTGCTTTGACTTCGTTGGTTAAACTGACTTCCGATACCTCTCCCGAATCGTCGGCACCAGGTATTCCTCAAAGCAGCGTTGCATGTCGTAATCCGGCGACCAGCCCCAGTCGCGTCGGGCGGCGCTGTCGTCGATGTTCATCGGCCAGGAATCCACGATGCCTTGGCGCTTGTCGTCGGGCTCGAAACTTATCTTGGCGTTGGGGAATGATCTCAGGACTTGCAGGCGGAACTCTTCGGCGGAGAGACTGAAACTGGTGACATTGTACGCGGTGCGACTGAGTTTTTCTCGCGGCGCGGCCGCCAGCGTCAACAACGCCTTCACGGCATCAGGCATGGCCATGAAGGCGATGGTAGTGTCCGGGCGCACGAAGCACGCATAGGCTTCGCCTTTGGCCGCGGCGTGCAGCATCTCGGGGCCGTAGTCGCTGGTGCCGCCAGTGGGCACAGTGAAGGCGCTGATTAAACCGGGGAAGCGCAGAGCGCGGAAATCCAGCATGGTCGGTTTGGCGTCGGCTAGCTGCTTGTAGTGGCGTGAGTAGTAGTTGCCCAGGCATTCGGTTGCCAGCTTGTTGTTGCCATACATCGTAGTGGGCGCAAGGAACTCATCTTCGCGCACCTTGGGATGCGCGGCCTTTGTCTTCAGGTCAGGAACGCCATAGATCGCTTTGGAACTGGGGAAAATGAACTGCACGGATCGATTCGATTTTTCAGATTGCTGCGCCGCCAGCTCCAACAGCCAGGCGCTGGCCTCCACGTTGACCTGGTGAGCCAGGGCGGGCGTGCGCTCCGCCTTGGTGGAAAGATAGGCGGCAAGGTGATAGATGCGGGTGAACTCGTATTCAGCAAAGACTTTTTCCAGCAGCGGTTTATCGGTGACGCTGCCTTTGATGTGGGTGACGTTTTTAGCTAGTCCAGGAGGTAAATCCTGGAGGTCAAAGGTAATGATCGAATCTTGTTTGGCGGTTAGTTCGTAAAGTAATGCCTGGCCGATTTCGCCTGCCGCGCCGGTGATCAGGGTCGCCTGTTTGGGCATGGTTCTCCTTGGGAGAGGATGGGGGAAACGTATTATAAGCAAAGATGAGGGGTAAGGGATGAAGGATGAAAAAACAAAAGAATTTCTGATTTTAGATTGCTGATTTTTGATTTGAGCTGATGGGCTGTGAAACCCGTTCAAGAATGGGTATACTGGGTTGAGATGAGCAAAAAGAGTAAATTAGGGAAACCTTTGAACCCTGATGAGGTTCCGGAACTGCGCGCGGACCGGGATGACGCGCTGGGTTATTCGCGAGAGCAATTCGATTTCGAAGATGAAAAGGGACGATCGGTTACCAAGAAGCCGGTAAAGAAGGCGAAGAAGAAATCTAAGAAGAGTAAATAGTAGGCAGATGTCAGAAGGCAGAAAATAAGAGCGCGGAAAAAATTTCCGCGCTCTTTGGAAAACAGCCTGGGGATTGCTACGCCCGCTTGGCGGGTTCACAATGGTTATAGCTTACTCGTACCTCAGCGCTTCCACCACCTGCAGCTTGGTAGCTTGGCGGGCCGGAATGATCGCTGCCAGCAGGCCAAATACGATTCCCGCCGCGATGCCGAGCAGGACTCCGCTTAGTGGGAATACATATTCGGTGGGGAAACCAGCGGCCCCGATGGCTTGCACCGCCAAATAACCCAAGTACATGCCCGTAACGATACCGAAAACCGTGCCAATCCCAGAGAGTATCAGTGCTTCAGCCAGGATAACTGTGCGCACCTGCTTGCGTGTGGCGCCGATAGCACGCAGCATGCCGATCTCACGCGTGCGTTCGATGACGCCGATGGCCAGCGTGTTCACCATAGCGATCAGAGAGGGAATGGCCAGGAACAGCACGATTGCAGTAAGACCGCTGAAAGCCGCCTGGAAAAGTTCCAGGTTCTGATCGATGTAAGCTCTCCCATCCACTAGATGGAATTGCGGGTAAGCACTCAGCATTTCCTTGAAGCTGGCTTCGACCGCGCCGCGGTCGGCGCCGGGGCGCAAGTTGACCAGGAACAGCATGTCCTGAGTAACGCCGAAGTCTGCCTCCAGGTTGGCCTGCGAGATATTGGCGGTGGGGATTTTTGCGCTCAGATAATCTGTGGCGATGCCAACAACCGTGTAAGTCTGGTAACCATTGGGCGTGAGTAAGTCTATGGAGTCACCAACCTCGACGCCAAACAGAGCCGCTAGGCCTCCGTTGACGATCGCAGCTCGACCTTCGCCGAGTTGTTCGTATGCTGAGCTTTCATCTCCAGCGGAGAAAAACAATCCGCTAACCTGCGGGAAGGTGACCGGATCGATGCCCATCAGTTCCACCACAGTGCCATCCATCAACACAGGTGTGAAACGGAAGGTGGAGACTACATCGACGCCCTCCACTGCGGCGAACTCATCGCGCAGAGCTTGTGTGGCGCCTACATTGAGACCCCAGGTCGCCACAGAGGGGGGGAGGAACAGGAAATCAGCCCCCAGGGATTTCTCCAGGATCTGGGTAAAGCCGATCTGCAAGCTGGAGACCATTGCGGCGGCCATCACCACGATCGCCAGGGCGATCAGCGTGGTGCTGGCCGTGGTGGCGGCGCGGGATGGCTGGCGCGAGAGATTGCCTTCGGCCAACTGGGCAGTGCCGCTGCGGGCGTAGAGCGCGGCCAGAATGGAACTGAATATATTGGCGATCGGGGTGACCAATGCCGGCGTCACCAGAACCAGGCCGATGATGAACAGCAATCCTCCCATGCTCAGCAGGTTGATGTCCTGGCTAAGCAGCAGAGATAAAGCTACGGCGACCATTGCCGCGCCGCTCCAAAATCCCCAGCCGGCCATGCGGCGGATGGACAGTTTGCCCACTGTGGGGCGAAGTGCCTCCAAAGGCGTGACGCGACTGGCGGATATTGCGGGGAGCACCGCGGCTACCAGCGTGATCCCTAAGCCGATGGCGATGGTGCCAAGCAGCAACTGCAGCGAGACAACCGGACCTCCTACTTGGATGTTGATGAATTGCCGCAAGAAAGGGGTCATGGCAGAGATGGCGATGCCAGCCAACAGGTAGCCAAGCAGCATACCAATGGCTGTGCCAAGGATGCCTTGCAACAGGCCCTCGCTTAGCATGATGCCGATGATGGTGCCCCGCGTGGCGCCCAGTGTGCGCAGCATGCCGATGTCGCGACGGCGTTCTGCCACCACTGTGCGGAATGTATTGAAAATAATGAAAGCGCCCATCAGTAAGGCCAGCCCGCCAAGGACGCTGAAGATGACCTGGGCCAACCCTAACGTTGTGAGGAATTGCGAATTGCTCGCCAAGGTGCCGACCTGGAAACTTTCACCCATCTCGGCCAGGATCCTGTTTTCGATGGCGCTGCGTTCCGCAGTATTTACGTTGCCGAAATTGGCTTCGACAGCGTTGATCTGATCCGGTAAGGCCAACATGTGTTGCGCCTGCGCCAAGGTGGCTATGACGACTTCGTTGCCGATCGCAGGCGGCAGGAGTCCGACAATGGTTAGCGTTGTTTCTCCGGTGGCGACGGGCAATGTAAATGAATCTCCCAATGTCACGTTCAATGCGTCCGCCAGGCTTTCACTGATTACCGCGGCATTGCTGTCCCCGGCTTCGAGGAAGCGCCCACCTTGCACTGGGTAGGCATGCATGGTTGCGGCTTGCACCAGGTCGAGACCAGTCAAGTTGACCAGTGTGATCTGGTCTGCCTTGTCGGGATCTTTGTCCAGGTAATCTACAGGCAGGTTGATAGGGCGATTGAGATAACCGTTGATGGTGGCCACACCATCGATGGCAGCCACTCGGCCGGCCTCAGCCGCGGCGAAAGGTTCGGACGTCTTCAGGGTGATGGTGGCATCGACTTCGCCGGTGGCGGCTTTCACGTTCGCCTGGAAGGCGTCGATCAATGCGGGCAGCATGGCGTTCATGCCGAAGAGCACCAGCACGCCGAACACGATGGCCAGTGTAGTGAGCACCGTGCGCAACCTGCGCCCGGCCAGATATCGTAGAGCTAAAGTGAATTGAGTTCTCATAATTTCATCCTATCTTTCCATTGCGAGGAGGCGGAGCCGACGTGGCAATCCCCAAAAGGTGTAGGAGATTGCTTCGTCGGCGTTGCTGTGCAACGCACCCCTCGCAAAGACGGGTTTTTGTAGGGGCGGGTCTAAGACCCGCCCTGGCCGCAGTGCAACTGCGGCCAATCGGAAGAGCCGTCAATTGGAATAACTCGTCATCTTCTGCGCGACGACTTCAGCATTCTTCTTGTTCTTGGGCTCCAGGATGGTTTCTTCGACAATGGCGCCGTCTTTGAGGAAGATTATGCGATCGGCGTAAGCGGCGATGCGCGGATCGTGGGTGACAACCACGACGGCGCGGCCCCATTCGTTGGCGACCTGGCGCAACAGCGCGGCGATCTCATCCGAGGAACGCGTGTCCAGGTTGCCGGTAGGCTCATCAGCGAGGATCAGAGCCGGATCCGTGGTGAGGGCACGGGCAACTGCGACGCGCTGCTGCTCGCCACCGGAGAGCTGATCGGGGCGATGGTGCATGCGACCGGAGAGGCCTACCTTGGTGAGCCACTCCGTGGCCTTCTTTTTGGCTTCTGACTGAGGAACGCCGTCCAGCGTAGTGGGCAGCGCGGCGTTCTCCACGGCGTTAAGGACGGGGATCAGGTTGAAGAACTGAAATACAAAACCGATCCTGCGGCGGCGCAGTTCAGTGAGCTGGTTATCTTTCAGCCCGCTCAGTGTTTTTCCATCGATGGTCACCTCGCCTTTGGTGGGTTTGTCCAGACCCCCAAGCAGATGCAGCAGCGTGGATTTGCCACAACCGCTGGGTCCCATCACGGCCACGAACTCGCCCGGATTGATCTCCAGGGAGACGTTGTCCAGGGCGGTAACGGCCACCGGGCCGGTGCCATAAACTTTGCTAAGATTTTTTGCCGATACGAGGTTCATAATTTCTCCGATTTCTCATGGACAGGTTTCAGACCCTTCGCTGCGCTCAGGGCGGCGCCTGTCCCTACGTTTGATCCGCGCTTGGGCGGGTTGCTTCTTTCCGTGGTCGACCTCTGGGCCGCAGTTCCGGTTGCGGCAGCGGCTGCTTGCGGATGTCATCGAGACGAGAGTCAAGGATGTCCAGCCATTTCAGATCCGCTTCGAGGTGCATGATCATCTTGTCCAACGAGAAGATGCGGGCCAGTTCCTTTTTCGGGTCGGCGGCATTGCGGTGGTTGGTCAGCTCGTGCAGTTGCTTATAGAGCTGGCTGCGCTGCGCCTGGATCACCTGGTAAGGATCCGCCTTCTGGTCGTCGATGCTAAGCATCAATTTGATGAAGAATTCGTCGCGCTGGTGTTCTCCTTCAATGCCGGTGGCAAACCATTCGTTCAGCTCAGAGCGGCCCTGAGCGGTGAGGCCGTAGATGCGCTTTTCGGGTCCGGCATCCTGCTCGGTAGCCTCTTCGGCTACCAGGCCGCCTTCTTCCAGGCGGTCGAGAGTGGTGTATATCTGGGCGGGTTTCACGTCCCAGATATCTTCACCGCCCACCAGGGCTTCGAAGGCAGCGCGCAGTTCGTACCCGTGGCGGGGGCGTTGTGCTAGTAAGCCGAGGATGGCGTTACGGACCGACAAAAGTTAATCTACTCTACAGGTTAGTAATTCAGAGAAAATATATAACAAGTTACTAGTTTTGTCAAGGTCCGCCATCTATTTTGAGAAAAGATAACCACGAAGGCACAAAGAACACAAAGAATTTTTATCAATCATGCAAAACCGGGCTGTGGATGGGAACGTCGCAATGACGAGTGCCTGCGGGCTTTGGGATTGCTTCGCCCGCAAAAGCGGGCTTGCAAAGACAGATAAGGTCAGGGATGAAAAGAAAAAGGGAGGGTTAGACCCTCCCTTACGTTTGAAAATTGTGTTGGCTTTATTTGAACTAAACAGGAACCGGGAGGGTTTCCACCTTCTTCTGGATCAGCTCCGCCGCCTCCGGCACCGCCGCAGCCACCGGGTCGGACAGCTTTTCGGAGAAGGTGTAGGTGGGTTCGATCTCGATGGCCACCACCCAGACATCCTCCGGCAGTTCCAGCTTCATCTTGCGCCCGGTTTCCAGGGCGGCCTGCAGGCTGGTATCGTGGCTGGAGTTGGAATGAGCGGTGCGCAAATTTGGGATTGCGCTGAGCGGTTTGGAATGGATGGCCCCGACCTGTCCTTCCGGCGTGATGATGGAATCAGCGATGATCACCTTTTCATAGCCCACCATCTGCTCCATCAATGAAAGCCCGCCAGAGGCAGTCTGCTCGAATTTCACTGCGTCTTCGCACTCGGAATTCTTGCAAAGAGACTCGGCCGCTTTGGCGATATGCCAGCCGGCGCCGTCGTCCCCGAGGATGGGATTGCCTAATCCAATGACCAATGTTTTTTTGCAGCCCATCAAACCTCCAGCACTATTCGTTGATCGGGCGGGTTTAGTCGCCCTTTGCAAAGACAAGATGGTGACAAGTAACCAATCCCTCGTCGCCGCAAAAGCGGCTCGCTCGGGACAGGCCCGGCCCTACGGTGCCTAAGTGGACTCCTCGCAAAACTGACGCAGCACATCCACGGTCTCGCCCTTGGCGTCAGTGATCTTGACTTCCAGCGGCATCTGGCCCGGCAGCGAATGTGTGGCGCAGCCGAAGCAGGGATCATAGGAGCGGAAGGCCATCTCGACCCGATTGAGCAAACCCTCGGTCACCACAGTGCCCTTCTTGATGAAACCCTGCGCAGCTTTCTTGATCGACATGCTGATCGGCGCGTAGTTGTTGGTGGTGCCCACGATCAGGTTCACTTTGGTGAGCACACCCTTTTCGTCGGTCCAGTAATGGTGAGTGAGCGTGCCGCGCGGCGCTTCTACAATACCGACGCCTTCGGTGGGTTTCTCGGTGACCGGGGTGCGGAAATTGTCGGAGGTGATCTCGGGATCGGTGACCAACTCCACCCAGCGCTCGGCGGCGTAGAGCAGTTCGATCAAGCGCGCCCAGTGCGTGGCAAGCTGGTGATGCACCGGTTTGCCGCCGAGAGTCTTGTAGAACTTTTCGTACTCTTCGCTGGCCTGCGGAGTCGCCATGCCGTCTGCAGCGTTGAGCCGCGAGAGCGGAGTTGCCGAATACACTCCGGAATCTTTGCCGCCCACAAATCCCTTCCAACCGATCTTCTTGAGATACGGGAACTTGAGATAGGTCCAGGGTTCGACTCGTTCGGCGATCCAGTCGCCATATTCGTTCGGCGCGTACTTGCCCAGCCGAGTGCCTTCCGGATCGACGACGGATACTTTGCCATCGTAGAAATTCACGAGATTCTTGTCATCCACCATGCCGATGTAGTGCATGGGGTGGTAATAGATATCGCCAAGGATCAAGTCCACGTAATCCTTGTTTCCCAGCACGATGTCGGTGAACAGTTTCAAACTGAACTGGGCAAATTCGATCGCCCAGCGACCCATCTTCTCGATCTCTGCGCGCTGCTCCTCGGTGATGCCTTTGGTTTGCCCGCCGGGTATGGAGGTGCAGGGATGCACCTTGCGTCCGCCGATCATTTCAATGACGGTGTGGCCATACTTGCGCGATTGCAGCACTTTGGAGGCGATCTCCAAGCCCACTTTATGAATCACTCCCAGGATGTTGCGTTCTGCCACCGGGGCATCGGGGCCCATGACGAAATCCGGACCGCCCAGCGCGTAGAAATGCGTGGTGTGATCGGTGACGTAAAATGCGCTATAGAGCAGCTCGCGCAGCAACTTCGCAGTGCGCGGCGGGTCCACTTTGTAGACCGCGTCGCCGGCTTTCGCCGAAGCCATGTGGTGCGCTTCGGGGCAAACGCCGCAGATGCGGTTGGTGAGGATGGGCATATCCTCCACGCGGCGGCCCACACAGAATTGCTCGAAGCCGCGCAGTTCCGGGATCTGGAAATAGGTATTAGCTACATTACCCTCATCATCCAGGAAGATCTCGATCTTGCCATGACCTTCGAGTCGAGTGATGGGGTCTATTGTTATTCGTTCCATAGGGCGCTCCTAGTTGTCCGTCCAGGACGCGGGGCCGGTTTGCAGCAGCGAACCCGCCAGTGCGAAGCGATAGAAGGACCCCGCAGGATCGGCAATGTCGTCCATGACGATATCGATCTTGCGCGGGTCGCGCTCATCGACCACCGAAGCCAGCGCCGAAACCATGCGCGCTCCAAAATCGAGTACATCGGGGGCTGCGCCATAACATCCGGCGCAAATGGCGCCCGCGGCCGGGCAGAGCGCGCCGCAGCCAGAGGCGGTAGCAGGACCATTGCAGATCAGGCCCTGCTCCAGCAGACAAAGTTCCGGGTCAATTTCTTTCATTTCCTGGATGCGAGTGAAACTCTTGATCTGTTTCACATTGCGTTTGCGCGTGCATTCATCGCAAACGGTGGAAGCGCCAACACCCAGGTGTGCATGTTTGGGTGGTAGTTCGGCTTTGCCTTCGAGCACAGCGATCACCACATCGATCACCGCGGCGATCTGGTGCGACTCAGGCGGGCAGCCGGGGATGTAATAGTCAACGTCGACTACAGAATCCAATGGGCGCAGGACGGGGTTGAAGGCCGGAATGGAGAGCGTGCCTTCCGGCACCTCGAAATTGAATTGCGGCCGGGTACCATCGGGATTATCGGTGGTAGGAGTGGAATACACCGTGTCGAAGATCTGCTGCTTGGTATAGAAATTAGCCAGGCCGGGGATGCAGCCTTCATTGGCGCAGGAGCCAAAGGCGACCAGCAGCTTCGACTTCTGGCGCAGCAGCTTGGCGATGCGTTCATTTTCTTCATTGCGGATACTGCCGTTGAACAGGGTGAGCAGGATCTCGCCATCCTGCATCTTTTCGACGTCCTTGTATTTAGCATCCATGGCGACCGGCCAGAAGACCACGTCGAAGTTCTTATCCACGTCGAGAATTTTTTCGTGGATGTTGAGCACGGCGATCTCGCAGCCGCCGCAGGAAGCTGCCCAGTACATGGCGAATTTCGGCTTGTCGGTCATCGCGGCACCTCGGCGAGTTGGCGTTGCTTGACTGCTTCGGATACGTGAGTATGCACCGGCCAATTCAGCGGACCCAGGGCGCGGATCTCCTCAACAAAGGAGGTGATCTCTTTGGCGAGGTGCACGCCTTCAGCCGCGCTGGCCCAGACCAGTTTGACCCGGGCGGGGTCGATACCCATCGGCTTCAGGATGCGCTTCAGCAAATTCACACGGCGCAGGGCTTTGTAGTTCTGCTCGATATAGTGACATTCCCCGGGGTGGCAGCCGGTGATCAGCACGCCGTCTGCACCGCTGGAGAGCGCTTTGAGCACGAAGGTGGGGTCAAGCCGACCCGAACACATCAGGCGGATCAGGCGGATGTTGGGTGGATATTTCACGCGACCGGTGCCGGCCATGTCCGCGGCGCGGTAGCTGCACCAGTTGCAAGTAAAGCCGATGATCAGGGGCTCAAAGTGATCTGTCATCATCGTCTCCTAAACAACAGCGGGCTGCGCCGCTTCGAGGTGGACAGGAACGCGCATCAAGCCTTCGATCTGGGCGAGTATCTGCTGGTTGGTGAAACCCGTGCCGGTGATGGCGCCGGCCGGGCAAGCGGCCACACAGGTGCCGCAACCCTGGCAAAGTGCCTGGTTGACTTCGGACAACATTTTTTCCGCATCGAAGGAGATGGCATTGAATGGACACAATCCGTTACAGATGCGGCAGCCGGAACACTGTTCAGCGTTGATAGACGCTCGCACCGGTTCCAGCGCTAATTCCTTTTGCTGGATATAGCTGACCACGCGGGCGGCCGCTGCGGATCCTTGCGAAACAGAAGCCGGGATGTCCTTGGGCCCCGAGGCGCAACCGGCGATGAAGATACCGTCGGTCATGGTGGCCACCGGGTCCAGCTTGGGGTGCTTTTCGGTGAACCATCCATGGACATTGGTCGAGATGCCGAATTGATGCGCCACGAAAGTCGCATCGTGTCGGGGCTCCAGGGCGATAGCCAGGATGACCATGTCCACCGGGATGCGGCGCTGCTTGCCGATCAATGTGTCTTCGACCTGGATGATCAGCTTGCCATCCAAGCCGTCGAAGAGTCCGCCATCCGTGACTTCAGCCACTTTGCCACGGATCAGGTTGGTGCCTTCTTCGAGGACCTTCTGATAGAACTCGTCATAGTCCTTGGCGGCGGTGCGCATGTCGATGTAGAAGTTGAAAACATCTGCACCCGTGCGCTCTTTGACCAGGTGGGCAAACTTCAGGCTCTGCATGCAGCAGATGGAAGAGCAGTAGGTGTTGTATTTGTGGTCTCGGCTGCCCACGCAGTGAATGATGCCCACAGATTTAGGCGGGGTTTTGCCATCGCGCATCACTATGGCGCCGTTGGTGGGACCGGCGGCGTTGCACATGCGTTCGAATTCCAGGCTGGTGAACACGTTAGGAAGGTACCCGTAGCCATAGCGCGGAATGCGCCGGGCATCGAACATGTCGTACCCAGTGGCCAGGATGACGTTGCCTACATTCAGGGTGACGACTTCATCCTGGTCATCGAATTTGATGGCGCCGGGCCCGCAGAACTTTTCGCAGGCCTTGCAGGTGCCTTTTTCAAAATAGGTGCAGTTATCCCGGTCGAGCACAGGGTACTTGGGCACGGCCTGTTCGAAGGGTGTGTAAATAGCTTTGCGATATCCAATCCCAGCGTCGAACTTATCGTCAATGACTTTCTTGGGGCATTTTTGCTCGCAGATGCCGCAACTGGTGCACAGGCTGACATCCACATAGCGGGCTTTCTTTCTCACGGTGACCGAGTAATTGCCGAGATAACCTTCGACATTCTCGACTTCGCTCCAGGTGAGCAATTCGATATTGGGATGCATGCCCACTTCGCTCATGCGCGGGGTCAGGATGCAGGCAGCGCAATCCAGTGTGGGGAAGGTCTTGTCAAACTGGGCCATGTGCCCGCCGATGGAAGGCTCGCGTTCCACGATGTAGACGTGGAAGCCCGAGTTGGCGATCTCCAGGGCGGCCTGGATGCCGGCGATGCCGCCGCCGACCACTAGTGTTGAGTTGTTGATGGGAACCTGGATGGGATCGAGCGGTTCGTGTTCGCGCACGCGGGCTACAGCGCCCGAAATCATCGCCTTAGCCTTTTCGGTGGCGAGCTGGTTGTCGCTGGTAACCCAAGAGACCTGTTCGCGCACCGAAGCCATTTCAACCAGATAGGGATTCAGGCCGGCGCGGGAAGCCGCGCCGCGGAAGGTTTTTTCGTGCAAATGGGGAGAACAAGCCGCGACAACAACCCTGTCCAGCTTTTCATTCTTGATGTCCTCTTCGATCAGCTTTTGCCCGAGGCTGGAGCACATGAACTTGTATTCCTTGGCCACCACCACGCCCTGGTCAGCCAAATGCTCCTGCGCCCACTTGGCGGTCTCATAGACGTTCACCACCCCGGCAATGTTGCTGCCGCAATGACAAACATACACGCCGATGCGGTGTTCCCCGTTCTTGCCGTTGGTCTCGGTCATAGTTGTTCTCCGTAGGCTTTGGGCATGCGCGGCATGGGTAGGGACTCGTCTTTCGGCGGCTTCTTCAGCGGGCGCGGCGCCTCTTCCACTTTCACACCGATACGCGCCAGCGCGGGCGCGGCAGAAACGATTTCCCGGCCTATTGCAAGCGCCTCCGGATTCAAACCGAAGGCGAGGCCCAGCAACTGAGTGAAGAAGAGGATGGGCATTCGGTAATTGGTGCCAAAGAAATTGTTCATTTCGTCCTGATAGGCGTCGATGTTCAATTGGCATAATGGACAGGTTGTGATCAATAGGTCCGCTCCGCTCTTCACCGCGCTTTCCACCAGACGGCGGAGCAGTTCCAAAGAGGCTTCCGTGCTGATCTGCGGCATATGGCCAGAACAGCAGTGGGTACGCAATGGGAAGTCCACAGCTTCCGCGCCTGTCGCCACGATCATTTCTTCAAGAGCAGTTGGAGATTCGGGGTCGCGCCAGCGCTTGTCTGGGTCTGGCCTCAAAACCATGCATCCGTAATAAGCAGCTACGCGTAAGCCCGTGAGCGGACGCTCAACCAGCTTCTTGATCTTGCAGACTCCAATCTCTTTATAAAGGGCATCCAGAACATGCCTTACCTGAACTGCGCCCGCGGTGTAATGCAGTCCTCCGGCTGCCAGAGCATCGTTTACCCTCGAGTTGAGTTCTTTATCCGTCCCCATATATTTGGCTGTCCTGGCAAGGTTCACATAACAGGCGCTGCAGGCAGCCAGCAGGGTATTTGTGCCATTGACTTGCTGCTCAGCCAGAGCGAGGTTGCGAGCGATCAATGCATAAGACGGGACGCGGTGGAGGGCAATGTATTCATTGGCACCACAGCAATTCCAATCATCAATTTCTTCGAACTCCACCCCTAATTTGTTCTGCAGGGCAAGTAACGATTCATAATAGGCGCTGGATATGCATTCCAAAGAACAGCCAGGGTAGAAGAGATATTTCATAGTGCTACCTCCAACTGCTCGGCGCGTTTAAGGATTTTCTTCAGTTGAGGAATCCCCTTGATTTTCTGTGGCGTCAGCTTAAGCCGGCCTTTGAACAATAGCTCCGATCCCATCTTTGCCGACCCCATTAGGTCTGAAGGCGGGTGGCGCAGATAGTGGTTGGCTGCAATTCCCAGATCGAAACTACGCCCATAGCGCTCGATGAAACCAGCAAAAGTGCGGGAAAGATCTGTGGCTGTGTTGTTATGGGTGTAGCCGCGCTGAACCGCCAGGGTCTTGAGGCCATACATGAGGTCTGTGATGTGGATTTCTTGAGGGCAGCGCACCATGCAGAAATAGCAGGACACGCAATACCAGGGCGTGTTGCTCTGCAGCACTTCTTCCATTTCACCGGCGCGAATCAACGCAAATAGGCGCCGCGGCGTATGGTCCATCAGCGAGGCTGCGGGGCAGGACCCGCCGCAACTACCGCACTGGATGCAAAATTCAACTTGCGGCAGGCCCGGAGAAATCGAGCGGAAGAACTCTAGGACAGCAGTTTGGGATGGAGGCGAACCTGGCGGCGGACTGGCAATCCCACGACCCTGGGCGCCGACTTTTTCTTCTGGAGCTGGAGACGAAACAGCCACGAATCCTCCTCTTTCCAGTGAAGTAGCCCCAGACGGACCGCTTGGCTCCGCCAGTTTTCATAACTGGGGCTTTATAGGAGGGGGCGAACGTTGCCCCCTCCATGTGCACCGGTGTTTAGGTTACAGTTACAGTCTCAGCCTGAATCTCTGAATGGGTTAGATACAAATGACCCCTTGAGCAATAGGTCATTTGCACCGTATTTCACAATGTCAGTAAAATTCATAAATGTTGTCATCCCCAATACTTGTTATATGGAGAAGTGTTGAAAAAGACCCTAAGGGTTTGCCTAGTAAACATATTTAGGCCGAGTTCCTTTCAAGGGAAACCCATGGTTCTTAAAGATAAGAATGCGTTGAAACCCTTAGGTTCTGGAATCCGGCGATAGTTTTTCAACACTTTATATGTGTCCTTGACTCTTTTCGCACATTTGGTCTATAATGCGTTCAGACGGTGAGTGAACTGTATTCAGCACTGGGCGGGATTCGCTCAGGAACCTAAACCACACACTCATCCGAAAGGAGCCCCCATTCCCCATAATCGAATAGCTTCTGCGCTAGCTTGGTTTTGCCTTGCTTTTTTTTGCATTCACTAACTAATGAAGGAGTAGCAATGTCTTACCAGAAAGTCATTCTCGTTGGAAACCTGGGCCGTGACCCCGAAATGCGCTACACGCCTACCGGCCAGGCGGTCACAAATTTTTCCCTGGCTACTAATCGCCAATACACCACTTCGAACGGCGAACGCGTCAAGGAAACCGTCTGGTTCCGCGTTTCCGCCTGGGGTCGCCAGGCTGAGATCTGTAACCAATACCTGAAGTCGGGCAAACAAGTGATGGTGGAAGGGCGGCTCACGGCCGATAAGCAAACTGGCGGGCCGCGCATCTGGCAGCGCCAGGACGGCACTTCGGCGGCCTCCTTCGAAATCTCTGCGGAACGCGTTGTGTTCCTGGGCCGCGCAGATAGCGGTGAAGGCGCCGCTGGCGGCGAGGCCTACCAGGGCACTCCGTCCGAGCCTGAAAACGTAGTCGAGGACGAGATTCCGTTCTAAACAGACAAACCACTGAGGCACGGAGACACGGAGCATTTATAAATTAAAAAACTCCGTGCCTCTGTGGCTCCGTGGTGAATCTAATTGAGATAGGGAGAATCAATGGCTGAACCTAAACAACCCACAGGCGGCGAGGCTGCCAAACCTGTGACCCCGGCGCGTCCCCGTATTGTTGTTCCTCCAAATCTGGAAGCTGTTTACAGCAATGTGGTACGTATCTCGCATTCGCCATCTGAACTGGTTTTCGATTTCGGCAACATTTTGCCCGGGGAGTCCGAAGTGCACATCAAGGCGCGGGTGATGATATCCCCGCTCAGCGCCAAGTTGCTGCAAAAAGCTTTGGCCGACAACCTGACCAAGTTCGAGACTGTATTTGGCGAAATCAAACTGCCGCCCGGAAAGTCGCTGGCGGATGATTTATTCCGGTCGCTGCAGCCCCCGGAGCCGCCCAAGCCAGAGGGGCAGGCATGAGCCGCCTCGAGAGCATCGCCGAATCCATTCGCCAGAATTTCGACGCGCAAACCGCGGCCCGCGACGCGGCGCTGGCGCAGACCCGCCAACTCACGCGCCATTGCGCGCACGCCATTCGTGCAATCCACCGCGATGAGAAAGAGAACGCGCAGGTGGAACTGGATGCAGCGCGCCAATTGGCTGAAGCACTGATGGCGGGTCTGAAAGATTTTCCGGACCTTTATTTCGCCGGTTACACGCAGGACGCGCTGAAAGAATATGCGGAGGCCAGCATTGTCAGCGCGTTGGTGCAGGATAGTGATCTGCCCGGCCCCGAAGACCTTGAATTGGAATCGGCCACGTATTTGCAGGGCTTGGCGGAAGCGGCCGGTGAATTACGCCGCCGCTGCCTGGATATTTTGCGCCACGGCCATTCTGAGGAAGCCGAGCGTTTGCTGGGCCAGATGGATGATATCTATGCGGTGCTGGTTACCATGGATTATCCCGATGCGGTAACTCGCGGCCTGCGCCGCCTCACGGATATCTGTCGCGGCCTGGTGGAGCGCACGCGCGGCGACATGACCATCAGCCTGCGCCAGAAGCGATTAGAGAACAGCTTGCAGAAGTTGGATGACCGGCTCAGCGAAGACGGAAAGCTCACGCCCAAGAAATCATCATGAAGGCGCGTTGGATCAAAGCCTCTGAACTTGGCGAATATTTGTATTGCCAGCGTGCCTGGTGGTATCGGTTGCAGGGATTCCAGTCTGGCAATGTGCAAGAAATGGCGCAGGGCACCGCAGAACACTTGCAGCATGGCCGCGGTTTGCGCTGGGCATCCTGGCAGCGTTCACTGGCTTTTCTTTTAATTGGCGCTGCAATTGGGCTATTGATATTTCAGTCGATGTAGCCAGCCATGTATATTTGGTTAGCCGCCCTCTTCCTTATTATTGGCATTGTTCTCATCCGGGTTTCGGGGCAACGACGGCGAATATTGGGCCTGCCGGAAGGCCGCGTGTTGTATTCGGACACCGGACCACGGCGAGATTTGTTGGAACCCCTCTACGCAGATGATTTGAACCTGGTAGGCAAACCCGATTATTTGGTCGAAACAAAAGGGGGGTTGGTTCCCGTTGAGGTCAAAAGCGGGCGCACCCCTTCACAGCCCTTTGATTCGCACATCTACCAGCTGGCTGCCTACTGTCTATTAGTCCAACGAAATTACAGACACCGGCCGCCTTATGGAATTGTTCACTACCCCCAGCGTAGTTTTGCGGTGGAATTCACCAGGGAACTTGAGCAGCAAGTATTGGCTCTGCTTTCCGATATGCGCTCGGCTTTGGGCATCCGGGAGTTGCATCGTTCCCACGAACAGCCGGGCCGCTGCAATTCTTGCGGCTTCGGCCAACTGTGTGAGGAACGGCTGTAGAAT
>CAYJMC010000007.1:19404-66707 GCA_964371335.1 uncultured Anaerolineaceae bacterium
CCGCGAAGGCGAGCCCATGGAGTTGGCGGGCCAAATTTCCTCTTTCCTGAACGAACATAAATTAAAGGCCAGCGCGGCTTATATGCATGAAGAGGAAGTGCGCCAGCACTTGCAGGCCGGCGATTACGATCTAGTCATTGCCTTGGGCGGGGATGGCACCATGCTGCGGGCCGGGCACTTTTGCGCGCCGCTGGACATCCCTCTGCTCGGTATCAACCAGGGTCATTTCGGTTTCCTCATCGAGCTGGAGGAGAACGAATGGCGCGGCGTGTTGCCGCGGCTGGTTACTGGCGATTTCCGTTACGAAGAACGTATGTTGATCCATGTTGAACACTGGCGGGATGGAAAAAAGAAAGGGGAGTGGGAAGCTTTAAATGAAGCCCTGGTAGGGCGAGGCAGCCTGGCGCGCCCGGTGCATTTGGCTGCCATCCTGGATGGGCGGCCGTTGACCACATTTGTAGCTGATGGGCTGATCATTGCCTCGGCCACCGGCTCCACGGCTTACGCGCTGGCCGCGGGCGGCCCCATACTGCCACCGCAGATGCGCAACATGGTGTTGGTGCCCGTAGCGCCGCACCTGAGCATGGACCGCGCCATTGTGTTGGATGAAGGCTCGACCGTCCGCGTCGAACTAAAGCGCGGCGAAGACGCAGTCCTCAGCGTGGATGGGCAGCAGTCCATTGAGGTGAAATTGGGCGATTGGGTGGACCTGCGCGCCAGTTCATATAGTTTGCGCTTCCTGCGTTTCCAGGAGCCAGGCTATTTCTACCAGCGTTTGCTTTCCATTATGGATAACAATCCTTCGGCGAGGATGGTCGACCCATGACGGAAGCCGCGGCCAATTATTGCGCCAACCATCCCGACCGCGAAACCAACCTGCGCTGCAACCGATGTGGAAAATTTATCTGCTCCAAATGCGCAATACGCACACCCACCGGCTACCGCTGCCAGGAATGCGTACGCGGCCAGCAAAAAACCTTTGAGACAGCGCAAACTTCTGATTACCTTGTTGCTTTTCTGATTGCTGCTTTCCTTTCGGCAGCAGGCGGCTTTTTGGCGGCGCGTATTGGATTCTTTGCGTTGATATTGGCGCCCGCGGCAGGCGGCCTGATCGCCGAAGCCGTGCGTTCGGCGACAGGCAAGCGCCGGTCGCCGCGCCTCTTTTTCATTGCGGCTGCGGGGGTAGCCGCCGGCGGCGCCCTCTTTGTTGTTCAGCCCCTGTATTTCCTTTTTGTTTTTCGCGACCTCAATGCACTGTTCGCCATACTCTGGCCGGCGGTTTATGCAGCCCTGGCTACATCGACTGCTTATTACCGCCTGTCGGGAATCCAGACGAAGCACTAGTTATGCTCACTGAACTGCGCATCCAAAATTTCGCGATCATCGAGGACCTCACCCTGGAATTGGGAAATGGCCTCATTACTTTGACTGGAGAGACGGGCGCAGGCAAATCTATTCTGGTAGACGCGGTGGAGACGCTGCTGGGTGTGCGAGCTGACATCAACTTGATTCGCGCCGATGAAGATCGCGCTTCGGTGGAAGGAATTTTTAAAATTACCGAGCCACTGAAAGCACAACTGCATGCTATCTTGCGGCGCGAAGACCTGCTGGACGATCCCAACTACGTGCAGATGCAACGGGAGTTTCGCCGCGAAGGTCGCAACGTGGCCCGCATTAACGGGCGGCCTGCCACCCTGGCGCTGGTCAAAGAGTTAGGCGAATTGCTTATCGATTTGCACGGCCAGTCGGAGCACCTTTCCTTATTACGCATACCTGCTCACCGTGCGCTGCTTGACCGCTATGCCGGCGTCGAAGCGGAGCTGGGTGCGTATCAAAAAACCTATGCTGAATTGATAGAGCTCCGCCGTGAACTGACCAGCCTGCGGGAAGCAGAACTGGATGCCACACGGCACATTGAGCTGCTGAACTTCCAGGTGCAGGAAATCGAGGCAGCGAGACTGCATCCCGACGAGGAGCAATCGCTGAAAGAGGAACGTACGCGCCTGGCGAATGCCGAAGCGCTGGCAGCCAACGCCAACCTGGCGCTGGCTGCATTGGACGAAGGCGACCCCGATGCGCCCTCTGCCAATGACCGCCTGGGTGCGGCACTGACTGCCCTGGGCCAGCTCGCCAAGGTGGACTCTTCGCAACGTGCATTAGAGAGCCGCGGTCAGCAGCTTTTCGACGAGATGGCTGATCTGTCCCGCGATTTGCGCGGCTATCTGGAGAAGATCGAATTCAATCCCAAGCGGCTAGAAGAGGTCGAAGAACGCCTGGCTTTACTGCAGAATCTCAAGCGCAAATATGGCGAAGGGATTCCAGAAATCCTGGCATTTGCCGAGCGGGCGCGCAAAGACCTGGACAATATTTCCCACGTTGAAGAGCGGCTGGCCGAATTGGAGTTGGGCGAAAATCAGCTGCTGGAAAGCTTGGCCAACAAAGCGTTGTCTCTTTCCGCCAGGCGGCATAGGGCTGCCAAGGAATTGGGCCAAGCTATCGAAAGCGAACTGGATGACTTGAAGATGGAAGCCGCGCGCTTCGGTGTGGAATTCAGGACGCGGCCAGAGGCTGAAGGGCTGCCTATTGGCGACCAGCGCCTCGCTTTTGATTCTTTTGGCCACGAGACGGTGGAATTTCTCGTGGCGCCAAATCCTGGCGAGGGTCTCAAGCCGTTGGTGAAAATTGCGTCAGGCGGCGAAACGGCGCGCTTGATGCTGGCGATGAAAAATGTGCTGGCGCGCGCCGACCAAACGCCAACCCTTATCTTCGATGAAATCGATCAAGGCATCGGCGGGCGCGTGGGTTCCGTGGTTGGTGAAAAATTATGGCGACTGGCGCGCCGACATCAAGTGTTGTGCGTGACGCACTTGCCGCAGCTCGCAGCTTATGGCGACCAGCATTTCAAAGTAGAGAAAAATGTGCAGGGCGGGCGCACCACTACACAAGTGGTGCAATTAGATGGGCCGCGGCGCGTCAACGAATTGGCCAATATGCTTGGCGAAGTGAGCGAAGGCACTTTGCAATCGGCGAACGAAATTTTAGAATCAGTTCGTATTAGTACTTCTGTCCGCGCGGAAAATTAATTCCTAAAATAATTGTTTCGTCCCGCGAATTTAAACGCAGATTCGTGTTATAAATAGGAAAGATTCAACGGCTCATGCTTACTCTTTTATTTGCGCCTGACCCAGACGAAGCCGCGATCCTCACTCTTACCTTGGAGCGTGCCGGATTCGAAGTTCGCTTGATCTCCGAAGCGGACCGCGTGGCACAAGCCTGGGAAGACAGACCCGTTGAATTATTTTTCTTTGCTTTCGTCGATGACAAAGCGCTGACCCCCGAATACATCAGCAAACTTCGTTTGGAAAATCAGGCGCCTATCGCCTTACTTGTCGAGCGCAGTGAAGAGCGACGCCAGATTTCATTAATTGAAGCCGGCGCGGATTTAATTTTTGTTCGCCCCTACAGCCCTCGTTTACTGGTAGCCCAATTGCGCGCTCTGATGCGCCGCAGTTCCGGACTGCCCTATTTCAGCCTGCCATCGCTGAATCAGGCTGGCGTCACGCTGGATCCCTCGAAGCGCAGCGTGCAGGTTGGCGATCACACCGCGGCTCGACTCACGCAATTGGAATTCCGTTTGCTATATGCGCTGATGACGCATCCCGGCCGCGTGGTTCCTTCGGAGAATTTGGTGGAATATGTATGGGGCTACGGGGGTGAGGGCAGCCAGGGGTTGGTGCGAGGCCTGATCAGCCGGCTGCGTTCGAAGATTGAACCCGACCCTTCGAACCCGCGTTACATCGTTAATGAGTCTGGCATTGGTTATTACTTTGAGCTCGAGCCAAACCAGGCGCACATGTTCTCGAGGACGGAGTCAGAGGTTCGCTAAATTCCAGTGCAGGTTTTTCCCTTTAGTTGTATAGTCCCTCGCAATCTTAGTCCATAGCAATCATTGCCTGAAAGGAAATTGGAAATGAACCAAGCCGCTTGCCCTTCCTGTGGCGCGACTATCACCATCAAGGGCACACCTAAAATTGGCATGCACGTCACCTGCAAATCATGCGATACCGAAGTGGAAGTAGTCTGGCTCGACCCACTAGAACTGGATTGGCCCATGGATGAATACGAAGGGGAAGACGACGACCTTGACGATGTCGAGGAAGAAGAAGGATAGATTTTCCGGCAAAGGAAAATCAAAAAGGCGCCCAATTGGGCGCCTTTTGGTTTCAAGGGAGTGTCGAAGCAGCCAAGGCGCGGATGGCTTCCCGTTCCCTTTGCTCAAGGCGTGCTCTGGGCTAATACCCTAATTTCCACCCAGGTACTCGCGCAATTGATGGCTGCGAGTAGGGTGACGCAGTTTGCGCAAGGCTTTTGCTTCTATCTGGCGAATGCGTTCGCGAGTCACGTTGAAGTATTGGCCCACCTCTTCCAGCGTGTGGTCTTTGCCGTCCAACAGGCCGTAGCGCAGCTCCAACACTTCACGCTCGCGCTCGGTTAGTCCTGCTAGAGCGGACTGTACCTGTTCGCGCAACATCTCACGGGCAGCGGCATCCACGGGGGCCAGGGCATCTTCATCCTGGATGAAATCAGCCAACTCGCTGCCGTCGCCTGCGCCCACGGGGCTTTCCAGCGACATAGGCTCTTCGGCGCTGCGCAGGGTTTGCTCGACTTTGCTGGTGGCGCGCATCCAACGCCGCTTCAGGTCTGAAGGCAAAGGCTGTCCCTGCTTCATTGCAGAGCTAATGGCCTGCACGTCAGAATTCTCCAGGAAGCCGCTTTCCAACGCCAGTTCTTCATGGCTAGGGTCGCGACCAAGCTGTTGGGTAAGTTCGCGCTGAGCGCGCATCAGGCGCTGGATGGATTCCAGCAGGTGCACGGGGATCCGAATGGTGCGCGCCTGATCTGCAATGGAGCGCGTAATTGCCTGGCGAATCCACCAGGTGGCGTATGTGCTGAACTTGAAACCGCGCGTGGGGTCGAACTTGTTCACTGCCCGCAAAAGGCCGATATTGCCTTCTTGAATCAAATCCTCGAAGGTGGAGCCGCGACCCACGTAGCGTTTGGCGATGCTCACCACCAGGCGTAGATTGGCGTTGATGATGCCGATCTGCGCTTCCATGGAGCGGGTTTGGACGGCCGCCATGGCCAGCATCAATTCCTGATTGGAGGGCAACATGGTACTGAATTTACGCGTCGATGGGAGTTCGCCTTTTTTCTCGAGGCTTTTCTGGAATTTGTCCAGCAAGTTTTTGGGAAAAACGTAGAAGCCGATGAAAATCGTGAAAGCGCTGGCGGCCACGGCATCCCAGCGGGAATCCTTGCCCCACATGCCATTATCCAAATAGCTGCGCATGTAGGATGGCACTTCGATGTCCCAGGTACGCTGCAAGTGAACCGCTTCCTGGAGAATGGGCAACAATTCTGGAGAGCGGTAGCCAAGTGCACGGCACTCTTTGCCAAGGCGAGACCAGGCTTTGCCCATATCGGTAAAGATGGTCCGGTATATTGCGCGAGGTTCCGATTTACCTTTCCGGCCCGCCTGTTTCTTCTCGAGAACCTTGAGTCGCTTGGCGCTCTCAACACGGGTGGCGAGCCAAAGCTCGCGGTCGGTGTCCAGCAGGCTGACGCGCCCAATTTCCTTGAGATACAGGCGGACGGGGTCGTCGCCCGAGTCAGCAGTTTGTTCCCGCTGGGCCCGCGCGCTCTCCTCAATTTTGCGCCAATCAGCCCGCAACGCCTCCAGGCTCTCGTCGTCCTCAGGAAGTTCTTCGCCCGGCCCAGGTTCCTCGAGCGATAAATCCTCTTCGAGGATTTCCTCTTCGGGTTCGGGTTGTTGATCGGGCTCTTCTCGATGTTTCATGGTTTACTGGGCAGTAGGCAGAGACCGGCCAGGCGCCAGCGCTTTGTCGAGGCGCTGCAATGTGACGATATTTTGCATCATCACCTGCTGGTATTCGCTAGCCTTCAGGTCGCCCGCCACCTGTGCATCTTCCTGGAGGAATCGCATCTGTTCATTGTTCTTCCGTAACGTGCGTCGTCGTAGCAAGAGGATGGATCTCAACAAATCGTCAAACACGCGCTCGGCATTCGGATCAAATTCTTCACTGGTCACTAGCAGTTCATCGGCACGCTCCAGAAGAGGCAAAGGCAAATTCTGCAAAGCGTAACTAGATGGCTCCAGCACATCCTGCTCAAGCCCCTCCAGCGCCAGCCGAAACATTTCCTGGACATCGCTGTTTTCGAAATCGTTGGAGGAGAGTCGCGGCAGTCCGGCTTCGTGCAAAGCGCGGTCGACGCGGTAAAGCAGCTCAGGGGTACGAATAATGATGCTGAGGCAATGTGATTCCAGCTTGTAGTTGCTGTCGTCAGGAACAGGTGTGATGCCCGTTTCCCGAGGAACCGCTGTGGTGGTTATGCGCCGCCGTGGCAGTGACCGGCGCCGAGCAGGTCGTTCGTTGAGCAGGCTGCGTTCATCCACATGCAGCAAGTGGGCCAATTTCTGGATGTAGCTATCGCGCTCGATGGCGCTGGGAATGTCGTTGATAAGCGGCAATATTTGTCCAGCGAGTTCGCGCTTCACCTTGGGATCTTCCAACTCCCGGTTCTTAGCGAGACTAAACATGACATGTTCGACAATAGGCCTGGCTTCCTGCAATATCTTTGGCCACGCCCCAGCATCTTTTAGCACAATTTCGTCTGGATCCAAGCCTTCGGGCAGGGTTGTGACGCGAATGTCTGCTTGCAGGCGGCCTTCGTGGCGCAGCAGGCCTCGGGCGTCGAAAACGGGGTCGGCTTCGCGGTCTAGAGTTTGGCGGGCAACCTCCAGGCCGCGCAGGGTGGCCTTGTCACCAGCAGCGTCCGCATCCAATGCCAGGACAATGCGCTTGCTCAGCCGCTTGAGCTGGCGCAATTGCCCGTCGCCTAAAGCAGTACCCATTGGGGAAACCGCGTTGGGATAGCCAACCTGATGCAGGGCTATGACATCCAAATAACCTTCTACGATGACCACCCGGTCTTCGCTGCGAATGGCCTTACGCGCCTTGTCGAGACCGTAAAGAAGGTTGCCCTTATCGAAGAGCGCGTTTTGCGGAGAGTTGAGATATTTCGGCTGGTCCCCATCTCTCAAAGCACGGGCGCCGAATCCAGCCATCTTGCCACTGCCATCGCGGATGGGGAACATCAGGCGGTGGTGGAAGCGATCGTAGCGGCTGCCGTCGTCTCGCTGACTAAGCAGGCCGGCGTCGTTCATTTCTTCGAACGTGTAATTGTGCGATTGGAGGTAAGTTGATAACGCTTCGTAGGAATCTGGCGCGTAGCCGATCCCGAAAGCATCAATGCTGGCATCAAGGATGCCGCGGCCGCGCAAGTATTCGAGGACAGGTTTGCCAGCTTGTATGCCAACCAGTTGGTGGTTGAAAAAGGTAACCGCTTCTTCGAGCAATTCGCGCAGGCGTCCGTGCTGTTCTTTGGCGGCCTGCTCTCTGGGACTGGGGATGCGAAGTTGTACCCCTGTTTTTTCAGCTAAACGGCGCAGCGCCTCGGGGAAATCCCAGCCTTCTTTCTTCATCACGAATTTGAAAATATCGCCGCCCTCGCTGCATTGGCCGAAACAGCGCCAGGTCCCCGTATCTGGGAAGACCACGAAGGAGGGTGTGCGGGTATTGCTGTGGAAGGGGCAAAAGCCGGTGTAATTTTTCCCAGACCGGCGCAGTTGTACTGTCTCGGAGACCAGGTCTACGATGTCGAGGCGGGACTTGATTTCCTCTACACTGCTCATAGGCTCCAACTGGCAGCCCGTATTGCCCTGGGGCGAAGCGGTTATCTCAGCCTTCTGGGCGGCCAGAGAAGGCATTATAACTCAGGCGTTTATTTGTTCTTGGGACGTTCGAAAATGCCTGCGTGGTAATATTCGGTTTCCGACACCGTTCTTTAGGAAGAGATCCATGCACGAGTTTCGCGCCCATCAACCTAATCATTTTGACCTGCCCGAGCGCATTCAGCGCTTGGGAGAACTTGCATATAACTTGTGGTGGACCTGGACGCCGAGCGCAGAAGACCTGTTCTCGCACGTCGATTCAACGGCATGGGACCAATCGCGGCACAACCCGATTTTGTTTTTGCGTGGAGTCAGCAAGCACGCTTTGGAAGCAGCCGCTCAGAATTTGGATTACGTCGACCTTTATGACCGCCTTTGTTCGGCATTCGATATTTACATGGCGGCGCGAGACACCTGGTTTAAGCGCAATTACCCTGATTTTGAAAATCAACCCATTGCTTATTTTTCCACGGAATTCGGATTACACGAAACGCTGCCGATGTACGCGGGCGGTCTTGGCATTTTAGCCGGCGACCATTTGAAAGAGTCCAGCGATTTGGGCATCCCGCTGGTGGCCATGGGCTTTATTTACACGCAGGGATATTTCTTCCAGCATATCAGCGAAGATGGCTGGCAAGAGTCGCGGCGAGTCACGCTGAAATTTGAGGACCTACCTGTGATGCCATTGCTTGACGAGGACGGTCAGCCGATGACCGTGACACTGGATTTGCCGGGGCGCACGCTCAGCGCGCGTTTGTGGGAAATCCATGTTGGCCGGGTGCCGCTCTATTTGTTGGACAGCAATGTCGATGCAAACAATGAGGCTGATCGCGCGCTCACTGCGCGCCTCTATAGCGCCGATATGGATTTGCGCATCTCGCAGGAGATGCTGCTCGGAATTGGCGGGGTACGCGCCTTGCGGATGCTGGGCTACAACCCCGTGGTATGGCACATGAATGAAGGCCATTCCGCATTTCTGGGCCTGGAACAGGCGCGCGAGCTGGTACAGGCCGGGCAATCGTTGAATGTTGCCGTCGAAAAAATAAAAGCACAAAACGTGTTCACCACTCACACTCCCGTTCCGGCAGGCAACGATGAATTTCCGCTTTGGCTCGTTGATCGATATTTCTCAGGCTTCTGGTCCGAACTAGGTTTGGACCAGGAAGGCTTTATCGACCTGGCCGGCCGCGAGAATCCCAATGGGCAACCCACCTTTAGCATGCCGGTATTGGCCCTGCGCTTCTCGGGTCAGGCGAACGGCGTCTCGGAACTGCATGGCCAGGTGGCGCGAAAGATGTGGAGCTTTTTGTGGCCCGGTGTCAAAGAAGAGGACGTGAGGATAAGTTCCATCACCAACGGAGTCCACACCAATACCTGGCTGGCCCGCCGCATGGGCTCTCTTTACACCAAATACCTGGGCCGGGATTGGCGCGACCGCCTGGATGACCAGGAAATTTGGGGGCGCGTGCTGGAAATCCCCGACGAAGAGTTATGGAATGTTCGCCGCCACCTGAAGCGCAGGATGGTGGCGTTTGTTCGCGAACGTGCCAGGCGCCATTGGATGTACGAGGGCGTTCATCCAGTTCAGGTAATTGCTTCAGGAGTAATGCTGGATCCCTACGCGCTGACCATAGGGTTTGCGCGTCGTTTCGCCACCTACAAACGAGCCAACCTGATCATGCGTGACTTGGATCGTTTGATAAATTTGCTCAACCGTCCCAACAGACCCGTGCAGATTATTTTCGCCGGCAAGGCGCATCCTTCTGATGAGCCCGGAAAAATGCTCATTCAAGAAGTGTATCGGGCGGTGAAGAAAGCCGAAAACGGCGGCCGCCTGGTCTTTCTTGAGGACTACGATATTCACCTGGCGAGATATTTAGTCCAGGGCGTTGATGTGTGGCTGAATACTCCCCGGCGTCCCATGGAGGCATCAGGCACCTCGGGGCAGAAGGCGGCGCTCAACGGAGCCATCAATTTCTCTATCCGGGATGGATGGTGGCGCGAAGGCTATAACGGCAAGAACGGGTGGGTGATTGGCGTCGAGAACGAATACGCCAATTCTGAGGAACAAGATCGAGAGGACGCTGAAAGTTTTTACGATATTCTGGAAAATCGGGTCATCCCGCTTTATTATGACGACCGCACTCCCAACCAGGCTTCTTCGGCCTGGCTGGCGATGGCCAAGGAATCCATTCGCAGTATGGCGCCAAAGTTCAGCGCCCGCCGCATGCTGAAGGAATATGTGCAAAAGATGTACCTCCCCGCCATCGAGCAAAAAGTGAAGGCATAAAAAGATCAATGGAATTCGTCTTAACTCCCGAAACCGTTCTCGTCGCGCTGGGCATTTTCATTGCGCGCCTAATAAACCAAACCCTGGATACGGTCAGGTTCATGATGACCATCCGCGGGCGCAAACTGGTGGCCTGGATTATGGGCTTCAGCGAAACAGCAATTTTTGTGGTGACCTTGAGCGCGGTCTTTAGTGACTTGAATAACATTCTCTATATCGTGGCGTACGCAGCTGGCTTCGCCACGGGCAACACCGTCGGCATGCTGGTCGAAGAGCGCCTGGCCATCGGCTACATACATCTGCGCATCATCAGTTCAAAGCGCGGCAGCGCCATCGCCGATAAGTTGCGCAAAGAGGGATACGGCGTCACGGAAATCCCTGCCCGCGGCAAGGATGGTACGGTGACTTTACTGGATGTCAGCGTGCGGCGAAAACAGGTAAAGGAAGTCCACGACCTCGCGCAGAAGGTGGATAAGTCCGCGTTTATCAGCAGTGAGGAGATGCGCCCGCTGTGGCGGGGATATTGGGGCGGGGCCAGGCAACGCTTCTAGCATCTTTTAAAACAGATTGGGATTGCTTCGCTCGCAAAAAATGCTCGCTCGCAATACGGGGCTGATGAGGCACCAGCCCCTAGATTACGAATTCCCCGTTTTTGTAGAATAACTCGCCATCCACAGTAATTTCGGAATCCTGACGTAAATCGCAGATCATGTCCCAGTGAATGGCGCTGTTGTTCTTGCTGCCGGTCTCCGGGTAGCCGGCGCCCAGGGCCATGTGGAAGGAACCGCCGATCTTTTCATCGAAGAGGATGTGGCCAGTGAAGCGATCGATATCTTTATTCAAGCCAAAGGCAAATTCGCCTACATAGCTGGAACCGGCATCCGTGTTGATCATCTGGTTTAGAAAATCTTCCCGTTGGCGAGCGGTGGCTTTGACCACCTTGCCGTCCTTGAATTGCAGCTCGGCCCCTTCGACGACAACCCCCATTTCCACTGCGGGGTAGGTGTAACGCACCCAGCCGTTGAGCGAGTTTTCCACTGGACCGGTGAAGATCTCGCCGTCCGGCATATTGTGTAAGCCAAAGGAATTCACGAAGGTTCGGCCTTTAATCGACAGTGTCAAATCCACGTTGGGGCCATGCAACTCGACGCGGTCGTGACCCTTCAGAGCACGTATATATTTTTCTTGTTCTTCTTTGATATTTTTCCAGTAGGCGACCGGATCTTTTTCCAGGGCGTGGATCGCCTTGTAGACAAAATCCTCATACTCGATAAAGCCCATGCCGGCTTGACTGGCATAGCCGCGAGTCGGGTAGAGGGTCGTGACCCATTTAAAATCACCGGCAGCGCCACGCTCGAATTGCGACTTCAGGATCGGGGAATTCCCCCCAGCCCAGGCAGATTGTTTCCTGGTATCTGCGTTCATGAGAGCTTTGGTGTTCGCTTCGGACCAAATACGGATGCGGGCTTCGAAATGTTCGTATGCGTAAGCCATCAGATCGTTAAGATGCGCTTCTGGTTCATACGGCATATATGCAAAGTACAACTCGCGTTGTTCGGGGAATTCCATCTGCAGATAGGGGCGTCCGCCGCGTTGCAAGACCTGTTTGAAGACTTCCTGAACCATGGGCAGGGCTTCTGTGCTGGCCTCGATGAAGACGCGATCGCCAGGGACAATACGCGTGGAGTAATCGACCAAAATACGGGCAAAACTTTCCAGGCGCGGGTCGGACATCGATTCTCCTTAGCTGGCCAACATCTCCAGCATTCTAACAGCCACCAAGGCTTGTTCCTATTTGTGACAAATGACACTTTTAAGAACTGGTACACCTCCCCTAAAATTACCAAAGCCAACGAATGACCCCCAAAAAAGGAACAAAGAATGAAACGTATATTGTTGTTCTTGCTAGGCGCTCTTGTTGTATTGGCTGTCTTGATCCAACTAATCCCCTATGGTCGAAACCATACGAACCCCCCGGTCGCACAAGAGCCGAATTGGGATAGCCCCCGTACCCGGGAGCTATCGGTAAGGGCGTGTTTCGATTGCCATAGCAATGAGACTATTTGGCCCTGGTACAGCAATATAGCCCCCATCTCCTGGTTGGTGTACCGCGATGTGATTGAGGGACGCGAGACCCTTAATTATTCCGAATGGGGCAGCCAACGCGGTGAAGGCGCTGAGCCCGGAGAGGCTGGTGAAAAGATTTCCGAAGACCTGATGCCGCCATCTTATTACTTGCTCAGCCACCCGGATGCCCGTTTAAGCGATGCGGAAAAGCAGGAGCTGATCCAAGGGCTGCTGAAAACTAGGTAGCCAAGTGGGGATTTAGTCAATGCTCAAATGATAGAATCCGCTTTTGACCCCAAAGTAGGATCAAAAGCGTGAAGCAAGTATTGCAAAAACTCAACACTGGAAAAACCGAAGTAATTGAGATTCCTGTTCCAACACCATCTTCTGGCACGGTGCTGGTGCGCAATGCTGATTCGTTAGTTTCGGCGGGCACCGAACGCGCTTTGGTGGAGTTCGCGGGCAAATCGCTGCTGGGCAAAGCTCGGTCGCGCCCCGATCTGCTGCGCCAGGCGCTGGATAAGGCGCGCCGCGAGGGTTTGCTGAGCGCGGCGCAGGCTGCCTTTGGCCGCCTGGGGGAAGCGATGCCGCTTGGATATTCCTCTGCGGGGACTATTGAAGAACTTGGCAGCAGCGTACAGGGTTTCCGTGTCGGCCAGCGAGTGGCCTGCGCCGGCGGCGGCTACGCGGTGCATGCGGAATATGTTGTCGTTCCCCAGAATTTGTTAGCCGTTTTACCGGAAAATTTAGATTTTGAGTCGGCGGCCTTTGCTACCCTGGGCGCGATAGCTTTGCACGGTTTCCGGCTTGCCGACGCGCAATTGGGTGCGCGGGTGGCTGTAATTGGCCTTGGAGTGCTTGGCCAGCTGGCGGCTAGTGTTGTCCAAGCTGCCGGTTGCCAAGTTCTTGGGATCGATTTAGATGAGAAGCGGGTATTACTCGCTCGCAAACGCGGTTTGCCAGCCATTGGGCGGAAGACGGTAGAAGAAGCAGCCTGGGCTCAGAGCGGCGGCCATGGTTTCGATGCGGTGCTTGTGTGCGCGGACAGCGCCTCGAACGACCCCATCGAATTAGCTGGAGAGATTGCCCGTGACCGAGCACGGATAGTCGCCATTGGCGCGGTGGGTATGCAAGTTCCGCGTCGAACTTATTACGCCAAAGAACTTAACCTTATCGTTTCGCGTTCTTATGGTCCCGGTCGTTACGATCCGGGTTACGAAGAAGCCGGATTGGATTATCCCATCGGCTACGTACGCTGGACCGAAGGCCGCAACCTGCAGGCTTTCGTTGACCTGCTCGGGCGCGGCGCGATTGACGTTTCCGCGCTGATTTCGCATCGCTTCCCCATTGAAAAGGCAAATAAGGCTTACGAATTGATTCAGGGCAAGCAGCCCTTCCTGGGCGTTCTGATTACGTACCCAAAGACTCGCGAGAAATTAGCCGCGGCCAAGCGACTGCAGTTCCCTGCTGCAGCCAAACCACTGGCGAAAGGCGGTGTGCGTCTGGGCGTGTTGGGCGCCGGAAACTTTGCGCGCTACACCATGCTGCCGGCGTTGAAAGGGTTGCGCGGCCTTGAGTTGGTCGGCATTGCCTCAGCTTCGGGTCGCCAGGCCGCGGATCTCGGAAAACGATTCGGTTTCCGGTATGCGAGCAGCGACGACCAGCAGATATTAAAGGATAAAAACATAAATGCGGTCGCCGTGCTAACCAGGCATCATTTGCATGGCCGCCAGACTCTGGCTGCATTGAAAGCTGGAAAGCATGTATTTAGCGAGAAACCGTTAGCCCTTACCGAAAAAGAGTTGACTGCTATTGAAAAACATCTCGCTGGGCGCGGGAACCCCCTTTTGATGGTTGGCTTCAACCGGCGTTTTGCTCCGTTGGCAAAACAACTGGTCGCCTTTATAGGGGATCGCCAACAGCCGTTGGCAGCCCATTACCGCGTGAATGCCGGTCCGTTACCGGCGAACCACTGGCTGCTGGATCCCAATCAGGGTGGCGGTCGCCTGCTAGGCGAGGGATGCCATTTCATTGACTTCCTGACCTTCGTGGTTGGGGATGCTCCGATTTCAGTATCCACCCAGTCTTTAACCATTGGAGCCGAACGCGGCCAGGAGAATTTGCAGGTGACCCTCCGTTTCGACGATGGATCCCTCGGAACGTTGACTTATCTTTCGAATGGAGATCGTTCGCTGCCAAAGGAGCGCCTGGAAGTTTTCTGCGGTGGCAAGGTAGCCGTTTTGGATGATTACCGTGCACTGGATTTGACGCAAAACGGCCGCACGCGAGGCTTGCGCAGCAGTCAGGAAAAGGGCCATCGGGCAGCCTGGCAAGCGTTTATCAACGCTTTGCGCACAGGGGGAGGTCCTCCCATTCCCTACGCGCAAATCTTTGGTGGGGCGCGAGCAAATATGGCGGCGCTGCGTTCTTTGGAAACGGGAAACGAAGTAAAGATTTAGACGGCTGGTTTGCTCCGTCGAAGTTCGAGCACTTTGTAATGGCCAAAAAATGACCGCCAGTTTGTGAAATTTGACACCCATTAACGCCCATGATAAACTAACCTTCGACCTACGCCCTTCGTTATTTTTCGCCAATCCGTAGGTTGACGGGTGCACTTGTGCTGCAAGATTACTTACCTATCGCCGTCCTTATCGCCCTGTCCACTATCTTTTCGATATTAGTCGTGGTGATTGGGCACTTGTTGGGCCCCAAGCGGCCTACCGCTCGTAAATCTGCTCCCTACGAATCTGGAATGAAACCGATCGGTCCCGGCACTCGCCGCATGCCGGTGCGCTTCTATCTCATTGCCGTTCTCTTTATTCTGTTCGATATTGAAGTCGTATTTTTCTTGCCCTGGGCGGTCGTCTTTCGTCAGCTCGGTCTATTTGGCCTGATTGAAATGTTCGTCTTTATCGTGATCCTGCTGGTCGGCTACGTATATGCCTGGAAAAAGGGAGCCCTGGAATGGGATTAGAGCAAAAGCTGGGGAACATGGGCATCGTAACCACCACTTTGGAAAATGTGGTGAATTGGAGCCGGGCCAACGCCATGTGGCCAATGCTTTTTGGTTTGGCTTGCTGCGCCATCGAAATGATGGGCGCCCAGGCTTCCAACTATGACCTGAGCCGTTTCGGCATGGAGCTGATGCGCCCCAGCCCGCGTCAATCGGATCTGATGATCGTGGCCGGGCGCGTGAGCCGCAAAATGGCGCCAGTGCTACGGCGTCTTTATGACCAGATGCCGGCCCCCAAGTGGGTGATCTCCATGGGGGACTGCGCCTCCTGCGGTGGCGTCTACAACAATTACGCCATTGTCCAAGGCGTGGATGAAATTGTGCCGGTGGATGTGTACGTGGCCGGTTGCCCGCCGCGCCCCGAAGCGCTCATCCACGGCATCATCACGTTGCACGAAAAGGTCAAGGCCGAAAAACTCAAGGAATGGGCATGACTAACTCGGGGTCCGGCTTGGGGATTGCTTCGTCAGCCTCATTGCATTCGGCCTCCTCGCAAAGGCGATCCGGGTGTGTTTTTTGTAATGGATGACTTTTTGCTGAACATCATCGCTGATTTGGAAGCCGCGTTTGGCGCCAAGCCGGGTAATTTCCGCGGCCAGGCGCGAGTGATCGTTGCGCCTGAACGCAACGTCGAGGTGACGCGCGCGCTGCGGGACAAGCATGGCTTCGAAATGCTGGCGGCATTAAGCGCAGTCGATTACTGGCCGCAGCGAGAACCACGTTTTAACGTCATCTATGAATTCAAGGCGATTGCCAAAAAGCTGCGCCTAGAAGTTCGCGTCCCACTCAATGGAGATGAACCCGAGTTGGACTCCATTGCCTCTATTTTCCCGAACGCTAACTGGCACGAGCGCGAGCTATGGGACATGTTCGGATTGAAGATCAAGAATCATCCCGACCTGCGCCGCATCTTGATGCCGGAAGACTGGGTCGGGCATCCTTTGCGCAAAGATTATCCGCTGGGCTACGAAGAGGTGCAGTTTAGTTTCAATTTTGAAGAGATTGACCAGCGTAAGCCGCGGCCCAAGGATTGAAATGACGCTTCAACAGGTCGAGATCACCACTGAAGAACTGCGCCGCCTGGTGTCGAACCGCGCCCTTGAGGGCGAGACGGTGCTGCTCAACATGGGGCCGCAGCATCCCAGCACGCATGGCGTGCTGCGTTTGCTCCTGGAGCTGGATGGCGAGATCGTGGTGAATTGCATTCCCGATATCGGCTTCCTGCACACCGGCATCGAAAAGAATATTGAAGCCAAGACCTACGAAAAAGCCGAGGTGATGACCGATCGGCTGGATTATCTCAACACGATGGGCAACAATCTGGTGTATTGCCTAGCCCTAGAAAAATTAGTCGATTTGGATGTGCCAGCTCGTGCCCAGGCTGTGCGTGTGCTCTTCACGGAATTGACACGCATCGCTTCTCATCTGGTATGGCTGGGCACCGCGGCCCTGGACCTGGCCGCCATGTCAGTGTTCTTGTATTGTTTCCGCGAGCGCGAACGCATTATGGATGTAATGGAAATGTGCTCTGGGCAGCGCATGATGACCACATATTTTCGACCCGGCGGATTGTGGCGCGACCTGCCTGCAGAATTCGAAGATGCCGTCCGCGGCATCCTCAAGGATTTCCCCAAACGCATCGATGAATATGAGGGGTTGCTGACCAACAATCCTATCTTTGTAGACCGCACTAAAGGGATCGGCAAGCTGAGTGTGGCCGACGGGCTGGCTTGGGGCGTCACCGGGCCCTCGTTGCGCGGTTCTGGTATCGCTTATGACCTGCGGAAAGAAGAGCCTTATTCGGGTTATGAACAGTATGAATTCGATGTTGTCACTGCAGACGGCGGCGATGTGTACGCTCGCTACCTGGTGCGCATGGAAGAAATGCGCCAGTCGCTGCGTATCGTCCAGCAAGCTCTGGATAGGCTGCCCTCGGGACCCTTCCGCAGCAACAATCGCAAATTCGTACCTCCGCCGCGCGCCGAATTGGGCACCAGCATGGAGGCGGTGATCCACCATTTCAAGCTCTGGACTGAAGGCTTCCCTGCACCCAAAGAATCGGTGTATGTCCCTGTTGAATCCCCACGCGGGGAATTGGGCGTTTTCCTGGAAGGCGATGGAGGACCGAAGCCTTATCGATGCTATTGGCGAACCCCCTCATTTGTAAACTTGCAAGTGCTGCCTCTACTATCAAAAGGTGTTTTCGTGGCAGACCTAGTAGCAATTATTGGAAGCATCGACATTGTTTTGGGGGATGCGGATCGATGAACCCTTTGCGTGAACAATACGGCGCCGAGATCGACGGCGTGTTGGCTAAGTATCCTGCTGATCAGAAACGATCGGCGGTGATGCCGTTGCTCTATATCGCCCAGCGCGGGCATGGATACGTGACCCGTGATCAGCTCGACCAGGTGGGCGAAATCCTGGGGATCTCGTCCACGGATGTCGCATCCATTGTGGGCTTTTACACGCTGTATCACGATAAACCCGGAGGCAAGTACCGCCTCCAGGTTTGCAATGATCTGCCATGTGCTTTGCGCGGTGCGGACAAATTCCTGGGCGAACTGTGTGAACGACTTGGTGTGGAACCTGGTGGAACGACTGCTGATGGGCTGGTCACCGTGGAAGGTGTAATGTGCCTGGCGGCTTGCCATCGGGCGCCGATGTTCCAGGTGCAAAGCCATACCGAAATTACCTATCACGAAGACCAGACTGTGGATAAGGCCGTGCAGTTGGTGGAATCCTGGCGTCAGGCGAACGGGCGATGAGCGAGTTTATTCTTCTTCGCCACCGCGAGATCACGAACATCGACGATCTCCCAATCTACCGGCAGAACAAAGGCTTCGAGACCTTCAAGCGCGCGGTTACCAGTATGAAACCCGATGAGGTGACGGAAATCGTCAAAGCCTCGGGATTGCGCGGCCGCGGCGGGGCGGGCTTCCCCACCGGGGTGAAGTGGTCCTTCATGGATAAGAACAATTGGCCGCACTATGTGGTGGCTAACGCGGACGAATCCGAACCGGGGACATTCAAAGATCGCGAAATTATGGAGAGCAACCCCTTCCAATTCCTGGAAGGTGTGATGCTCTGCGCGTACGCGGTGGGCGCCAATGCCGCCTACATTTATTTGCGGGGTGAATTCTGGCAATTAGCCGCGGAACTCGATCGCCACATCGAGTACCTCGAACGGGAAGACTTATTGGGCGAAAAGTTGTTCGGTAGCGATTACAGCTTGCGTCTCTACACTCATTTGGGGGCGGGCGCCTACATCTGCGGTGAAGAGACGGCCATGCTCGAATCGCTCGAAGGCAAGCTGGGACAACCGCGCCTGCGGCCGCCGTTCCCGCCATCGTTTGGCTTGTACGGAAAGCCTACGGTGGTCAACAATGTGGAAACGTTGGCTAATGTGCCGTTAATCGTCGAGCGCGGCGCGGATTGGTATCGTACGTTTGGCACCGAAAAAAGTCCGGGCACCAAAGTTTTCAGCCTGTCTGGCAATGTGGAAAAACCCGGGAACTACGAGTTGCCGCTTGGAACCACGTTCCGCGAATTGATCTTTACCCATGGCGGTGGAATCCCCGGGGGACGTAAGATCAAAGCCATCATGCCAGCCGGTGCATCATCTTCTTTGATCGTGGCCGATGATGAGGCGCTGGACACACCCGTGGATTACGAGAATGTGCCCAACGTTGGAGCGCAACTTGGATCTGCTTCCATTATTGTGATCGATGATTCAGTCAGCATGGCTTGGCTGATCGACAAGACGGTGCATTTCTTCGCGCATGAATCTTGCGGCAAGTGTACGCCTTGCCGCGAGGGCACCTACTGGATGCGCCACCTAACCGAGCGCATCCATCACGGCCAGGCGAGCTGGGATGATGTGATGCTACTCAATGATGTAGCGACCAACATCAAGGGTAAATGCCTCTGTGCGCTAGGCGATTTTTCCACGGAAGCGGTCACCAGCAGCATAGAGCGCTTCCGCAATGATTTCGAAGTCAAAGCGCAAGGCGCGCCTGTAAGCATGGAAACCAAGGTAGCCAGTTCATGACCGAAGCCATCGTGCCGAAGATTGAAGAGAAACTGGTCACGCTTACCATCGACAATCGTCGGGTGAGCGTTGCTCCCGGTACCTGGATTGTGGATGCTGCCAAACGCGCTGGCATCGATATCCCCGTCTTTTGCTACCATCCGAAAATGGAGCCGGTGGGCATGTGCCGCATGTGCCTGGTGGAAGTAGGGCGACCAATGGTCGACCGAGCCACCGGCCAACCGGTGCTTGAGGCCGATGGCAGTCCAAAGATTCAATTCGGCGCCAAGCTGGAGACCGGCTGCACGATCCCGGTCAGTGAAGGCATGGTAGTGCGCGGGTACACGGATAAGGTGAAGCAGGGGCGGGACGAGATTTTGGAGTTCCTGCTGACCTCGCATCCGCTGGATTGCCCGATCTGCGATAAGGGCGGCGAATGCCCGCTGCAGAATCTGACGATGGATTTTGGGCCGGGGGAGAGCCGCTACATCTATGATGAAAAGAAGCGGCTCGCCAAACATGTTCCGCTCGGGGACCTGATCTTCCTGGACCGCGAGCGCTGCATCCAGTGTGCGCGCTGCACCCGCTTCCAAAATGAAGTCGTGGATGATCCGGTGATCGGCTTTTCACAACGTGGTCGTTCACTGGAGATCGTAACTTTCTCGGACCCCGGCTTCGACTCGTACTGGTCCGGCAACACGACCGATATTTGCCCTGTGGGTGCGCTGACTACGACGGATTTCCGCTTCGGTGCGCGGCCTTGGGAATTACGAGCCGAAGCTTCCATTTGTACCCATTGCCCGGTGAACTGCAATACCACGCTCAACACGCGTCGCGAAGCCAAAGATGGCGGCCGTTACGTGGTCAAACGAGTGATGCCCCGCCAGAACGAATCGGTGAATGAGATCTGGCTTTGCGACAAAGGCCGCTTTGCATACCACTACACAGAGGCTGGCAACCGTATTACACAGCCGATGGTGCGTAAAGGTGGCCAACTAACCCCTGTAAGCTGGGACGAAGCGTTGGCCACAGCAGCTGATAAGGTGAAGAAAGCGGGCGGTAAATTGACCACGCTGGCCGGTGGCCGATTAAGCAACGAGGACTATTTCAATCTCAAGCAATTCACCGATAAGGCTAAAGGTCAAGTTTTCCTTTACAGCCAGATGGCGGGCGGTGACATGGTGGCCCAGGTCGGTTTGGGTGCAGGAAGCAATTTGGGCGATCTCGGCGCTGGTAGCGCGATTCTGGTGATCGCCTGCGATATGGAAGAGGAAGCGCCACTATGGTGGCTGCGTGTGAAGCAGGCGGCCGAACGCGGTGCAACTTTGATCGTCGCCAACCCGCGCCGCACCAAGCTCGACTCACACGCCAAGCATCTGCTGCGCTACCAATATGGGGAAGAAGCTGCCGTGTTGAACGCCATGCTGGATAGCTTCTCGCCAAAGAAGCCAGATCAGGCCGAAGCGGCAAAGAAATTATTGCGAGACGACGCGCTGAAAGCGGCCGCGCAGGAAATCACCCAGATCGAGAATCTGGTGGTCTTTTATGGCAGCGAAGGCACCGATCTGAAAGTATCGCAGTCGTTGGCCAATTCCGCCGCCAACTTATTGATCGCCACGGGGCATGTCGGCCGCCCCAACAACGGATTGGTCGCTGTCTGGGACAAAGGTAACGCCCAAGGCGCCTGGGACCAGGGTTTGCTGCCAAGCCAGGATCTGGCTGCTCAGATGAAGGAAGCCGCCGTCCTTTACATTGCAGGCGCTGATCCCGCGGGTGATGGCCCGCAACTGGCTGGCGCGGTGGACGGCGCGCAGTTCGTCATCGTGCAGGAACTGGCGATGACCAAGACCGCGCAGGCTGCCGACGTCGTCTTCCCCGCGCAAGCCTTCACTGAGCGTGACGGAACCTATACATCCGGCGAACGCCGCGTGCAGCGTTTCTATCCCGCGGTGCCCGCACTGTCAGGCACTCGCGCCGATTTCACTATCACCGCTCAGTTAGCTTCTGCCATTGGATCAGATCTCGAAGAAAAATCGGCCTCACTGGCTTTCAAACAATTGACAACAGCCAACGAGGCATACAAAGATTTGGACTATGGCAAGCTGGCAGAAATTCATGAACAGTGGCCGATCGTTGGCCGCGCGGATGTGTATTACGGCGGCACAACTTACGATAACAAACAAGGCCTCGGCGTAAAGTTGACCAGTGGAGCCGAGCGCGGACAAAGCCCCGCTTTGTCGTTCGAAGCCCCCAAGGAGCGCGAAACGGCCAAGGATGGACTGGTCGCGGTTCCGGTCAGCCGACTCTATGATCGCGGCAACACGGTCGTGCCATCGAAATTATTGAGCGCTCGCTTGGAACCCCCCCAAGTGGTTCTGAACCCTGAGGATGCCGATAATCTCAAATTGGAAATGGGCAAACCCAGCAAACTGAAATTGAACGGGGCCCATTTCGCGGTCACAGTTCACGTGGACAATAGCTTACCCAAGGGGACTGCCTTGATCCCGCGCAGCCTGGGCATTCCCATCAACGGACCAACCCCGATCCAGGTGGAGGCGTAATGGATTGGGCTGTGATCCTTGAATGGTTGGTCAAGAGTGTGATCCTGCTCGCCATTTTGGTGACGGGATTCGCCTACACCACCTTTTTGGAGCGACGCTTGCTGGCGCGCATCCAAGTGCGCGTAGGCCCAAACCGGGCCGGGCCTTTCGGCTTCTTGCAGCCGGCCGCTGACGGGATCAAATTGATTTTCAAAGAAGAACTGATCCCTGCGTCCGCATTCAAGACCGTTTTCATTTTGGCTCCGATCATTACCGTAATTCCCGCGCTGATTATTACCGCGGTGGTCCCGTGGGGCAGCCACATCGAACTATTTGGCCGCACGATCCCTTTGGGCATCGCTAACGTCAATGTAGGCATTTTGTACATCTTATCGGTAGCCTCTATTTCTGTTTATGGCATAGTGCTCGCGGGATGGTCTTCCAATAATAAGTACGCCATGATGGGCGGGCTGCGCTCCTCGGCGCAGATGCTGAGTTACGAACTAGCATTGGGCCTGGCCTTCGTCGGCCCAATGCTGATCGCCGGCTCGATGAGCTTGAATGAAATCGTGGAGGCTCAACGTAATGTGTGGTTCATCGTGTTCCAGCCGCTGGGCGCCTTCATCTTCTACGTGGCGATGCTGGCCGAGGTGAACCGCGCACCTTTCGATATGCCGGAGGCGGAGCAGGAGCTCACCGCGGGTTATCACACCGAGTATTCAGGGATGAAGTTTGCCCTGTTCTTCATGGGCGAGTACATCAAGATGATCGCGGTCTCGGCGATTTTCGCCAGTTTGTTCCTGGGTGGTTTCCGCGGCCCCTTTGTCGATCAGTTCCCATTGCTGGGTCCCATCTATCTGCTGGCCAAGATCGTCGGGAGTCTGGCGATAATGATCTGGGTGCGCGCCACGCTGCCCCGTTTGCGTTACGACCGATTGATGGCGTTCGGCTGGAAAGTTTTGCTGCCATTATCCTTAGTTAATGTGTTCATCACCGCAGTGGTGATTGTGTTATTGGATCTGTGATGTTTAGAAACGTTGTCGAAGTCCTCAGGGGAATGTGGATAACCTTCAAATCGATGTTTGAAGGCACTGTCACCACACAATATCCCGAAGTGAAGCGCCCGGTGCGCAATCGGTTCAAGGGGCGCCATGTATTGAAGCGCTACGACAACGGCCTGGAGAAATGCATCGGTTGCGCCTTGTGTGCTGCTGCTTGCCCGGCGGATGCCATCTTCGTGGAGGCCTCCGAGAACACCGACCAGAAGCGTTACTCTCCCGGGGAGCGTTATGCCAGCACCTACGAGATCAATATGATGCGCTGCATCTACTGCGGCTACTGCGAGGATGCTTGCCCAACCGAGGCGATCGTGCTAGGCGACAATTACGAATTGTCCTTTGTGGATCGCTCGCAATCGATCTACACCCGCGAGATCCTGTTGGAGCCTGTATCGCCATCCGGCAAAATCACACCGCAAGAAGTACCGCTCGGGATGTTCAATCGCTCTATCCCTGTGATGAAAAATCCGGATTGATATGAGCATCGACCTTTTACTTTTCTTCGTACTGGCCATTGTGGCCGTTGTCGCCGCGCTGGGCATGTTAGCCAGCCGAAATGCAGTGTATTCGGCGCTTTTCCTAATATTGAATTTCGCTACGGTGGCCGTGTTCTTCCTGCTGCTGGGTGCGCCGTTCATCGCCATGGCGCAAGTCACCGTGTATGCCGGCGCCATCATGGTACTTTTCCTGTTCGTGATCATGCTGCTGGGCGCGGAACAAACTGAGGGCAGACATCGCAGCGGCTGGCAGCGACCGGTTGCCGTTCTGCTGACCCTGGTATTACTGATCGAAAGCGGCTTCCTGATCTTCGTGCGTAGCGACTTGGTGAGCGCGGTGGCCCCGGTTGCCTCCAACTACGCCAGCCCACAAGCAATCGGTGAGTTGCTGTTCAGCGATTATTTGCTTCCATTCGAGATCACGTCCGTGCTTTTGCTGGTGGCGATGGTTGGCGTGATCGTGCTCACGAAAGAAGAGAAGTTGCGTCGGGAAAACACGGTCGTTGCATCAGGGAAATCATCTGACGCGGTGGAGAACGGAAAAGAAGAAGCCCGTTCTCCACAGGGTGCAGGAGGGAAATAAATAATGGTGCCGGTTTCCTATTACTTTGCTCTTTCCGCGATCTTGTTTGCATTAGGTGCGTTGGGTGTTCTCATTCGGCGTAACGCCATCATTATCTTCATGTCCGTCGAATTAATGCTGAACGCGGCCAACCTGTTGTTCGTGGCTTTTGCGCGAATGTATGAAGCGCTGCAAGGGCAGATCTACGTGTTCTTTGTCATTGCGGTGGCGGCTGCCGAGGTCGCGGTTGGCCTGGCGATTATCGTGGCCATATTCCGCACCAAGAAGAGCATCGACATCGACGAGATGAGTAGCTTGAAAGGCTAGCTTGCCTGAAAGGCTAGCTTGAAGGGTTAACTGTGGACGCTTTCAATCTGGTTCCGTGGATCGTCTTATTCCCCATCATCGGCTTGGTCTTGAACGCGGCCATAGGCCGCCGCATTGGAGAGCGCGGCTCGGCGCTTATCGCCATTGGAGCATCTTCGGGTGCGCTGGTCGTGTCCGTGCTGCAATACCTGTCACTGAGCGCCTATCCGGCAGGCGAGGTGGTGCGGATTGCAGAATGGATTGGGATCGGCGCGTTGAATATTCCATGGGCCTTCCGCGTAGACACGCTCTCGGTGACGATGATGCTGGTGGTTTCTGGAGTAGGCACGCTGATCCACATTTACGCTGCCGGTTACATGCACTACGACGTTCGTTATAAAGAAGACCCTGGCAGTTATGCCCGTTTCTTTGTCTATTTGAATTTGTTTATTGCCGACATGATGATCCTGGTCAGCGGTGATAGTTATTTGATGCTCTTTGTAGGTTGGGAAGGCGTGGGCCTTTGCTCTTACCTACTGATCGGTTTTTGGTATCAGCGAAATCCAGATGGCAATAAGGGTATTTTGAATTCCTTGGCTGCCAAGAAAGCCATGGTGGTCAACCGCATCGGCGATTTTGGTTTCTTATTGGCCATGTTTATGATCTTCTGGGCATTCGGCTCGCTGAACTTCGATGAAGTATTGCCGCATGCCGAAGGCGTTGCTCCTTGGATCATCGTGTTTATCACTATTGCCATGCTGATCGGCGTTACCGGCAAGTCGGCGCAGTTGCCCCTGTACGTATGGCTGCCTGATGCCATGGCGGGTCCCACACCCGTCTCGGCTCTGATCCACGCGGCTACCATGGTGACGGCAGGCGTCTACCTGGTGGCGCGTTCGGCGCCGCTATTCGCCGCAGTGCCCGCTGCCCAGACCACCGTTGCTTTGGTAGGTGGCCTGACGGCATTGTTTGCGGCAACCATTGCGGTTGGCCAATACGACATCAAGAAGGTGCTGGCTTATTCCACGATCAGCCAACTAGGCTTCATGGTAGCTGCAGTCGGCATGGGCGCCTTTGTGGCAGGCATGTTCCATTTGGTCACGCATGCGTTTTTCAAAGCTCTGCTCTTTTTGGGTTCCGGTTCCGTGATCCTGGCGCTGGAAAGGGCGCACCATCCGATAGACGGCCATTCCAAGAAGAAGCACGAAGAAAAGGACCACGGCCCCTTCGACCCGCAGGATATGCGCGGGATGGGCGGGCTGCGCAAACAAATCCCGCTCACGTTTTGGGTCTATACCATCGGCGCGTTGGGGCTGGCCGGTATTCCACCTCTGGCGGGCTTCTTCTCTAAAGATGAAATCCTTGCGGATGCATTGATCGAGAATCCTCTGGTGTTTATTTTGCTCACTTCGGCTGCTTTCCTAACGGCCTTTTACGTGGGCCGTCAACTATTGTTGGTCTTTTTTGGCAAACCGCGTTCTCACCCGGCAGAAAAAGCTGTAGAGAGTCCGCCGGTGATCACTGCTCCATTGATCGCCTTGGCTGGGCTGGTCGTAACAGGAGGCTTGATCAATTTTCCGGGATGGCATCCTTTCACCAACTGGTTGGCGCAGACGCTCGGTCACGAATTGGCTGAGCCCACCGAATTCAACCCGTTCGTCGCTGTGCTAGCAACCGGATTGGCCTTGGTAGCCTTCTATTTGACGTGGATCTTATATGGCCGTGAGCCACTCAAAGAAAAGCAGCCTGACCCTTTGCAGAAACGCCTTGGTCCCGTTTTTGCCGGAATGGAAAATAAATGGTGGGTGGATGAGTTTTACGCCTGGCTGATCGTCCGCCCCTACAAACGCTTTGCCGCTTTCCTGGCAGACACCATTGACTGGAAGTTCTGGCACGATTGGGTGCACGACAGCGCCATCGCCAACGGATTCCGAGCTCTGGCGCGCTTCCTGGCTAACCCTGTCGACCTGGGAGTGATCGATGGCATCGCCAACGGCTTGGCGCGCAGCGCCACGGGTCTGGCGCGCGGGCTTAGCTTCTTCCAGACCGGTTTCGTGCGCAATTACGCTTTGGTTACCTTCCTGGGCGTGGTGCTTATGCTGGGATACCTGGTATTTTCTAGTTGAGGATGGATATGGACTTTATCTTTGCTCCCCTGAATCTGGTGACTTTCTTTCCGCTGGTTGGCGTCTTGGTCTTGTTTTTCTATAAAGACCGAGATGAGCTGAGCCGCTGGATAGCATTGGCCACTTCGCTGATCACCTTCGGCATTTCGTTGTGGGTGCTCGCGTTGTTCAACTCCAGTGACGGGGGCTTGCAATTGCTGATCAACCGTGAATGGATCCAGGTGGCGGGTTGGAATATTCGCTACGCCATGGGCGTTGACGGCCTGAGCATCCTGCTCGTGCTGCTCACCACATTCCTGGCGCCGATCTCCATTCTTTCGACGTGGAAAGCCGTTGAGGAACGCGTTCGAGATTTCATGTTGTTTTTCCTGTTGCTTGAAGTCGGCATGGTGGGAGTCTTTCTGGCGCAGGATCTTTTCCTTTTTTACATCTTCTGGGAATTCACGCTCGTGCCGATGTATTTCCTGATTGGCATCTGGGGCGGCCAGCAGCGCATGTATGCCGCCATCAAGTTCTTCCTGTATACGATGGCAGGCTCTATCCTCATGCTGCTCGCCATCTTGTGGCTGGGCATCAACCAGGGCAGTTTCTATCTGCCAGAGCTGGTAGCCAAAGGCGGCATTCCTGGTGATATTCAGTATTGGCTGTTCCTCGCTTTTGCCGCGGCGTTTGCCATCAAAGTGCCCATGTGGCCGCTGCACTCCTGGTTGCCCGATGCCCACGTTCAGGCGCCTACAGCCGGCTCCGTAATTTTGGCGGGCGTGTTGCTGAAGATGGGCACCTACGGCTTCCTGCGCTTCAACTTGTCGTTGTTTCCGCAGGCGGCGGTGCAACTGGCGCCTGTCATGGCGACGCTGGCAGTCATCGGTATTATCTACGGCGCCATCGTGTCCTATGCGCAGAAGGATGTGAAGAAGCTGGTGGCTTACTCGTCCATCAGCCACTTGGGCTTTGTGATGCTCGGTCTCTTTGCGCTCAACGCGCAAGGCATCGAAGGCGCCATTCTGCAAATGGTGAATCACGGCATCAGCACGGGAGCGTTGTTTTTGATTGTCGGCTTCATTTACGAACGCCGGCATACCCGCGAGCTGGATGAATTTGGTGGACTGTGGCAGGTGATGCCGTTGTACGCGGTGACCACGCTGATCGTGGCGCTGTCCTCCATGGGCTTGCCGGGCCTGAATGGATTTGTGGGTGAGTTCACTATTCTGCTGGGCGCCTGGGGTGCGGGGCAAGCGGGCGGTCCGCTGGGTTCGGTGCTGTATACCGCGTTCGCCGCCGTGGGTGTGATTCTGGCGGCGGTGTATATCCTTTATATGTTCCAGAAGATGTTCCTGGGGCCAATCACCAAGAAAGCCAACGAAGCCCTGAAAGATCTGAGTTGGCGGGAATTAGCGGTAATTGTTCCACTGATTATCTTGATCTTCTGGATTGGTGTGTATCCCAAACCTTTCTTCGCATTGATGCATCCTGCGGTGGAACAGTTGCTGACCGTGTTCCAAAACGCGGGTTTGGCGCTTCACTAAGCCATGCTCTTCAACAGCGGCGACTTGTGGGTTCTGCTGCCCCAGATCATCCTAGTGACCTGGGCGAGCGTCCTGTTGCTCATTGTAGTGTTCATTCGGCGAACGGGCGACGGGTTGATTCCGTTGCTGACCGCGCTTGGCCTGGTGGTCACGGGCATCTTTGTCTTGCCTCAATTTAGTCAGGAGCAAGAAGCTTTCAGTGGCATGTACGTGGTGGATGGATTTTCCGCCTTCCTCAGCTTGCTGCTTATTCTCGGCGGTTTGCTCACCGTTGCCGTTTCCTACGATTATTTGCGGCGCATGAATTTGGCGCGCGGAGAGTATTACGCACTCATGTTGTTTTCAATCAGTGGGATGATGCTAATGGCTTCTGCTGCCGATCTCATCGTCGTGTTTCTTGCACTCGAATTGCTTTCCATTCCCCTCTACGTGCTGGCGGCTTTCGCGCGGCCGGAGCCGCGCTCTGAAGAAGCGGGCCTGAAATATTTCCTGTTGGGCGCGTTTGCCTCGGGTTTTTTGCTGTATGGCATCGCACTGGTTTACGGAGCTACGGGCGCCACGTCGTTCAACGGCATTGTTTCCGCGGTGCAGGCGGGTCTTGACCAACCGTTATATTTGGTCTTGGGCGCGGCGTTGATTCTCACTGGGCTTGGATTCAAGGTGGCCGCGGTGCCTTTCCACATGTGGACGCCTGACGTGTACCAAGGCGCGCCGACTTCAGTGACGGCATTCATGGCGCTGGGGGCCAAAGCGGCCGGCTTTGCCGCGCTGCTGCGTATTTTCGTGGTGGCCTTCCCTAGTATCAGCCCACAAATTACACCGGTATTACTAACGATCACGATTGCCACTTTGATCATCGGCAATTTGCTGGCGGTTGCACAAAACAACGTAAAACGCATGCTTGCTTATTCTTCTATATCTCACGCCGGGTTTATTTTGATGGCCGTAGTTCCTTACGGCAATGACGCCGCTCGTTTCGACGTGGTGGCTTCCGCGTTGTTTTATCTGCTGGCCTTTGCCTTCGCCTCCTTCGGTTCTTGGGCGGTGGTGATGGCTATCGAGCAGCGCGAAGGCCGCGGCCTGGAGTTCAAGGATTACGCAGGCCTTGGCCGCAAGCAGCCCGCCCTGGCCATTGCTATGACTATTTTCATGCTCTCGTTCACAGGCGTGCCGCCTACGCTGGGTTTCGCCGGCAAGTTCTTCTTGTTCCGTACCGTCCTTGAAGGCGGATACGTTGGTTTGGCCATTATTGGCGTTTTGGCCTCTCTGATCTCCGCGTATTACTACCTGCGTCTGGTGGTGGTGATGTTTATGCAGGAGGGCGAACCTGAAATTCACCAGGATCGCTGGCTCAACATCACCGCGGGCGCCACCGCGGTAGCCACTGTGGCGTTGTTCGTGTTCTCTGAACCTTTGTTTGGCTGGGCCAGCCAGGCGCTGCTGAAAGTTTTCTAAACACCGTTCAAAACCGCCACCTCGGTTTTACCCACATTCGATTGGATAAAGATTTTGGCCGCCGCCTCGCGAGGTATACTGCCTCGCGCATGATCAAAGCCCTGATCTTCGATTTCGACGGCCTCATCGTGGATACCGAGTCGCCGGATTACGAATCCTGGCAACAGGTGTACCAGCGCCATGGCTGCGAGTTGGCAGTCGAAACCTGGGGACAGATTGTGGGCGGCACTGGCGCTTCGGATTTCGACCCCCACAGCCATCTCGAAGAACTTTGCAGCCGGCCGCTGGACCGCGAAGAGATCTGGATTAGCCGGCGCAAGCAATATCTGGAAGAATTATCCGCGGCGCCTATCTTGCCCGGGGTGCTCGACTACCTGGACGAAGCCGAACGCCGCGGCTTGCAACTGGCGATCACCTCCAGCTCCCCGGAGAACTGGGTTCGCGGCCACCTGGCGCGTTTGGGTCTTTACCAGCGCTTCGACACGATCAAGACGGCTGACGACGTGAAGCGCACCAAGCCGGACCCTGAACTCTATTTGGCCACGCTGGAGGCGCTAGCTCAGAGGCCCGAACAGGCGCTCGTCTTTGAAGACTCTCCCAATGGGGTTCAGGCGGCCAAAGCAGCCGGTCTCTTTTGCGTCGTGGTGCCCAACAAACTCACCAAGCAATTGCATTTCGAGGGTGCAGACTTGCGGCTGGGTTCGCTCGCCGAATTAAGTTTAGGGGAATTGCTAACTAAGGTACATGTGTAACAAAGCAAAAAAAAATCCACCACGGAGACACGAAGACACTGAGAAATAAAAAGGGAAACCTCCGTGGCTCGGTGCCTCCGTGGTTGCTTTGCCTTTTTTGCAGTGGGGGAACAGGACTAACCCGGCACGGGCCAAAAGAAGAACGCGGATAAACGCTGATTATGTCTTTCTGACTCTGCAGAATTTAAAAAAGATTGTTGATAATGCGAATTGCCAGCTAGAAATTAACACTCCGTACCATTTAAAGCTAATGGCTAAATGCTAAAAGCTGATTACTAATAGCTATTAAATAATGGCGATCAATGGGCCATTCCGTACAGCTGGTGATGCACGGCGCTGAGGGCGCGGACCTGCTCGGCGGCGTGATAGCTGGAGCGCACCAGCGGGCCGCTTTCCACCCATTTGAATCCAATGCCAAGGCCGTATTCCTTGAGATCGGCAAATTCCGCGGGCGTGTAGTAGCGCTCGATGGGTAGATGCTTCTTGCTGGGCTGTAAGTATTGGCCTAGCGTAAGGATATCCACGCCCCAGGAGCGCTGGTCGCGCATGACCGCTTTGACTTCGTCGATAGTCTCACCCAATCCCAACATAATGCCGCTCTTGGCGAGCACTTCGGGATCCATCTTCTTGGCATTGCTCAGGGTGGATGCGGCCCAATCGTAGTTATCCTGCGGCTGCACTTTCTTGAAGAGGCGCGGCACGGTCTCCACATTGTGATTGAGGATCTCGGGGCGGGCATCCATGACGATTCTGAGCGCTTCGGCGCTGCCCTTGAAATCAGGAATAAGCACTTCGACGGAGCAGCCGGGGTGGATCTGGCGGATGCGTTTGATGACCATGGCAAAGATGGGCGCGCCGCCGTCGTGGCGGTCGTCGCGGTTCACGCTGGTGATCACCGCGTGCTTCAGGTTCATATCCTTTACGGCTTGTGCCACGCGCAACGGTTCCGCCCAGTCCATCGAGTTGGGCATGCCGCGTTTGATGTCGCAGAATCCACAGGAGCGAGTGCAAACGTCGCCCAGCATCAGAAAGGTAGCGGTGCCATCTCCCCAGCATTCGCCGATGTTGGGGCACATCGCTTCCTCGCAGACGGTGTGCAGCGATTTGCTGCGCATCAGATGACGGATGTTCTCGTAGCTTTCGCCCATGGGGGCGCGCACGCGAATCCATTCAGGGCGGCGTTGGGGAACAGGCGCCAACTGAATATCGTCTAGCTTGATGCGGTCTCTGGTAGGTGTGTGTTGGGTCATCAAAGAGTATTTTACCGCGGGCGTCAACCCTCATTACAAAACTTTAACTTTGTGAATGCCCCAAATGAACTTATAATGTCGGGGTTATCTACCTTCTTGATCGAAGGTCTGGTTGATCCAAAGCGAAAGAAACAGATGACGCACCTTCGCCAAACTTTGGGATCTGGAATTCGGCAAACGTTTTCTGGCCGCCGCGGGCGAGACCTGAAGGAAACACTTACTGCGTATCTTTTCCTTTCCCCGGCCTTAATTCTTATTTTTGTTTTCGGTCTTTTCCCCGTCGGCTTTGCCCTCTACGTGAGCCTGCATAAATGGCTCATCATACGCGGCGACTTCCTTGGCCTGGCCAATTACGTGGACGCCATCGATGATTTAGCCTACATTGGGCTGTTTTTCTTAGCGATTGGTTCCATAGTTGGCGCATTCCTGCTGGGGCGAAAGATCGCCCAGGAGGTTCGAGATCGAGGGTGGCGCTTTATGTGGCTTGCCGTACCCGGCGCCCTGCATGCGGCCACAGTGTTTGCTTTTTTTCGCTGGCTATTTTTCCAGCTTCCTGAGTTTCTGGACATTGCCGAGAAGATGCGAGGGTTGGAGCGAACGCGCGGCCTGTTCATGGGATTGCTCAGCGAAGCCTTCCGGGCTGAAACCGTCTACCCATATTGGCTGCAGTTTATTGCCTTGTTTTTCCTGGCCTTGTCGGCGGGCTTAGTTGCCCGAAAGTTCTTGCCGCATCCCGATAATCTCAGGCTCCAGTCTCGATTTGCCATCGTATGGGGGGTTTTGGCTATGGGGTTTGGACTCCTGATGTTCAATTTCCAGTCGATCAACCGGGTATATGCCGCCGCTGTTCAATCTGGGGAAGACCCCGGAATTTGGCCGCAAGTGATCATGGTGATGTCCGGTGCATTGTTGCTGCTGATTGCCTGGTACATATGGAAGAGCGCCGAACGACGCTCCTCGGCCTGGGCTTTTGGATTCCAGCTCCTCGCCAGCATCGCTCTCATGGTTGGCGCGGTGATCCTGATCATTGAAGTGCCCACCATTGTGGCCATGGGAGACGAAGACCTGTGGAATGGCCTTAAGGTGACCGTGTTCTTTTCGGTGGGTACGGTTCCCGTTCAACTCGCCATTGCCCTGTTCCTTTCTGTGTTGCTGTTCCAGAAACTAAAAGGCTCAGGGGTGTTCCGGGTGATCTACTTTCTGCCCTACGTCACTCCAGCAGTGGCCACGGCGACCATCTTCCGGTTGTTATTTTCAGAACGGGAAACAGCGCCGATCAACACCGTTTTGCAGGTATTCGGCGGGCGACCTCAGGAATGGCTGCGCGAGGCGCAAGGCGTTTTCACCATGTTAGCCAACAATCTGGGTATTTCGGGTTACCCGCAGGCACTGATCCCGGATTGGATCCCACACGATCTCGCCGATCTGGCAGCCAACTGGATGGCGGGTCCAAGCCAGGCCATGATGGTAGTGATCATGTTGTCGGTATGGACTTTTGTTGGATATAACGTGGTGATCTATCTGGCCGGGCTCTCCAACATTCCTACCGAGGTCACCGAAGCCGCCGAGATCGATGGCGCCAACCGGTGGGGCGTTTTCCGGCACATCACCTTTCCTTTGCTCTCTCCAACAACCTATTTTCTTTCATTGATTGCCGTGATTGGCACCTTCAAGGCGTTTAATACCATGTGGGTTATGCGCCTGGGGGAATCGTTGGGAACCATTGATACAATCAGCATCGTCATCTTTGACGAATTCTTCACTCGCACGCGTTATGGGTACGCTTCCGCGTTGGCCTTCGTCCTTTTTGCCATCATCCTCAGTTTGACGGTCATCAATAACCGAGTCCAGGGTTCACGGGTGTTTTATGACTGAGCTGCCGGTTGTGCAAAACGATTTACGCGTTTCCCAAAGCCGGGCCGCCAGTCTCCGCCTGCCGAAGAACCTGGTCTGGAAGATTTTCAGTTACTCGGTCTTGCTGCTGGGAGCTGTCATTTCGTTGGTGCCATTTCTTTGGATGGTTCTTGCATCTCTGATGTCCCTGGGTGAATCGTTGGGTTCGAATTTTATTCCATCCCAATTGCACTTCGAAAACTACATTGAGGCCTGGCAAGGCGCGCAGTTTTCTCATTACCTACTTAATAGCGTCATCATCACTCTGGTTACCCTGGCGGGCGAACTCACCTTCAGCGTTATGGCTGCCTACGCCTTTGCTCGCATCAAGTTCCCGGGACGAGATACGATTTTTGCCATATTGCTCAGTTCCATGATGATTCCCGGCATCGTCACCATGATCCCCAACCTGTTGACCGTCACCTGGTTGGGACGAATTGGGCCCCTAAAGTGGATCGATAACTGGCCGGCCTTAACAATTCCCTTCATGGGCTCTGTATTTTCTATATTTTTATTGCGCCAGTTCTTTGCCCAGATACCCGAAGAGCTTTTCGATGCGGCCAAGATCGACGGCGCAGGGCATTGGCGAATGCTGACCCGGGTGGTATTGCCGCTTTCGTTTGCGCCCGTCCTGGTTATCACCGTGCTTTCCTTTATTAGCTCCTGGAACGCGCTGGCCTGGCCGCTTTTGGTCACGAATTCGCCCAAGTGGCTGCCGATTGCCGTGGGTCTGTATGAATTTGTGTCTGATCAGGGCAGTAAAGTCAATCTGATTATGGCAGGTTCAGTGATCACGATCGTGCCGATCCTGATTCTCTATTTCATCACGCAGCGTCAATTTACCGAAAGTATTGCCCGGAGCGGGTTGAAAGGTTAATCCAGCCAAATGTTGTCTTTGAAAAAAACTCGAACAGAATGGGAGGTGGTGCTTAGGGTTAGGATCAGGTGATTAGAGACGCTGTTTTATAACGTTTGTTGACAATTACGATAAGGAGAAGGAATGAAAAGCCAAAAAATATTTTTTGTGATTTCCCTCATCATCGCGGCTTCCATGGTGTTGGCCGCGTGCGCACCCGCCGCAACGCCGGAGCCGACTGAAGCTCCCGAGCCGACGGCCGCCCCGCCCACAGAGGAACCAACTCCTGAGGGGATCACCGTTGACCCGAGCGGCCAATCCATCGTTTTCTGGCACGCGATGAGCAGCGGCGCCAACTTGGAAGGCATGACCGCGTTGGTCGACGAGTTCAACGCCTCGAATGAATGGGGCATAACTGTCGAAGCCGTGGCGCAAGGCAACCAGGGTGACCTGGAAACCGCGGTCAATGGCGCCATTACCACCGGCGAGCTTCCCAACATGACGATGGGATTCCCCAACAGCTTAACTAAATGGTATGGCCTGGGGGTCATAGCGGGATTGAATCAATATATCGAGGACCCCAACTATGGCATCAGCGCTGAAAACTATGCGGCCATCTACCCCGGGCCACTGAGCTCGGGCACACTAACAGACGGCACGCAGATCGGCATCCCCATGCACCAGTCGGCCCAGGTGATCTTCTACAATCACTCATGGGCGCAGGAATTAGGCTTTGATGCTCCCCCGGCGAATTCTGCTGAATTCAAGGAGCAGGCTTGCGCGGCTGCCACAGCCAATGGCGACGGCACCGGCGGCCTGGTCTACTTCCCTGATGCATCTTTCGTATCCCCGTGGATCTGGGCATTTGACGGAACCTATCTCAACGAAACTGGCGACGGTTACGATCTTAACAACCAAGCTGTTCTGGATGTCGCCCTGTTCCTGAAAGACCTGGTGGATACTGGCTGCACGCTAACCACGCCCAGCTTCCCCAACCCGGAGTTTGCCGCCCGCCAGGCTTTGTTCGCGGTGAGTTCCACGGCCGGTCAGCCGTTCCAACAGGCGGCCATGGATGATGCGGGCAACACAGACGTGTGGGGCGCCATCCCGTTTGTGGGCCCCAATGGAACCAAAGCCGTAGATGCTTTTGGACAGATGATCGGTATCGTGCAGACCAACCCCGAAGCGGATCTGGCGAGTTGGATCTTCTTGCGATACCTGACCTCGCCTGAGACACAAGCGACGTGGATCGGCTATACCGGCTACTTCCCATCACAATCGACAACCGACGTTGGCGATCGCCCGGATACCGATGCGATTTGGGCCGGCGCTCTTGACCTCCTCCAATATGGGCAAGGCGAACCGAATCTGGCCGCCCATGGAACTGTGCGCGGCCTGATCCGCGACGCGTTCTTTGCCATCTTGGATGCGACGGATGAAGCGGGCGTCCAGGCTGTTTTGGATCAACTCGACGAGGACGCCGCCGCGGCAGTAGCGGAATCACAGTAGAACCAGTTGCGAAGGTCAAATATCCCACAAGGGTTCCCTTGTGGGATATTTGTTTCAATAAAGAGATTCAACGTGAAACTTGGACAAAGGATTCTTACTGCGTCTATTTTTGTAACCCTGACAGCCGCTTGTGGCGTTTCCCACCCGACTGAGACGCCGGCGCCGGCCACGCCAAGTATTGAAGCCTCGTTGACGGCCGAACCGACGGCAACTGACGTCCCGCTTTCTGACGGGAGCTTCTTGAAAAAACCGGCTCCTAATGGGATTCGTGTTTTGTCTTACAACATGAATTGGGATTCCATCTTTCCCACCGACGATGTTAATAATCACGATCTGCGTTCGTTCGATCGGAGCGGCAGCTTTCAACGGATGGTAGGTGCGATTTCACCGGATGTTCTCTGCTTGCAGGAAATCAACCCTGATCGCGATCCAAGCGGCTTGGCCCTATTACTCGATGGAATCCTGGGCGTCGAGGGAGATCAAAACTGGCAGGCGATGATTACCCGGGATACCGCCATTGCCACACATTTCGAGCTGATTAATGGATTTGAAATGAACGTATCCAGCAATATCCCAGGATTAAACCAGGCTGCGGCGCTGATCAATCTTCCTGAGGAATATGGGGCCGAGGCCCTGTACGTGATCTGCGCCCACTTCAAATCCGGCAGCGAAATTGCCGATGCGCGCATGAGGCAACGCCAGGCGGACGCCTTGATGAACCATTTGCGGGATGCGCGTACTCCAGGAGAAGAAATCGACCTGGCGGGAAATACCCCCTTTGTTATCCTGGGTGATTTCAATACCTACGATAGCGAATCAACCCGGCCATTAGACACGATCCTGTCTGGTGATATCGACAACGAGGCTGTTTACGGACCCGATTTTTTTCCCGACTGGGATCAAACCAGTCTGACAGACGCAACTCCCAGCCACAATGATCAGGGGATGGAATTCTATACCTGGCGCGATGATGGACAACCATTTATGCCGGGCATACTGGACCGAATCTTTTTTTCCGATAGCGGCCTGCAGGAAGTTAATTCTTTTATTCTGAATAGCACTGAAATTACCGACAAGGGGCTCGAGACTTATCGGTTGCAAGCGAACGACGTGCTCCTGGAAACACAACCGGTGAATTTCGACCATCTTCCCTTGGTGGTGGATTTCGTGATCGTTCGTAATTAATAGGCCAAACGAGATTATCTTGACCTGCTCGCGCGGGCTGATAGAATACGCAGACTGCGGGTGTAGCCAAGTGGTAAGGCATCAGCCTTCCAAGCTGACATCACGGGTTCGAATCCCGTCACCCGCTCAGTAGCTATCAGCGATCAGCATTCCGCCAAACGCGAAAGACGTGGGTTGTATGAAAATTGACACAGTGTGGATCAGTTGTCCAATATGGCCAAGACGGAAGTAAAACTCAGTCGGCGGGGGATGCTATTCAAGATCGCAAGAGTAGTAACAAGTAAACTCATCAAGGGGCAGTATTCTTTTCCTCAAGTGGCTGAGATCTCAGCAGAAGACCTGCTTGAGCGAATTAACTCAGATCAACCTCCACTGTTGATCGATGTGAGATCAAAACATGAATTTGGTTCCGGGTTTGGACATATTCCAAATTCCAAGCTAATCCCACTTATGGAATTGGTAGCCAGTTTCGGAAATACCGATAAATTCAAAGTCGCGGTCAAAAAGCTTGAAGCTCAATTCGATGAAATCCAACCCTTCAAGGAGCAGGAAGTGATCACGATTTGCCCGGGAGGCGGGTTCTCTTTAGTAGCTGCCGAAATTATGGCCGATGCTGGTTTTAGGGATACAAAGAGTTTATCGGGCGGTGTTGATGGATGGTTTAAGAAAGGCTATCCAACTACGCTGTCTTAGCACCGGTCAGATATTTTGCCAAAGATAGAGCCCGTTACCGGCCCTTTCAAAAACGGGTTAGACTTGTAATGAACAGAGCGCCTGGTAAGGAGTTCGTATGAAGATCGATGCCGTAGGAGTTACCACCAGCAATCTGAAGCGCACGGTGGAGTTTTATCAATTGCTCGGATTCGAGTTCCCCGATTTCAAAGAAGATGAAGATCATCTGGAGCCCAAGGCGCCCGATGGTTCGGCGCGTTTGATGATCGATTCCAAAAAACTAGTAACCGAGCTTCTGGGTGAGGCGCCGAAGCCGGGCAACCACTCATCCTTCGCAATCCGGTACGATTCCCCAAAGGAAGTGGACGCTGCAGCGAACGAGGTAAAAGACGCCGGCTTCACGGTAACCAGGGAACCCTGGGATGCGTTCTGGGGACAGCGTTACGCCGTAGTACAAGACCCAGATGGTTATCAAGTCGATTTGTACGCCCCGCTCTAATAAAGGCTGGTGAACAAATGAATACTCGATTGTTGTTCCTGCTGGCCCTCGGATTCTCACTGGTTATCTCTTCGTGCGCGCAGACCCTCCAGCAGGTTTCGCTATATTATTACGACCCCGACCTCGACCTGGACGCAAACGGCAACATCCAGTGCAGCGCGGATGGGCTGGCGCCTGTGCCGCGCACGCTGGCCGCGAGCCTGAGCGGGGAGCGCTTGATCGAGGAAACCATTCGCCTGCTGATGGCGGGCGAGCTGACCGCGGAAGAACGCGCCCAGGGTCTGACCACCGAGTATCCGTTAGACGGAGTGACGCTGGATGATGTCGCTTTGAGCGACGGGACCCTGACGCTGACGTTCAGCGATCCCAACCACCTCACCAGCGGGGGCGCTTGCCGGGCGGGAATCTTGTGGTTGCAAATCGAGCAAACCGCGCTGCAGTTCGATGAGGTCGAGCAAGTGCGTTTTCAACCGGAGGATCTATTCCAGCCTTAAGAAAGTCAGTTGACAGTAGACAGTTGACAGTGAATAAATCGGTCGAAGGTTGAAGGCTGGCACAATTAGTTTGGTGATGGGGTGGCAAGGAAACCGATCCGGCTTCGTGGCCAGCACCCCGTGATCTAGACTAAGCCGCATATCGAGTGTTTATAATGGAGGGCTGAGAAGCGTTACTCGGTGAAACCGAGTAGCTTCTCCAACGCGTTCGATAAGCCAATGCGCTTTTTATTGGCTTATCGAACGCACGGGCCCGTAGCTCAAGGGCAGAGCAGGCGGCTCATAACCGCTTGGTTGCAGGTTCGAATCCTGCCGGGCCCACTAATTTCCCGCAACAATCCTCGCTTCATCCTATGAACTCATTTCCCCCGTTACCGTTAGGTGAGTCATTAGGCCCGTAATAATAATCCTGGATCTCGAAACAATTCATGCTTCGGTAATTTTAAGGAACTAGAGTCGCGCATCCAGGTTTTCTGTTTAATCAAATCTAGAAACGCCTTAACAGCCGAAGGGTCAAACGACCTTCCTGATTCTTGTTTAATATAATCAACTGCCTTTTTAACAGGCCATTTCTTACGGTAAACCCTGTCGCTTATGAGTGCGTCAAACACATCGACAACTGCAAAGATTCGTGCAGCCAATGGTATCTCCTCCCCCTTTATTCCGAATGGATAACCACTTCCATCCCACCTTTCATGATGGAAGCACGGAATATCCTTTGCCTGATCCAAAAATCCGATTTTCGATAAGAGGTTACAGGCGAATGTGGGATGCTGTTTCACAATTTCATATTCCTCCGGGGACAGTGGCCTTGGTTTGTTTAGAATTGAGTTTGGTATCACCATTTTGCCTATATCGTGCAAAATAGCTCCTCGCTGAATATGGGGCAGCAATTTTCCCGGCACGCCCATTAAAATTGCCAGCTCAATAGTCATTGCGGCAACCCTTTTTGCATGCTTGCCGGTTTCTTTGTCTCTTAATTCTAAAACCTCAGCCCAAGCGTTGATCGTTTCCTCATAAGCCCTGGCTAAGGAATTTGCATAATCTACCAACTTTCTTTGGGCCTTAACTCGCTCAGTTACATCTAAAATCATTAGCAACAAAAACGAGACTTGACCGATCGAATCTTTTAATGGGATCAGAGTCCAGTCCCAATATGTTTGCCCTCGCTCAGGTGCATATGCATATTCGAATGGTTTCGCAAATTCAAAATGCGATTCTCCACTAATGACCACCCTTTGGAAGATTTCTTTGTTTTCATCGTTAGGGAATAAGTCAAAGTGATTTTTGCCGATCAAGTCTTCTGGTTTTTTCTCATCGGCAGCCGCATAGCGCGGATTTACGTGAACAAAGTTGAAATCTTTGTCCATCAGCGCAATTAGCATATAAGCGCTGTCCAATATGTCTTCTAAAATAATCGTTTTGAATCTGTCTGGAAGTTTTTCCGCCACCTTGACCATGTTCCGCCTCAGTAAGCTTAACAGCTTGAATAGCCGCGACAAAACAAGACTCAGTCAATGAGCCACCCTTAAATTATAGCCTCAACCCTATAACCGTGGTCTGAACAAGGGCGAGATTTTTACGCTGGGCAGGGGAAAGTCCTGTTACCCCTTAGGGCCCTCGCCAGATAGCGATTTCAAAGACGATTAAGTCAACAATCAAATGAACAGGCTGGCTAATGTTTCGACCCAGTAGACAGTTGGCAGCGACTGAAATTACCGCCAGCGCGTCACTCGCTCCGCAATACTCTCGTCGCCCAGCTCCTTGCATAGCTTCTTGAGCCCCGACAGCGCGCCGCGCCATTCCAGGTCGCTGAGCTTCTCTGCGAGCGGGACATCGGTGCGCAAGGTCGCCAGCTTGCGGAATAGAAATGCTTCCTCGCGATGTTGCTCCAGGTTGGCAGCCAGGGTCGCGGCGCGGCCTGGCGCCATCCCCTTGATCTGCCAGGTTCGTACGTCTTCGGGGATCGATTCCAAATGTCCATATTTTGAAAGCACTCCCGTTGCCGATTTCGCGCCCCAGCCGGGGATGCCCGGGTAACCGTCGGCGGCATCCCCGACCAGCGCCAGCCAATCCGGGATCGATTGCGGGGTTACGCCGAATTTCCTGAACACGCCATCTTCATCCAAAATGATGTCGCGGCGGCGGTCCCAGCAAACGACGCGGTTGCCAGTGACCATTTGCGCCAGATCCTTATCGGGCGAACATAGGAGGATTTGCTCGACGGACTTCTCGTCCTTCCAGCGAGCCGCACCGGCAGCCAAAGCATCGTCTGCTTCGAACTGGATCATCGACCAGACAGGTACGCCGGCCGCCGCAACCACATCTTCAGCTAGTTGGAATTGGTTCCAGAGGTCGGGGTCGATGCCATCACCGGTTTTGTAACCGGCGTACAAGTCGTTTCTGAAGGATTCGATGACGTGGTCGAAAGCATACGCCACGTGGGTGACACCGGGCTGCGCCAGCAGGGCCACCAGGCTGCGAAGCAGGCCTAGGGCGGCACCCACCTCGCGGCCATCGGCCAGCTTTTTCGGTGGAGCGCCGTAGTAATTGCGAAACAGCTCATAGGTGCCGTCTACAAGGTGGATTTTCATGGACGTTGATTTTAATCGTTGGATCTTGTCGTTTGGTAAACATGTCGTTTTCCCTCAAATCATAGGTAACTTGTCCATTGTCTATGCGTATATCTTATAGTTCACTTGAGCGCGGATCTTAAGGTTCCATGGACACTGCAAATCCTTCTTCTGAAAGTCTTGCCGCCAACATCACCCAGAAGGCCAGCAAACAGACCTACTACACCGTGCGATTCTTGGTGGACCGCGAACGCACCTTGCAGGCTTACCAGGCGTATGCCTATTTCCGTTGGGTCGATGATTGTCTAGATGTGCAGCTAAGCGCGCGGGCGGAACGCCTGCGCTTTGTTGCGCGCCAACAATCATTGCTGGGAGCGTTGACCTCCGAGCAGAAGTCTGGCCGGCTTACGCGGGAAGAAAAGATGCTAGAGGATTTGATCGCCAGCGACCCGGCGCCGGAAAGCGGCTTGCGCAGTTATCTTCGCCACATGATGGCGGTGATGGCCTTCGACGCTCGGCGGCGCGGGTGGCTGATCTCGCAAGCGGAATTGGATAGCTATACCCATCACCTGGCTGTTGCTGTAACTGAAGCCTTGCATTATTTCATTGGCCATCGGTGCCGATCTCCGCAGGGCAATACCCGGTACGCGGCTGCCACGGCAGCGCACATCGCCCATATGTTGCGCGACGCGCAGGAGGACTTGGAAGCGGGTTACTTCAACGTCCCCCGCGAAGTACTCAAGCCAGCAGGCATCGGTCCGGGCGATTTTGATCACCCAGAGTATCGTGCCTGGGTACGCGAACGAGTCCAGCTGGCGCAGAAGCAATTCCGCATGGGATACGACCACCTCTCGCGCCTGGGGAGTCTGCGCTGCCGATTTGCCGGACACACCTATATCAGCCGATTCAAATCAGTGCTCTCTTTGATCGAGCGCGATGGATATCTGCTGCGGCCCAGGTACCCATCGCGAAAAACGTTGGGTGGACTGTTAAGCTTCGCAGGCTCATTGTTAGGATCTTTACTCAACGGCCCGGTCCAACCGATGGCGCCGATCCCTGCGGCCGAGCCGCGAAAGAACTCGTGAAACAACCTGAAGTATTGATCATCGGCGCCGGGGTGGCAGGCATCACTGCCGCGGCGCACCTGGCGCGGCGCGGCTTGCACGTGACCGTGCTCGAAAAGAACAATGAAGCCGGCGGCCGATGCAACCAATTCGAGCGCGAAGGCCATCGCTTCGATTCCGGGCCTACACTGCTCGTAATGCCGCTGATCTACGAAGCTGAGTTCACCGCTTTGGGGGCCTCGATGTGGGAGTGCCTGGAGCTACAGCGCGTTGACCCCACTTATCACCTCGTCTTTGACGATGGCAGCCAACTGGCATTGACCTCGGATCTGGCTAAACTGCGCATGCAGATCGAGGGTATTGAACCAGGGGCGTTTGCAGGACTGCTCAACTACCTTGAAGAAGGCCGCCGCCACTACCGCATTGCAGTGGAGAAGCTGGTCTGTCGAGATTTTCGTAAAGCCAGTGATCTGTTAAATATCCGCAATTTCCCCTGGTTGTTTCAAGTGAAACCCCTGGCAAAGCATTATGGCAATATGCGGGCTTACTTTGATGAACCCCGGCTCAAGGCGGCGTTCACATTCCAAGACGTGTACATGGGCCTTAGTCCCTTCGAGGCGCCGGCGACTTTCTCGATGATGCCTTATACGGAATTGGCACACGGAGTCTGGTATCCCAAAGGTGGCATGTACCGCGTGGTCGACGCACTGGTGGATATCGCCCGCGAAGCTGGTGTGCAATTCTTTTTCGATGCCGAAGTTGACCAAATCCTGGTTAAGGGTGATGAAGTGACAGGTGTGCGGCTTATTGGCGGCGAGCCCATGGAAGCAGACGCCATCCTGGCAAACGCGGATTTGCCGTATGTGTACGCGAAACTGCTGCCAGACGACAGGGAAGCCGAGAAGCTGGCCCACAAGAAATATTCCTGTTCCGTGATTTCGTTCTTCTGGGGAGTGGACAAACTCTATTCCAATCTACCTCCCCATACTCTTTTTCTCGCCGATGATTATCGCGAGAATTTCAACAGCATCTCAAATGGGCTCACGCTGCCTGTTAACCCCAGCCTCTATATCCACGCGCCAGCCCGGCTGGACGCGTCTATGGCGCCGGCGGGCCAAGACACGCTGACCGCCATCGTACCGGTGGGGTATCTCAGTGATAACGGAGATCAAGATTGGGACGATTTGTGTGATCGAGCGCGTGAGCAGGTGTTCAGGCGCCTGGCGCTGCTGGGGATTTCGGATTTGCACGAGCACATCAAGTTCGAAACTTCATATACTCCGTTGTCCTGGCGCAAGCGTTATAGCCTGGCGAAGGGTGCCACGCATGGGCTCAGCCACAATCTGATGCAGTTGGCGTACTTTAGGCCCAGCAACCGCCACTCAAAATACCACAATCTGTATTTTGCCGGCGCGTCCACGCGACCAGGCACCGGGCTGCCGACCGCTATGGTTTCAGGAAGGCTGACCGCAAAACGGCTGTTGGATGATTTTGGCATTGATTGAAGCCGATCGACAAGCCAATCGCCTGTGCAAGCAGGCGATTTTAATTCCTCGCTAACCCTACACGTCGTGCTATTATGGGCGCGTGCTCAACAACCTGAATCCGGGCAAGCGCCTTCTCGTTTACCTGGTGATCAATATCCTTGTCTCGGCGATGACTACTCTCGTGGTTCTCGCTCTCTGGACGCGCTTCGTTCTCGGTGGCGCGCCCGACTTTGCGCCATCAAATCCCACAACGGATTCAACCTCTTCTCAACTGGTGATCAGTGCAGTAATCGGCGCTGGGGACTTAGAGAATGAGCGAGTAGTTATCGAGCACGTCGGTAGTGAAGACGTTTCATTGACCGGCTGGCGGATGCGAGATGAATCGAGCACCGATTACCGCTTCCCGGCACTGGTGCTGCACCCCGGCGCTGAGGTCAGCGTCTTCAGCCGCGAGGGGGACGATAGCGCCAGCTCTTTGTACTGGGATCGTCAAGTTTCGATGTGGCGATCTGGAGAGCAAGCCAGTTTGATCGATCCCAGCGGCCAAGTGCAGGCCACTTATACGGTTCCCTAATGGATAGCGAGAGGCGCACAAGTTGGTCTTTTTGCCTAGGTTTGTCGCGCCTCTCGCTTTAAGAGTTGTTGAACTGCTTGCAGTTCAACAACTCAAAGTAAAATTGATTTGATGAGCGGCATCGAGGAGATCATCCGGCAGGCCATGCAGGACGGTGCCTTCGACAACCTGCCTGGCAAAGGGAAACCGCTGAACCTGGAAGAAAATCCGTATCTCGATCCAGAATGGCAATTGGCTTATCACCTGCTGAAGCAGAACGGCTTTGCTCCGGAATTCATCGAGCAGCGCCAATCCATCGAACTTGAGCTGGCCGATGCTCGCCAGGCGCTGGCCCGCGCCTGGGCCTGGCGCCAGCAAGCGATAGCGGATGGCGAGTCAGCTGATTTGGTGGAAAGGGAATGGGCAAGGGCGCGCAAAGAATTTGAAACCAAAGTTGACCGAGTCAACAAGGAAATCCGAACATACAATTTGCATATTCCCACTCAAAGTCTCTTTAGATTACCGGTAAAGATCGAGGCAGAACTAAAGCCATTTGCCGATTGAAACGCGTCTTGCCCCTGCTTTTCCCGTCTGTTACACTAACCTTGTTCCTATCGTTATTCGAAAGCCGATAGCTGAAGGCTGTTTGCTGTCTACTGCCATCTGTCTACTGATAACTACTTATGTCCCTTTCTCTCTACCGCAAATATCGCCCCAGTACTTGGTTGGATGTAGTCGGCCAGGCGCACGTGGTCGATACGCTCCGCAATGCCGTCGCCGCAGAGCGCGTGGCGCACGCCTATCTGTTTGCCGGACCGCGCGGTACCGGCAAGACCAGCGTGGCTCGCTTGCTGGCGAAAGCGGCCAACTGCGAACACCAGGACCCTGCCAAGCGCCCGGATGATACTTGCGAAAATTGTATATCTGTCCAAAATGGCAGTTTCCTGGATCTGATCGAGATCGACGCAGCCTCAAACACCAGCGTCGAGGATGTGCGCGACCTGCGCGACAAAATTAATTTCTCCCCCAATCGTGGCCGCTACAAGGTTTACATCATCGACGAAGTCCATATGCTTTCCACCGCGGCCTTCAACGCGTTGTTGAAGACGCTTGAAGAACCGCCGCCGCACGCCATCTTCATTCTTGCCACCACCGAGATGCACAAAATCCCGGCTACCGTGCTCTCTCGCTGCCAGCGTCATGAATTCCGGCGCCTGCCAGTGGAAGAAATCGTGACTCGGCTCGAAATGATCTGCGCCGAAGAGAAGATAAAAGCTGAGAAATCCGCGCTTGAACTCATCGCGCGCCAGGCCACCGGCAGCCTGCGGGATGCGGAATCCCTGCTGGACCAGCTTGCCTCCACCGGCGGTGAAGTGAAGCTGAATTGGGCGCAGGAAGTATTGGGTACCTCGACAACGCTGGCCGTGTTGGATCTGTTGGATGCGCTGGCGGCAAAAGATCCTGCTGCTGGACTTGATCAGGTTCATAAGGCGTTAGACGCCGGGTCTGACCCGCGCCAGTTCGCGCGTCAGATCGTCGACACATTGCGCGGGTTGCTATTGTTGCGCATGGGCGCGCCGTTGGGACCTGAATACGCGGGTGAGGAGAGCGAGCGCATGCACAAGCAGGCCAAGGCTTTCAGCCTAACTGATATCTTACGTGCCATCCGTCTATTTCACGATGCGGCCAGCGAGGCGAAGACCGCTTGGTTACCCAGCCTGCCGTTGGAAATGGCATTCATTGAATCCTTACAAGCGTCGGCTTCAGTTCCGGAAACCCCAGCGTCAGCTGCCCCGGCCGCCAGAACCAGCGCATCCCCGCAGCCAAAAACTCCTCCGCCGCCGATTGCTCAAAGCATGCCGCCTTCTTCGGCGCCCGCCAGCGTTCAGTTGGATAACTCGGCCTGGCAACGCGTGAAAGATGAGGTCAAGATACACGATCCGCATTTGCATGCGCTGCTGAATTCGATTAAGCTGCGTGAAGTGCGCGGTTCCACTCTCTTTCTCGGTTTTGGCGGCGAGGTGCTCAAAGAGAAGATGGAAAAAAGCGAGAATGTCGAGATTCTGCAATCCGCCATGGATCGCGCCCTCGGCACCCGTTTGGACGTGAGTTGCTTTCTGGCCAGCGGCAAAGCCGGCGAGTTGCCACCTGGCCTGGATAGCTCCGGCATGGTTGCCGCGGCCGTACGCCTGGGTGGAGAGATTGTCGATAAGACGGATCTGGGAAAAACCGAATAACAATCGGAGACACAATGGATAAAATGCCTGGTTTAGGCGATATGGCCGGAATGCTCAAGCAGTTGCGCCAAATGCAAACTGAGTTGGTCAAAGCGCAAAAGGAGCTGGCAAAAGAAACAGTTACAGGAGAAGCTGGCAAAGGCGCAATAAAAGCAACCGTGACTGGAGATCAGCGCGTGGTTGATCTGGTTATTGATCCGGGATTGTACTCTGCAGGTGATCATGATCGCCTAAACGAATTACTTATTGAGGCGCTCAACAACGCGCTCAACGAATCGCGCGAACTGGCGAAGAAACGTCTTGGTCCGCTAACAGGGGGCCTGGGTTTGTAAATCTTTAACCACAAAGCATGCCCTGAGCGAAGCGAATGGGACACGAAAGCATTTAAAAAAATCTTTGTGTTCTTTGTGCCTTTGTGGTAAATGTTATTTTGAACAAGTAATTGAGGCGAGGCTTGCTACTCCCAGAACCCATCCAGCGATTAATAGACGCCCTGTCTCGTCTCCCAGGAATTGGACCTAAGACGGCATCGCGCCTTACATTCCATCTGGTTCGTATAGATGGCGGCTTGTCAAATGAGCTCTCCACGGCGCTGGCCAATCTGCGCTCCGGCACCGCAACTTGTAAGCTCTGCTTCAACATCACTACTGCAGGTCAAGAGCTGTGCCCAATCTGTGCCAGCGCAGATCGCGACCGCGGCATGATTTGCGTTGTAGAAGAACCTTTGGACGTGTTGGCGCTGGAGCGCACTGGAGGCTACAAGGGCCTCTACCATGTTCTTGGCGGGGCGCTCTCTCCCATCGAAGGCGTTGGTCCCGATGATTTGAAGATTGCCGATTTGCTGAACCGCGTGCGAACTGGCGGTATCCAAGAAGTCATTGTAGCCACCAACCCAAGTATGGAAGGGGATGCTACTGCCATGTATCTGCAGCAGCAACTGGCTCCGCTTGGCGCCCGTCTGACCCGGCTGGCGCGCGGCTTGCCTATGGGCGGGGA
>CAYJMC010000008.1:0-64604 GCA_964371335.1 uncultured Anaerolineaceae bacterium
CGCTATCGTAGTGCATATGCCGCTATTCAAGTTGCGTTAGCCGCTTGGGCCTGGGTCCGATATCGGGAAACTGGTGACCCTTGGCTGCGTCGAGCGATTGGTGGCACCTTACTAATGATCGTTTGGTTTATTCCTTGGTACCTGCGAAGGTATACGGCTATTGATTGGCCAATTTCTGAGTTGTATCAAGTCATTGGTTTGGGGTTGGTTAGCGCTATTCTCTTTGCATTTTGGGATTGGTTGCATAATCAAAAAATTCGCTAGCCGCCAATCTCAAAATTCAGATGTTATAATTCAACACCTGAATTTTAGACATGGAATCAAACCTCGATCCCGCTCGGGATATGCTTCTGCTGGAGCATATCGAAAAAAATCCCGACGTTACACAGGCCAACCTAGCTTCCCAGCTTGGTGTGGCTGTTGGCACAGTCAACTGGCACCTGAAACGCTTGGTGGCAAAAGGCTATGTCAAGGTCAAGCGCGCCCAGCGCCGCAAGCTGCGATATATCATCACGCCCCAAGGAATCAGCCGGCGCGCCCGCCTGACTGTGAACTATGTTGAGCATTCGATGCAGCTTTATCGCAAGACCCGCAGGCGCGTTCAGCAATTGTTAACCGAAGTCCGGGTAGCGGGTTTCCAGGGTGTCCACATCGACAAATTCAATGGCGACCCTGAGGATATCGCCGATATTTGCAGGCTTACCTGCTTAGAACAAGACATTGCTATCCTGCAACCGGATGAGCTGGGACCCACTTTAGGTGTCCGCGGCCATAAAGTTCATCTGGAATGGAAAGATGCCCAGAATGGCTAAAGAAATTACCGACACAGAACGCAAGCACATACTGATTACCGGAGGAGCCGGTTACATCGGCTCGTTGCTGGTCGGTGAATTGTTGCGTAACGAATACAAAGTAACCGTACTCGACAAATTGTTATTTGGCGGGGATTCAATAGTGAACTACATATCTCACCCCAATTTTCATTTTGCCAAAGTGGATGTGTGGGAGCCACGCGCGCTACGCGAAGCAATCAAAGGTCACGCGCCTGAACCAGAAGCGGTTGTGCATTTAGCTGCGATTGTAGGATTTCCAGCTTGCCAGGCAGTGGGCCGGCAGGTTGCCTGGCGCTACAACGTAGAAGCTACGCAACATGTCTTTGAGCAGGCGGAAGAGCTAGGGGTCAAACGTTTCCTGTTTGCATCCACGTATAGCAATTACGGGCATTCACCCGATGGCAAACTGGTAACGGAGGAAACACCCCTTAATCCGCAGTCCCTGTATGCGGAAACAAAGATCGCGGCTGAAAACTATCTGCTGGAGCACAGCGGCGCAAACTGCGCCCCGTTGATTTTCCGCCTAGCTACCCTTTATGGGATTTCTCCCAGGACTCGCTTCGATCTAATTGTGAATCAATTTGTACTGGATGCTTTCACCAAACATGAACTTCTAATATATCAACGCGGTTACTCGCGATCCTTTGTCCATGTACGCGATGTGGTTGCTGGGCTCCTGCTTGGTTTAGTTGCTGAAGAAAAAAGGGTTCGGGGACAGGTATTCAATCTGGGTGATGAACAGGGTAACTATCGCAAAGACCAAATTGTCGATCTAGTGCTCAAACGACTTCCCGAAACTACGGTCCGCTATAAAGATCTTACTTTCGGCGGCGATATGCGGGATATCAGTGTCTCTTTCGAAAAGATTCGAAGAGAACTGGGGTATAAAACCCACCTTTCTATTGATGACGGGGTACGTGAAGTATTGCACGCATTGCAAACTGGACTGATAAAGAATCCCCATGATGAACGATTTAGAAACGCTCAGTTTATCGTTCAATGACAGGAGAAGATGACAGCGAACAATTTTTGGTCTGATAAACGTGTAACAGTAACTGGTGGCGGGGGCTTCCTGGGTTCCTTCATCGTTGAAAAACTGCACGCACGTGGCGCTAGAAATGTATTTATCCCCCGCAAGACTGATTATGACCTTGTAAATCCTGGTGACCTTGGCCGCATGCTGGATAATAGCAAACCGGATATCGTCGTCCATGCAGCCGCCTTGGCCGGTGGAATCGGTGCCAATCGCGCACGCCCCGCTGATTTTTTCTATACCAACTTGATGATGGGCATTCCACTGATGCATGAAGCGTGGAAGCGTGGCGTCAAGAAATTTGTCGCGCTGGGAACTATTTGCTCCTATCCAAAGTTCGCGCCAACCCCATTCCGCGAAGAGGACTTATGGGACGGATATCCAGAAGAGACCAATGCCCCTTATGGGTTAGCAAAGAAGATGCTATTGGTCCAAGCCCAGGCTTATCGCGAGCAATATGGGTTCAATGCCGTATTTTTGCTTCCCGTGAATCTCTATGGCCCGCGTGATAACTTCGATTTGGAGACCTCACACGTAATCCCTGCGCTGATTCGAAAATTTACTGAAGCCCGTGAACGCGGCGACAAACAAGCAGAACTATGGGGGGACGGCTCACCGACTAGGGAGTTTCTCTACGTCGAGGATGCGGCCGAAGGTGTGATCCTGGCGGGCGAACGATATAACGGCCCCGAGCCCGTCAATCTTGGCTCTGGGCGCGAAATTAGCATCAGAAATCTAGCCGAGACTATTGCAAAATTCACCGGATACGAAGGCGAATTTGTATGGAATACCGATAAACCCAACGGGCAGCCTCGTCGTCTTTTGGATGTGAGCCGCGCCGAAAAATATTTTGGCTTTCGGGCTGGCACTAGCTTTGAAGAGGGTTTACACAAGACGGTCGAATGGTTTCGTGAGCATCACAAAGCGGCGGTGAAGTGAACGCAGTAAAGGCGAACGCACCTGGGGCGCAAAGCGTGCTGATCAAACCTCAACGTGGCTTGGTCGGGCTTGACTTTCGCGAGCTGTTCCGATTTCGCGAATTGATATTTTTCCTCACTTGGCGCGATATTCTGGTGCGCTACAAGCAAACACTGCTAGGAGGGACTTGGGCCATCATCCAGCCTGTCCTGCAGATGTTGATTCTCAATGTGTTGTTTGGTGATATTGCTGGTCTCGCCAGTGGTGGTATACCCCGTCCCTTATTCACTTATTCAGCCCTATTGCCATGGAATCTGTTCTCCACAGCTATAGGTGAAGCAGGTCGATCGCTAGTCACCAACCGCAATATGATCACAAAGATCTACTTCCCTCGTATTGTCATTCCGTTGTCTTCAGTGCTCAGTGGGGTGGTGGACTTCCTTATTGCACTCCTCCTGTTAGCTGCCATGATGGTTTATTACGGCGTTATGCCCACTTCGGGAATTTGGGGCCTGCCCTTGTATTTGTTGCTCTCACTTGTAACGGCTCTTGGGGTTGGCTTGTGGCTTGCTGCTTTGAACGTGCACTATCGCGACGTCCGTCACATCATTCCTTTCCTGACGCAGTTTTGGATGCTTGCATCGCCCATCGCCTATGAAGCCAACAAGGTGTTTGAGCGACTTCCTCAAGGTTTTGAATGGCTTTACGCCTTGAATCCAATGGTGGGAGTCATCGAAGGATTTCGCAATGCCCTTGTGGGTACTCCGATCTACTCCACTGGGTTGCTCTGGGTATCTATCATCACTTCACTGTTGTTACTAATCACTGGTTTGATTTATTTTCGGCGAATGGAACGAACCTTTGCGGATGTGGTTTAACCCCGATGAGCGAATACGCAATCCAAGTCAAAAATCTCGGTAAACAATATCGCCTGGGAGGCAAGGCCGAAACGCGTTATCGCACTTTGCGTGACACGATCAGCGGCGCCTTCACATGGCCTGTGCGTATGCTTAAGGGCGAGCTTCGCGAGCATTCCGAAAAAATTTGGGCATTGCAGGATGTTTCCTTCGAGGTGCGCGAAGGCCATGTCTTGGGTGTTATTGGCCGCAACGGCGCGGGGAAAAGCACCTTGCTCAAAATTCTGTCTCGGGTTACAGAGCCGACTACCGGCTTTGCGGAAATTCATGGGCGAGTAGGTTCACTGTTGGAGGTGGGTACCGGATTTCATCCCGAATTGACGGGTCGGGAAAATATCTATTTGAATGGTGCCGTTTTGGGAATGAAGCGACGGGAGATTGCTGGAAAGTTCGATGAAATTGTCGATTTCTCTGGCGTATCCAAATTTATCGATACACCAGTCAAGCATTATTCCAGTGGCATGTATTTGCGTCTAGCATTCTCGGTGGCGGCTCACTTGGAGCCCGAAATCCTGGTAGTTGACGAAGTCCTGGCCGTCGGTGATGCGGAGTTCCAGCGAAAATGCTTGGGAAAGATGAGCGATGTAGCCGAAGCCGGGCGCACTGTGCTTTTTGTAAGCCACAATATGTCTGCAATTTTGCGCCTTACCGAAGAATCGATCGTCTTGGAAAAAGGCAACCTGGTATACCGCGCACCCACGCGTCAAGCCGTTGACTATTACATGGCTTCCGGCCTCTCTCAGAGTGGGGAACGGATTTGGGCCGCCGACGAAGTCCCTGTTGATGCTGCGCCCTTCAAGCCCATTGCGATGCGTGTGCGTGATCCGGATGGCAAAGTCGTCGATGCGGTTCAATCACGCCAACCCTTGGAAATCGAAATTGAGTATGAGTTGGCAAAACCGATTAAAGGATTACGAGTCGGGGTGTATCTGCAGACTATCCGCGGCGAAACCGTATTGACCTCTTTCGACACCGACGAACCTGAGCGGTACGATAAATATGCAACACGCCCTGCCGGCCACTACCTAAGTCGGACCAAGTTGCCTGCTCATTTCCTCAATGAGGGTCAATACGTTTTGGGCGTTAATGCCAGCTCGTTCCGCGTGCGCCGCTACTTCCAGGAAGAACGCGCCCTCGCGTTCATGGTGGATGCCATGGGTGCTCCTGGGATGCAATGGCCGGAGCCGCGCCAAGGACCTATACGCCCAATGCTGGCCTGGGAAATCGAACAGGTCGAGGCTGTGAAGGCCTAGAATGTTGAGCCGCACAAAGGTTAAACGCGTATTGGGTGAATTGCCTCTGGCCGCTGAGCTGGACTGGGCGCTGAGGGGCCGCGGCGCGCCCATGGATGGATTTAAGCTGGAAGAGCTAAAAACCACTCTTCCGGAATGGTGCCGCCAAGTTGAAGCTTCCCCGATGCGTAAGAAAAAGGGGCGCAAGGTATTGCTTTTTGCCACCCTCCATTATTGGATCAGCCATGCAACACTACTTTCGTTGGCATTGGCTGGCTTAGGTCACGAAACCACCCTGGCATATTTGCCTTATGCGACCTGGAAAAAAACCGTTTCCAAATTCGATCTGCGCCGCCGAGAAGCCTATTTTCGCAGTGTGTTTAAACCTGCTCAAGGTCTCATAGGGACGCACTCATTGTTAGGGAACTTCGAAGCAGACCACTTACCAAAACTCTTGGCCGAAGCTGTTGAGCACGTGGCCGTAATGGATACGCAATACACGCTTCAAATTGAGAATGTGGACAAGAGTAATGACCTCTTTCGGTTGCGTTTGCGACGTAACCGAGCCGCTGCTGAGGCTGCGTTGGAATGGATGCAAAAAGAGCGCCCCGATGTTTTGATTTTGCCCAATGGCTTGATTCTTGAGTATGGCGCCCTACTTCACGTTGCCCGATATCTAGATATTCCTGTCGTCAGTTATGAATTTGGTGAACAACGCGACCGCATCTGGTTGTCCCGCAATATCTCGGTGATGCTGCAAGAGACTGATGCTCTTTGGGCGGCTACAAAAAGCGCCGAGTTCTCCGAACGGGAACGCGCCCAGGTGAAAGAACTGTTTTCGACGCGCCAAGCCGCCGGCTTGTTTCGGAATTTCTACCGCCGTTGGCAAAATCTTCCGGCAGAGGGTGCGGGTGTTGTGCGTGCCAAGCTGGACTTGGATACGCGGCCGGTCGTGTTGTTGGCCGCCAATGTGATTGGTGACAGCCTCACGCTTGGACGAGCTGCCTTCACCGGCGACATGAGCACATGGCTGGGCCGCACGCTGGATTATTTCAATAATCGAAACGACGTCCAATTCGTTTTGCGCGTCCATCCGGGAGAAAGTAACCTAAATGGACCTTCGGTGGCAGATTTGGTTCGTTCGCAACTTTCCGATTTGCCTTCACACATGCGTCTGGTAGCCGCAGACGATCCGATCAACACCTATGACCTAGTGGATGTTGCGGACCTTGGCCTGGTCTACACCACCACAGTTGGTCTGGAAATGGCCATGAACGGATTGCCTGTTATCGTCGCAGGAAAGACGCATTACCGCGGTAAAGGATTCACCACAGATCCGAAAACTTGGGACGAGTATTTTTTCGCTTTGGATCGCATCTTAGCCAGTACGAAATCGGCTCAGTTGGAGCCGCATCAGGTTGACCTTGCCTGGCATTATGCCTATCGGTTCTTTTTTGATTACCCGCAACCATTCCCTTGGCATTTACTCCATTTTTGGAAAGATGTGGAAAACACCCCGTTGAGCAGCATTTTTACAAATGAGGGGCAGGCAAAGTACGCCCGCACATTTGATTACTTATTGGGAAAACCGTTTGAGTGGGACTTGGTGCAATGATGGACAGTGAGCGTGAAATCAAGCGCCAGGTCCGCGAATTTTATGATCGTGTGGGTTGGAAGGAGATCTCCGACGGTCTCTACCAAAATGCACGATACGAAGACCTGCGCCCAGTTTCACAGGAATATATCCATCGCTGTCACCAGCGTGTTAACCGGCATATTGCATCCAGCGGCAGATTATTCTTGGATGCGGGCTCTGGGCCCATCCAATATCCAGAATATCTGGATTATTCAAAAGGCTACCAAATGCGTATTTGTGCTGATATTTCCATCACGGCTTTAAAGGCGGCGCGTGAGCGAATTGGAAACAAGGGAGCTTTTGTCGTGGGAGACGTGTCCCGTCTTCCTTTTGCGTCCGACGTTTTTGACGCAGTCGTTTCACTGCACACCATTCATCATTTGCCCGCCAACCAGCACCCGCAGGCTTACATGCAATTGCATAGAGTGCTGGCGCACGGGAGAACCGCTGTTGTAGTCAATGGATGGGATTCCTCTCCCCTGAACCAGTTCTTCGATCGCATCAAAGCCTGGCTCAAAGGCCGTAAGGGCGTCGGCCCCGTAAACGGCACCCTGCCTGAAGAAGTCGAGCTTGGCAAGGGGACTTTCGTTAGCAAGCTTGATGCTCAGTGGTTGAAGAATATGCTGAGGGGAAAAATGAAGTTCGAAATTTTCGTTTGGCGAAGTGCGAGCACGAATGTATTGCGCTTTTTTATTCGAGACGAATGGCACGGGCGTTTTTGGTTGCGGGTCTTGTATCAACTGGAAGAGTTATTTCCCCGATTCTTTGGCAAAAAGGGTCTCTATCCGCTAGTTGTCATACGTAAATAGTTTGGAGAAAATCATGGACTGGAAAAAACAAGTTGTTTTGGTCACCGGGGGAACCGGATCGTTCGGCAAAGAGTTTATTCGCATCCTGCTTGAAGAATACCGGCCCGCGAAAGTGATCGTCTTTAGCCGCGATGAACTCAAACAACACGAGATGCGCGAGGCTGGCTTCGCGCAACCCAATTTACGCTATTTCATTGGGGACGTACGCGATTTGAGCCGCCTCAGGCGAGCCATGGATGGCGTGGACATTGTCGTTCACGCGGCCGCCCTAAAGCAGGTGCCCGCCTGCGAATACAATCCGATGGAGGCGATCAAGACAAACATTTTAGGCACTGCCAATGTGGTAGATGCGGCCCTGGAGACTACAGTTAGCAAGGTGCTGGCCTTAAGCACTGATAAGGCGGTCAACCCCGTCAATCTTTATGGTGCAACAAAATTAGCCGCCGAAAAACTAACGGTGCAAAGTAACGCTTATTCGGGCGAAAGGCCTACGCGTTTTAGTTGTGTGCGGTACGGAAATGTAATCGGTAGTCGTGGCTCGGTGGTACCGATCTTCTTGCGTCAGCGGCAGAATGGCAAATTGAATATCACGGACAAACGCATGACCAGGTTTTGGCTCTCGCTTGAACAAGGAGTTCGTTTTGTATTGCATTGCATCGAGGTCATGCAAGGAGGCGAGGTTTTTGTGCCGAAAATACCGAGCACGACTATCCTCGATCTGGCCAACGCAATAGCTCCGCGGGCGCAGCTTGCTGAGATTGGAATCCGGCCGGGCGAGAAATTGCATGAAGTATTGATTTCGGAGGACGAGGCGCGCACCACCGTGGAGCTCAAGGATATGTACGTGATCCAACCCGCGCAGGGTCCATGGTTTGTGCGTTCTTGGGACAAAAAAGGCAAGGCCTTGCCCGAAGGTTTTTATTACGCAAGCAACGAGAATCCAAAACACCTCACTTCGGCGCAGATTTCAGACATGGTAGCGCCCGTTGAAGCCGAATTGCAGGCGGACAAACTTTCTTGACTCGCATATTGATCACCGGCGCCAGCGGCTTGCTGGGCATTAACCTTGCGCTTGAGGCTGTCAAACGTTATGAGGTGGTTGGCGTAACTCATGGCCAGCAACTTAGTGAACCGGGCTTCAAAACAATCCAGGCGGATTTGTTGCAGCCGAACGCGCTCCGGCGTGTCCTCGATGCGGCAGAGCCAGACTGGGTAATTAATTGTGCTGCTTTAGCTAGCCTTGACGCTGCCGAGCGCCAACCAGAATTGGCGCAACGATTGAATGCCGAGCTGCCTGGCCATTTGGCCGCCGAAGCGGCTAGACGCGGCATGCGCTTTCTCCAAATTTCGACCGATGCAGTGTTCGATGGAGTAAAGGGAAACTATGATGAAGAGGATTCTCCCTCGCCGATTAGCGTATACGGGCGAACCAAGCGATTAGCTGAACTGGCTGTGAAAGCGGTCCATCCGCATGTTCTGATCGTGCGCCCAAATTTCTTTGGGTGGAGTGTGAATGGTCAAAAAAGCCTGGCCGAATTTTTCTACAACAACCTTTCTGCCGGGAAATCAATGCCCGGTTTCATTGATCGGATATTTTGTCCCTTGCATGTAAATGATTTGGCCGGCATCATGCTGGAATTGCTGGAAAAGGATCTCCGCGGCATCTATCATGCGGTTAGTTCTGACCATCTGAGCAAATGTGAATTTGGTGTAGCAATGGCCAACCGTTTTGACTTGGATGCAAGCCTTGTCGTCCCCACCGTCACGGTGGAAACTACCGCGCCGCGGGCCCTCAACCTAACGCTGCGTGCCACACGAGTGACGAAGGTATTGGGTCATACCCTTCCAACCGTGGCCGAGGGGATCGATAAACTCTACGAACAATTTTGGTCCGGGTATCGGTCCAAACTGCAATCTATGGCCACTGTCCATGAAGTTGTGAAAGGATGAGGATGGAAATCGAAATTCAAGGACGGAGGATAGGCCCTCAACACCCTACCTATTTCATTGCAGACATTGCCGCGAATCACGACGGTGACTTGAAGCGAGCCATCGAGTTGATTCGTTTGGCCAGGTTGGCCGGGGCCGATGCAGCTAAGTTTCAGAACTTCCGAGCACCCAAAATAGTTTCTGATTACGGTTTCAAGTCATTGGGCGACCGACTATCTCACCAGGCAAATTGGAAAAAGAGTGTTTTTGAAGTGTACGAAGACGCGGCTATTCCATTTGAATGGACCCCCACGCTGAAAGATGCTTGCGATGAATTTGACATCCACTATTTTTCTTCCCCCTATGATTATGAGGCCATTGATATGCTCGATCCTTATGTCCCAGCCTATAAGGCGGGCTCGAGTTTAATTTCCTGGCCGCAAGCCATCGTGCGCATGGCCGAATTCGGCAAACCGATTCTGATAGCCACTGGCGATTCCGAGATGAGCGATGTGGTAAGAGTTATGGACATGGTGATGCCGGTGAACAAGCAGATTGTGCTGATGCAATGCAATACGAATTACACCGCCAGTGAGAGCAATTACGATCATTTGCATATCAACGTGCTCAAGAGCTATGCTGCGAAATGGCCTAACGTTATCCTGGGGCTTTCCGACCACACGCAGAGCGCCGCGCCCGTTGTCGGCGCCGTGGCCTTGGGTGCACGCGTAATCGAGCGGCATTTTACCGATGACAACAATCGCGAAGGACCTGATCACAAATTCGCACTCAACCCTGAGAATTGGTCCCATATGGTGAACGAAGTCCGAATCCTTGAACGATCTCTCGGTTCCCCCGAAAAACATGTAGCCGAAAATGAAAAGGAAACTTATATTGTCCAACGTCACTGCCTGCGTGCCGCTCGCGATGTGAAGGCAGGGGAAACCTTTACCGAAGATATGCTCGAGGTGCTGCGGCCGGCAACACCGGGGGCCTTGATGTCTTGGGATATTCCGCAGGTCTTAGGCAAAAAAGCTGTAACTGACATCCCTTACGGCAAAGACCTGCGTTGGTCCGATTTAAATAGCTCTCCGTGATGAAGATCCTGTACTTTAGCCGTAGTTACACGCCTCATGATTATCGCTTCCTAGCTGCTATCACCGAGGCCAGGCATGAGGCAGTATTTCTGCGTCTGCAGTCTAATGGGGCAACGGAAAAGCGTCCTTTTCCGAGGGGTGTGCGTCTTGTCTCGGGCGGACTAAAGAAAGTGATCTCACAGGTCAAACCTGATTTGGTACACGCAGGCCCGTTGCCCGATTGCGGTTATCTGGCGGCTAAGTCCGGGTTTCATCCTTTGGTGCAAATGTCCTGGGGTTCAGACCTTTTGTGGTCAGCAAAAAGAGATTCAGGCGCCCGCCACCGTATGCGCGTTGCAATTAAGAACGCCGACGTTGTTATTGGAGACTGCAAAGCCGTGAGACAAGCGGCAACGAAATTTGGAGCACACACTAGTCGGATCGTGACCTTTCCATGGGGGGTTGATCTGACACGGTTTAAGCCTGTTGGCGGAGATGGTGGAATCCGCGCAAGGTTGAGCTGGCAGAAAAACTTTATCCTCCTCCATTTGCGCGCTTGGGAGCCGCTTTATGATCCTTTGACCTTTGCAAAAGCCTTCGTGCGTGCGGCACACCAAAACACAAATTTGCGCTTGCTGATGCCAGGGAATGGCAGCCTGTCGGCCAAAATATGCCGGATATTTTCCCAAGCCGGAATACAAGATCAAGTGCATCAACCGGGGCAAATTTCGTATAACGATTTACCTGATTACTATCGTGCCGCTGATGTTTATGTCAGCCCTTCGCTTAGTGACGGCTCTTCTGTTTCTTTGATGGAAGCGCTGGCTTGTGGTTTGCCGGCCCTTGTTTCTGATATTCCTGGCAATCGTGAATGGGTGCAATCGAACAAACAAGGCTGGCTGTTTCCAGTAAAAAAAGAGACTGCGCTCAGTGAACTTATCCTAAAGGCGGCTGCCACAACCCAATTGAGAAAAATGAGTAAACAGGCGCGAAAAACAGCTAAGGCCAGGGCGAACTGGATAAAAAACAAGCAGGGTCTGTATAAGGCTTACAAGCTTGCATTGGAGGCTCGCCGGTAACATGGCGCCCCGAGTTGTGGCAATTATCCAGGCGCGCATGGCCTCCACCCGCCTGCCGGGAAAAGTCCTTGCGGACCTCGGCGGCCGGCCCGTTTTAGCCTGGGTTGTGCGTCGCGCTCAGCGGGCGAAGGGTATCCACCAGGTCGTCGTAGCTACGTCTTTGGCTTCCGAGGATACGGTGATCGCCGCCTTTTGTAAGGAACAAGGTTACGCTTGCGCGCGAGGGGAATTGCACGACGTGCTTGACCGCTATGTTCGTGCGGCCCACGAGTATGACGCCGATGTCGTGGTCCGTCTCACTGGCGATTGCCCCCTGATCGACCCCAAAATGTTGGACGATAATTTACGTACATTTTTGGGGGCGGATCCACCCCTGGATTTTGCCGCCAATCGGCTCCCAGACGATCGGACCATACCCATTGGCTTGGACGCAGAGTTTTGTACGGTGAAAGCTCTTGAGACCGCTTGGCGCGAAGCTCAGGAACCTCATCAGCGGGAGCATGTGATGCCTTATTTTTACGAGCACCCCGAGCGTTTCCAAACCCTCCATATCAAGCATTCTCCCAACTATGGCAATTATCGTTGGACAGTGGATACTCCCGAGGATTTGGAGCTGCTGCGTAAAGTGGTAGCACAATTTGGCGATGATAAGTTCTCTTGGAAGGATGTGCTCGAGCTATTTGAACAAAAACCCGAACTGGCAAAAATCAATGCTGGCGTGGAACACAAAAGCCAGCGCGACCTAGACCTGCGCCAATGAAAAAGCTGACTGTGTTCACTGCCCCCAAACCATTCACCGATCCGCATATCAACACCATTCAGCGAAATGCAATTCGCTCATGGCTTGAAATGGGCGATGAAGTGGAGGTCCTATTGATAGGCGATGAAGAAGGGATTCCCGATGTCGCCTCTGAGCTTCATGCTGCGCACTTGCCGAATGTAAAACGGAATGAACACGGCACCCCTTTGGTAAGCTCGATTTTTCAATTGGCCCATGCTGAGGGCGAAGCCCAACTCTTTTTATTTACAAACACCGATATGCTTTTTCTGCCTGAGACCCTGGAGATCGCTTTGCAAATGCTGCAGCGAGCCAGTAATTTTATTCTCTTGGGTCAGCGTTACGATTTGGATGTCGACGGTCCAATCGATTTTTCCTCAAATTGGGATAAACAATTGCAAAAGCAGGTTCAAGAACGAGGTCGTTTACACCCACTTGGTGGAAGCGATTATTTCATCTTTCCCAAACTTCCTTTTTCCCAAATCCCTGATTTTGCAATCGGCCGGGCCGGATGGGATAACTGGATGATTTATTATGCAATGAGGCAAGGCGGGCTGGTTGTGGACGCGACTCCTAGCTTAATGGCGATTCATCAAAACCATGGCTATGGCCATTTGACCGGAGATCAAAATCACCAACGTCATCCCGAAACTCTCGAAAATCTGAATTTGGCCGGGGGAATGCGAAAAATGTTCAGTTTACTGGACGTAAAATTTCAATTAGCGGATGGGAAGGTTCAACCAATCCCCTGGTCGCTGCCACGTTTTCTCTATGGTGTAGAGCGAAAGCTTCAGGTTGATGAATTGGTGGGTCGAGGGCCGCGTTGGTGGTTGCTGCGCGGTGTTCGGAAACTACGCCGTGCTCTGCAGAAAGTGGAGACTGACTAATGCGCGTAGGCCAGAACCCAATTAAGTCCATCGAGCGAGTTGCGTCTCTGAAACCGGTTACTGTTGTCGTCATTACTTGTATTCCTTTCTTGAATGGATATTATTCGCAGAGCCTCGAGATCCTGAAGCTATCCCTCGGAAGCTTGATGGAAAACACGGAAGGTGGCTTTGACTTACTTGTATTTGATAACGGTAGTTGTCCTGCAGTGCGTGAATACTTGCTTCAAGAGCAACAGGAGCGAAATATACAAATGCTGTTCCTGTCCGAGCGCAATTTAGGCAAGCCGGCAGCATGGAACATTGCATTGGCCGGCGCGCCCGGGACGTTTGTCGCTTACGCAGATAGCGACATATACTTTTATCCTAATTGGCTGCCCGCGAGTTTGCGTGTTCTTGAAGATTTCCCAAACGCCGGAATGGTTACTGCCATGCCGATGCTCACCCCGGAAAAGTACTCGACCGCAACTATCAAATGGGCAAACGAACGCCTCGGAGTTACGGTGGAACGTGGCAATTTATTGCCTTGGGACGATTTTTGGCGACACGCCCGTAGCCTTGGTGATAGTGAAGAACAAGCTCGCCGTTTCTACAATGAAAATCAAGCCGTCCGAATCGGTTACAAGAAACATTATTTCTATGCAGGCGCCGCACATTTTCAATTCATGGCGCGTAAATCAGCCCTAAATGAAGTCTTACCTATTCCAGCGGACCGTCCTATGGGACGTGTGCGCCTGATGGATGAGGCGATGAATAACGCCGGTTATCTTCGATTGTGTACTGAAGATTGGCATGTGCAACATCTGGGTAATACAATGCCTCAGCCTTCTGATTTAATTGACGTTCCGTCAATCCCGCTGCGCTCTCCAAGAAAGGGTAACTCCCCCCGACAATTTTGGCAGTGGAAGCTCCTGCGAAAATTCTTGCAGTGGCTCAACGGATGGAGTTTTGACCGCCTCCATCGATCAAAATAATTGAGGTCGCATTGAGACGAATTTTTATCAGCGCCGACCATGGCCTCGCGATTGTCTACTTCCTTCAAAGTGACCTACTTTCCACATTGGTGAAAGCGGGTGTAGAGATTGTCCTGCTTACGGATGATGCCTTGGTCGACCGCATCCGCGAACGTTTCGGCCAATCCGGACTTGTCGTAGAAGGCTTGCGCTTAGACAGGGCGCAGCAGTATTTCAAGGAGGCATCACCGTCTCGCCAATGGTGGCTGGACTTCTTGCGTAGGGCAGGCGCATCCAACCGCATTAATCTGGAGGCAGTGGAAAGTTACGTCTCCCAGGTAAAGGCCGAGGCCAACCCCCGCCGCAAGTTGCTGTTTCCATTTGTCCAGCTGATGGTTGCCTTTTTGCGGCGATCACGTTCGGCGCGTCGAGCTCTGTTGCGCGCCCAAAGCCGCTTTTCCCCTAGTATTTATTCAGACCTTTTCAATAAATATCAGCCCGAGCTGGTGGTGGCCAGCACTCCAGGATGGCGGTATGACCGTTATCTTTTACGTGAGGCGGTCAAGCGCGAGATCCCCACCGCTTCGGTTATCGCGGGTTGGGATAATTCGAGCAGTTACAGCCTGCCCGGTGCGCAGGTGGATTGGATTACCTGCTGGTCTGAGATTCAGGAGGCCGAATTGATTAACGGATCAGATTGGCAGCCCGAGCAGGTAAATATAGGTGGCATTCCCTCCTATGACGGGTATTTCAAGAAAGAATGGCTCATGCCACGCACTGAGTATTTCAAGTTGCATGGCCTCGATCCAGGTCGCAAGTTAATCTCTTACGCCAGCAGCTTTATTACTTTCTCCCCCAATATCCAGAATGTGGAAGCCCTCGCTGATCTGATATCCGGCAACCAGCTCTCTGAACCTTGCCAGTTACTAGTGCGTTTGCATCCGAACCATTTTTTAGATATAAAACGATTTGCCTCCGAACGCGAACAAATACAGGCTTTGGCAGCGAGGCTTCCCCATGTTCACGTGGTTGAACCGGTGCCCCTAGGTGGTTCTCTGGGCTATTATTCCGGGGAAGACATGCCAGAGAAGGCATCCATGATGGCGCATTCTGATATTTTCGTAACCGTGTATTCGACGATGGTCGTGGAAGCTTCTATTCATGAGCGACCGGTTGTCAGCGCCTGCATAGATTCTTCAGTTGGGTGGCCTGGGAAATTCACATTGCCTCTCTCGAAAATCGGCGAATGGCCAACGCATTCTCGTTTCCGCGATTCGAAGGCTGGCCGCGTCGCCGACACAAAAGAAGAATTGCGTCAAATTCTTGAGTTTTATCTGCAGAATCCGCGCGCCGACGAGATTGAACGCCGCGATTTCGTTGCTCGCGAGTGTACATTCACCGATGGGTCGGCTGGCCAACGTACAGCTGAATACCTGTTGTCACGAATGGGGAGGAGAGTATGACGAATCGGCTGAGTCGTGCGCTGCAGGTGTTGTTCACTGGCAAGACCGAAAACATCGACCAACGCAATATTCCTGCAATTAACCCTGATGACCTCGCCGAGATTAAACAATTCTTCCCCATGCCGAAGTTTTTCATCTTTGGGCACGCCCGTTCAGGAACTACATTGCTGGGCCGTTTAGTTCGCATCCATCCCGACGTGCACTGTAACTGGCAGGCCCATTTTTTCACGCGCCCTCCTTTGCTCAGCGGCGCATTGGCTGATAAGAAATTCGAAGCCTGGTTGGCGCGTCCCAGCAACCGCTGGAATCGCGGGCGAGACTTATCCCCAGTGGCCCTGCGCGCGATGAGCGATTACATCCTGGAAAGGGATGCTGTCAAAGAAGGCAAATCTGTCGTGGGAGATAAAAGCCCCAACGTGTTGCTCGGTGGCGAAGCTGTACGTGAAGCGTATCGCATTTACCCGGATGCCTCATTGATCTATATTGTCCGCGATGGCCGCGACACACTCGTCTCTCACCGTTTTCAAAATTTCATCGATGGTCCCCAGTTCTTAAGTCACGCCGATCTAAAATTGCGGGACGCGTTCGCCTCAGATCCCGAGAGCTTCCTTTCTGGTAAGCGTTCCGTTTTCACTACAGTAGCCCTGAAAAGCATGGCTACCGGTTGGGCCCAGAACGTCACCCAGACTGATCAGCTTGGCCATCAGCTTTACGGGGATCGGTATTTTTCTCTCCGATACGAGGATTTATTGGCGCGGCCTTATGAAATGCTCTCCAAGGTTTGGAACTTCCTGGGCGTGAATCCGGACACTCTCGAACCCAAGGTGGCAGAGGAGATGGCGCAAAACCCGGATGCTGAATGGCAAAGCGAAAAGGCTCCCCAGCTGGCCTCAGCTTTGGAAAAGGGTAAGCGAGGTTCCTGGAAGCAATTATTTACGAGCAGGGACAAAGAAACTTTCAAGAAAATTGCTGGCTCGGTTTTGCTGACTTGGGGGTATGAGCAAGGCCCGGATTGGTGAAATGAAATTTCTTATCGCTGGATTCGGCTCAATAGGCCGCCGGCATTTCCACAACCTTAAAGCTTTGGGCGAACAGGACATTTTGTTTTATCGCACGGGGAAAAGCAGCCTTCCAACCGACGAACTGGCTGGATATGTAATTGAGAACAACATCTATGCCGCCCTGGCCCACAAACCCGATGCGGTAATCGTTGCCAACCCTACGGCCTTTCATTTGGACGTGGCTATACCGGCCGCTGAGGTTGGCTGCCACCTTTTGATTGAGAAACCAGTTTCTAATTCATTGTCCCATATAAAAGACTTGCAGATCACCACTAAGGAAAATCACTGTCGTGTCCTGGTAGGTTTTCAATTCCGCTTCCACCCTACATTGCAAAAAGCGCACACATTGCTCTCCTCGGGCGTGTTGGGCAAGCCGCTCTCTGCCCGGGCCCATTGGGGGGAATACTTTCCCGACTGGCATCCCTGGGAAGACTATCGCCAATCCTATGGCGCGCGCAAAGACCTGGGCGGGGGGGTTGTGTTAACCCTTTGCCATCCCTTCGATTATTTGCGCTGGCTGTTGGGCGAAGCGATTTCCGTGATTGGTACAACGCGACGCAGCGGTAGGCTTGAGATCAATGTCGAAGATCAAGCTGATGTTGAACTGGATTTTGAAAGTGGCGTCCAGGCGTCAGTGCACCTAGATTACTTAGAGAAACCGGTTTCTCATTGGTTTGAAGTAATTTGCTCTAAAGGCAAAATGCACTGGAATGCAACGGATGGAATACTGCACATCACTTATTCTGACAGATACGCCGAAGAACAATATTCGATTCCTCATGGATTTGAGCGTAACGATATGTTTCTGGCGCAGATGTGTCATTTTGTGCAAATAGTCGAAGGAATAGCGGAGCCTCAATGCACTTTGGATGATGGGGTCAAAGCCTTGGAGATTGCGCTCGCCGTTCACGCCTCAACAAAAGAGGGCAAGAAGATTACTTTATAACTATTCTTGCGGTGGGATGTTGGCCCAAATAATGTTTGGTGAATTCTTTCGAAAATAATACGGGATGCCATTGATTACGTATAGTTCGTAGTCCACTAAATAAGGCGCGGCTTCCTGATCCGTGTTCTCCCAGATCTGGGCAACTACGTCGGGTCTTAATTCACCGATGGAATATGCGTAATTCCATTTATTGTGCCCAGGCCGATAGTTTCCTGGCTCAAACAAGCTTGAATTGATATGCATCGGGCCGCGGGCGACCACCCGGTCATTTTTTCCCAAGAGATCGATCGCAGTTCGTTCAGAGAAATAGGGAATATTGCCTGCGGTTACAACCGCTATAGTGGCGTCTTCAGTTGTCACTTCGCGCAAGTCCAGGCCCATGAGCGCATATCGTTCTACGCTTTCGGTGAAAACTGGTTTTTCGCGCAGCGTCCATTTGGCGATGTCGTCCTGGACAAGCAGGGCATTAAAACTGTAAAGACTGAAAATCCCAAATATCACTAATAAGATCTGACCTGTAGTAGATGCGAATGTCGATTCGAATTCCCCGTTCCTTGTTACCAGGCCGTAAAGCTTTCCGAGGGTTAGGCTGAATAGCGCAAAGAAAACGGGCATCACCGCCGCAATAAAACGATTGGCTCCGCCCACATGTTCCCAGGCATCACCGCCGACATAAATGCTATAGGCAACTTGACTTAGAAAGACTGCGTATAGAGGCCAAAGTGCTTTGCGTTTATCCAGTACGGCCAATGCGATGGGAATGGCGAACAAGGCCCAGTTGGAGTTCCATACAAAATCCCAAAAACGACGCAGGCCAAGGCTGATGCGCAATATAGTGGATACGCCGCCCAGTTTCAAATAGTAGGTATTCGGCAGCCAATCGCCGTAGTAGATAAGACGGAACAAGGTCAATCCACCGAGGGTAGCTGTTATTGCACCCAATCCCCAAATAAGATGTTTCTTTCTTCGCGGTTCATCTAGCCAGGCTAGGGCTGCCGTGGCTGCAAGGGCGGGCGCAGCGGTGTCCATGCGCAATAAGATTCCAAGACTAAGAAGCACATAAGGTAAGGGCGAAAATCGTTTTTCCTTCAGTGCTCGTATGCTAAACAATAGGGTGGCGCTGAGCAGTAATGCCTGCAACCCCACCTCCATTCCCTGCAAACTCCAATTGTTGAGAGGAAAATAAAAAGCAGTTAGGAACGCGGCAAGCAACGAAATGAACTTATTTTCCGTAAATTGATCCACCAGCAATTTAATGGCAAAGACATTTAAGAGCAGGAAAACCAAACTGATGATCTTGACATAGAGACTGGTTTGCGTGAGCGCAATCGGGAAGAGGTGGATACCAGCCATCATTAACACCCACAACGGGTTGCTGAACCCCTCCACCTTTTCCCCACCCATATTCCAGACTAGGCCATGCCCATGAGCCAGGTTCTTTGCATATTGCATCGAGATCATTGCGTCATCAAAAAGGGCATGCATTCGTTCCTCGTTTATTACTATGGCAGTGCGTTGGACAAACGCCCACCCATAAAATGCATAACTAATGAGCAGCAGAATTAATAGCAACTGATAAACGCGTGAGGAATTCATTGAGAGTGCTATTGATCTATCCGGCTGTTGACTATATCCCACAATACGTGCGGCGAGTCCGTGCGGATAAACAGCGGGAATCCATCGATATCAAAAAATTCGTAGCCGCCAGCGTCCAGATAGGGCGCCATTTCCACGCTGCTGCCCCAGATCTGGGCAACGATGTCGGGTTGCAATTCAGTAATGGAGTGTTGATAATCCCATTTGTTGTGCCCCGGCCGGAATATCTCGTCTACGTTATTGAATGATCCGCTATTCTCATGCGGTTGGCCGCGGGCGATGACTTTGTCGCTCTTTCCCAGCATATCGATCCCTGCCCGTTCGGCGAAATAGATGATGTTGCCCGCGGTAACAACGGCAATCCTGGCTTCTTCATCGGTAATTTCCTTTATCAACAACCCTAATGTTGTATATCGTTGCGTTCCAGCCACAAAAATGGGCCGCTTTAGTGTAGACCATTTGGCAAAAGAATCATTTTCATTGATTACGTTGAAACTAAATAGACTCGTGAAGGTGAATGCTACAAGTAAACCCTGGCTAAGTATTTTTCCCCATTCCGACACGTTCTTTGGCAGCAAGGCTTGGCGCACCTTGTCGGCCGCCTGTACGAAAAGCAAAAAGAACAGGGGCATCGCTAGCGCGATAAACCGGTTGGCCCCTCCCTTATGTTCCCAGGCGTCACCGCCCACATATATGCTGTAAGCGATTTGGCCAAACAGTAGTCCGAATAACAGTAATGTGGGCGGATTGGGGCCAAGGAATATCAAGATTAGAGGCAATGCTATGAGAAACCAGCCAGATCCCCACACGAAGTCACCAAATACCGAGAAACCGCGCTGAATTCGATCGCCTAGTGAAATGCCTACTATTTTCAAATAGTAGGTGTTTGGCAGCCATTCGCCGTAATACCACAACCGAAGTAGGGTCTGGCCAATGGCTGAACCCGCCAGCAATCCAAATCCCCAAAGAAGGTGTTGATTTCGCCTAGGGACATCCTTCCAGGCATTGAACAAGGTCAGCAATACAAGAGGTACTGCCATATCGATGCGCACCAGCGTTCCCAACGCCAGCAGCAGATATGGCCAGATCGAAAAGGTCTTTTCCTGCCAACTTCGTAATGTAAGCAAGACGCTTCCGCTGAGCAAGACTGCCAACAAACCAACTTCCATGCCCTGCAGCGCCCAGTTGTTGAGGTGAAAATAAAAACCTGTAAGGAATGTTGCAAGTAATGGGGCCCAGAAGCCTCCCAAAAGACGAATGGCGATCTTCCAAATGATGATCAAGTTTGCCGCCAAGAAAACGGCTCCACTAGTTTGCAATGCTAGGCTGATCTTTGAGCTGGCAATGGGAAACAGGTGAAAGAACGCCATGTAAAAGATCCACAATGGGTTACTGAATCCCTCAACCCTCTCTCCGCCCGCGTTCCAGACTAGTCCGTCGCCGTTAGCCAAGTTGCGCGCGTATTGCATGGAGATCATGGCGTCGTCAAACAGAGCGTAGTAGCGTTGTCCGTCGATCTCGAAGCTGGTACGGTCGATAAATCGATAGGCATAGATAAGGAAAGCCGTGAGGATAACTATTAAGCCGGCTAGACTCAATAACTTGGCATTTTTTGGTGAGATTTCGGGTATTTTAGGCATTCTGGCGGCATTATAACTTTGGCTGCCATAGGCGTTTGGACTCCTTCATGGTATTATTTCCGGCGTGTTTGTCCCGCTTGACAGCCTGCTTAATTGCAGGCTGTTTTGTGCGGGGCTAAAATAAACATCTGGAGTTTGCATGGCAGTCCTAGAGAAGAAACAAGAACATCTGATCAATCCTTATGGCGGGGAATTAGTTAATCTGGTGAAGACGGGGGCCGAACGCGAAGCCCTCATCGAATTAGCCAACCACCTACCTGATATCCGTTTATCCCAGCGTTCACTGCACGACTTGGAGCTGCTCGCTGTTGGCGCTTTTTCCCCGCTCGATCGCTTTATGGGAAAGGCGGATTATGAGCGCGTACTCGAAGAGATGCGCTTAGCCTCGGGTGTATTGTTCCCAATTCCCATTACGCTCACCGCTATAAAAGAGGAATTACCGAAAGCGAAGCAAGTTGTTTTGCGCGATGTGCGCAATAATGCCTTCGCCATCATGGATCTCGAAGAGATCTATCCGTGGGACCCTCAAGTCGAGGCGCAAAAGGTGTTAGGGTCTACCGACCCGCGACATCCCCTCGTATCCGAAATGATCCGTTGGGGGGACCTTTGTGTATCCGGTAAGTTGCAGGTCTTCGATCTGCCAACTTATAACGATTTTGTTGAGTTGCGCCGCACCCCTCAAGAGGTACGCCGACAACTTGAGGCCATGGGGAACTCAAACGTGGTATTTTTCCAAACACGCAATCCCATGCACCGAATTCACGAAGAGCTCACCAAGCGCGCGGCAGAAAAAGTCAACGGCAGTCTGGTGATTCATCCGGTGGTCGGTATGACCAAACCCGGTGACGTCGACCATTACACCCGTGTGCGCGTCTATCGCAGATTAGTTGAAAACTACTACGATCAGGGTAGGACTTTGCTAAGTCTGCTTCCCCTGGCAATGCGCATGGCAGGGCCTCGCGAAGCGCTATGGCACGCCATCATTCGGCGCAATTACGGAGCCACTCATTTCATCGTGGGCCGCGATCACGCCGGTCCTGGGAAAGATGGCTCGGGCAAGCCCTTCTATGGCCCTTACGACGCTCAGGAATTGCTGCGTAAATACCAGGAGGAAATTGGCGTTGTGATGGTGCCATTCAAAGAACTAGTCTATTTAGCTGACGAGCATCGTTATGTGGAAGCAGGTCAGGAACCGGAAGGCGCGAAGATATTGAATATTTCTGGCACCCAGGTTCGCGATGACTACCTGGCTAAAGGTCTTTATCTGCCTGAATGGTTCACTCGCCGCGAGACATCCGAAATCCTGTTGGAGATGTATCCGCCTAGGCACAAGCAAGGTTTCTGTTTGTGGTTCACGGGCTTGAGTGGTGCGGGTAAATCCACGATCGCTCAGATTGTTACTTCTATGTTGATGGAGCATGGCCGCCAGATTACGGTACTGGATGGCGATGTGGTCCGCACTCATCTGTCCAAGGGCCTTGGCTTTAGCCGCGAAGATCGTGACACCAACATTTTACGGATCGGTTTCGTGGCTGGCGAAATCGTGCGCCAGCATGGCGCCGTGATCTGCGCCGCCATCAGCCCGTTCCGCGCGGCTCGCAACGAGTGTCGTAAGATGGTCGGCGAGGAACATTTCATCGAGATCTTCGTGGATACCCCCATTGAGGTTTGTGAACAACGCGATGCGAAAGGCTTGTACGCCAAAGCGCGTCGCGGTGAAATTACCGGTTTTACTGGCGTCGACGACCCTTATGAGGTACCCCGCAACCCCGAACTCACCTTGGACACTGTCAAGAACACTCCCGATCAAAACGCGAGACAGATCATTCATTTCCTGCACGAACGCGGTCTCTTGCTCGCGCACGGCAACAATGGAGCCAAGCCCCAGATTTAGACGCCGCTACGAGCGAAGCGAAGCAAACAGGGCAGGGCACTGCCCAACGAATGTCCATGCTGGCAAAATCCTTTGAACTGACCGGCCGCGTCGCGGTGGTTACCGGTGGCGCCGGTCTGCTTGGTCGCCAGTTTTGCCAAACTCTCGCCCAGGCTGGCGCCTCGGTTATAGTCGCCGATGTCAGCCAAGAGGCGCAAGAAGTTGCCCGCGAACTCACTGACTCGGGGTCGAGGTCGACTGCTCAAATAACGGATGTGGGGGATCCTAAGTCTGTAGAGGAAATGGCACGGGCGGCAATAAAAACCTTCGGGCAATTCGATATCTTAGTCAACAGCGCTGCGCTTGATCCTAAATTTGACCAGTCCGGTGCGGGAAAGCATAGCTCTGCGTTTGAAGATTATCCGTTGGCAGCCTGGGAGGCTGCAATCCGGGTGAATCTGACGGGCGCCTTCCTTTGTTCCCAGGCCGCGGTAGCGCCAATGCTTAAGCAGGGCGGCGGGGTCATCATCAACATCTGCTCCACCTATGGCCTCGGTGGTCCGGATCAACGCATTTACGCAAAAAAAGGTCAACCTGCTCAATACAAACCCGTAGATTACACCGTGACTAAAGCGGGAATCCTTGGGTTGACTAAATATCTTGCTACTTATTATGGTGACAGTAACATTCGGGTGAACGCCCTCTCGCCCGGCGGGGTCTTCAATCAACACGACGACGAATTTGTGAAAGCCTATGCGGCGCGAACGGTTCTTGGCCGAATGGCTCGACCGGATGAAATGAACGGCGCCTTACTATTTTTGGCTTCGGATGCCTCGAGTTATATGACTGGCGCTAACTTAATAGTAGACGGCGGATGGACAGCGTGGTGAGCTCAAAGGAAAAACCCCAAATCCTTGCCATTGTCCCTGCCCGCAGCGGCTCTAAAAGTATTCCACACAAAAATGCTCGATCTTTTTTAGGCCATCCTTTGCTTGCGTACAGTATCGCCGCGGGCTTGCAGGCGAAATCCGTTTCGCGGGTTATTGTTTCTACTGATGATGAAGAAATTGCGTACCTCGCTCGCAAATATGGCGCCGACGTGCCTTTCATGCGTCCCGCCGACCTGGCCCAAGACGATACCCTCGACTTGCCTGTTTTCGAACATGCCTTGAATTGGTTCGCAAAGCAAGAAAAATATAGGCCTGATATTGTGGTGCAACTTCGGCCGACTTCTCCGCTGAGACCACCTGATTTGGTGGACCGCGCCGTCGACGCCTTGATAAAACACAAACAGGCCGACTCGGCCCGTGGTGTGGTGCCCTCTGGCCAAAATCCCCACAAGATGTGGAAGATGACCCGTGATGGCTCGTTGCAGCCACTTCTAAAAGTAAAGAGTATCGACGAACCTTACAACGCCCCGCGCCAGCAGCTTCCTCCCACCTACTGGCAAACCGGCCATGTGGATGCTATTTGCACTTCTACAATACTAAAAAAACACAGTATGACCGGAGAGTACATTTGGCCCGTGCTCATAGATCCGCGTTATACCGTGGATATCGACACGACAAACGATTGGCGGCGAGCCGAATGGTTGGCGGCTTCTGGGGAACTGGATCTGGTTTGGCCAGGCAAGGCCAAGCGGCCGCTGCCAAACAATATCCGTTTGCTCGTCCTTGACTTTGATGGAGTGCTTACAGATAACCGCGTCTGGGTCAATGAAGAAGGTCGCGAGCAGGTTGCTGCAAACCGTAGCGACGGGTTAGGGATCAAGATGTTGCAGCAAGCGGGTATCCAAGCTGCAGTGATCTCGTTGGAACAGAATCCAGTGGTCGCCCGGCGTTGTGAAAAACTCGGCATCACTTACCGAACAGGGATCGAAGACAAAGTTCAAGCGCTTAAGGAACTGATATCCGAAAAGAATATAGCTCCCGAAAGCGTGGTTTATGTTGGTAATGATACGAACGATTTGCCCTGCTTTCCTATTGCAGGTTGTGCCGTGGCGGTTGCAGATTCACATGCCGAAGTCTTGCGCCAGGCAGACCTTCGCCTCACCAAAAGGGGCGGGCACAGTGCCGTGCGTGAGCTGTGTGATTTAATCTTGGCCAACAGAACCAAGGAGATTGAATGAAGCGTGAACTGCGGATCGGAAAGCGCCTGGTAGGTGATGGCCACCCCACGTATATCGTCGGAGAGATAGGCATCAACCACAATGGGGACATCGAAGTGGCCAAACAGCTAATTGATCTGGCGAAATGGGGCGGAGCCGATGCGGTGAAATTCCAGAAGCGCACTCCCGAATTGGCTGTGCCTGCCGATCAACGCGACAAGATGCGCGAAACTCCCTGGGGATACATCACCTACCTGGAGTATCGCCACAAGGTGGAATTCAATGAGAGCCAATACCGTGAAATCGCTGCCTACTGCAAACAGAAAAGTATGGATTGGTTTGTCTCGGTTTGGGATGAAGGCTCCGTAGATTTTATGGAGGCCTTCGATATACCTTGCTATAAGATTCCGTCTGCATCCCTCACTGATCACCACTTGCTAACCCACGCACGAAAAACGGGGCGCCCGATCATTTTGTCCACCGGGATGTCCACGATGGACCAGATCAAGGCAGCGGTTTCAGTCGTAGGGACCGATAATCTCATTTTGACCCACGCCACAAGCACCTATCCTTGTGACCCCGAGGAATTGAATTTGCGAATGATCTCAACCCTTAAGGCCACGTTTTCTTGTCCCGTGGGTTACTCCGGCCACGAGGTTGGCTTGGTGACCTCGGCCGTCGCGGTGGCCATGGGCGCCTGCATGGTCGAGCGCCACATCACGGTCGATCGGGCTATGTGGGGTAGCGATCAAGCTGCTTCTGTGGAGCCCCAAGGTTTGCACGCCCTGGTGAAATACATCCGTGTGACGGAGCAATCTTTAGGCGATGGCCAGAAACGTGTTTACGACAGCGAACAACCCTCTTTGAAGAAACTCCGGCGCGTTCAGTAACCACTTGCGCCATATCGCATTGTTCAAACGGATTATCGATAAATCCCAAACCTTGCTCAGTAATTGGCGTATCGCCAGGATGGCTCGCGCAGTGGCCAGGCGATCGCCGGCAAGTTCTGATTCAAGCCCTGTTGTCTTCTTTAACGCCTCTGCCCGCCTTGGCCATTTGAGCCAAAACGCAGCCTTCTCTTTGCTTTCCTCTTGGGGCTTGCGGATGGCAGGTATGCGTATTGTTCATTTCGTATGCGACCGCGGAATGACTCGCTGCGTGTTAGGGACAAACCCCGACGATCCTTCGCAACCACCCCCTTGCGCTGCTTGTGTGGGGCAATCCAAGCGCCTCTTTTCAGGTGCAGACGTTAGGTGGTTTACTTATTCACAAAACTCGGAACTGGAATATGCAATTGCGAATTTAGATCTAGCTCAATTGCAAAACTTTATCTTCAGGGGACATCAGTTGGGTGAGGTAGTTCTTCCAGGTTTGCATTGGGCGCTTCGTCGTCATCACTTGAATGATGATGAATCGACAAGGTTTCTTTACAGGCAATACATCTTATCTGCTTTCAACATTGCCCGAGAATTCGAATCCTTTCTGGATGTAGTCAAGCCCTGCGCCGTGGTTCTGTTCAATGGCATTATGTACCCCGAGGCGATTGCACGCCGTTTGGCAATGAGACGCGGGATACGCACCATCACTCACGAGGTGGGCCTGGTTCCATTTTCTGCTTTCTTTACGGATGGGGAGGCTACCGCTTATCCGCTGGATATTCCGGCAGGTTTTAAGTTGAATGATGCCGAAAATCGGCGACTGGACAATTACCTGAGCAAGCGTTTTCAGGGTCAATTCACCATGGCCGGTATTCGATTTTGGCCGACGATGCAGGAGCTGGATGACGCCTTTCTTTCTAAGGCAGCATCTTTCAAATATATCGTTCCCGTGTTCACCAATGTCATCTTCGATACCAGTCAAGTGCACGCCAACAGCTTATTTCCGCACATGTTTGCCTGGTTGGATGAAGTGCTTAAATTAATTCGATCACATCCGGATACCTTGTTCGTCATTCGCGCCCACCCAGACGAATTCCGCCCGGGCACCCGCAAGCAGAGCCGCGAAAGTGTTGCCCAATGGGTGCGCCGACACGACGTAGATGAACTGCCGAATGTCGAGTTCGTTGATTCGAGTGAATATCTGAGCTCCTATGCATTGATCCAACGTGCCCATTTCGTCATGGTCTACAACTCATCCATCGGGTTGGAAGCTTCTATTATGGGCAGACCGGTTTTGTGTGCCGGTGCCGCCCGCTATACGCAATATGGAACCGTGTTTTACCCTGACTCAGCTCGCGAATACGTGGAGAAAGCCAAAGCGTTTTTGAATTCGGACCAGGTGGAACAGCCTCTTAATTTAGTCAACGAGTCTCGCCGCGTGCTCTATTTCCAGCTTTTTCGCACCGCTCTCCCTTTTGAGCGATATCTAAATCCGCACAGCCGCATGGGTTACGTACATCTCGATTCCTTCCCCTTAGATGATTTAAAACCTGAAAACTCGCCTGCGATTCATGCTGTTTACCGTGGAGTTGTAAACGGGGAACCTTTTCTGGTATAAAACCCTGGTGTCACCTGAATCTGCTGATCAGCAGCTTTTTAATGACCTCCGTTCACTGTTTGCCGAGGTTTTCAACGTGGAAGTCTCCCAGATTGACCCATCGGCGCAATTAGGGGAGTGGCCTGCCTGGGATTCTATGGCTCACATGGATCTAATGGTTGCCTTGGAAAGCCGCTTTGGTGTAGAGATTAGCGCCGATACCATAAGTCAACTGATCAGTATTCCTGCGATTCTAGATCACCTTAAGACCAAGCTGCATGCCTGAACATAGTATTCATATTAAGCCTCAGGTTCAAATTCCTGCCCACCTGGTTGGACAGATCCAATCCAAGCTGGCTTATGTGGATGAGTCGATTACCCGCGCAAATATCACGGGAGATGGCCGCGATATCGAACTTCGATTACGAAATTCTGCGGACCAGGCTGACTTAGTTGATTTGGAAGCCAGGGTACAAAGCGTGGTTGCTGAAATGGCTAAAGGCGCCGTGCAGCCCAAGGTGGAAGTGCTCGAAGATTTTCTCACGCGAACGGTGTCATTTTCGGCTGACCCAATGCCCGAGCTGCTTGCCCGAGGCGAAGTAAGCCGTGAGCACACTGGGATTTACAGCTTTGGCCCACTCATTTCAAAACTGGTCACAGTATTTGAGAATTACTTCCTGGATCTGGCCTCGACATTTGATGCTCGTCCCCAACGCTTCCCCACACTGATCTCGGCCGAGAAATTGGATCGCGTCAACTATTTCCGTGCCTTCCCACACTCTCTGACTTTCGCCACCCATTTGCGTGAAGACCTCCACATCATCAACGATTTTTCCGAGCATGTTAAATATGAAGAGTCTGGCCTCAATGCGCCTTCCGAATCTTTTTCCAGGATTCAAGCGCTGCTTTCCCCGGCCGTTTGCTACCACCTTTATTTCTCGCTGGCCGATAAACCGCTGCCCGGTGGCCGGTTGTCGGCTACCGCCGTAGGCCATTGTTTCCGCTACGAATCGACCAATCTGAATTCACTCGAACGTATGTGGGATTTCACCATGCGCGAGATCATATTTGTTGGCCCCGCCGACTTCGTCCTGGAAAATCGTGAACGTGGCCGCAAGCAGGTGGCCCAATTTCTAGAAAGGACTGGCATGGCTTATAAAGTGGAGAGCGCTAATGATCCATTCTTCGTGGGTGAGTTCCGCAAGCAGGCTGCTTTCCAGAATGCTTTCCAGCTTAAATACGAGATCCGCGCCCGTATGCCTTTCAAGGATGGAACCCTGGCGGTCGGCTCTTACAACTATCATCAGGATTTCTTCGGTCGGCACCTCAATATCACGCTTCCCGATGGCAAACCTGCGCACACAGGCTGTATTGCCTTCGGGCTGGAGCGCCTAAGCTACGCGTTCCTCTGCCAATTTGGTCTGGATCCAGGCGCCTGGCCCGAACCTATCCGCGAGGGTTGGCGTGGATGAACCACAAGTACGGCCTGCAGTAGAGAGCGATCTGCCATCCGTGGCTGCAGCTTGGCGCCAATTGCAGGGTTTTCACGCTAGTCTGGGTTTGGCCTTTCCCCTGGAAGATGATTCCCAAGTTAAATGGCTGGCTTCCTTTCAAAGGACGCTGGGGCGCTTTAGTTTCTTATGGGTTGCTGTGGAAAAGGAACAGGTTAAGGCCTTTCTTCTGGCTCGGGTTAAACAGAGCCCTGCCTTTTTAGGCGCTGTTCAAGTCGGGGAAATCAGCGATTTGTTTGTCGACGATAGTTTACGGGGGTCAGGCATTGGGACTCGCTTGGTCGCCGCGGCAATGGAAAAGTTCAAACAACTCAAAGTACATTCCGTGGAAGTTCAGATACTGGCAGCCAACGATTCCGGATTGTCGTTTTGGCAGAAACTGGGTTTCAAGCAAGATCTGACCCTCGTCCGTAAAATACTCGCAGATTAGATGCCTCTTCCAGACTTAACTCGTTCGCAAATAACGGATGCCCTAAGGGCCGTCTCTGTCCAACGGGGGGATGGCTTACTGGTCCATTCGGCTCTGCAATTTCTAGGCCGCCCCGATGGGGGTTTGCAAATGGTGCTGGACGCTCTACTGGAGACCGTGGGCCCGGAGGGTACTTTGGCAGTTCCCGCCTTCCCCTTCACCTTCAATCGGGGGATGGACTACGACCCGAATACCACCCCTTCAAAAGGGATGGGCGCCTTTTCGGAATTTGTTCGTCAGCAGCCCGATGCATACCGCACCACGCACCCAATGCAATCTCTGGCAGTGATCGGTAAGGAAGCCGCCGATCTAGCGCAACGTGACACGCTTTCGGCCTTTGATGATGGCTCGGCCTTTGATCGCATGCTTCGACTCGGATTCAAGCTCCTGTTGCTGGGTGCTGATATCCAGGCGGCCTCCATCGTGCATTACAGCGAACAGCGCGCCAAGGTGCCTTACCGCTATTGGAAAGATTTTTCTGGGCGCATCAAAGTGGGGGATCAATGGCAGTCCCGCACCTACCGCATGTTCGTCCGTGATTTGGACCTCAACCCCGAGCTCAGGCTTGTTCCTATCCAACGTACTCTGGAAGCGGCCAACCAGTGGCATTCCCACCCTTTGAATTTCGGTGAAGTCGCTTGTTGCCGTCTCACGGATTTTGTGGCCGCGGCCGATGCGCTGCTGGCTGCCGACCCTTGGGCGCTGGTCGCCAACAAGCTCGGAAAAGAGACGAAGATCTAGCCATGTCCACGATGATGGATCTCATCGCGGAACTTTGGTTCCTCCCGCGCCATCTTATCTCTGACGGATATGACCTCGCTCTGAAGCGTCTGGCAGCTGAAGCGCCTATGACGATCCACGAAGTTCCTACTGGAACCAAAGTCTGGACATGGACCGTTCCCGAATCCTGGTCTTGTCCTGAGGCCTACCTCGAAACCATGGACGGCACACGATTACTGGATGTTGCTGACCATCCGCTGCACGTTGTTTCCTATTCGCTGCCTTTCGAGGGCGAATTGAGCCGCGAGGAACTGCTGAAACATTTGCATGTGCATCCCCATTTGCCGGACGCAATCCCTTATGTCTTCAAGTATTACCAGAGGGATTGGGGTCTCTGCGCGTCTCAGAAATTGCGCGATTCTTTAAAAAACGACCACTATAGAGTCGTCATCCGTTCCGAATTTAAGCCCGGGAATCTACAGATCGGTGAAGTATATATTGAAGGTGAAACAGAAGAGTGTTTCGTGGTCGCCGCCCACCTGGATCACCCTGCTATGGTCAATGACGATTTGACTGGCGTCGTAGTTGGACTCGAAGCGGCCAAGCGACTGTTGGCTGGACCTAAGCCTTATTACAGTTACCGCTTCCTATTCTTCCCCGAAACTCTTGGTTCGATCGCTTATCTCAGTCAACATGAAGATCTGATTCCGAAAATGCTGGGCGGTCTCTTCCTCGAGATGTTAGGCAATGATGCACCGCATGCGTTGCAGACCTCCTTCCAAAAAAACTCGGCCGCCGATCTCGCCTTGGTGACCGCTCTCCGCGGCCTGGTGCCTGATGCCTACGTGGGAGGCTTCCGCACCGTTATTGACAATGACGAACGCCAATTCAATGCGCCCGGCGTGCGCGTGCCTATGCTCTCACTTTCGCGCGTGGTTAATCCGCATCTGCCTGAATCGCGGTTTCGTCCCTATCCGGAATATCATTCTAGTATGGATACTCCAGAGATTGTCGCTGCAGAACAGCTGGAGTTATCGGTCCAATTGGTACTGAATTTGCTGAATGCATTTGATCTGAACCGTTACGTAGTCAATCAATTCAAAGGCGAAGTCTTCGCCTCCGGTTGCGATCTCTGGGTGGACTATAAAAAAGACGCGGCCGGCCACAAGCGGCGTTTTGAGATCATGGATCGCTGCGATGGAGCTCACCGGCCGGCTGATATTGCCGACGAATTGGGTCTGTCGTTTCAAGCCGTTTGGGAAGTGATCGAGAAGTTACTTGAAAAGAAACTTGTTTTTTTGAGCGCAACGGCTCGGCCAACAGATCCGCATTAAACCTGGAATGAGATTGATAGCTCAAATCAAGCAGCCCCTCAAGATGCTGCGCTGGCGCTTGCGTCGCTCGCAGGCCGAGCGTAGGTGGGGTCATGCTGAATTAGACCGTATACCGGTCGTCATCGGTAATGCGATGCCCAAATCTGGCTCGCATTTGCTCATCCAAGTGTTACTTGGCTTACCGAAAATTGGTCCCTTCGTCGATCCCGGGATTCCGCCAATTAGCCGTTCAATGGCCAACCGCAGTCTGCCAGAAGATGCAATACTCGCCAACCTGCATCGCCTAAAATCCGGCGACATTACCTACTGCTATCTGCACGCTCGCGAACCCTACATATCTGAATTGACTCGTGATGGCCTCGCCACTTTCTTTATATATAGAGATCCGCGTGATTTAATCATCTCTCATGTTTTTTACGCAACCCAAATCCACGCGGGGCACGGCATGCATAGGTATTACACAGAAAAGCTATCCACCATGGAGCAGCGCATCAATGCTGCCATTCAGGGCGTGCAATCATCTGATGCTCAATTGTCGCCCATTTTGACCAAGTATCAGAATTATTTGGGTTGGCTCGACCAGCCATCCGTGAGTTTATTACGCTTCGAAGACTTGGTCCTCGACCGCGCCACAACATTGGCCCGAATCCTGGATCATATGGCTGCTCGCGGTTTCCAGCCGCAGCCGCCACGTGTGGAAGCGATCAACGCCCTCGCCTCAGCGATCATCCCTCAAGCTTCGGGGACTTTTCGTCGCGGTCAACCGGGTGAGTGGCGCGAACATTTCACCGACGAAAATAAACGCATTTTCAAATCCGCCACGGGCAACTTACTGCAGCGCCTGGGTTACGAGACGAGTTCAACATGGTAAATCTCGACTTGTCCGCCCGATTGGCCCGCCGAACTTTACGCCGTCGCGCCGCTCAACGTCGTTTTCCCTCAATTGCAATGCGGCAAATGCCTACCCTGTTTGGAAATTCGTTTCCAAAGAGTGGCACGCATCTGCTTACCCAGATACTGGCCGGTTTCTCCAGGCTCGGCCCTGTCGTGGAATCTGGTCTTCCGCCTATACTCACATTCGAGGGGGATACCGGACGCCCAAGAGCGCTGACGGTTATATTGTCCGACTTAGCTCGTTTGTTGCCCGGCGATATCGCCTATGGACATCTGCATTCATCGCCCGACATCCTCAAAATCTTGTGCAGACAAGGCGTGGCAAACTATTTCATTTATCGTGATCCACGAGACGTCGTCGTTTCACACGTGTACTACGTAACGGATATTAACAATCGTCACGTTCATCATAATTACTACGTAAACGCGCTCAAGGATTTTGACCAGCGCTTGCAAACCAGTATTCTGGGTCGTCCCGATCTTGAGGTTCCATTCCCCGATATTCGCCATCGCTTTGAACCTTATCTCCCGTGGCTAGAACGTTGCGAGGTCCTCTCCTTGCGTTACGAAGATTTGCTCCAGGATATTCGAACGGAATTGGAGCGTATCCTTGATCATGCGATTCAATATGGTTTTATTTTTGATGGAAATCACGCCAGCGCAATAGCCGCACTGCAGGATGCCATCAGACCAAGCGAATCGCCTACCTTCCGCAGCGGTGTCATGGGTGGTTGGAGAAAGCACTTCACGCCCGAGATTACGAGAATATTCAAGGATATAACCGGCGATCTACTCATCCGTCTCGGTTACGAGCAAAATCAGAACTGGTAAGATTCCCGCATGTCCCAAGCCCCTCGCGTGTCCATAGTGATCCGCGCCTTCAACGAAGAAGGGCATCTAGGCAACTTGCTGGAGGCAATAAAAAACCAGACTTACCAGGACTACGAAATCATTCTGGTCGATTCGGGTTCCACCGACCACACACTGGCAATTGCCGGGCGGTATCCCGTCATGGTCCAGCACATCAAACCTGGTGATTTCACTTTTGGTCGTTCACTCAATTTGGGTTTGAGCTTGGCCCGTGGCGAGATCGCTGTATTGGCCAGTGCCCATGTGCTTCCGCTGACCAATGATTGGCTTGAGAAATTAATCACCCCATTTGAAGACCCCGAGATAGCCTTGGCGTACGGCAAGCAACGTGGAGGAACTGGTAGCAAGTTTTCCGAGGCTCAGCATTTCTTGCGTTGGTTTCCCGATCACTCGGAATCGGACCAGAAGCACGCCTACTGTAACAATGCAAATCTCGCCTTGCGGCTATCCCTTTGGAGAAAACAACCCTTTGACGAGACCTTGACTGGTTTGGAAGATCTAGCCTGGTCCTCCGCCTTGCGCGAACAAGGCCATAAAATCGCCTATGTCGCCGAGGCCGCCGTTGCCCATTTGCATGACGAGAGTTCGGCCCAGATCATGAACCGCCACCGCCGCGAAGCCATTGCCCTCAAACGGATCCTGCCTAAAAGCCGCTTCACGCTCTGGCATTTTGCCGGCTTGTTTGTGCGCAGCGTGATCTCTGATTGGGGGGCCGCATTTCGTCAGCACATTTTCCTGCGCGAAGCTGCCGGGATAATTTCCTTCCGTTTTTTTCAGTATTTTGGCACCTATCGCGGATATCGAGATCCGCTTGATCCCAGCCTGGAACTCAAGCAGGTTTTTTACTACCCTCCGGGATCGTTGGAGAAGCGCTCCTCCCCAAAAGAGGGAGAGCCGATCCAGGAAGTTAGTAGAAAGTCGGCAAAAGCCTGATGCCTCCAACCCCCCGAGTGGTAGCTTTGGTTCCGATGCGCGATCGTTCCGAGCGTGTGCCCGGAAAAAATTACCGCGAATTAGCAGGCAAACCTCTTTTTCATCACATTCTGATTGCTCTTCAAGCTTGCCCCGAGATTTCTGATATTGTGGTCGATACGGATAGCGATACCATAAAGAAAGGCGTTGCGAAAGATTTTCCTCAAGTCCTTGTTCTAGATAGGCCGGAAGAGTTGCGCCGGGGTGAGATCCCTATGAACACTATCTTGATGCATGACACCGAGATGGTTCGTGCGGATTTTTATCTCCAGACCCACAGCACAAATCCCCTATTGCGACCCCAAACGATTAGCATAGCTCTGGCCGCATTCTTTATTGCCTATCCTGATAAGGATTCTTTATTTGGCGTAACCGAATTACACACACGTTTGTACGATGCGGAAGGCCGCGCAATCAATCACAATCCGGTTGAATTGCTGCGCACTCAAGATTTACCGCCCGTTTATGAAGAGAACTCATGTATCTATGTCTTCACACGCGCTAACCTGGAAAAATTCAACCACCGTATCGGGCAATCTCCTCTAATGTTTCCTGTTCCTCGCGACGAAGCTCTGGATATCGATGAAGAATTGGATTTTCAAATAGCTGATTACTTAATGCGTCGCCGTCAACCCGCCTAGAATCCTTATATGCCCAAAGTGGTTTTGTTGTCAGCGCCTTACATGTTACCGAGCCGCGAGCGTTTCCTGCCCTTGTTCTCTCGCTATGGAATGGAAGTTATTTCCCCTGAAGTCACCGAGCGTCTGGAGGTGCCCGAGCTCCTCGAATTTGCCGGTCAATTCGACGGCGCGGTTTGTGGTGACGATCGCTTTACTGCGGAAGTGCTGGCCGCCTGCGCCCCGCGACTTAAGGTGATCTCGAAATGGGGCACAGGGATCGATTCAATCGACCAAGAGGCGGCGGGGAGACTAGGAATCTTGGTGCGCAATACCCCTGATGCCTTCACACAGGCTGTCGCCGACTCTGTCCTGGGCCACATCCTTGCCTTTGCCCGACAGGGTCCTTGGCTGGACAAAGATCTCAAATTGGGCAAATGGGAGAAACGATCGGCCCGCGCTCTTGGCGAATGCACGCTGGGAGTCATTGGCGTTGGTCGCATCGGCAAAGCTGTATTGCGTCGTGCCCAGGCTTTCGGCATGCGCATGTTGGGAAATGATATTGTCGAAATGCCGCGCCAATTTCTAGCCGAGGTTAGTGTAAAAATGACCTCATTGGATACAGTGCTCCGTCAATCAGATTTCATCAGTCTCAATTGTGATTTGAACCCCACCAGTCATCACATTATTGACCGGGCCGCCCTTTCGCACGTGAAACCGTCCGCCGTCTTGGTCAACACCGCCCGTGGATCACTAATCGATGAACTCGCCTTGATCGAAGCCCTGCAAAGCAAACGCCTGGCTGGGGCTGCTCTGGACGTGTTTGAGCGTGAGCCGTTGCCAGCTGATAGCCCTCTGCGAGCTATGGAAAATGTCCTGCTGGCTCCTCACAACTCTAATGCCAGTCCAGAAGCCTGGGAGCGCGTTCATTGGAACACCATTCGCAATCTTCTGGACGGCTTGGGGTTTGACACACGCGATTTGAACCCCGCGGATTACCCTCCTCTTGAATAAGCCCCTATCACTGCCCTTAGATACAATGTCTGCACATGGCGAATAAACAAACCGTTCTTATTACCGGGGCAGCGGGTGGAGTAGGGCGTTCAACTGCCCAACTTTTTCTAGACGAAGGATGGCAGGTTTTGGCTGTCGACGTGCTCAAACAGCCCAAGCCACCGATGCCCTCTGGCGTTGCTTTCGTATCGCTGGATATTTCGAATCCTCCAGAAGTTGACCAGCTTTTTAAAGCTTTCAGCGAGCACATGAATAATGGCTTGCACGCCCTAGTCAACAATGCCGCGGTGCAGATCACCAAGCCGCTGGTGGAGACCACTGCAGAAGAGTGGGACCGAGTGCATGCAGTCAACTTGCGTGCTCCTTTCCTCGTAACCACTGCCTTTTATTCGGCTTTGAAAAAGGCTAAAGGGTCCGTTGTAAATGTGTCCTCCGTCCATGCTCTGGCAACCTCCGCGGATATTGGTGCCTATGCCAGTACGAAAGGCGGGCTCTTAGCGTTGACCCGCGCCATGGCTATCGAATTCGCCGGTGACGGCATCCGCGTGAATACCATCCTGCCAGGCGCCACCGACACCCCGATGTTGGACGCCGGCCTCAACCGCAATCATGTCAAAGGCGGAAGCCTTAAGCAACGCAAAGCCGATTTGGCCAGCAAGATCTTACTCAAGCGTTTGGCTGCCCCGGAAGAAATCGCTCGTATTATTTATTTTTTGGTCGACTCGTTGCAATCAGGCTATATCACCGGTCAATCCATCGTCGCCGATGGGGGAGCTTTGGCCCGCCTCAGCACTGAATGACATCTCCGCGGCAACAAATAAAACAGCTGGTGCCGGAGCCGATCTGGCGCCTTGGCCGTGAAAGCTGGATACTGCTCAAGCACGCATCGGCCTGGCCGCTCGCCACGTTCCATCCCTGGCGCCGCGCCAGCAATCAACGCTTGGCTGGACTCAAAAATAGCCAGCGAGGAAAACGCGCATTTATTCTGGGTAATGGACCCAGTCTCTCGCGCACCGACATTGGCAAACTGAATAACGAGTTCACCTTTGGCATGAATCGCGTGTTCCTGGCTTTTTCCGATTGGGGATTCTCGACCAGTTATTTTGTCTGCGTAAATGATTTGGTGATTGAGCAATCGGTCCCTGAAATTGCCGCTCTCAATATGCCGAAATTTCTTTCTTGGCGTTCTCGACGTTTCATAAAACCTGACCGCCAAACGATATTTCTCAATTCAACATATGAGCGACCCGTTTTTGCGCGCGATGCCAGCAGTCGCCTCTGGGAAGGCGCCACTGTGACCTACGTTGCCCTTCAATTGGCCTTTCACCTGGGGTTTGACCCGGTAATTTTGATAGGGGTAGACCACACCTTTACATCCCAGGGAAAACCTAATACTACGGTGGTTTCCCAAGGTGAAGATACAGATCACTTTGACCCTCGCTACTTTGGCCAAGGTTTTCGCTGGCAGTTGCCGGACTTGAAAGTCTCGGAGCGTGCTTACCGAATGGCTCGAAAGGCCTTCGAAGCAGACGGCCGCCAGGTTTTGGATGCGACCATTGGCGGGCAACTCACAGTCTTTCCAAAGGTTGAATATAATTCCCTGTTCGCATCTCCTGAATGAGTCCCAAGAAGAAATCTTCAAGTAGGTCGGGCGCGCCCACCAAGAACCCCTGGGGCAAGCGCCTGCGATCGCGCTGGGCAGAACTCATGCTGGTTGCCTTGGTGTTGCTTGGCTTTAGTCTGCGCATGGTCGATCTCACCGATCCTCCGCTGGATTTTCATCCCACGCGGCAATTTCGGGGAGCCGTAGTGGCCCGAGGCATCTATTACCAGCTCGTGCCTTCCAGCGACCCATTTATCCAGCAACAAACAATCTCCACTCGCAACTCGGTCTCGGAACTAGAGCCGCCAATTTTGGAAAGTATTGTTGCTTTTGCCTACCTTTTGGTAGGCGGCGAATATTTATGGATCGCCCGCATCATCACTTCCTTCAGTTGGTCGCTTGCAGCCCTCCCACTGTTCGCGTTAGCCCGTCGATTTACGTCGCCGGGTGCAGCCTTGCTTGCCGTGGCCTACTACTTATTCCTTCCCTTTGCCGTCACAGCCAGCCGCTCCTTCCAGCCGGACCCGGTCATGGTGGCCTTGTTGATCGTCGGCTTGTTTGCCGCTTACCGTTGGTCCGAAACGCGTGACTGGAATTGGACGTTGGTGGCTGGTATTTCCATGGGGCTTGCAGTTTTGGTCAAGGCTTTCGCCGCCTACTTCGTTTTAGGTGGGCTATTAGCTGTCGTTCTATACACACTGGGTTTTCGTAAAGCTTTACGCGATGGTCAGGTCTGGGCAATGGCCGCGATTTCTGTATTGCCGGCGGCAATCTATTACTTGCTGAATATTGGTGCCACGTCTGGTAATTATTTCCAAAACTGGATTGTGGCCTTGCTCCCTCTGGCCTTCGAACCTTCTTTCTACATTCGTTGGACGGATATGCTCACCGATTTGCTGGGTGTAGCGGGTTTGTTCGGCTCCTTTATCGGCGTTTTGTTCGCCCGGCCGCGCGCTCGCTGGCTGCTCATCGGCGTGTGGGCGGGCTACGTTCTATATGGAATTACACTGCCCCACCAGACGACGACCCATAACTATTACCATCTTTTTTTAGTACCCCTCGCCGCTCTATCAGTTGCGCCTATTGCGCACTTGATTGTGAAGAAAGTTGCTGAGCAAACTCGGTTCTGGCAAACGGCATTTGTTGTTATCCTCCTCGCCTGCCTTTTCTTTACTGCCTGGACTTCGCGTTCTACTATGCTGGGTGTCTCTTATCACGATGAGCCGCCATTTTGGGAGCACATCGGCTCTGCTGTCCCAACAGATGGTGAGACCATTGGACTTGTCCAGGCGTACGGAAATCTACTTGGCTATTACGGTTGGCGGCGGGTCGAATTGTGGCCGAATACCGGAGAGTTGTATCTCGCCGGTCTCCGCGGTAATCAGTCGGGGGATTTTGAAGAATTTTTTTTGGAACGCACTGCGGACATGGATTATTTCCTGATCACGTCCTTCAACCAATTAGAGCAACAACCACAATTGGCTGATTATCTCGAAGCGCACTTCCCCATCTACTCTCAAGGAGATGGATATCTGATTTACGATTTGCGCGCCCCATTCTAGTTTTATGTCGAAAACCCAAGATTTCCCTCTGGTCTCCATCATCACACCGTCCTATAACCAGGCGGAAAGTCTGGAAAAGACGATCCGTTCGGTGCTGGAGCAGGATTATCCCAATATTCAATATCTCGTCGTAGATGGCGGCTCCACCGATGGCAGTGTAGACATCATCAACCAATACTCCCGGCGCATTGATTGGTGGATATCCGAGCCCGACAACGGGCAGGCGGACGCGCTGAACAAAGGCTTGGCACGCGCCAAAGGGGAAATCATTGCCTGGTTAAATTCGGATGACATTTATCGCCCGGGTGCCGTTCGCCAGGCGGTCGATGTGCTTCTCGCCAATCCCGAACTAGGGATGGTCTATGGCAAACTAGATTCCATTGATCGCGCTGGAGAGCTGTTCAACACCATCAGCTACCGCCAATACAATTTGCTCGATCTGTTGACTTTTCGCATCATCGGCCAGCCCACCGTCTTTATGCGCCGCGAGGTGCTGCAGCGCGCCGGTCCGTTGGACCCATCTTTTAGTTACCTGCTTGATCATCATCTCTGGCTGCGCATGCTGCAATTGGCGCCCATGAAATACATCCCCGCGGTGTGGGCAGCCGCGCGCCATCACCCATCGGCCAAAAATGTTGCCCAGGCTGCCCGTTTCGGTGAGGAAGCCTTCCGGATTTTAGAATGGGCACAGGCCCATCCCGGGCTGGGCGATATGGTGCGCAAGCATTGGCGCACCGTTCACGCCGGCGCTCATCGCCTTGAGGCCCGCTATCTGCTCGAGGGAGGCGAACCCGGCTTGGCGCTCAAGGCTTATGGCCGCGTGTTGGTCGCTCGCCCAGGCCTTGCCTTCGAACATTGGCATCGTATCTTATTTGCTTTCCTCAGCCTGATGGGCTTGGCCTGGCTGCGTCCACTGGTTCTCAACCGAAAGATTTCGAGCGATTGCCCCATTCTTGTCACGGGTCTGCATCGTTCAGGCACAACCTGGGTCGGCCGCATGCTAAGCCTCGGCGGCGAGGTGGCCTATGTAAGCGAACCGCTCAATGTCTGGCACCGGCCCGGCGTGCTAGACGCCAAGGTAACACATTGGTACACCTATGTGTGCAAGGATAACGAGCAGGAGTATCTTGCTGCATTCAAACATACCCTTGAGCTCGATTATCACTTCTGGAAAGAAATCAAATCCTTGCGTTCTCTAAAAGATGTGTTGCGGATGTTCCGCGACCTGGCCATCTTTTCTTTCGGCCGCCTCGCTCGCCGGCGTGTGTTGCTCAAGGACCCATTTGCTATCTTTTCTACCCAGTGGTTTGCGGATCGGCTTAATTGTGACGTAGTCATTGTCCTTCGCCACCCCGCCGCTTTCGTTAGCAGCCTCAAGCGCCTGGACTGGCGTTTCGATTTCAAAGACCTGCTTGCCCAACCGCTGTTGATGCGCGACTGGCTCGAGCCTTTCCGCAAAGAGATGGAAGAGATCGTCAGCAATCCAGAGGATCTGATTGGGCAAGGGTCCTTGTTGTGGCGATTTATTTGTTATGCCACGCATAAAACGAAAGAGTCTCATCCTAATTTCCACGTCGTGCGCCACGAAGATCTGTCGCTGCAGCCGATTGATGGCTTCGAGGAACTCTATTCCCAGTTGGAGTTGCCTTACAACAGCCGCGTGAAGGCCCGCATTTTGCGCGCTACCAGTTCTGATAATCCTCAAGAGATATCGCTCGATTCGATTTATGCTACCAAGTTGGACAGCATCGCAAATCTGGAAAATTGGAAGCAGCGCTTGACTAAGGGTGAAATAGACCGCATCCGTTCCTTGACCAAAGATATTGCCAGTCTTTATTACCGCGATACGGATTGGACTTAATGGTTGAGAAACCGCTGGTTTCCATCGTCACCCCTTCTTACAACCAAGCGTCTTATTTGGAAGCTGCGATGCTTTCAGTGCTTGAACAGAGCTATCCATATATCGAATATCTTGTCATCGATGGTGGCTCTACGGATGATAGTGTGGAACTCATTACGCAACATACCGGCAAGCTGGCTTATTGGGTCTCGGAGCCCGATCGCGGCCAAACCGATGCCATAAATAAGGGCTTCGCTCGCGCCAATGGAAAATATCTCGCCTGGCTCAACGCCGATGACCTCCTGAATCCGACTGCTGTCGGCGAGGCGGTTGATTTCCTTGAAAACCACCCCGAAGTGGGCATGGTATACGGTGATGCAGATTACATTGATCCACGCGGCCGGGTCGTGGGCCGCTTCCCCGCTGCCCAAACGGATTATGCCGCCCTGCGGCGCGGCTACGTTCACATTCCGCAGCAAGCCGCCTTCTGGCGACGAGAACTGTGGCAGCGAGTCGGACCGCTTGATCCCAGCTTCACCTTTGCCATGGATTATGATCTTTGGATGCGGCTGGCTAAGATCAGCAAACTTCAATATCTCCCGCGCCCTTGGGCGCAATTCCGACTCCATGAAGATTCCAAGACTCTCCAAAATGACCAACGCGCCTGGGATGAGATGCTTAAAGTGCATTGGCGCGAAGGTGGGTCTCGGTTCTCGATCATCGTAACTAAATATTGGCTGCGTCGCCTGGTCGCTCCGCTTATTCATGCTCGCCGTCGCCGCATGTTGAGAGTTGTTTAGGAGATTCATGGCCAAACCCTCGCCCAGACCTGCCAAACCTTTTCCCAAAGAAGATCCCATTGCCGAAATCCTGGAGTCCTGGCGGCTCTGGCTGCTTGGTGCATTAATTAGCGCATTGTTGGCCTGGTGTCTTTATTTAATTGCCCCTCCCGATTACCGCGCCCGCGCCACCGTCGTGGTTGACAATAACCTGGAAGAAGCCTGGACCTTTTTCCCGGATCGCCAACTCTTCCAATTCTTGCAGCGTGAAACCGAGCGGTTGGAGGAACTTGCCTGGTCCGATGCGGTGATGCAAAGGGTCTCCGCTGCGTCGAATGGATTTTCGGCCGAGGATTTACGCGGCGAAATCTTGCATCTCAACCAGCCCTCCGACGGCGGTTGGCATTTTTACGCCGATCACGCAGATCAAAACATAGCCCAGACCCTGGCATCCGCATGGGCACAGGCTTTCGTGGATGCGGCCCGCGACGCCGTGCAGGCTTCACCTGAATTGCAGGTGGCGCGTCACGAATTAGATGACGCTTTGTCCTCGGACGCAAGCGCAGAAGATATCCAGCAGATTACACAGCGTATTGCCGAACTGGCCGAGCAGACCAAGGGCATTTCCCCCTTTGTGGAGCTCTATGTAAGTCAGGGCGATGATTTACCAGTAGAACGAAGCGCTAGTCAGGCAACTTACCTGCTTGTTGGCTCTATGCTTGGCGCTCTCGCCTCGCCGCTTTGGGTTGCCATGCGCCCCAGAGGCCGCGGATTCCGCAAGTAATGCACAAGGCAACATCGTCATCTCGGTTGGATCAAGCCATCCGCCTTCTATGGGGCTTGGTACTGCTTACCCTGCCCGTTACTACGTTTCGTTATGTCCCCGATTTTATGGGGCGCACCCTGGTACAGCCCTTGGCGATCTACCCGCTAGCGATCCTGTTTGTCATATTGGCTTATCAATTTGTACGTGCTCGCCAGTTTCCACTGCCTTCTAATATCCGTTTGTTGCTCGCTTTTTTGCTGTTTGTCGTTATCGTATCTTTAGTTGGCAGCCTGTTTGCTCCGCTTCCACTGCGCGAATCTTCTTATGGCGAACGCGTTTTGCGTGGATGGTTTTCCCTCCTGATTGGCCTCCTTTTCTTTTTCATTGCTTTCTGGATGAATCGTTCCGAAGCCGATCTGCGTTACTCGCTCAGATGGATTTACGCCGGTCTCATCCTCACCATCCTTTGGAGTCTGGTCCAGGCGATCGCAGTCAACACATCAATCATTCCTCGCAGCCTTGTTAATCAGATCCAGCTCGCATTTTCTTCCCGCTCTTTGCTGCCTCGTCGCATTAGCGGCTTTGCTTACGAACCGGCTTGGCTTGCAGATCAAATAGTCATCTTCTATTTGCCCTGGTTGTTCGCCGCTATTCTCAGGCGCCGACCCCTCATCGGACGCTACTGGCTGGAACCATTGCTTTTCCTGCTCGCCATTGCCGTTTTAATCTTTACTTACTCGCGTGGCGGTCTGCTTAGTGCCATTCTATGTACCCTGATTGTATTTCTTCTTTTAGGTAGAACCTTGCTTGGTAGGGCTTGGGATTGGTTCTCGGCACCATTTCGTAAATTGAAGCCAAAGCGCAGCGTGCTTGCTCCACTCTTTCGTCTTAGCCTGCTTGTTCTTCTGATTGTTGGCTTTGTTTCCGCCTTCAGTTTTCTATCGCAGTACGAATATTTCGCTCGCATCTGGGATTTGGGTGGCGACGAGTCTCCGCTAGATTATCTTATTGACATCAGTGCGGGCCCACGGCTGGCTTATGCGATCGCCGGTTACCAGACCTTTGAGCAGGCGCCGTTCACGGGCATCGGCCTTGGCGCTTCGGGTCTATATCTCCATCAACATTACCCTGAGTGGTCTCACTCTATGCCGGAGGTCGCCCGTCAGCTCAGTCCCGACTCAAATCAGATTCCGAATATCAAAAACCTGTACATCCGCCTACTGGCAGAAACTGGCTTGCCCGGTTTTTGGCTTTTTGTTGCCTTTTTCATTTCCTTTCTCGCCATGATTCGCCGCATGCTGGTTTCCAATAACACTTTCCTCAAATTTGTTGCCACAGCCGGTTTGTTTGCATGGCTGGGTATTGCTTTGCGCAATCTCACTCAGGATTCATTCACCATTCCCATAATGTGGGTTATATTGGGCATCCTGGTTGGTCTATATCCATACCGCTCCATGGAGTTTCGCCTAACAAGGGTTAAGAAATGAAAAACATCCTCGCACTCTTAGTTCTAATTCTCTTCCTCAGCAGTATTGCTTGCAACACACTCGGAGAAATCCAAACATTGCTAACTGAGGAATCTAGCGGTTCGGGTTCAAACGGAGCTCCGACCTCGGTGCCGGATGAAGGCACACCGGTACCTCTGGACACCGGCGCGGCGCCTTCCGGTGAAACAGTATTGCTGCTTCAGGACACCATTGTCCCCGAGAATGATCCTCTGGAGCTTGCAGACCGTTTTCTGGGCATTGAAAATGTGCCCGATACTATTCCCGCACCTGCCCAATATTTCGAGGTCGGTGATCGCCGCTCGTTCTGGGTAACTAATACGGATACGAATGAAACTTCTTCATATGATGCGACCCTGCGTTACGTTGGCGACATTGTTTACTTCTGGGTTGAAGACAGCGTGGAGTACGACGAAGACGAGTTGACGGATTTAGCTCGTACGTTTGAAGAGCAGATAGTGCCAACGGACAGGGAATTTTTTGGCCCCGAATGGAATCCCGGAGTTGATAACGATCCGCATATCTATATCCTGTATACCCCTGGCCTCGGCTTCTCCACGGCCGGATATTTCTCGTCCTCCGATGAAATTCATCCCGATGCAACTGATTATTCCAACGCCGCGGAGATGTTCGTCATCAATGCGGATAACAGCCCCTTGGGGGACGAATACACATACGGTGTTTTAGCCCATGAATTCCAGCACATGATCCACTGGTATCGCGACCGCAATGAAACCAGCTGGGTGAACGAAGGCATGTCCGAACTGGCCACGCTGCTCAATAACTACTACCATGGCGGGTTCATCTACGAGTACATCAGCGACCCTGATCTGCAACTCAACGATTGGCCCAATGACCAAAATGCCACTACGCCTCATTACGGTGCCGGTTTTATATTCGTCACCTACTTCCTGGAGCGCTTCGGCGAAGAAGCTACCCAGGCGCTGGTGGCCGATGCAGCCAATGGCTTGGAAAGCGTGGACAACGTATTGGTGCAACTCGCCATTACTGACCCCCTCATCGGCAAGCCGATCACTGCGGATGACGTCGTTTTGGATTGGGGGATCACCAACTACCTCTCCGATGGTTCTGTCTCAGATGGCCGCTATGCCTACAATAATTACCCCGCCATGCTCCCGCAAACCGCCGAGTCTACGGAATTGGTTGAGGATTGCAGTGACGTCAATACCCGGAATGTAAATCAGTACGGTTTTGATTACATTACCGTCGCTTGCTCTGGCCCTACTACTCTCCGCTTTGAAGGCTCAACTCGCACGGGTCTTTTACCCGCCAGCCCATACTCGGGCGATTACGCCTTCTGGTCCAATAAAGGCGATGAGTCCGATATGATGCTGACCCGCCCCTTTGACTTCACCGGCGTCAGTGGGCCGATTACCTTTAGCTACTACACCTGGTACGACATCGAAACGGACTGGGATTACGTGTACCTGCTGGCCTCCACCAACAACGGTGATGATTGGAAGTTCATCACCACGCCTAGCGGTACCGATACTGACCCCACTGGCAACAGCTATGGTTGGGGCTACACGGGCGTCTCGGGAGGTGGCTTCGATGTTTCCGAAGCCGAATGGATCCAGGAATCTGTCGACCTATCCGAGTACGCAGGCCAGAAGGTTTTGCTGCGCTTCGAATACATCACGGATGCCGCGGTAAATGGGGAGGGTCTGTTGGTCGATGACATCTCCATTGAGGAAACGGGCTACTTTGAGGACTTCGAAGCGGACGATGGCGGCTGGCAAGCTCAGGGCTTTGCCCGCGTCCAGAATGTGCTGCCCCAACACTTCCGCTTGGCGCTCATCTCTCACGGAAATGACGCGACAGTGCAAATCATCGAGGTACCCGAAGGAAATCTGCTCGATATCCCTCTGGAATTAGGTGGTGATGTGAATGAGGTCACCCTGGTTGTGATGGGAGCCACACGCTTCACTCGCCAGCCCGCTACATATCGCTTTTCTTTCTCGCAATAGTTTTCGAGGATAAATTAAAAGAGCCACTCGAAGGAGCGGCTCTTTTCAATTGCCAATCTTTATATAAACTTATAAATTTGCCATCCGCCAAAACGAATAACTAGGAAACTAATAACCGATCTCCAGTCTGCGGCTTCTGCTTCCTACCTTTGTTCCAGAGGAATCTCCGCATGCGGGTGCCGCATCGCCTCGAGTTGTTGCTCCAATTCGGAGCGGCGCTGCATGGCAGCCTCCTGCAGTTCCGCGCTGAATCGTTGCATGCGGCCGCGTAATTCGCTGCGTAAGTCCTGTCCAGACGCGGGCGCCAGCAGGATGGCCGCAGTCGCCCCCACCAATGCTCCGGTGCCGATGCCCAGCAGAAAACCCAATAGGCGTTTCATTATTGTCTCCTAATCCTTTTTAGTCGAGGAGCTTTTCCCGATCGAGCCGCTTTGCGGCGATGAGGGATCTCCTAGACCTATGGTAACATGCCAAGGAAAGCTTTGCTTTCCGGGATGGCCAGAGACTGCCCTGACCCTGAACAAAGTGAAGGGGAACGGGAAGCAATCTCCAGGTATGCCTATTCGGTCGCTGGATATCGGACGCGCTCAGTATAACAAAGCATTAGATCGATGTTTTACTTATCGGATATTTTTTCATGATTATCTTGGCAGCCGGGATGCCGCGCGCTGGTTCGGGCTGGCATTACAACTTGGTGCACGATCTCGTCGTGGCCGCGGGCGGGCAAGACGCACGCGCCATCCGGCGTCGATTTCTCCTGCGTCCCTTCCTCACCGAGGTGAACTGCAACATTCGCACCCTCAACACCAAACGCCTGGCGCCGGTGCTGGTTCCTTCTATGCTTGGGAACACCTTCGCGATTAAGACTCACTCTGGGCCTTCGCCGATGGCATTGCGATTGATCCGCAGCAAGCGCATGCGCGTCACCTATATCTTCCGCGACCCGCGCGCCGCTCTGCTCTCCGCGTATGAATATGGTGAACGCGCCCGCGCCGCCGGTCGCAAGAATGCCTTCGCTCGTCTCGAAACCATGGATCAGGCCATCGATTTCATCCAAATATATTTGCCCATTTGGAAACAATGGATGTCGATTGAAGGTACCCATTCCCTGCGCTATGAAGATTTATTGGCCAATTATGATGCTGAGGCTGAGCGCCTGGCCCGTTTCCTCAAGGCTGACCCCACCTCCTCCGCCGCTAAGGATGCCATCGAGTTCTACCGTTCAGAAAAAGGGGGGCCGGGTTCCAAGGGTCAGCACTTCCAGGTCGGCGAGGCCGAACGCTTCCGCCAAGCCCTTACCGCCGACCAGCTAATAACTGCCAACAAGGCCTTTGGACCTTATTTGGCGGATATGGGCTACCAAATTTAGACAGCTCGCCCTAGAAGTACCTTGACAAAGAAATTTCCTTGTCAAGTTAGCACGACCCTCCCCCCAACGACTACTAACAACTTGGCTAAGCCTTGCCCTTTTCACCTAAATGGGCGATAATCCCTCTGCTGCTTGGACCCATTGTGGCCGAGACTGCGGACAAGGTTGTGGAGTTGCATTAGTATGCGAAGCAGGCTGGCAACTCCAAAAACAGGCGCTTGTTCCTGAGAAACCCAGGCTAATTGCGTGGGCCGTCCCGTCTCTCAAGCAGAGGCGGTTCGTTTTTTAAACCGCAGTTCCGACTCTACCCGCAGAGGAGGGTACCGTGTCCACAGAATTCCCGAAGATAAAAACCAAAACTGGTGAGTTGCAACGCGCCAAAGTCACCGTCCGTGACTTCCGCCAAAAGAAGAAGGACGGTTTGCCCATTACGATGCTCACCGCCTATGACTATCCCACCGCCCTTGCCGTAGATCATGCCGGCATGGATGCCATCTTGGTTGGTGATTCGCTGGGCATGGTGGTGCTCGGTTATCCCAACACTCTGCCTGTCACCATGGAGGACATGCTCCATCATTGCCGCGCGGTTTCGCGTGGAGCCAAATATGCCATGCTCATCGGTGATATGCCCTTCATGTCCTATCAGGTCTCCGTGGAGCAGGCTGTGGTAAACGCTGGTCGCTTTCTACAGGAGGCTGGCATGGACGCTGTGAAACTCGAAGGCGGCCGCGACCGAACCGAAGCTGTGCGCCACATCGTGGCTGCCGGCATCCCAGTGATGGGTCACTTGGGGCTGACGCCTCAAAGTGTAAACGTCTTTGGCGGCTTCCGTCCGCAGGCGCGCACTAGTTCAGCGGCTAAACGCCTGATCGACGATGCCTTCGCTCTGGAAGAGGCCGGCATATTTAGCCTGGTCCTTGAATCAGTACCCGCCCGCCTGGCTGAATGGGTTTCGCAAAAACTCACTATCCCCACTATTGGCATTGGGGCCGGATTGGGCTGCGATGGGCAAGTGTTGGTCACTCACGATTTGCTTGGCCTCTTTGATCGCTTCACCCCCAAATTCGTCAAGCAATACGCCAGCTTGCATTCGGTCATGGGGCAGGCCTTTGTCAACTTTAAGGACGACGTTGAAAATCGCCGTTTCCCAACCGAAGACCATTCCGTCTCGATGAAGGATGAGCAATGGCAGGCTTTGTTGAAGGAATTGGATGGCGGGCAATAGTAAAGGACCCATCCTGATCGTCGGCACCGGCGCACTTGCCTGCCTATTCGCCGCACGTCTGGCGGCTGCCGGTATCCGCGTCCAGATGCTGGGCACTTGGACCGAAGGATTGGCAACACTGACCAATCTCGGCGTCACACTGGCGCAGGAAAATGGTTCACTGCGCAGCTTTCCGGTGAAAGCCAGCGCCAACCCAGTCGATTTCATCGGCGTTCACTGGGCGCTGGTTTTGGTGAAATCCTGGCAGACGGAACGCGCTGCCGAGCAACTCTTCGAATGCCTGGCCGTCGATGGAGTAGCACTCACTTTGCAGAATGGGCTGGGCAATCGCGAAAAACTGGTGAACAGACTGGGTGCTGAACGCGTCGCCTTCGGTATTACAACAGGTGGCGCCACTTTGTTGGGCCCCGGTCAAGTACGGGCAGGAGGGGAAGGCAAAATCACAATTGCCCACCATCCCCGCGTCGCGCCTTTAGTCGAATTGCTGTCTGCGGCTGAGTTTCAAACCGAAACATCGGAGAATGTGGATGCCCTGACTTGGGGAAAGCTAATAGTGAATGCATCAATCAATCCTTTGACTGCTTTGCTAGATGTCCCCAATGGGGAATTGTTGAAACGCCCGGCGGCACGCGAACTGAGCGCGGCGTTGGCTAACGAGGTTGCCGGAGTAGCGGCAAAGAAAACTATCGCCTTCCCTTTCGATGACGCAGTGAAAGTCGTCGAAGGTGTTATTGAGCGAACGGCTGATAATCAATCGTCCATGCTGCAAGATGTGCGCCGCGGCGCGCCCACGGAGATCGAAGCCATAAATGGCGCTGTTGTGAACGCTGGGCGCGAGGTTGGCGTGCCCACGCCAATCAATGAAGTCATGTGGAAACTGGTTACCGCGTTGCGAGGAAGCAAATGAAGCAGCTGGTTGCATTGGATGAACTGCGCAAAGCGCGGGCGAGATTGAAGGGCCCTGTTGGCTTCGTGCCCACGATGGGCTACTTGCATCAAGGCCACATCTCGCTGGTCAATCTTGCGAAACAGGATTGCCCTTCCGTGGTGGTCAGCATCTTTGTGAATCCGACCCAATTTGGGCCCAAAGAAGACCTGGCCGCCTACCCGCGCGACATTTCCGGCGACCTCAAAAAACTGGAGGATGCCGGCGTGGATTTGGTTTGGCTGCCCACGCCCGAGATTGTCTATCCAAAGGGATTCAATACTTGGATAAGCGTCGAAGGGGTAAGCGACCCGTTGGAGGGCGCCATGCGGCCGGGTCATTTCCGCGGTGTCGCTACGGTTGTCGCCAAGCAGTTCAATTTGGTTCGGCCCGACAGGGCGTATCTTGGGCAGAAGGACGCCCAACAAGTGGTCGTGCTCAAGCAGATGACGCGTGATTTGAACTTTCCCATTGAGATCGTCGTTGCACCCACCGTTCGCGAGCCAGATGGTCTCGCCATGTCTAGCAGAAATAGCTATCTGAATCCGGCAGAACGCAAGGCGGCAACGGTACTTTATCGCGCTCTGTCAGCGGCGCAGATCGCTTACTCGGCAGGTGAGCGCGATGGCCGGGCCCTGCGTGCCGTGATGCAAAAAGTCATTGAGGCAGAATCGTTGGCAAAGTTGCAATATGTGTCTTGCGCAGATACTCAAACCTTGCGGGAACTCGGTACAGTCGAAAACGGCGCGTTGTTGTCAATGGCAGTTTACGTTGGAAAAACGCGTTTGATCGATAGCTTTGTTTTGAAATAAGGAGCAACATGCTGCTTGCAATTGACGTTGGCAATACAAATATCACGCTGGGCCTCTATGAGGGCGACACGTTGGGACCGCGCTGGCGCATTGCCACCGAGCACGCCAGCATGCCCGACGAATATGGGCTGCAATTCAGCGCCATGTTTGCCCATGCTGGCGTCCCCATAGAATCTCTGGTCGGCATCTGTATGGCCTCGGTGGTGCCTCCACTGACAGGTAAAGTCGTCGAGGCCTGCCGCAATTATCTGCAAAAAGATCCCCTCGTCGTGGATGCAGGTGTGAAGACGGGAGTAAAAGTGCTCTACGAAGATCCCAAAGCGGTGGGGGCAGATCGCATTGTGGACGCAGCCGCCGTTCAACACCTTTACGGCGGCCCCGCTTGCGTTGTAGATTTCGGTACCGGTACGACCTTCGATGCCATTACTAAAGACGGTGATTACCTGGGTGGTGCCATCGCGCCAGGCATTGGCATTGCTGCTGACGCGCTCTTTTCTGCTGGCGCTAAGCTGATGCGGGTGGACCTGCAGCGGCCTCCTGGTGCCATTGGGCGTAACACCACGCATGCCCTGCAATCGGGACTGCTATTTGGTTACGTAGGTCTTGTGGAAGGACTGGTAGCGCGCTTTCGTGAAGAACTGGGACCCGACACGAAAGTCATTGGCACAGGTGGATTAGCTGAAGTGATAGCGCGGGAGACGAAGATCATCAAAATACTAGCCCCATGGCTTACCCTGGATGGGTTGCGGATTATTTGGGGTTTAAATCGATAGCCATGGCGACAAAGGGCATATTTGTAGTTGCGACGGATTTCCGAATCAGACGAATGACGACTGCCTGAAAGAGTAGAGCATGTCTATCCTTAAATCCAAACGAATTCTACTCGGCGTTACCGGCTCTATTGCTTGTTACAAAGCCGCCGACCTGGCTTCCAAATTGGCGCAGTTCGGTGCAGACGTAGATGTGGTGCTGACCTCAGCTGCTATACAGTTTATTACCTCGCTGACCTTCCAATCTGTGACTGGGCGCCGCGCCTATACCGATAACGATCTCTGGGGCGCCGAGGGGCATGTATTGCATGTGAACTTGGGCCGCCAGGCTGACCTGATTGTGATTGCGCCGGCTACCGCAAACACGTTGGCAAAACTGGCACATGGGCAAGCGGACAATCTGCTCACTCTCGCCTCGTTAGCAGGCAATGCTCCACTGCTCCTTGCGCCAGCCATGGATGGAGGTATGTACGAGCACCCAGCCACGCAGGCCAATCTTGCAATGCTTGAGTCTCGTGGTGCAACTATCATCGGCCCCCAGCGTGGACATTTGGCATCTGGGTTAAATGCATTGGGGCGTATGACGGAGCCCTCTGAATTGTTGGGCCACATTCGCCAACTCCTTGGGCGCAACGGACCATTATCCGGACGAAAGGTCGTAGTTACTGCGGGCGGCACGCAGGAGGCAATCGATCCCGTTCGCGCCATCACCAATCGCTCTTCCGGAAAGCAAGGTTACGCGCTGGCACAAGCTGCCGTAGACTTGGGGGCAAAAGTCACACTGATATCCGCTCCCACTGCGTTGGTTGCGCCAGTGGGTTGCGAGTTGATCTCGGTAACCGGTGCCGAAGAGATGCGCGCGGCTGTGCTTGCTGAAGTCAAGAACGCAGATGCATTGCTGATGGCGGCGGCGGTGGCAGATTTCCGACCCAGCCAGTCGTCCAAGGAAAAAATTAAACGAGCCGCTGGTGTACCCGATATAGACTTAGTCGCCAATCCTGACATTCTCCAGGAGCTCGCCAAATCCCGGGGCGGGAAATCCGTGGTGGTTGTTGGCTTTGCTGCCGAGAGCAAGGATTTACTGAAGAATGCCCAACAAAAATTATCTGCAAAGAGTTTGGATTTGATCGTGGCCAACGATATCTCAGCGAAAGACGCAGGCTTCGAAGTAGATACCAACCGCGTTTTGTTGCTGGATAATTCTGGGAAACAAGAACAATTGCCTTTGATGGCCAAAGATGAAGTTGCCCGCATTATTCTGGAACGAGTTGTTGGCTTGTTGAAGGAATGACAAAGGCCTCGCAATCGCGAGGCCTTTTTGTTGGTCTGGTTATTTTAGTTTGCGTTCCTGAGTCTACGTGCCAGGATCATGACTACGAGCAAAACAGCCGCTGCCGCCAACAGCCCTGGTATGCCAATATCATCGGCGAAACCGCTGTCAGGCAGCGCACTAGGCGTCGCCGTCGGCGTGCCGGGCGTTGACGTTGGCCCCGTTGGGCTAACTGCCTGCGTTTGCGTCAGGGCCGCCTGGGTTTGTGCCAGGGCCGCCTGGGTGAGCAAAGCGTTCACCGTTTGCGTGGCAGGGTCTGGGGTGGGCGAGATCAGAGGAGTGTTTGTCGGCCTGGGCGTATTGGTGGGTGGAACGGGCGTCGAACTGGCCGTTCGCGTGGCCGTGGAAGTGTTAGTTGCCTGTATGACCTGAGCCAAGGCTGTATCCGTAAGCTGGGCGGCGGAAAGCCCGGGTTGAGCCGCCTCTTGCTCAGGGAGGATGACGAGGGCATAGATTACTATGGCCACCACTGCCAGAAGCATGATGGCGCCCAGCGTGCCGGCCACAACGACAAAACGATTGCCGGAACGCCTGGGAGGCTCAGGTTTTGGTTCTTCTGGGAGTTCTAATTCAGTGTCGTCTAGCATAGCGGCGCAACGGATTACTTTACCCTAGAAGCTCCAGGTTTACCAGCGGATACACTACTTCACCTTGTCCAGGCAGGTCCACGGTGGCTCCTGGGGCATGCAAGCCGCTGGCATAAAATGTGGAGGAGGAAAGCAGGGCCGTAATCTCACCAATCTGACCCTGATCAGCGCCTGTCAGCACGCGCACTGGCTGTCCGACGCGGAAACTCTGCATCGGCACGGCCTGGGGTGGCTTGCCTGCATCTCGGATCGGGATGATCACTTCGGGCTGGTCCCCATTGAGGGGATTGGAAATCTGGGCATTGATGGTTGCCTGGTTACCGTTATGGTTGCCGAACAGTTTAAAGGCGTCGGCATTCATTGGAGTTTTGCCAAATCCTTCGGTAAGCACAATAGGATAAGCCTGCTTGAGGGCAACTGGCAATAGCCTGGTAGTCAGGCTGCCCATTACTAGACCGCGGATAGGAACTTGGGCAGCTAACTCCAGGGCCTGGCGGTGTTCGCAAACCCCGGCAACCAGCACGGCGCCACGTAGGCTCATGTCGATCTGGTCGGCGGTCAGAACTTGGCCGGGACTATCGCCTACGAGATGCAAAATGCCGTCTCCTAGGCGTCCATTGCCCCATCTTCCCTGGATCCAGGCGCCAATACATTCGATGGTCACACCTTTGCCCGGGTCGATGTCGATTATCTGACCGGGCACAAGCGCTTGTAGCAATGAAGATTCATCGCTTACCTGCAGTAGGATCTGAGCCTCACTGATGGCGGCTACCTGCCCTGCGGCCGGGGCGCGTAGCTGGCGTGTGCCCACACCGCGCCGACCGGCAATGATGGCGCCTGCCTCCACCTGTTCGCCTATATTGCGCTGGATCAACTTCTTGGCGCGGTCCGGTGGCAGTCCCAGGGCTCGGGCTGCGTCCAGGATGAGGTGTCGGGATTCCAAGCTGGCACGCGCTATTGGATCTGTTGAATGCACCACATCACCGACATTGACTAGCACCTGACCCTCCACCAGCAGTTGGCGCTGTCGGCGTATGGTAGTGAGCGGTTGAATGTAGCTAACGGGCGCGATCATTTTGGGATCTAGCCTCCGGTGAGGGCGTTTTCCCATGCTTGCAGGGCTTCCTGGCGACGACTAAAAGAGGTTGGCACTTGTACGGGACGGCCTCGGGCATCAATCACCAACCCGAAAACTCCTCCTACCACACGGCGAACCCAGCCGCCTCGGCCTGAACCTAGCCCGATGTTCACGTTTTGCAGAGGGTGAACGTAAACGTCGACCACGCGACCCATGGGCAAGGAAATTGATGTAATCTCTCCTTCGCGGATTTCGACTACGCCTTCCTTTTCGCCTTCGCGCACTACTTGGATGCGCATCAGAGGCTCGCCGTTGCCGCGCTTGTTGCCAACCGGGGAAATTACTGTACCCAGGTTGATGAACGAATTAGATTCCAGGACGTGAACAGCCAGCAAGGGGTCAATCTGAGCGCCTGCCCCTACGGCGTTAACCAAATTGTTTTGGTCGAGAATTATCGTGGCAATGCCCACGGGCTGAATGGCGTCGAGAATCATCAGCAGGCTATGCTCTAGCCGCGGGGCGCGCGACACTGCGGAGCCGCTCACCAGGATGCGATCGAACCAAGGAACTGTGCCGGGCAGTGGATAAATAGCATCTGGAGGGAAGAGCGGCAGGCTCTTGCCGACTGCTAGACGCATCACCTGACGTGCAGCGGCTTGCTCGATGGCAAGTTCTTCCGGGCTGACCGGCAGAGAGCGGGGGAAAAATGGTTTGTTGTGTAGATAATCCAACACGAAATCGTCGGAGAGATCAAAAGGCAGCCAGCGCATGATCTGGGGCAGATGAGTTTCGGCAATCATCCCAGGCAGGCTTCCACCCACGCCTAATTCTGGGAAGACGCGTAATTGCATATCCCCGGAAAAAGAAGATGCCACAACGGTGTTGGAGGCGCCCAGATCGATGCCCAGCATTCCTTTTGGTGCATCGATGACAGTGCTGAGAAAGCGCACCACGCGACCGAGTGCGGAAGACGCGGGCAATATCTGCTCCTCCGAAAGTTCGCGCAATTCTTGTAGCCCGTTCAATTTGCGTGATTGGATCTCGAAATAAATGGCGGTGAGCGCTTGCATGGCTGGACCAAAACTCTCCTGGTCTAGATTCGGGCGAATGTTGGGGCTGTGATGCAACTTTGTCAGTGCGCCTAGCAGGTTGTCTATTTCTTCCTGCAGGTTTTCGTTGCCAACGAATAAAACCTGAGGGCGCTGCTTTTCCGGAATCAAATTTAGTGCGAGGGCTAAATAATTGGCGAGCCGAACCACAGAGCGGGAAGCGCCGCGATTGGTGCCGCCAGCCACGACCACCAGGTCCGGGAGGTTCTGACAGATAGCGTCAATGATGGCATCCGGCCGTCGGCGGTCGTTCAGACTGAGGCTCTCTACGATCTGGCAGTAGGAGGAGTGCACCAGTTTGTTCACGCTATCTAGAGAAACTTCGCCCAGCAAGCCCACGGTTACTGCTTTGAGCGGCGGCCCGCCTGAGAAGGTAGTGCTAACTGCGTTGGCCCCGACGGCATCTTCGTTGTCGCGTGAAATCAACAAACCGCGGTCCGTGAGGAACGTGCGCCCGGTGAATTCCTGCAACTGGTCCAGCGCCTCGAGCACGCCAAGGTTCAAATCGAAAGCCGGCGCGCCGATGGTGCTGGGTGCTTCACCGGCTGCTAGAAAACGGTAGCGTCCCTCCACTGCATCGAAGAAATAGGCGCGTGTGTTCACGCTGCCGACCTCGATCGAAATCATTGAGAGAGTCTGAGAGGGGCTTGGTTTGGTCATTGCAATCCAAACAATAGGTTAGCCACGTCGCGCAGGAAAGCTATCCGCTCGATCAACGCACCCAGTGCTGCCTGCAGCACGCCTGTGAACAACGTCGCCAGCGCAATGGCAATGAATATTGCGCCCAACCAGGCCAGCGCGTCTATAAAAATATTGCGCAACGGCTCCTGCTTGCCGCGGCTTTGGGCGCCAAAATGGAAATAAGCCAGCGTGCTCACGGTCGCTAGCAACAAAATGATGCCCTCGAAAATAACTTGCAGGCTTTCCCCGTAATAACCACCCTGTAGTGCTAGTTGGAAGGATTCTGCATCGAAAATGCCCGCCGCCGCGCCGATTTGTGGGATCAATGTGCCTTGCACCGTGCCGCCGATTGCAAGGGCAGCGCCCACGCCGGCCAGCATCGCGGTAACGGGCGAGCCCAGGCGCGCGGTGCGTGGCGATAGCTTGGCTAGCAATAAGAAACTAAGGCCAGCGCGAATAGCTAAGTCGATGAGGTCAACTGTGGGCGTACCTGTCAATTCATCGAGGATTGGATATACCAACTGCGGCAACACCACGTCTTGTACCGCGATGGCAGCCGCATATCCGGCTGCGACGCCAACGAATAGAAAGAGGATGGCGCGGAATATCGGATTGTCGCGAAATGCGTAAGACAGCGTGGCCAGCGTCAGCGCTGTAGCGCTGAAGAGCCCGATTTGAGCGAGGAGTTCTTGGCTAATTTGCACGCTGGCTCCCGGTTTCGCTTTTTTCGGGCGGCGGCTGATTCGTCCCAGTCGCAGGCTTCTCTGGTCGCATACGAATCACGCGCCCATATAAGCCTCCGAGCAAAATGAGTATTGCAATGGCTCCCAGCCCAGAGCTATACGCGTCCCAAAAGGCGCGGCCATCCCCGTTCTCTTCCGAGCGCAGGCGCTCATAGAAGGTTGCGCCCTGCACGCCGCTCACTAGTCCTCGCAATGTCTGCGGCTGGCTTTGCAAATAAGAGCGTAATAGCGGCGCGGCCTGGGCGCTGGTAATTGCAATGAGACCGTTGGGCAACTCTGCGGTGCCCTGCTCAATCCAGATGCGCGCATCGTCGGCGTTGCTGCTTACCACGACCACCATCGCAAAATCGGAGATGCTATTAATCAATGCCAAAGTTGGGTTGACCCAGGGGTTCAGACCCAACGCCGTCGTCGAGAGCGCAGCACTGCGTGGATCGCTGAAGAAACTGCGTAGTGCGGCCATGCCTCCCGAAAGGTAGCCAAGATTGATGTAATCGCTTGTAGCTACTGCGGGCTGGGCGGCTAGTTCTTCCTGCAAAATGCTCTCGGCCACGGCCGGTCCTGTGGGTTGGGTAGAAATAAACACCAGTTGCGCTTGTCTATCGAGTAAGTGGTTGAGAACCGCAGTAATCGCTGCTTTGCTTTCTCCGGTTAGAGCAGGTTGAAGGTCAAACCCGACTAGCACGGGTGCCTCAGCTGGCAGCACCTCGATGAGGTTGAAAACCTCGGCGCTTTCTGGTAAGGAATCGGTTTCCGGCCGGGGCGCCCATTGGCTTTGATTAAGCAGAGGCACCAACACGGCGGCTATTAAGATGGCGCCCATTAAGGTGTTGAGAATACGGGTAGGCAACGCGGCCCCGCGGCCCAGGTCTTCCTTAGGTTTGCCTTCTTCGTCGAGCAGCTTTTTGAAGGCCGCCACATGCTGGCTTTGGCTATCGGTGAGTTCTAAACGAGCGGAGTAAACTGGCGGCTTTATGGATTGGATTGCCTCGGGCTCAGCGGGTAAAACACCGCTAATGCCTGCCAGGGGGCCGGCAGTCTCCTCGGCGCCAGGCAGTATCTCTTCTGAGCGGGTGTCCTCTTGTGGGAAGGCCCCACCCGGCCGGATGGCCTGCAACCAACTGGGCAGTTCGCCCGGGGTTAGTTCCTGTTCAATGCCTTTAGGAAAGGCGAGGATTTGAGGAGCAGGTTGCTCCTCTTCTTTTTCTTTAGCTTCAGACTCGCCTAACTCTTCCAGCCAATCGGGGAACGCGCGTTTAGATTCTTCGTCCGTGGTTTCCTCTGCCAACGGTTCTTCGAGAGGGGGTTCCAGGACCGGTTCAGGTTGAGTGGGTTCTGGGCTTGTTTCTACCGCGCGGCTGGCAGGGATCGGCTGAGTGTCGCTGAGTGGGGATTCGGGCTCCTCGGTGCCGGGTTCTTCGTGCTCGGTTTCTGGTCTGCCATAGCGCTCGCGGATCTCGCGCAACCAACTTGGATCTTCCTCTTGCGCGGAAGGCCCTGAGCTCTTGCTTTCCGCACCCTCTGGTTGAGCAGCAGGCTCTTGCGCTTGGCGCTTGCGTAAAGCTTTTAGCCAGTCGGGCAGGTTTTCTTCGGGGTCTTGGCCGGAGTGATAGGACATAGGAAGATGCCTGTTACCCGCCGTAAGGCCGGTCCGCGCCCAGCAGGATGCGCAGCCCGGTGGCCAATGTGCCAAGTGACACACCGATCAACAGGCCGCGCAGCGCACCTATGGATAGAAAATTGTTTACATAGGGTCCAATCGTTCTCGTAAAGAATGGAAGCTCGATGCCAAACAAGGGACCGCTGCTGAGCAGCAGGATGAAAAGCGTGACTAGAAAAACGATGCTGATCAAATCTTTGCGTTGCTGCAGGATGCGCGCAGCCGCAATCGTGAGGCTTATGGCCAGCACGGCCATCAGGCTGGTCTCGACGGGGATTTGGATATTCTTAAAAATCCAGGCCGCGGTGATTCCCTGGCTGCCTTCCCACAGTGTGACGATGAAAGTCACCAGCATACCGGCCAGCAAGATCAAACTATGAACCGGCTTTTCTTTGTTGCGCATTTTGTGGAAATGGACCTGAAAGAGATTGGCGAATCCCAGCAAGAGGGCGACGGCGGCCAACAAGATGGCCCAATTCAGAATGCGATTGCGCAACCCCGCGAGACCGGGGATCAACAAACTGGCAAGAACAATGAAGCCAAACGCGATGGCAACTGCCGCTGCTAAGGGAGTGCGTAGGCGCAGGTTCATTGCAAACCTTCAAATAATGGCAGCAGAGAAGTAACGATGAGTAGCAAGATGATGACCCAGCGCAACACATCCTGTGCGCGCAGGCTGGCTTGGTGTGTTGAGCCAGCATTCATATAGGCCCCTGTAGCAAAAATCTCTTCGCCAATCAACGGTTGGTCTGCCCCCGCAAACAGGATTGCCTGCCCGACAAGATTCTCGCTGCCGCCCAAACTGAAGCCACCGGAAAACTGGCTAGCCGCGGTTATCAGTCCAACTTCTTCGCCTAAGCTGCCGGCTAATGCGGTTGCGGAAACGTTGCGGTCCAGTATGCGCGGCAATGTGCCTGCCGCGTATGAAAACGGAGTCAAACCTGTGGTTTGCGCTAAGCGCAAATGGTACTGATCCGAGATCCCCAAGCGTTGGTAACTGTGGCGCAAGGTATCTTGTGCCAATAACATGATGGCCCCGTCGCCGGTCGTGGCGATGGGCGGTTGATCCGAATCGGCGGCAATGTCCGCAACTTGGCGTAATAGCGTTAGCCCTGCGAGCGCGGCTGCAGCTTCCGGGCCGAGAATGCCGCCGCGACCCAGGCTGATTTGTAAACGGGAACCGTCTTCAACCGAGAGCCCAATCGTGCGGCGCAGCTGCTGAAATGCCTGGATGGAACGCAACGCACGCCGCGGATTGTTCCGGCCCCAGATGGAGAAGATGAGGATGAGCGCGAGACACAGCCCGATCCATTGCAGCGAAGATAAATTCATTGTGATTCTTCTCGCAAAAGTTGGGCAAAGGCTTGAGTTTTCTGCGGGTCCTCGAGCAGAGTGGCCAGCGAGCGAACTGGCAGCCACGGTTCCAGCAGCGGTTGGCCGATGTAGAGGCTCTGAGCCGCCAACGTGGTGAACGCTCCGCTGCTTTCAAGCAGAGCAGAAGCTAAGCTTGCCAAGCCCCAGCTACGCAAGTTGCGAGCCCAAGCTCGCCATTCTTGGCCTTCATTGCTGATGTCGTGAGTGGATTCCAGGCTGGTTAAAGAATGCACGGGTTGATTGTATATGTGCGCGGGGGGAAACGCAAGCCGCCGATATTTGAGGATACACTAGCGGTTTAGACGCTTCGATTAATATATATACGACCCGAATGGAAACATCTAGCTACTGGACTCAATTTGATCCACCTCGGCGCAAAGGTTTCGCGTTACATCTCATCGCACTCTTGGTCGACTCCATATTGATAGTGGTTTTGCTTTTCTCCGCAGTAAGCCAGCCCCCCGGACTGATTGTGGTGTTAGCCTTGATGGGCGCGTTGCTGTTGAGCCTTCCGCTCCCCATCCTGATGTATCGGCTGTATTCACTATGGCAGTCAGGATATTGGCTGGGTCGGGATGGCGTGCGTCTGCGCTGGGGTTTGCGCTTGATTGACCTTCCCTTCGACGATATCGTAGATGTGGCCCGAGCCGATGAGCTTGAACAATCGATTGAGTTCCCCCGCTGGTACTGGCCCGGCAACTTGGTGGGGCAGACCATGGACGCGGAACTAGGTCTGGTGGAATTCGTGGCTTCGGATGCTCAACAGATCGTTGTCATTGGCACCAAAGAACGAGTGTTTGCCATATCCCCACAGAGACCCGGGGATTTCGTAACGGCTTATAAGCGTGAATCTGAGCGCGGCAGTTTGCGGCCCCTTACTGCCCAATCAATACAGCCCCTTTTCGTGCTGGTTGAGGCTTGGGCAGAGACGCAGAATCGGCGACTTATGGTGGCAGGTGGACTGCTTTCCTTGGGATTATTGATCCTAGTAGGGATATTAGTGCCCAACCTTGAGGCTGTTTCCCTCGGCTTTGAGGCCAGTGGGCAACCCCTGCCTGCTGTGGCTGGAGTTCAGCTTTTTCTGTTACCTGCTCTGAATTTCTTTTTCTATATGGGCAACTTTATCCTTGGATTGCTCTTCTATCGCGAGCCCTGGGGAGCCATGTTTTCAAAATTATTCTGGAGTGCCAGTCTGGCGACCAGCCTCTTTTACCTGGGGGCGGTAGTTTTTAGCCTAAAGTAACCCCTCCTGTTATCCACCCAGATGTCCAAGTTTTCCACAGGCCACCGTAAGTTATCCACAGAACAATGATTGGCGCACATATTCAATATTCGCTCGATAGTCTGCTCGTAGGTCTGATGCTGGCCGCTGCTTTGGTGGGGGTCGCTTGGCGGTTGGGCATGCTTTCAGCTGATGGTTGGCTGGCTGCGGTTCTGATTGGCGGGCTCACATATGGTTTAGGCGGCGTCCCGGCTGCAATCTTGCTGATTGCCTTCTTTGCGTCTTCCAGCCTGCTTTCTAAAGCGTTTGCGAAGCGTAAACGCCAGGTGTCCGCTAATTTTGCCAAAGGTGGTCGCCGTGACTGGGCCCAGGTGGCTGCAAATGGAGGACTTGCGGTGCTTAGCCTCGTGGCCGCCGCCTCGGGTTGGGTGCCGACGCCGATGGCATGGCTGGCCTTTGCCTCGGCCTTGGCAACAGTGACTGCAGATACATGGGCAACTGAAGTTGGGGTTCTTAGCGCCGGGCAACCTGTTTTGGTCACCACTTGGGAACGAGTTCCGCCCGGCACCTCGGGTGGTATCTCCTTGTTAGGCAGCGCTATCGCACTAACCGGTGCTTTCCTGATCGCAGCTTTAGCCTGGATTCTGGGGTTGAGTTCGATCGCGGCAGTGCCAATCATCGCGGTTGCTGGTTTGTTGGGCAGCTTTGTGGATTCCACGCTTGGAGCTACTGTGCAGTCCATCTACTATTGCCCCAAATGCAAAAAGGAAACGGAACGTCACCCCTTACATTATTGCGGCACTCCGACTGCATACCATCGCGGCTGGCGCTGGTTGGATAATGATTGGGTGAATTTCCTGAGTTCCGCTTTCGGCGCGTTGGTGGCCGTGGGCCTGATGGCGATGCTCGTGTGAGATAATCGCCGCGCCTTGATGGAGAATTCACTTGACCGATAATCGTGTTCCCATGTCATCGCCCGACCTCACCGAGGCTGAGCGTAGCGCCGTGGCAAAAGTCCTCGATACGACGATGCTCAGTATGGGCGACCAGGTGTCCGCTTTTGAGGATTCGGTGTGTGCGTTCAGCGGCGCTACTCATGCCATTGCAGTGAATTCAGGGACCAGCGGCCTGCACCTTTGCGTGCGCGCAGCACGCATCGGCACTGGCGACTTGGTTCTCACGACCCCCTTTTCTTTCATTGCCTCCAGCAATGTCTTGCTCTATGAAAATGCTGTGCCAGTGTTCATAGATGTTGACATGCATACAGGCAACATCGATCCTTCGCGTTTGGCGCAAGCAGTGGAGCAACTCTCGAAGGGTGGCCGGGCTGCAGAGGCCTGGTTGCCGCGCAAGGGTGCAACTGCAAGGAAACCGAAAGCGATTTTGGCAGTCGATGTATTTGGGCAACCTGCAGACTACGATGCGGTTGCCACGATCGCAAAACAGCACGATCTGACGCTCATCGAGGATTCTTGCGAAGCGCTGGGCGCCGAATACAAAGGCAAACTGGCGGGACGTTTCGGGCAGATGGCTGTGTACGCGTTTTACCCCAACAAACAGATCACTACAGGAGAAGGTGGCGTCATTGTGACCGATGATGGCACCGTGGCGGATTTCATGCGTGCCCTACGCAACCAGGGCCGCGCACCCGGAGACACTTGGCTGCAGCACACGCATATGGGCTACAACTATCGTCTTCCCGAGCTCAGTGCTGCACTGGGGCGTGTACAGATGCAGCGCTTGAATGAATTGCTGGCCAAACGCGAACAGGTGGCCGCCTGGTATGGTCAACGACTGAAGAACATTGAACAAGTCGAAGTGCAACATCTCGCGCCGAGCACTACGCGCATGAGTTGGTTCGTATATGTAGTGCGTTTGGCGCCGCAAGTATCGCGTGAGAAAGTAGCGCGCCTGCTCGACGAGGCAGGGATTCCCACGCGGCCTTATTTTGCACCCATCCATCTGCAGCCCTTCATGCTGGAGCGTTTCGGTTATCAGCCCGGTGACTTTCCGATCGCCGAAGATTTGGGACGCCGCGGGCTGGCGCTGCCATTTTCCAGCGTGATGTCCGAAGAGCAAGTAGATTTGGTTTGCATGGAATTACAGGCGGCGATCCCCATGCATTAGAAAAATGAAAGAGGCTCGCAGCTGCGAGCCTCTTTGTTTATGGCCTCTCGCTGAAATTTATAATCACCAGATTTTCCTGGCAACTTGCCGTTGTGCTGAACGCGAATGCATCCGATATCGGGCTGCCGCTGGCGTTCAACAGTGTTACTTGCAATGTGTTCTCCGACGCGATGGGTTGGTTGGCCAGTTGAACTTCATAATACGCACCTGAACCATATTGCGTCGCCGCACCGGTCAGGCCGATTTTGTCAACCGATTGATTGTCCAGCGTGCCAGTCACGTGCACTTGCAAACCAGTAATCGGAGGTCCGTCTAAGCTGAAGGCTTGCCCAGCCACGCCCATGAAGTTGCAGGCCAGTTCCGGGTGGAACACCGAAGCGTCTAATACTGCAGGGCTGCCTTCCTGGATTTGGAAGAAGCCACCGGCTATATCCACTGTGGGTGTGGCGGTAGGCGGCTCAGGAGTAGCCGTGAAAGTCTGTGTTGGAGTGCTTGTCGCTGTTTCGGGCGTTGGGGTGCTCGCTGGAATTTCTGTCGGCGGAATAGGAGGGAAGGGGTTGAACTCGCTGAACGGGTTCAGGAACAGCAAGATAATAAACGCGCCCGCGGCGATGGCGCCCAGGAAAAAGAACAGGCTGCCGCAATTCCAAAACGCCGCGCCTATCTTGCCCGGCTTCTTGGTTTTTTCCTCTTTGAAATCGAATTCGTCCATCTCTACTCCATTTTACAAACCCTGCGAAGGTTAATGTACGATATTACTGCAATCAAGTCCACCCTTCGCAAGGCTGAAATTAGGGCAGCAAGATTTCGATTGTAGATTGCGCGCGCTGCGCCGTTACCCAATCAGCCAGCGCTTTCATCTGCAGCGCCAGCCGGGCTTGCGGAGTCAACGCTCGATCCGCGTCCCGGTTCAGCACCTCGATCAGATGGAAGCCGAGACTGGTCTCGACAATCTGGCTGAACTCGCCGGGCTGTAGGGCGAAGGCAGCCTCTTCAATCTCGGGCTGCAACAGGTACCCTCTCGGGAACCAGCCCAGGTAGCCCAGCCCCTGGGGATCATTGTTGACCACCACCTGCTCGAACGGCGTGCCTCCTTGCAGTTGGCTCAGCAGGCGTTCTGCCTGGAACAACTCGCTGAGCAAGACCTGGCGGGCTTCCACTTGTTCGGCGCTCAAGGGGACTGCGTCCGTGATCTGCGTCCGCATCCAGCCTGCTTCGATCTCCACGGCCAATTCCCGCCGGAATTGTTCCTCCGTGTAACCTTGCGCCGCCAGCCAGGCATCGAATGCCTCCTGGCCTCCGGCCTGCTCGATCACTGCGTTTAGGCGCTGGTCGAGCGTAGCCTCGTCGAGCACAAAGCCCGCTGCTCGGGCGCCTTGCGCCAGCAGGAGCCGGGAAATGAGATCGTCGAGCACGATCTGCTCAACTCCCTCCGATGCCAGAAGCGTGCCAGATTCTGCCTGGGCGGCGTTGTATTGCGCCAGATGTATAGCGTAAATGGCGTTGGGTATCTCTTCCCCATTGATAATGGCAACCGGCGGCGACTGAGTGGGTGTGACTTGGATCGGGGTAGGCAGTTCCGCGCTGGTCGGGCTGGTCGCAGGCGGGTTTGCCGAACCACAGGCGGCCAGCAACAAGGTTAGTAAACTAATTAGGGCAACCCGTAGGTTGTTGTTGCGCGAGCACGGGCGCAGGGGTCGTGCCAACTTGACAGGATCGGCTGCAGTCGAGATGTTATTTCCCATTCGCTTTACTCAGGGCATGCTTTTCTTGGGTGGGGTCGATACAGTTTGACAGGCCATAGAATGTAGCCGTGATAGCGGAGGGTGACCAATCACCAAACAAAAAGCCCTTGCGGGCGCGCCAAAGATTATACAGTATCCGCATATCCCTTGGCGTGTCCAAATACT
>CAYJMC010000009.1:0-7943 GCA_964371335.1 uncultured Anaerolineaceae bacterium
CCAATGTGCCTCTGGCCTCCCTGCCGGCATGGATGCAAGCCATCTCTTTCTCGCTGCCGCTGACTAGAGGGATTGCAGCTGCAAGACTCATTGTTGATGGAGCGAATCTTTCCCAAGTCGGTTCGATGTTAGGAGTAGAAACCCTGTTTGGCATCATTTACATCGCCATCGGATTTGGAATGTTCCGCTGGTTTGAATACCAAGCGAAGAAACGTGGAACCTTGGAGGTCGTTTAGCATCCGTGGATGTTCCGTGCTCGGCGCCAGCCGAGTAGGAACTCCAACGCGACGGGCGCTTTCCCCGTCGCACGGCATCGCCGCCGCCCGCCTGATCGTGGACGGCGCCGGCCTGGGCGAGGTGGGTTCGATGCTGGGCGTGGAAACGCTGTTCGGCGTGATCTACATCGCCATCGGCTTCAGCATGTTCAGATGGTTCGAGTACCAGGCAAAGAAGAGAGGGACGCTGGAAGTGGTGTAATTATTTAGCGATCTTATGAATCAGCGCTTTTTCAGCTTTTTGGTGGGGGGTTAAGGACGAAATTCTCTCGCGTCCGTAGTTGCCGGTATCTCTTAAATAGAGATTAGCATTTTCTCTCCAACTGTGAAACTCTGGATCATCTATATCGAAAGCGAATGCAATAACAACAGCTATCTCCAGAAATGTAACCAATAAATCGAGACCGAAATTTGTCGCTTTATTATCGTAGTAAGGTTCAGGCAATGCCTCACCGTCCGCTGAATCTCGCGTAAAAGGTGGTTTTACCAGTGCCGGATGAACATACCCATCGCTTAGAGTTGCTGCAATTTTGAGAAATGGAGAATCCTTAGCTAAGCGGTTCAATTTACGATTAAACTTTGGTTCAATGTAGTTTTCATCATTAAGCGCTGATCTTGCTGCATCCTGAAAAGTTCCAAAATAGTTCATACTGACTAACTCTTCAAGGAGCACTCTCAATAGAGAGTACGAGGTCGACGGAAATCCTCCAATCAAGGATTTGAAGGCCCAATTTGCCCTAAACGGAATTACATACAAATATCTACGTAGGATAAATTGTTCGATGTTATCTGGATCTACAATTCCTTCACCTGCAATTGTTATCCCATTCAAAATTATTCCTATTCCTGCTTCAATTAAATGAACTTGTGCTGGATGTTTTGCACGAATCTCACTTGAGATTTGATTTTCCGTTCTCTCCAGGTATTCCAAGGCTTTCTTGACATTCATATAATCCTCCCGTTATTTCCCAATTGGTGCATTAAAAAACTCGATTGCGGAGTTTATCAATCTACGTCTTGCATTAAGTTCTTCGGATGATTTAGGCAGATCCAGAAAAGAAATAGTCTGCTTGAACGACTTGAATTTCAAGCCAAATCCTATGTGGAAGTAGATCATAGTTTCCACGTATCTTTTGAGAGAAAACAGATATTTCTCAATTTGGTGATTTCCTGCATCGAGGTGAATATACCGATTTCGGTACGTTCGCAAATACTCTAATTCTTGTCGTGCAAATTCCACATTTCGGTAAATAAAGGCTGCTCTCGCGATCGTTACATCATTACTTTGATTTGTCGAATCAGTAAGCAACTCTAGAACACCCCAAAGTTTAGCGAACCCGCTAAACCAGTTTCTCTCATCTAAGGCTCGCACATACCTCCGTACCGCCTCTTCTATTTTTGCCCGGTAATGGGATTTTCGTAACTTCTGCATGAAGTTTTTGTAATACTTGAAAATGACTCCCTCTTCTTTCTTCAGATCTATTAGTTTTATTGCACCCAGATAATTCTCCTCAAACCACCAAGATGAATCAGCAGCTATCTTTCCATTCATAAAATGAAGTGTGTGAACTGGCCCCAGAATAATAGAGTTTATTGGTGCATTTTTCGATCCAATAGACAATCTCCAAGTATAGTTTTTGTTAAAGCCGAGGTTTAAGATGCCTCTGGCAAGGTCCAACTTATCCAATGCTGCAAAAGCAGCTTCCGATTGAGACCTACCTTTAGTGGTGACACTTACATATGAATAGTTCTTGGCTGATTCCGCATACAGATTTTTCTCTGCATCTTTTCTCAGCGTTACCGATTCCTTTATCATCCTTTTGGGAGTTTTTGATAAGATGGTAATTGAATGGTTGCCTAACCTGAAGTTTATGGCTTTGGGCGGCCGTTCAACAGAAATTGATGTAAACAACTTGTATAAAATGACAGCTTTTTTCAGGTAACTAATTGCTTCTTGATTAATTTCTTCAAGTAACGAATCCGCGGTAACCTTGCCCTTTTTTGCGGATGAAAATACGGCTCGGCTGCAAATCCCCATAGCTTCGTCTTCCTGGATCTCTTTTGGAAAACGCAAAATGGAATGCAGGAGAATAACAAAATTCATACTAGGATCTAGCGCGAGATGAATCTTGTCATCACCCTTGTCTACTCTGCTTTCTTCAATAAAATTGGCGTATTGTTCTGGTGTTAGGTACTTAGAATTCCATTCCACGGGTCCATTTTTCTTTGCCACCATTTTTGCCTCCACTTTTGTTGAATCTAATCATAGCAGGCTGGATTGATTACGGGAATCCAACTCCTTGACAACGCCCTCCATTTCCCCACAACTCCCAGCTTCCATGCTTAAATAGCCATCAGATCAGGGTGGGGTTTCTTATCCTAAATCCTTGCTTTTAGGGGGTATCTCATGTCAGATCAATCCTTTTTTCCCGGTCTTTACCCGGCCAACTACAAGACCAATCCGCGTGCCGCGCGCATCGTCAGCGATTTGATCAACCTCAACTACCTGCCCGATCCGCTTCCAGATGGGCTGCCCAAGCCATGGCTCGTCGCCATCCAGGCTATCGCCCATGTTCGCCACACCGATCACAACACCCGCTGGCAGGCCTTCGTGGATTCAACCAAGCCATATCCCCTCGCCATGATCGACGAGGTCAACAATGTACGACATGCGCTCCAGCGAGGATTCCAAAGTCCTCACCGACCGAGCCCTCTCGCTGGGTGCCGACCTGATCATTATCGATGCCCTCGCCGATCTCATGCGCGCCTCCGAAAACGGCGTCGCCTCCGTGCAAGATGTTCTCTTCAATCTGCGCCGCCTGGCAGATCTTTCCCGCGCCGCGGTCTTGGTCCTCCATCACACCAACCGCCGCGGCCGCTTCCGAGGCTCCTCAGCGATCAACGCCTCCGTGGACCTCATGCTCGCCATCGATTCTTCTCCAACCGATTCCTACATCGAATTCCGCGCCCTGAAAGCCCGCTTCTCCGCTCCCCTGCCCTTCGCTGCCAACGCCGTCTTCTCCACCACCACAGATGGCAAACCCACCGTCCACCTGGAAACCGCCGAACTAAGGCCAGAATCATCATTGGTTTCTCCCCTCTCCATCAGTGATGGAGAGGGGTCTGGGGTGAGGTCTCGTCCCGCCCTCACTTTATCCATCCTTGAGTTTCTCTCCCGCAACCCGAATTCAACTCGCGCTCAAGTAATTGCTCATTGTCCTTTGCACGATGAAGGTAGCGTGAGCAACGCAATTTACTTTTTGATCGATCAAAAGAAGATAGTCAGAACGAATGAAGGTGCCAACGGCAAACCCGCTGCCTATTCGCTGGTCGCTGGTGAGCTTGTCTAGATTACATAATGAGGTGTCGCGATGTGTAATGTGCAATGTGTAATCTTCCCTCGATTTCAGCCATTGCTCCATCTTGGAGCACGCGGGGGTGTTTTGCCTGTCATTTCGAACGAGGGCAGCGCCGTTTAAAAACGGCGCTGCCGAGGAGAAATCCCTTTGCCAACGGATTCCGCACTCGGATCCAAAGGGATTTCTCGTCGCGCTGCATCGCTAAAGGCGACGCACCCGCGCTCACTCGAAATGACAAGAAAGATAGAAATGCGACCCATGTCAACATGTAGTATCAGAAATAGTTTTGCGGGCATAATTAACCCCGGCGCAAAATAACTGTATGTTGCCAACCTGGGTGTTCGGATTATTAGCGGAGGTGATTTTTATGTCCAAAGAAAGCAAAGCATTAATGAAAGCGTTTCATTCCCACATCGATGATGATGTCGATAGGTTGGTTCGGACTCTTGAGGCCAAAGGGGATCCAGCCAATCTGGCAGCCCTGACCGATCAGGAAGCCAAGGTTTTGTCCTCTATTTCCTTGACAAAAGAACAGCTAAGCGTGATTCGAAAACTTGCTCGATCGGCTGGAAGATTGACGGTATTTGGCATCCTTTCCATTATTGACGGCGTCTCATATGCCGTAGATGAATCAGTCCCTGATTTAGCCCTCGTCAATCGAGAAACAAAGGAGGATATTGCGGACCAGTTCTGGCATGATGAATTCATCATGCAACAGGAAGATTAATTGCTGGACTGTCCCTTTGGTTTACCAAGTAAGCACGCCTTGATGGCTATAGGCGAAAAATTAACAAGTAATAAGGGGGAATTTGACATGGAAAAAAGGTAAACAATTGGCATCACCTGCAGGCGGCCACCATAACTTCGCTTGACATTCCCCTCTTAACCCTGTATCCTTGCCCAGTCTTATCAACTATCAGTATTCGGCCTCGCCATTCTTATTGGTTGAACCTCGTTTCATTCGTTCGTTCCCCCAACAATAGAAGAGTTCTGAATACGCAAGAGCCAAAGGCAACGGCGCATCGCGTCATGTCGTGGCAAAAGGAAAGTGAATGAAATTTTCAGAGTTCAACCTGGACGCACGCCTGACGGCGGGCATCCAACGGGCAGGCTACAGCGTGCCCACCCCCATCCAGCAACAGGCCATCCCTGTGGCCATGCATGGGGATGACATCATCGGTACGGCGCAAACCGGCACCGGCAAAACGGCGGCCTTCGTGCTGCCCATTTTGCACAAGCTGATGAAGGGACCGCGCGGCACCACGCGCGCCCTCATCATCACCCCTACTCGCGAGCTTGCCGAGCAGATCCACGACACTATTCGTGTGCTGGCCTACGGCACCGGGCTGCGCTCCGTCACCGTTTACGGCGGCGTGGGCGCCAACCCGCAGATCAAAGCGCTGCGTTCCGGCGTCGAGATCGTGGTAGCCTGCCCTGGCCGACTACTGGATCTGGTCAATCAACGCGCCGCCAAACTGAGCGGCGTCGAGATCCTGGTGTTGGACGAAGGCGATCGCATGTTTGACATGGGCTTCCTGCCGGATGTGAAACGCATCCTGGCGCTGCTGCCCGCTCGTCGCCAAAGCATGCTGTTCTCCGCCACCTTCCCTCGGGAAGTCGAGGCGCTGGCGCGGCAGACACTGCGTGATCCCAAACGTGTGGCCGTGGGCATCGCTGCCCCGGTGCACACCGTTTCGCACGCGCTGTACCCCGTGACACAAAACGCAAAGACCAAGCTCCTGTTGGAGCTGCTCAAGCGCACCGACACCGGCCCCGTGCTGATCTTTACGCGCACCAAGCACCGCGCCCAAAAAGTGGCGCAGCACGTAGAGCGCGAGGGCTACCGGGTCACCAGCCTGCATGGCAACCGCAGCCAGGGACAGCGCCAAAGCGCGCTGAAGGGTTTCCGCGACGGACGCTTCCAGATCATGGTGGCGACCGACATTGCCTCGCGCGGCATCGACGTCGAAGGCATCTCGCATGTGATCAACTACGACATGCCCGACACCACCGACGCGTACATCCATCGCATCGGGCGCACCGGCCGCGCCGAACGCACCGGCGACGCCTTCACCCTGCTGACTCCCGAGGATCACGGCACGCTGCGCGACCTGGAGCGCGTGATGGGCAAGAAGATCGAACGCCGCACGTTGGAAGACTTCGATTACACCGCACCCGCCCCGGAGCGCAGGCCCATGCATGCGCAAGTGCGCACGCAAGCGCGCCAGCACGCGCACACGCCGCCGGCCCCCGGCCGCAGGCCGAGCTTCAAGCGGCGCGGCGAAGGGTACGGCAAGCGCATCGCGTCGTATCGCTAGAAGGATTATGAGGGCGGGTCTACGACCCGCCCTTTGTGTACTATGAGGAGGGATAGAGAGAAGACTAATGGTTGCACGAAACTCAACTCACTCACAGCTTATCTGTCATTCCGATGAGGGCGGCTAGCGCCGCTTTTAACGGCGCTGCCCGAAGAGGAATCCCTTTTGAATACAAAATTGATTTGCGTATAGGGATTTCTCACATCGGCTGCGCCAATTAAAAATGGCGCAATGCGCCTCGTTCGAAATGACAAGAAAAATGCTTTAGACTGTCCATATGACGAGAACCTACCAGTATTACGTTTACATACTGGCGAGTTATTCCGGAACACTTTATGTTGGGGTTACGAATGACCTTGAGGGGAGGATGCATCAACACAAATCAGGGTCGATAAAGGGGTTCACAAAGAAATATGAAGTAACCCGACTTCTGTATTATGAAGAATTCGACGATGTGTATTTGGCAATTGCACGTGAAAAGGAAATCAAGAAATGGAGGAGGGAAAAGAAAGTTACGTTATTTGAAGAGTCGAATCCTGGATGGGTGGACTTGAGCAAGAATTGGTTCGTAGACTAAGGCGCACAATTTTGTCATTTCGAAGGAGGGGACTTGCGATGCTCCCTCGTCGCCGCGAAGCGGCTCGCTCGGGACAAGCTTTAGCATAGCACCCGACGAGAAATCCATTTGGACCCGGAAACAGGGTACCGGATCCAGAATCCGTTGGCAAAGGGATTTCTCCTCAGCCTCCGGCTTCGTCGAAATGACAAGGAAGAGGGGCGATTGCATCCATTTTCCTCAATCAGGGTGAAATCTATGTTTCATCAAATTGGCTTTTGCACAAACCCATGGGTCTAGAATTCGGCTTCCTTTCCCGTTATTCTTCCTTCAATATATCTACATAGGAGCCTATAAGCCACATGTTTCCCTCTTTTCTGCTCGCCTTACGCGAAGGGTTCGAAATCGCCCTCATCCTGGGCATCGTCTTAGGAGCCCTGCATCAATTCAAACGCCGCGACCTGGTGCCCACGGTCCAACTGGGGGCAGGCATCGCGCTGCTGATCAGCGTTGTTGGCGGCGTGGCGCTGACATTGATGGGGGCCGCTTTCGAGGGAAACGCAGAAGCCATCTTCGAGGGCGTGATGATGTGGACCGCCGCCGGAGTGCTCACCTGGATGATCCTGTGGATGCAATCCCGCGCCCACCGCATCAAACAGATGCTCCAGGTGGAGGTCGGGCAGGCAGCTCGCGTGGGCAAGACTGCGCTCTTCGTGCTGGCATTCGTCGCCGTCCTGCGCGAAGGAATCGAATTAGCCCTGTTCCTCACCGCTTCTGTGTTCACCAGCGGAGTTTCGCAAACCGTGCTGGGCGCCCTCAGCGGCCTGGCGGTGGCCGCATTGCTTGGCTGGGGACTTTACCGAGCAAGCATCAAGTTGAACATGCGACGCTTCTTCCAGGTGACCAGCATCCTGCTGGTGCTCTTTGCCGCCGGCCTGGTGGCGCACGGCATGCACGAATTCAACGAAGCCGGGCTTATCCCAGGCATCGTGGAGCACGTTTGGGACACCAACTCGGTACTGGATGAAACCTCGATTGCCGGCCAAATGCTCAAGACCCTATTCGGTTACAACGGCAATCCTTCGCTGAGCGAAGTACTGAGCTACGCGACGTATTTCGTTGTGTTGTATGTGACGACGCGACCAAAAAGGGTATCGGTTGCCGCTGAGAAGCAACTAGCCAGCTAGGGGATTGCTTCGTCGGCGCTGAGCGCGCCTCCTCGCAACTGCGGAAAGCACAGCTTTCCTTGTTTCGTGGTGCTGTTCGCGGCGACGCGGCCAAAGGCTGTGCCTGCGGTGGCGGAGCAGCAGGCTAGCGGGTAGATCTGTAATCGAGGGGAATGAGACGCTGCTGTATTGTCTAGTTCCCACGGTCCCCGTGGGAACTTGCTTTTTCCGCTCTGCGGAGCATTCAGCGCGGGCGCCACAGAAAGGGT
>CAYJMC010000009.1:8043-10143 GCA_964371335.1 uncultured Anaerolineaceae bacterium
CCTCCTCGCAACTGCGGAAAGCGGAGCTTTCCTTGTCTTGACATCGAACGTATGTTCATGTATAGTGTCTCTAATTAGCACACCCGTTCAAGGAGTGCACCTATGATGATGGCTAAAAGGCGCAAAGGCTTAAGCGAGCGCCACAAGAAGATCCTCAAAGTCCTGGAAAAATACCAGGCCGAATCCGGCTATCCGCCCTCCATCCGCGAGATCGGCAAGCAGACCGGCATCTCCTCGACCTCGGTAGTCAACTATTATTTGAACCAACTCGAAGAAGAAGGCTACATCGAGCGCGACCGCAAGATCTCTCGCGGCGTGCGATTGGTGAAAGACCTCTCCGGACAGCTGCACACCGCCGCCGGCGCGGTGCGCTCCGCCATCGAAGACCTGGTGCGCGTGCCGGTGATCGGCCGCATCGTTGCCGGCCAGCCCATGCCGGTGCCCAGTTCCGACTTCGGCTATTACGACCCTGAAAGCGGTGTGGAGATCGCCCGCAGCCTGCTGGCGCCCGGCGACAAAGAAGAAGACCTGTTCGCCCTTGAAGTCCAGGGAGACTCCATGGTGGACGCCATGGTGAACGAAGGCGACATCGTGGTAATGAAGAAAGCCAACGAAGCCCGCAACGGCGACATGGTGGCTGTCTGGTTGAACGACCGCGACGAAACCACGCTGAAATATTTCTACAAAGAGAACGGACGCGTGCGCCTGCAGCCCGCCAACCCCACCATGCAGCCCATCTTCGTGGACAACCCGCGCGCCGTGCAGGTGCAGGGCAAAGTGGTCATGGTCATCCGGCAAATGCAGCCGGCGTAAAAAAACAAATGATCAAGGGGGAGCGATGTGAAATGACAACAAAACAAAGGCGCAGAAATTGCGCCTTTGTTTTTGCGCCAGCTCGTCATTGCGAGGAGCATTGCGGCGCAAAGCGCCGCAAGCGGACGAAGCAAACTCGCATCATAATCATCACCTTTTGTATCGCCTTGGTCGTATATACACCCTATTTACGTCGGGGTTGAAGAGTATTTAGTGAATCTAGTTCGAGATTGCCACGTCGGCTTTCGCCGCTGTAGCGGCTCAAAAGCGCCTCCTCGCAATGACGGAAGAAAGCAAGCTCATAGCTTCCCTTCCAATCGCTTACAATAACCCCATGATCGTAGCCAACGACGAACGCGTCCTTGTCAGCCTTATTAATGAGATTGCCGCAGAACAGAAAATCGAACTGACCGGTTTTTCGCAAAACTGGATCCTGCGGCTGGAAAAGGCTGGAATAGCCCGCCACGTTTTCGGCTACAACTTCGAGATCAATTCCGCCACGGCCCAACTGTTGGCAGGCGACAAGGGCGCGGTTTCGGACCTGTGCCAGCATCTGGGCATCCCGCATGTCGAGCACCGCATTTTCCTGCACCCAAAGATCTCGGGGTACGTATCCCGTTCCGGCAACTGGCCGGCCATGCTGGCCTATGCCGACAAGATCGGCTACCCACTGGTGGTCAAACCGAATGTGGGCACCGGCGGCGAAGACGTGACCCGCGTAGACAACGCCGCCGAACTCGAACAAACCGTGGTGCAGCTCTTCGGGGTCCATCGCGCCATCTGCCTTTCCCCCTACCTGGAGTTCGATCAGGAATACCGCGCCGTGATGCTGGACGAAAACTGCGAGCTGCTATACGCCAAGCGCCGACCTCACGTCATCGGCAACGGCAAATCCAGCGTGCTGGAACTCATCGAGCGCTTGCACGTCAGCGGACTGCTGACCCAGGAAATGGCCGGGCAGGCCATCGAAGAGCACCGCGGCGAGCTCAAGCAGGTGCCCGCCCAGGGACAGGAAGTCGTCATCGGCTGGAAGCACAATCTGGGCGAAGGATCCGCGCCGCAGCTTGTCGAAGAAGGCCCATTGCACGATCAGTTGGTCAGCCTGGCTCAGGAAGCCCAGCGTGCAGTGAACATTCGCTTCGCTTCAGTGGACATGGTTCAGACCAAGGGCGAATTCCTCGTGCTGGAGATCAATTCCGGCGTGATGATGGAATACTTTGTCCGCCATTTCGACCAGGGACGCGGCATGGCCAAGGCCATTTACTCCAAAGCGGTTTCGAAGATGTT
>CAYJMC010000009.1:10243-12364 GCA_964371335.1 uncultured Anaerolineaceae bacterium
CCCGTTTGACAAAGGAATCCCCGCCTCCAAGCGCGTTTTGGATTTAACCATCACCCTTATCGGGGGAGCCATCGTTCTCCCGATCATCGCCATCATTGCCCTATTGGTTCGCATCTTCCACGGCAGGCCGGTCTTGTTTCGCCACCAGCGGCCGGGATACCGCGGATTGCCTTTCACGCTCTACAAGTTCCGCACTATGCGCGAACTGCATGGCGCAGATGGCAAGCCGATGCCAGACGCCGAGCGCCTGACGGCCTTTGGCCGTTTCCTGCGCTCCCTGAGCCTCGATGAGTTGCCCGAGCTCTTCAACGTGCTGCGCGGCGAGATGAGCCTGGTGGGACCGCGGCCGCTGTTGATGCAATACCTGGATCGCTACACCGCGGTACAGGCGCGGCGCATGCTGGCGCCCCCGGGGATGACCGGGTGGGCGCAAGTCAACGGGCGCAACAACGTCTCCTGGGAAGACAAGTTTGCTTTGGACGTTTGGTACGTGGATCACTGGTCTTTGTGGCTTGACCTCAAGATATTGCTGCTGACTCCGTTCAAGGTAGTGCGCCGAGAAGGAATCAATCAACCCGGCAACGCCACGGCGATGGAGTTCACGGGCAGCCCGAAAGCCGAAAAAAGGCGGAATGTATAATGCCAGCCATGCTGGATGATGCCGGACTCTACCGGCAACTTTGCCGCATCCGCCACTTCGAAGAAGCCGTGCGGGATGCCTTCCCCAAGGGGATGTTTTATGGCACGACGCACATGTATTTGGGACAAGAAGCTAACGCGGTCGGCGTGCTCACCCATCTCAACGATGGCGATATCGTTTTCAGCAACCATCGCTGCCATGGGCACTTCATCGCTTACGGCGGCGACCTGCGCGCGCTGTTCGCCGAGTTGATGGGGAAAGCCACCGGTGTTTGCGGGGGGCTAGGCGGCTCGCAACATCTGCATTGGAAGGACTTCTATTCGAACGGAATATTAGGCAGCACGGCGCCTGTGGCCGTTGGCACTGCGCTGGCGGAAAAGGCTAAAGGCAACAAGGCGATCACCATCGCTTTCCTGGGCGACGGGGCCTTCGGAGAGGGCGTGGTCTATGAAAGCCTGAACATCGCCTCGTTATGGAAGGCGCCGATCCTTTTCGTGCTGGAGAACAACCACATCGCCCAGACCACACCGATTGAATTAGCCCTCGCCGGCGAGATCCCGGCGCGCTTCGCCGCCTTCGGCATTCACGGCCGCGAAGTGGATACCAGTGACGTTCGAGAAATCAGTGCGGAGGCAGGCGAAGAAATTCGCATGCTGCGCAAAGAAGGCGGACCACGCGCTTTGGTGCTTCACACCGTCCGCTTTGGCCCGCATTCCAAAGGCGACGACACTCGCGACGAAACGGTGATGGCCAGGCTACGAGCCAAACGCGACCCGCTGGAAATTCATGGGAAACGATTGGCGGCGCGCCAGCGCAACGACATCGAAGCCGAAGTGAAAGCGGAGGTCGTCTCCGCGTTCGAGCAAGCCCAGGCAGACCCGTTGCCTGAAACCAAACGCCTTGCGAAGGTTGAATGAAGTCTTCAAGTCTTAGCGAGTCAGCCCTTCGCAAGGCTGACCAAATCCCAGACGGTGAACGCATCTACTTTCACGTTTACAATCGGGGCGTCAACGGGCAAATCATCTTCACATCGGATGATAACTTCAGATTTTTACTTCGAAGGATGAGCGAATACAGTACTCAGTTAAATATCGCCGTTATCGCTTATTGTTTGATGCCAACCCACTATCATTTATTGATTGAAGCTGAAAGCCGAGAACGAGCTTCGCTCTTCATCCAAAAGTTATTCAACAGCTACTCACAAGCCTTCAACCAGCAGCAAAATCGAACTGGTACCCTATTTGAGGGCCGGGCAAAGTTCAAAATAATTGAAACAGATGAATACGCATTACAACTTTGCAGTTATATTCATCTAAACCCGGTTAAGGCTGGATTGACGAAAAAACCTGAACAGTGGAAATACAGCAATTATCTTGGGTGGATTGACCAAAAGACAGATAACCAAGGCAATTTAGTTTTGCGGTTTTTTGATAACCCAGAAGAATATGAAAAATACGTTCATTCCAGCCTTGCGAAGGGTT
>CAYJMC010000009.1:12464-53232 GCA_964371335.1 uncultured Anaerolineaceae bacterium
TCCAGCCTTGCGAAGGGTTGAACTAGCTCGAATGGTGACTTCAAAGCCAACCTTCGCAAGGCAGACGGTTCTCGACTCTCTCAATCGCGGCCTGCACCAGGCCTTCGCCGAGGACAGGCGCGTTTATCTGATCGGTGAAGACCTGCTCGATCCCTATGGCGGTGCGTTCAAGGTCAGCAAGGGTCTGTCCAGCAAATACCCCGAGCGCGTATGGACCAGCCCCGTATCCGAAGCCGCCATTGTCGGCGTCGCCGCCGGGATGGCATTGCGCGGTCTGCGCCCGGTGGTCGAAATCATGTTCGGCGATTTCACCACGCTCATCGCTGACCAGGTGATCAACAGCCTGAGCAAATTCCGCAGCATGTACAACGGTCAAGTCGATGTTCCGCTGGTTATCCGCACACCCATGGGCGGCCGCCGCGGCTACGGGCCGACCCACAGCCAAACATTGGAGAAATTCTTCATCGGCGTGCCCGGCTTACGCGTGCTCGCCGCAAATACACTCGCCGATCCCGGAGATGTGTTACGAAGAGCGATCCTGGAAGACAAGGGTCCAGTGCTATTTGTCGAGAACAAATTACTATATCTGAAGTCCTTGCTGGATGATGATGCTTTGAAGGATTTCGAAAACGAAGTTCACCACCATGAAGGCAATTACGCAAATACACACAGTCTGCGACTCAAAGGCACCCCGGCACCTGTCCTCACGATTGCCGCATATGGCTACATGGCTGAACTTGCCCGCGAGGCGCTTCTGCGCCTCGCCTTCGAACACGAAATTTTCTGCGAGCTAGTTGTTCCCACACAACTTTCGCCCTTTGCCGCGGACGGGGCTGTGGACAACCCGTTGCAGCAATCGCTGCAACGCAGCAGGCGATTGCTCGCAGTGGAAGAGGGCAGCTACACATTGGGTTGGGGCGCGGAAGTGTTGGGGCGCGCAGTACAAGCGTTCCCCGGCGAACTGAAAGCGGCGCAACGCGTAGCGGCGGCGGACGAGCCGATTCCAGCATCCGTTCCGCTTGAAGACCAGGCACTGCCTGGTGTGGATGACATCATCGCCGCGGCGCGAAGGATGGTATAAAGCGCCCCATGAGCGCCATTGCGGTCACAATTCCGCTGATCAATCCCAACGAAAACGAAGCACGCCTGGTTGCCCTGCACGCCAAGGCCGGGCAAAAAGTAAAGGCCGGCGCTCCCTTAGCAACTTTGGAAACTACGAAATCCACGTTTGAGCTGACCGCTGAAAAAGCGGGGTATGTCCTGGGCATCAGCACAAAACCCGGCCAGCTTATCAAGTCGGGGGCAACGCTTTGCTATCTAGCCGATTCGAAGGACTGGAAGCCGCCGAAAGCAAAAAAGGAAACATCCGCAATTGGCATCCCGGATGGATTGCGCATCACGCAACCGGCGTTGCTGCTCGCCCAAAAAGAAAAACTCAACTTAGGCACACTGCCCATTGGCCCGATCATCACGGAAGATCAAATTCGCGCCCGGGCATCTAAAAACCAAAAACGCCAAAACCTGCCGGTCCCAGACGCGGCCAAAGAACCCAACTCCATCATCGTGTACGGCGCCGGAGGGCATGGGAAAGCGGTGATCGACCTCTTGGGCGCGGTGGGCGGATACACGCTGATCGGAATTATCGACGACGGGCAACAGCCGGGTGATTGGGTGCTCGATGCACCCATTTTGGGAGGCGAAGACCTCCTGCACGAAATCAAAGCTGCAGGGTGCAGGCTGGCAGTCAACGCTGTAGGCGGCATCGGAGCCATGAGCAGCCGCATCCAGGTTTTCGAGAAATTAGACCGGGAAGATTACAGTTACCCGATCTTAATTCATCCCAGCGCCGTGGTGGAGCCCAGCGCAAAGTTGAACCCCGGCGCCCAAATTTTTCCCCATGCCTACGTGGGTTCGAGCGCTGCGCTGGGCAAGGGCTGCATAGTAAACACCGGCGCCATCGTTTCACACGATTGTGCGCTGGCCGATTATGTCAACCTGGCGCCCGGCGCTATCCTCGCCGGCGCCGTCTCTGTGGGCGAAGGCACGCTGATCGGCATGGGGGTCACCGTCAACCTGAACGTGCGCATCGGCGCGGGAGGGCGCATCGGCAACGGCGCCACGGTCAAAGGCGATGTTCCCGACGGCGGCATTGTGCGCGCCGGCGCGGTCTGGCCTAGTTAGTTTTTCTTGCCGCGGCGCGCGGTTTCGGTTACATTGAAGGCATGCCAGCAAAAAAGGGAAGCGCCGGCCGCGGCAAAGGCACGCGCAGTTCCGCTTTTGGCAATGCCGGGCGAGTGAACCACGACGCCAGCGCGTTCTACGAGAGCTCTCTGTACGCCGGCCAACCTGCCGAAGACAAAGCGAAATACACCGAGAATCCCCTTCCCGAAGAAGCGCGCAATCGCATTTTTGCTCATAGCAGTGAAGAGATGCATGAGTTGCCGGACGCCTGCGTGCACTTGATGGTCACCTCCCCTCCGTACAACGCAGGCAAGGAATACGACAAGAATCTGGAGCTAGATGACTACCTGGCAATACTACAGCGCGTCTGGACGGAAACGCTTCGGGTCCTGGTGCCGGGTGGCCGCGCATGCATCAACGTAGCCAATCTGGGCCGCAAACCTTATATCCCGCTGCACGCGTTCATCATCCGCGACATGCTTTCGCTGGGCTTCCTGATGCGCGGCGAGATTATTTGGGATAAAGCCGCAAGTTCCAGTGCTTCCACCGCCTGGGGTTCCTGGCGCAGCGCCAGCAATCCCACGCTGCGCGATGTTCACGAATACATCCTGGTCTTTAGTAAGGGTAGTTTTGGCCGCCCCAAGCCCGCGGGGCGAAAGAACAGCATCACGAAAGACGGGTTCCTGCAAAACAGCAAAAGCGTGTGGACTTTTCCCGCGGTTTCGGCAAAACGCATTGGTCATCCCGCGCCTTTTCCTCAGGAGCTTCCACAACGCTTGATCGAACTCTACACCTATATCGGTGAAGTCGTGCTCGACCCTTTCATGGGCAGCGGCCAGACGGCATTGGCCGCGCTGGCGACAGGTCGCGCTTATGTGGGATACGAAACCAGCAGGAGCTATGTGAAATTAGCGAAAAAAAGGATATCTAACCTTGCGAAGGGTATTTGAAAGAATAACTTGTCTTTTATCAACCTTCGCAAGGTTCTAAAGAAATGAATATCACCGTATTCGGCTCCGCTTTTCCTGTTCCCGGCGACGCGGCCTACGAAGAAGCTCGTCGCCTTGGTGAGTTGCTAGCGAACGCCGGCCATGTTGTTATTACCGGCGGCTACATGGGCACCATGGAGGCAGTCTCACGCGGAGCGGTGGAAGCCGGCGGCCATGCGGTCGGCGTTACCTGCGATCAGATCGAGCATTGGCGCAATGCCAAGGCCAACGCCTGGGTGCGAGAAGAGCGCCGCTTCGAAACTTTGCGCGATCGCCTGTATTGCCTGGTCGAAAGCTGCGATGTGGCCATGGCGCTTCCGGGCGGCGTAGGCACGCTGGCGGAGATCGCCGTCATGTGGAGTCAAATGCAGACCCAATCGCTGCCTGCGCGCCCGCTGATCCTTATAGGCAATGGGTGGAAACAAGTCTTCAAAACTCTTTTCACCGAGATGGACGTCAACATCCCAACCAGCCACCGCTCTTTGCTGAGCTTTGCACCGGATATCAGTTCGGCCGTTTCCTTGTTGCCGACACACTAGTCATGCCCGCAGTAGAACTCGGCCGCCTGCAGCAGCAGGTGGCACAACTTTCGGACCTGTTTCAGCAGCCGGCCAGCTATCTACACGGCGTCGAGGACTTGTTGAGAGATCACGGCGGGCCCGCCCACCGTCAGGGCCGCGTAAAAGGCCTGCGTCCCGTTCTGGTTAGTTACGAGGTACCGCCTCCATTGCTTAAGCTCTTTACCCTGGAGATGAGCGCGCAAGCCAGGGAGTATCCCGCCGAAGCCTTGACCATCGCCGATGGACTATGGTCCCGGCCAACCATGGAAACCCGCCAGCTGGCTATCAGCCTGCTCGGCAACATATCCACCTTCGCACCAGAAGAAATTATGAGCCGCCTGGAAACGTGGGCAGATGAAAACCGCGAGCAAATCCTGGTTCCCAAACTTGCCGAAAACGGCACCAAGACGCTCAGAATTACCCATCAAGAAGAACTGTTGGAACTGGCTGCGAGGCTGCTGCAGAGCGGCAACTCGCGCAAGCACGTTCTTGCAATCGGCGTCTTGCAGAGCCTGGTAAGGGGAGGACAGGTTTCCAATCTGCCAAAGCTCTTCGACCTGCTTGCCGTTCCCTGCAAGGATCCCGACAGGAAAATCAGGCCTGAACTGGCAGATTTACTTGCTTCCCTAGTTCACCTCAGTCCCAGAGAAAGCGAATACTTCTTATTCCAAATGCTCGGGGAATCACCCACAGAGGGCGCCCGCTGGTTGGTTCGCCAGGCGGCGAAAGCCTTGCCAGAAGAAGGCCGCGCTCGGCTGCGAGGCGTCCTTTAATAATCAACCACAAAGTACACAAAGAGCACAAAGACTATGGATCAAAAACAAAAGGCAAATGCAATTTCCAAAGAAATAATTGGCGCAGCAATTCGAGTGCATTCAATATTGGGTCCAGGCCTTCTAGAATCTGCCTACGAGGCTTGTTTGAGTTACGAACTATCAACGCGCAAAGTTAATCACCAATTGCAGGTTGCTCTACCTATTAGGTATCAAGGTCTTTTGATCGACGCTGGATATCGCATTGATCTCTTAGTTGAAGATTTGGTCATTGTAGAGATTAAGAGTGTTGATAGTCTGGCGAAAATTCACGAGGCACAATTAATGACCTACCTAAAACTCACCAATAAGTGGCTTGGCTTGCTAATAAATTTCAATGTCCTCCTACTAAAAAGTGGGATTCGTCGCATAGTCCTTGGTTAGTTAAATCTACTTACTTAGTGTGCTTTGTGTTCTTTGTGTTAAATGAAGGTATAATCCACTCTTGACTCGACCGGCAAGCGGCTACGGCTGCCTGCCTGGAGACCTGCTCAAAAGGAGACGCAGACGTCATGCCACTTTCAAAAGAGAAGAAAACGCAAGTAATCCAGGAATATCATCGTGGGGAAGGCGACACCGGATCCGCTGAGGTCCAGGTAGCCTTGCTGACCAGCCGCATCGAACAGCTCACCAACCATTTGCAGACCCACAAAAAAGATTCAGCCTCACGGCGTGGTTTGCTTAGTATGGTTGGCCAGCGCCGCAGCCTGCTGGAATACCTGCGCCGGAGCAATTATGAGGGCTACGTGGCCCTTGCCGATCGCCTGAAGATTCGCCGAAAGGGTTAGTAGATTGGCGTGCATTACCATGCAAGCCAATCTTTAAGCGGCCATCCGGGGGCGAGCGGTAAAGAGAAAACACCAAAACCATCCACCTAGTCAACTAGAAATGCCTGCTGGTTAGGCATTGGAATATGGGTACAAATATCGAGTGCGCCTTGCGGCGACCTCTCATTTGTAATCAAATTCCAGTTCCTGAACTAGCGGGGAATAGGCTGAACGCCTAAGGAGATTTTATGCAACCCGAATCAAAGAAGTTTTCCACGAAGGTAGGCAACCAAGAGCTCACCTTTGCCACCGGCAAGCTGGCCGGGCAGGCCGGCGGCGCCGTCACAGCCCGCCTGGGCGATACGCTGATCCTGGCGACCGCCACCATGTCGCCTGCGCCCCGCGCGGGCATCGATTTTTTCCCCCTTAGCGTCGATTACGAAGAGCGCATGTACGCCGGAGGCAAGATCCCCGGTTCGTTCTTCCGTCGCGAGGGTCGCCCCAGCGAAAGCGCCATCCTGACTGCGCGCCTCACCGATCGCCCGCTGCGCCCGCTGTTTCCCAAAGACCTGCACAATGAAGTGCAGGTGATCATGTATTCCCTATCTGCGGATGAGGAAAATGTCATCGACGTCATCGCGGTCAACGCGGCATCCGCGGCGCTGATGATCTCCGACATCCCATGGAACGGACCGGTCGGGGCGGTGCGCGTAGGACGCGTCAACGGAGGCTTCGTTATCAATCCAACTTACCCGCAGCTCGAACAATCCGATCTGGACCTGCGCGTGGCCGGCACCCGCGAAGCCATCCTCATGGTGGAATGCGGCGCAAGCGAAGTAGATGAAGAAACGATGGTGTCGGCGCTGGAAGAAGCGCACAAAGCTCTCCAGCCGCTCATCGACCTGCAATTGCAAATGGCCCAGGAAGTCGGCAAGCCAAAACGCGATTATCAGAAGTTCAGCGTTCCCGATGAGCTGAAGCAAAAAGTCCTGGCACGTGTACAAGCGGATTTGGAAAATATCTTTGGCCAAGGATTGGCCAAAGCCGAACAATACGCGGCCATCGACGCCCTGCGCGACACAGTCGTCGCAGAGCTGGCGCCCGAGGACGTGGAACTGGCGGCCAATGTAAAAGAGGCCTACACTGCAGCCGAGAAGGCTGTGGTGCGCCGCCGAATCCTCGAGCAGGGCATCCGTCCGGATGGACGCAAGCCCACCGAGATCCGCCCCATCTGGTGCGAAGTAGACTACAGTCCTCGCGCCCATGGCTCAGGACTCTTCACTCGCGGCGAAACACAAGTGCTCACCCTGGCCACGCTGGGAACACCTCGCGAGGCTCAGGAACTAGACACGCTGTCTCCCATTGAGTTGAAACGCTACATGCACCATTACAATTTCCCGCCATTCTCCACCGGCGAGGTCAAGTTCCTGCGCGGTTCCTCCCGGCGAGAAATCGGGCACGGCGCATTGGCCGAGCGCGCTTTGGTGCCTGTGATCCCTCCCGAAAAAGAATTTCCTTACACATTACGCCTGGTATCAGAGTGCCTATCTTCAAACGGATCGACCTCAATGGCTTCAGTTTGTGGTTCCACACTGGCGCTGATGGATACGGGTGTGCCAATCAAGGCGCCCGTTTCCGGCATCGCCATGGGCCTGATCACCGATGGCAGCAACTACAAGATCCTCAGCGACATCCAGGGCATCGAAGACCACCTGGGTGATATGGATTTCAAAGTGGCCGGCACCGACAAAGGCATCACTGCATTGCAGATGGACATCAAGATCTCCGGACTCACTACGAAGATGATGGCTGAAGCACTGCAGCAGGCGAAAGCCGGACGCAAGCACATCCTGGACAAGATGCTTGAAGTACTCCCCGCGCCGCGCCCTGAGTTGAAGCCGCATGCCCCGCGCATCACGATCGTGATGGTGCCGGTGGAGAAGATCGGCGCAATCATTGGCCCAGGCGGCAAGACGATCCGTGCCATCCAGGAAGAAACCGGAGCCAAGATCGACATTTCCGACGACGGCTCGGTGTTCATCGCTTCTGACGACGGCGCGGCGGCCCAAATGGCGCGGGAACGCATCGAAGCGCTGACCGAAACGCCTGAGATCGGCAAGATCTACACAGGCAAAGTCGTGCGCACCACGGATTTCGGCGCCTTTGTCGAAATCATGCCCGGCACGGATGGCATGGTGCACATTTCCCAACTGGATAGCACGCGAGTGGAATCCGTCGAATCGGTAGCAAAAGTAGGCGATGAACTTACGGTGATGATCACCGATATCGATCCGAGCGGCAAGATCCGGCTCAGCCGGCAGGCTGTCCTCGAGGGTTGGACCCCCGAAGAAGCCCGCGAGCGCGATAAAGGCGGCGGTGGCCGCCGGCCGGGTGGCGACCGCGGCGGACGGCCCGGTGGCCGTTCCGGCGGTCGGGGCGGTGACCGCGGCAGCGGTGGGCGCGGCGGCTTTCGAGATCGGCGCTGAAAGGCGGTAACAAGTTTAAGGTTGAAGGTTTATAGGACGGGCCATAGCCCGTCCTTTTGTATATCGGGACTTTTTCCCCAGAGAATAGGTAACCACCAGATGCCATTTGTCCCTTTCAAATTTTGGCAACTATGTGCATACTTGCATCGCTACTAAGTATCCGTAAGTATCCGCCAAGGCCGGATACAAAGAAACGCCTTAAGGAGGCATCGTATGGTTCTCACCGCAAGAGAAATCTGGACCGCGCTTCACGGCATGGTGTTCGGCGCAGCGTATTTGCTGGCCTTCACCGCCGGCCTGGTCGGCCTGTACAGCTTAAGAGAAAGCTGGGTTACCGGTAAAGGCATCGTAGAACGCATCAGCCGCTTGAAATGGGAAACCGGCATCATGGCTATTCTTTCTTTCCTGACGGTCTTCAGCGGCACCTATATCGTGTACCCCTGGTATCGCGCCGCTCCGCCTGAAGGCGCTAATCTGTTGGATTATCCGCGCTCCTTTTTGCTGGCGGATCCCAATATCTCAGGTTGGCACACCTTTGGCATGGAATGGAAAGAGCATATCGCCTGGTTCTCGCCCATCCTCACCGTGGCAGTGCTCTACCTGATTTTCCGCTACGGCCCGGCATTGGCGCTGAATAAGTACAAGAATCTGCGCTGGATGATTGTGATCCTCTTCATCCTTTCGTTTGCTGCCGCGGGCGTTGCCGGCCTCTTTGGCGCCCTGATCACCAAGGCCGCCCCCATTCTGTAACCCGCCTGAACACTAAGGAGACATTTACATGAGTGCTGAAACAAAAACAATCCCCAGCGGCCCTGCTGTTGCCGCGATGATTTCCGCCGGTCTTGGCGCCCTGACTATTGGTATTCTTACTACAGGTGCCGAGATGAGCGAAGCCTTAAAAACCTCATTGAATATCTACAACCCTTCCGGCCCCCTTGCCGGAAAGACGACTGGTGGAATCGCCGTCTGGCTGATCAGTTGGCTGATCCTCAATGCCCTCTGGAAGAACAAGGACCTCAACTTACGAAGCGCTTTTACCTGGACCCTGGTCCTAATTGCACTAGGTTTGCTGCTGACCTTCCCACCGTTTTTCACCGCGTTTGAAGCATAACTTCCGCCAACAAGAAGGACGGGCAATTACGCCGTCCTTCTTTTGATTACAAGCTCTAAAGGAGATCTACTCTTAATCCTCTTTCAAAATCGCAAGATCGCGTTCCAAGCCTCGCCGCCGCAAACGCAGGCTTATCAGGTGCAATGCAAGGGCGCAAAATATTATTACAAAGCCGAGAATCATATATCCAGTAGTTTCTGCGGGTCCAACTTGAAGAAAAGTCATCTTCACTCCTGTGAGTCCATTGCGCTTAACCGTAACTGTTCAACCCGATCGTTGAGTTGGCCGAGCCGCACCCTATGCCACAAGATGGTAGCGCCCAACACGGTAAAAGTCAGTAAACTAAACAATAAGGTCTGCACCATTGCGGTGGTCATGTCAAAAGAGCCTTCCGCCGTTGGGGAACCACTCCCGATCACTACGGGATGGATAGTGCGCCACATGCGGATGGAAAAATAGGTGAACGGAACGCTGACAAATCCAATAATTGCATAGATGGCACCGAACCGCGCCCGGCGCTCCGGGTCTTCCATGCCCTTCCGCAGCATCAAGTAAGCCAGGTAAACGAGCTCCATAACTGATGCGGTTACCAGCCTGGGGTCCCAGGTCCACCAAGTATTCCAGGCCGGGCGCGCCCAGATCGAGCCGGTGACAATATTCACGAAAGAATAAACCAATCCAATCTCCACTGCGGCTAAGCTCAGCACGTCCCAATGGGCTTTGGGTCGCACAAGGTAAATGACCCCCGCAACTGCTGCAATTAAAAAGGCGAGCATGCCGAGCCAGCCGGTCGAAACGTGAAAATAGAACAAGCGCTGGACCTGTCCCATGACCTGTTCCAAAGGAGCGTAAAAGAATACCATCCAGGTCGCAACGGCCAGCAAAATAGCACTCACCCAGTTCAGCAACGTCAATAATCGGGGTGTTTCAAGATTCGGGATGCTCTTCATTCAACCTACTCCTCTATTACATAGTCGAAAAACATATAACCCAAGGCGAGCATGATGGCGTCGTACGCGATTACCAAATTCAGGCTGGGCCAAATATACTGCATTTCCATGCCCTCCAAGAAACCTGTGCTCGCTCTGAGGATGGCAACCAGCAAGGGGATAATAACCGGAAAAAGCAGCACAGGGAGCAATAAATCGCGTGTGCGCGTCTGAACTGCCATACTTGCCAATAGAGTACCCACAGCTGTATAGCCGAAAGAACCCAACCCAATCACCAGTAAGAGGCCACCATTCAATACGTTCACGTTGTACAACATCCCGTATAAAGGCAGGGTTACGAGTTCCACGATTCCCATGATGATAAGGTTGGACAGGATTTTTCCAAAGAAAATGGCGCTTCGCTCCATGGGGGCGAGTAAAAGCCCGTCCAACGATTCGTTTTCCTTCTCGATGGTCATCGAGCGGTTGAATCCCAGCGTGCCGGCGAACACAAAAGTCGTCCACAGAACGCCCGCGGTGACCGTTTGTCGCGTTTTGGCATCCAGCTCTAGAGCGAAATTGAAGATCAACACAACCAACACGGCGAAGATCATCATGGCGGAGAGCAATTGGCGGCTTTGCCACTCCACCAGAAGATCCTTGCGCGCCACGATCCAGGTGGCCGTCATGGTGTTGATCGTCTTAGGATGCACGGCCGCCCTCTTTGGCGCGCTGGATCGCTTCGGCATACAGCCGGGCTAACTGCATTCCCTTCAGACTACCTTCAGAAAAAGTGGCCGTCAACCGACCAGCTGCCAACACCTCAACGCGATCGGCTAATTGGGCGGTTTTTTCAAGATCATGGCTGGTCAAAAGAATGCTGCAACCTTCATTCGCCAGCGCACGCAACAACGAATTAACCGATTCGACGGATTCCGGATCGAGACCGGTATGGGGTTCATCCAGCAAAAGGACTTTTGGGCGATGCAGAATGGTGCGGGCAATTGCCAGCCGCTGCTGCATTCCACGTGAAAAGATGCGTACCGGATCGCGGCGGCGAGCTGCAAGGCCCAGTTGGTCAAGTAAATCGCTCACGCGCCGATCAGCATCGTCCAGTCCATAGAGCTGGGCAAAAAAATGCAGATTCTGCTCGGCGCTCAAATCGCTATAGAGCAGTGGCTGGTGGGCAAGCAAACCCACCTGAGACCGCAAGGCTTGCGCCTGGGAGGGAATAAGCAACCCGGCAACGCGCACATATCCCAGTGAAGGCTTGGCTAGAGAGGCAAGAATGCGCAGCAACGTCGTTTTTCCGGCGCCGTTCGGTCCGAGCAAGGCTACGATCTGGCCAGGCTGAACGCCTATATCCAGGTTGCGCAGCACCAACCTTCCTCCGAAACGCTTACTGAGGCCGCGAACCTCGATCAAAGTTTGCTTTCTTTCTTCAGAGCGAAGCTCAGGCGATTTTTCAGGCGCGCTCGCTCGCGCTTGTATTGGCTTTCAGGGATTTGTTTACGTTCGAATTGTTCGTCCAGGGCGATGATTGCATCCATGATCTGGCTGGAGGATCCTGTGGTCGATGTCGCTCCAGGTTTGCGGCGGAGCCAATACGCGACAACCCCTACAGTCACGCTGAAGGCAATAAGCCCAATGAAAAAATTGTTAGCGCTTATTTGAATCAGGAAGGGCTGGTTTAGTGGATGCGCACCGGTCAAACGGAGAGTAATCTGTTCACCCGGTTCTAAATCGCGTTCCAGCAGATAAACGCGATAGGGGACCTCGCCAATAAGCTGTTCGCCAACCAATACCAGATTCTCTCCCTCCAATTGAATTTGGCTTTCGGGCAAGAAAACGTGGATATTGTGGGCCGGGAATTCCACAGATCGCACAAATTCCAAGGCGTGATCATAGTTCAGGTCGAACGCATAAAGCACCTGATAGGTATCCTGCCCTGGCAATACAGCCCGATAGTCCACAAAACCACCGGACACGAATTCGTAACGATCGCCAACCTCGCCTTGCTCAAAGCTTACATCGACAGCGTCTGGAGGTAACTCGTAGCGAAGCAGCGCTTGCCCCTCTTGAGCCGGGACTATAGTAAGATCTCCGCTATTGGAAAGCAAAACTTGCTCTATCACCTTTACCTGGTCTTCTTCTACAAAATCAAAAACCAGGTTAAGAGAGCTTATGTCTAGTTTGGAAGTATCCTGAGTGCCTTCATATACGGTTAATTCAAACTGCTTCCCGGTTTGTAAATCCATCTCGGTCAGTGGGTCTGAGAAATAAATCAGGCCTTTGTATTCGATTGACACCTGATATAAATTGCGGGCGTCGGCCGGAATCGCATCAAATCGAAACACGCCATCCGATCCCAGGGTTGTTGTGCGTGTAACCTCATCCTGGCTATGGAAGGAGTAAAGGGTGACCGGCGCTCCTGTCGGTAAATCCCCGCCGCTGCCGTTTTCAACTTTTCCCAGCACATCCACGGTTACTGGCTGCACATTATTAGCTGTTCCAGTAACGAGGCTAACCTCTGTTTCGACCAAGTTTCCAGCGTCATCCAAAGCGAGTTCGCCGCTCAAACTGTAGACATAAGCCAGCACATCCCAACGCTGCTGAGTATCGAGGCTGCCGGCGAAAGGGGGCATGAAGTTATCCATGTTCCCTTCGCTTACGATCAGAAACCATTGCATCGGTGGGTTCTGCCTGGCCAACTCAGCTGTACCGATAGCAGGTACGGCTACCGGGAGGTTGACGGATTGTTCGCCATCTCCCAAACCTCCGATCCCATGACACGGCGCACATTTCTGCGCGTAGAGTACTTCTCCGCGGGAAACATCCGGAGGCGAACTGGGCATTACCGGCTCAACTGTTGCAGGTGCAGCTGAAAGTTCAGAATTCGGCGGCGGAGTTACATCCTCGGCTAAGGAAAAAGTACAACCACCTAAAAACGCGGCTAGGGCGAATACGCCAATCAGGTATCTTGACCGCATTAATTTTTGTCCGCTTTGCGAGCGGCGATTAATCGTTCAAGATCATCGTTCGCTTCCAAAGATGTTCGATCGGCTTTTGTAGCCTGTGCATCGAGCTGTTTCAACACCTGGGCGCCTTTATTCACCAGAAACGACCGCTGCGAGGTGAAAATTTCTTCCGGGACCTTACCCAGTTGATGGTCAAAATCCAATTCAAGGAGCGCTTCAATAATGCGTTCACGCTCGGCCAAAAGTACGGACGGTTCCTCCGCTTTAGTCCAACTATCGCTTTGCGGTTCCCAAAAAGGCCGTGCGACGACTACGGCCACAAGGATTGAAAGTGCCAGGATCAGGAGAATGGAGCCAATCGGCATACGCTATTGCCTCAACAGATCTTCAATCGGGTTGACAATGGAGTCCAGGGTGGAAAAGGGCCCGATTTTCACAAGGGCTACCCGGCCATTTCGATCGATGAAATAGGTCTCCGGCACACCGCGGATGCGAAAGCTCTGTGATATGCGCGTGCCGATGTCTGGACCATTGGGATAAGTGATCCCGAAGCGTTCGATATAGGCAAGCGCCTCTTTTTCCGTATCCACGTAATCCACTCCGATGAATAGCACATCGCCACTGGGTCCATACATTTCCCAAGCCGTCTGCAGATCGGCAGCTTCCTGCTCACAAGGCTTGCACCATGATGCCCAAAAATTTACCACGACCACTTTGCCTTGCATGTCCGCCGAGGTCACAACTTCGCCACCGAACGTGGTCAGGGTGAACTCCGGCGCCATTTCTCCCCGCCCAACGGTGCCGCGTTGCGCATCGCGCAATTGCAGGGCTACAACGACCAATAGACCGAGCATCAATACCCAGGCTGCGAGCTTGCCCCAACTCGAGGTTTTCGTTTCGTTAATTGTTGTACTCATATCTAACGACGCTCTTCCAATTCCGCTTCAATCCTTTTTTCGTAATCCTTGTGATCAGGATCCGACGACGCTGCACTTATTTTCGTTTGCGTTTTCGCGCTTCTCAGAACCCGGCCCAGAAGTGCAACCCCCAGCAACAGCGCCACCGGCGGTACCACGTAGACCAACCAATTTAGTCCGCGCGCCGGGGGGGCAGCCAGCACTCGATCGCCGTACTGGTCGACAAAGTAATCGTAAATCTGCTGATCGCTCCACCCTGCTTCCAGCTTATCGGCTATCACCTGACGCCACTGCACACAGGCGGCCGTGGGGCAAACATCCAGCGGCACATTGGCGCACACCGGGCAATAAAGGTTCTTGGCGATGGCATTAACCTGGTCATCTCTGGTGCCCACGCCTTGCTGAACAGCCGATCCGGAACATCCTGCAACAACAGAAAGGAAGCAGACGAAAACGAGGACAAAAATGTGTTTCATTGCTTTGCTGCTAGCTAATAGAGGCTTTCGCCTTTTGGATGGAGGATTTGGCCCGCCTGGGCTCAACGCCAGGTTCCGCTTCGGGCCAGGCTGCTACCAGGTTTCCAGCAATAAATACAAACCCTCCGATCCATACCCAATTCACCAACGGGTTCAGGTATATTTTGAAGGTGGCGTGTTCGCCTGTTGGTTCCCAATCCACCAAGATCACATAGAAATCTTCTTCCAAGGAACTGCGGAGTCCAGGGATGGTCATCGACTGTTGGGACTCATAAAAGTAATCTTGTCGCGGAAAAAGCTGCCCAAGAGCCTCATCTCCCTTGGAAACGTTCACCACAGCTCGGTCTACTAACCGGCCGTCCTCCATGTCAAATTCGGAAAGTGATTCATATTGCAGACTGTAATCGCCCAGCTGCAAGCGCTCGCCGATGGCCAATTGTCCCTGGGTCTCGCGTTGAAAAAATTCGATACCAATAATTCCAACCGCAATGAGCACTACGCCCAGGTGAATAATATAACCGCCATATCGCCGCCGATTGCGCCCAATCAAGCTCTTTATCGCAAGGAAGAAGCTTTCTCCATGGGTGCGCCGCGCCCAGGCTCCGCGCCAGAATTCAAACAAGGTGACAGCAAATACGAAAGCACACAACCATAAGGCAATGAGTGCGCCCGGCTGGCGCATCCCGGTAAGAAGCAGCGTGGCCAGAACCAACACCGAGATAGCCAATGGTTTCCACATTGCACGTCCCAGAGTACCGGCAGTTGAGGCGCGCCATGCCGCGAGTGGGGCAATGCCCATTAAGAGAAGAAGCCCAGCCCACAATGGGCCGGTTGCCAATTTGTAGAAAACAGGTCCCACGGTGATCTTTTGCCCAGTAAATATCCCGCTCAAGGATGGGATCAGGCGGCCGATTACACCGCTGGCCTCGGAAACCAGCGGGAACACCACGCCCCAGAAACAAACGACTAGGATACCCATAAACAGGAGATTGTTCACCAGGAATAGTGATTCTCGCGAAAGCAAAGAAGTCATGCTGGTTTCAGATTTGAAGGTCTCCCAGCGCCGGCTGAGCAAATACAGGGAAGCAATGAGAGTAAAAGAAATAAATACAAAGAAGGATGGACCGATGGCGCTTTGAGCAAACGCGTGAACCGAAGAAAGCACTCCGGAGCGAGTCAGAAAAGTACCAAAAATAACCAAGTCATAAGTCAAGATAATGAGCAGCATATTCCAATGCTTAAAAAGACCCCTTTTTTCCTGAATCATCACAGAATGAAGAAATGCCGTGCCAGTCAACCAAGGCATTAGGGCAGCGATCTCGACAGGGTCCCAGCCCCAGTATCCACCCCAACCTAATACGTCGTAAGCCCAACGGCTGCCCAGCAGCAAACCCAGCCCGAGGAAGAGCCAAGCCCACAGAGTCCAGCGACGAGTGATTCGTATCCAGCGATCATCACTGCGCCCGGTGATCAGTGCTGCAATGGCAAAGGCGAATGGGATAACAAAGGAAACAAAACCGAGATACAACATTGGTGGGTGAATGATCATGCCCGGATGGCGGAGGAGCGGATTCAAACCGTTGCCATCCGCCGGAATAAATGGCACGGCCCCAGACGGTGGCAACACCTGAGACCATACCGACCCATCAGCTCCCTGCCATAGATGCGTAAAGGGATTTTCGAAAAATAAAGTCAGCGCCAGGAAAAAGCCCAAGGTAACCAAAGCAACTAAAATGACCCAGGGCAAAAAGGACCGATCCCGCCGCCAATCGCGCAGCATCACCAGAGAGGCGAAGGCTGACATTAACCAGGCCCAGAACAGCAGCGACCCTGGCTGCCCGCCCCAAAGAGCCGTAGCCCTCAGATATTGAGGCATGCTGCGGCTGGTGACCATGGCTACATATTCGAGATTAAAATCCAGATTAACGAGGGAATAAATGAGGCACAGAACTGAGATCGAGATGACTGGAAAACTCAATAGCATCGCGATCCGGGCGCTGGCCACCCAACTTTGTTTGTTCTGCCCTGCCCCAATCAAAGCAGCCGCGCTACCATATAGCGCCAGCAAGAAAGCAATTAGTAGGGCGCCAAGCCCAAGATCAGCAATCATGATGCTTGATGGAAATGATTAACCGCTGACCTGGCCGGGAACTGCCTCTTCATAACGGGTCGGACAGCGGAGAAGTAACTCATTTGCGAGGAAAGTGCCGTCTTCCGTCAATTCGCCGGTGACTATGGCCTGGGCTTCATTGCGCAGCAGGTCGGGTTGTACGCCGACGTAGACCACCTGCAAGCGCGCGCGGCTGGTATCTTCTACTGCAATGTGCAACGCTTCGGCCAGTCCGCCTTCCGCGTTGACAAGTTCTTGATCGGCAGGCAAATGGACCATAGTAAATGTCAACGTAAGGGTTACGGCATCATAGTGGATAGTGTCGCCCAGCACGGCACCTGTCACACGAACTGGCTGGCCCACAGCGCCGCGCCCAAGAAGTTCATCAACAGTATAAAAATACTCCGCGCTCGCCACTGTGGAGGCAACGATCAAATAAATCACGGCCGCCAGGATGATCAAACCGCCGATGATGAATTTTCGTTGTCCGCCTTTCTGTGTGCCGATATTCGGCTGATTATTTATACTCATCGCGTTACCTCGGCTTTTTTACCATAATTTTTGGATAGGTGTGCATTTTGTCTGACCGATGTCGCATCCGCCCCATCCTACGGAAGAACAATTGCCTTGGTAAGGGTCAGTTGTCCCTAGCTCCCTCCAAAATCCAGGTCAATATTACTTGAAGGATGCCATCAGGTAGTTTGCCATCAGGCGGCATTAACGCATCACTGCCCAAATTCCCCTGCAACATCTGCGCCAGACGAGATCCTTCAATATCTCCCGGAATGATCACTGGAGCATTGTTGCCAGAATTCATTATCTCGGCGTAACTGGTTGAATTCCAATTTCCCTCAGCAAAATTGTTATTGTGACAGATTTTGCAATTCTGTTGAATAATCGGCATTACCAGCGTGTTGAAGGAAACACGATCGGTCCCCGTTTCTTCAATGGCTGGCAGGCCTTGGACAAATTCGACCAATTCTTGAATCTGATCGGTCGTAAGTATTTCGCCCCACGAAATCATGACTGTCCCGGTATGCCCTTCGCTAATACTGGAATAAATACTCTCGCGGGTATTGTCGTCCTGGAATTGGGAGGATCGCAGTGAAGGACCTAGTCCACCAGTTGCATCGATTCCGTGACACTGGGCACAAGTCGACACAAAGATTTCCGCTCCAGAAAGATTAATATTGCCTGCTTCGATCTCGGGAAGAGATACCACTGGCGGATTGCCCTCCCAAGAGCGGATAAACTGAACCAGGGAGGCAATATCGTTGTTGTCAAGATGCCCGCCATAACTCAAGCCAAAGGGTGACATGCCGAAATCCGGCTGCCCGCGACTGATAATTTCACCAATGGTGAAATCATCTCGCGTCTTGAGATAATCGGTTGTGCTAATCGGAGCGATGATATCTCCGGTTCGTGTTGGGTTGGCGCCGCCCTCACCGAACTCGCCATGGCAGGTTGCGCAATTTTGGATGAAAAGATTCTGCCCTCGCATGGCATAAGATTCTGATGAGGACTGATAGGCATATTGGGCCAAGGACTCGATTTGCTCGGCTCCAAGAATTTCTCCCCAGACCGGCATATCTTCATGCCCCCTTCCCTCCGAAATAATTGTAAAGGCTTCCCAAACGGATTCTGCACTGGGTATGTTTTGGAAATGACAGCTTGTGCAATATTGTTGAAACAGCGGATCCCCTGCCGGGGACGAAGTTGGATCCACCACAAACGCGGCCAATGTACTGATTTGATCGACCTCGAGTGTTTCTCCCCAGGCCGGCATGTCCCGATGCAAACCACCTTCACTGATGATTTGGCTGTAGGCGTCTATGCCGCCCTCGGTGGAAACCGCTTCCCCATGGCAAGAGGAGCAGTAGTTAACGAACAGACGTTTCCCATCAGGTGCCACTAGGAAATTAGCTAGTGAAGATCGCTCGCCAATCGTAAGTGGCTCGTCTGCAAAGGGAGCCGAAGCGTGATTTTCTTGGCTTGCAGCGAGGTCCAATACTTGCCTAAGCAATTGTGGGTCGGTGTAAACCAAATCGGTAACATCGTGGCATTCGCCACAATTATTTACGAAAATATCTGATCCGCTGGGGGACAGAATGAATCCCACTAACGAATCAATCTCTTCATTGCTGAGATCCCCGCCCCAAGGTGGCATACCTTCATGTTTGCCCTGGGAAATCACTTCAAACAGGTTCCCATTATTGGGAATATTGGAAACCTCCCCATGACAACCGGCGCAGTTAAAGGTGTACAAATAGGCGGTTGGATCACCGGGGACGGATTCTGCCGGAGGCGGCTCTTCCAAATAGGAGGCTACTGAGAGCCCGAGAACGCTGATTGCGACGAAAGCCGTAGCACCGACGACCGGTAAGCGTTTGGAAAAGTGTCTGAAACGATGGCTGTCCAGGAACGGCAATGCCAAAAGCGCCAATCCAAGGAGGGTTGGAATAACCACGACCCCGATCACCTCCAGGTTCCCCGGGAAGTATTTCAGGAGCTGGAACAGGAATCTGAAATACCATTCGGGTCGCGGCAAATAGGAAGTGTCGGCAGGGTCGGCCCTTGGCTCCAGCGGAGCGCCTACGAAATAGCTCAGCAATATCAGAATCAGAAATATGCCAAAAGCAACGATGACATCCTTAACCAGGATATCTGGGAAGAAAGGAACCCCCTTCTTTTTCTTTTCTCGATAGTTCTCCAGGTATTGGCGTTTTTCTAATTCATCCATGCTTATTCGCCTTTCGGCGGGGCGGCGCTTATTCCATTTCGAACTACCAGATACATGTGGACAGTGATCAGTAACAGCAGCGCAGCAGGCAAAAACCATACATGCATGCCATAGAAGCGCGCCAGGGTGACCTCGGAGAGCTCTTGGCCGCCTCGCATTACGCGCAATAGCCAGTCCCCGATGCCGGGCGTGACTCCTACAATACTTGTCCCTACAGTTGTTGCCCAATAGGCTTTCTGGTCCCAGGGAAGCAAATATCCTGTGAATCCGAAACCCAGAGTTACAAGGAGTAGGAAGACCCCTGTCAGCCAGGTAACTTCCCGGGGGAACTTGTATGAACCATAAATCACTACGCGCACGAGATGAAGCACTGAAAGCAGGATCAAAGCGCTGGCGCCATAATGGTGCAAACCGCGAATCAGCCAGCCCGCGGTCACATCGTGAGTAATGAACTGTACGGTATCGTAAGCATAATCCGGAGTCGGCACGTAGTAGATTGTTAAAAGAATTCCCGTGACCATTTGCAGCAGGGCAACGAAAAGGGCGGCGCTGCCCAGGGTATAAGCCCAATTTACTTTGGGTAGTTTGCGCAGGAAGATGGCTTCCCAAACATCGCGCCATCCCAGGCGTTCGTCCAGCCAGGTGGCAGAACGCTTTGCCAATTTATCCATATTCGACAAAAAGCTGACCATTTTCTTCTTTCACCTCATACTGGTTGAGTGGGCGTGGTGGAGGGCCGGAAACCACTGCCCCGTTCTTGTCGAACACTCCGTTGTGGCATGGGCAAAAAAACTTCTCCTCATCCGGGACCCAGCGAACTCGACAACCCAGGTGCGTGCAAATGTTCGAAAGGGCCGTGAATTCCCGGTTGTTTTCGGTGAGCACATAGAATGACAACTCTGTCTCCTCGGTTATCCACCCGGATTTTCGCGTTATTTTTGTCCTGAATAATGTCGGCGCTCCAACAGAAACCCTATCGGCGGCTCCCAGGGGGATAAAGTTTGTTTCTTCGATTCTTCTTCGAGCAGGAGAAATAATGTAAGAAATGGCCGGAATCCCAATGGCCAAACTGATCAAGCCACCTAAGCCAAACGTAAGGAGACCCAGAAAGTCTCGGCGGCTAAGCCGATTATTATCGTTCATGCTTCATCCTCTGAGTCTCGATTTTTTTGTCGTTCTAGCACAATGAGGCGCCTTTAACCAATTCTACTCTGATACCATTATCCTATCGTCAAGGTGTTCACAAATTGTCCAATGCTTCACAATATCCTGTGCAGATTAAACTACCACCGGGCCTATTTCAGTAGACCCGGTGGTCGCATTGAAAGGCTATTACGCATTCACATCTTGCACATGAAAATGCGTTTGGACTATCGCTTCTACTTCAAAGAATCTATCGACCACTCAAGCAGGGCGATCGCATAGTTTGAGTTGTGGACACCAAAGCTCGTGTCGTTGTGAGCCAGGTAAATCCAGTTCCAAAGCGCTGCGGCATATGCTTCTGGCACGATCGAGGGTATTTCACTCCCCTCAGCGTCTAGGACGCCTTTTGCGATTAGGAGCCCTTCCAGCTCATCGGCAAGCTCATGAACTTGAGTTTGCACGCCGTTGATATCGAAGTTTTCAGCGCCTTCATGACATTCCTGGCAAGTCGCAATATTTGGTCGAAATGCATGATTCCGACCCTCACCCATGTGGCATGTCACGCAGGTGTCTTCCACCTGTTTTGCGTGGGGGCTTAGATTGCCTTCCACGTCACCTGCTCCACCGATTCCTAACAACATGGTAGCTTCCACCCCATAATGAAGGCCGAAGTGATCCGCAATCTCCACGTTGCCATCCACAGCTTCGGGAAATGCCCGGCGCGGCTGGTGGCAGTTTGCACACAGGTTGCCCAAGCCACCGTCGAAGGTTTGACCCGCAAACGCAGAAATCTCAACGGGATCCGTTGTCTCCAGGGCAAAGTCTGCATCGGTATAAGTCGTGTGAATCTGGTGGCAGGCACGGCAGTCTTGGCGCGTTGGGTTGGGATCTCCTTCCTCAACTTCGTTCCAGCTAAGACCTGCAGCAACTCGTGCACTGAAGCCTCCGCCTGAATGGCATCCAGCGCAGCCCGCGCTGGTCCCTCTTGCGAAAACTGTTCCCAAACCATGTTGAGATGTGCTCCAGGCCGTCTGGTTACCAGTGATCCGTGTGCTGTCGTTATGGCAGCCCGTGCAGCTTAGGTCTGAAGCTTCCGCAGGCTGTCCAGCGGGGCCGGGTTCGCCCTGAGGACCCGCTGGCCCGGCTGGGCCAGGAGAACAAGCCACTAGCAGAACCCCAACCACGATAAATAAGCCGGCGTACAACAGTGTGCGTTTCTTCATAGCTCCGTCCTATATCTCTTTATAGAAATCTTCTATGCAAGGTATGTATTTGTATAGCATATTCCCCACATTCCATCAATTCTATGCCGGGTTTTTAGGTCAAATGCCAGTAAGCGCAGGGGGACATTTGTCCCAAATCTAGCGCTTGATTTGTGTAAGCGGCTAAGGTGATGCAGGGAGAACACTCGATTATTTGCTTATCGACTGATTTCCATCGGGAAGCGGCGTCGGCCCTATGAGATGCAAATGTCGAATGCCGAATGTGATGGCAAACAATCCAAAGGCGATAATGCCAACACTGGATATCACTTCAACCAGCGATGGAGTGTAATAGATGTAGCGCGGCGCAATAACAGTGGACAGAGGGCTTTGCACCACCATTTGCCCGACCATGTTTGTGTCCCAGCGGTAAGTGATCAAGCCCCCCACGACCATGGTCAGTGCAGCAAGAAGAACATATTGGTTTCGGCGATAGTACCCGGTGAGCAACACTATCGCTGGTATTAAAATACCCAGCAAGATTTCTCCAAACCAGAAGTTGAATGATAAGGTCCCGCGGGTAAGCAATTCAAAACCCTCTGCTCGGCCAGGTTGGAATGTATAGGTCGTTGCCAACAAATCCCAGAATCGCAGATATAGGTAAACCACCAACGCCCACCCCAAGAATTGCGCCACCTGACTTATTGTCTTTTCCTCGATCTGCAGACCCGGCCGGCGCAAACCAGCAATGAGAGCCACCAGCAAGGTCATCGCAATCCCCCCAGCGATGGCTGAAACAAAAAACAGCCCAGCCAACCCGGGGTGATACCAGATCGGTCGAGAGATCAGCACTCCAAAAGTAGCACCAAGCGAAGATTGATGCAAAACGGAGAGACCCAACCCGGCAACGGCAAGGTATGGGGCATTCTCGTGTGTTTGTAACATCCAACCTACCAGTTTCGGGAATTTGGTTTGCAACCATCCCCAGCGGGCAAAATTTGGCAGGTTCTCTATGGTTAGCACCATGAAATACAAACCCACGCACATGGTGACTTCCCACAAGACGGAGTGGTTATTCCAGAAAATAAACCCGTTATAAAACCTATCCGGTCGGCCGATATCTAGTAGGAGAAACATCATAGCCATGCCGTATCCAATCAACCCAATAAAGGCCGCCGTGCGCGCAAGCGGTTTGAACTGTTTTAATCCCAGTAAGTAAACCCCCGCACACAAAGTGAAGGCTCCAGCACTCAGTGCGATGGATGATAGATCCAATGTGATCCACAAACCCCAGGGAGTTAGGTCGGTAAGGTTTGTCACTACCAATCCGCGTAAGAGCACGAATATCCCCGCGCCAAATCCGGCCAAGATGAGAATCAGCAAGAATCCGAGCCAGGTATTGTATGAGTTAATGGAGAGGCTCTTCATTTTCGTTATCATGAATTATTCTCCTCACCAATCGGTTGTGGTGGCAAATAATACACACGCGGGCCAGTTCCCAGGGACTCCGACAGGCGGAAAGAAGGTGAGTTGTTCAAGGCTCTGCTAACCGGAGAATCAGAATCGTTCAAATCACCAAAAATGCGTGCGTTCACTGGGCAGGCATTCACACAGGCAGGTGTAGCCGCTTCATCTAAACCAGGCGTGAGCCCCTCCGCCAGTCCGCGATCGAGTCGCTGGACACAGAATGTGCATTTTTCAACTACGCCACGCGGTCTTCGCTCAACATCTGGCTCGCCCCATTCCGGGACTGCCGGATTTGGCCCGCTAAATGTATCCCAATTGAACGAACGTGCGCCATAGGGGCAAGCCAACAGGCAGTAGCGGCAGCCAATACAGCGCTCATAGTCCATCATCACAATTCCGTCCTCGCGACGATAGCTGGCTCCCACAGGGCAAACAGAAACACAAGGCGCATGTTCGCAGTGTTGGCAAGAAACCGGCGTAAAGATCTCTTTGTCCCCGACTCGGGTAGAGGAGTACACTTTGTTCCAAGCCATCTCGGGGTTGACATCATTATTGGCTTGACAAGCTTTTACACAGTAACCACAACCGGTGCATTTATTCTGGTCGATGACCATCGCCCATTTTTGTCCGCCGTTTTGGGTACCTGTGGAGGCTTGGACAAAGCTGAGTTTGCCAAAAAGCTTATGCCCGGCAAAAGAGCCAATCAAAGCCAGGGTTAATTTAAGGAATTCGCGCCGATTCATGGTTCAGTCCCTTATTTCTTGTTTCTAACGCGCCGGTACCATTTTTCCAGCCATGGGGCAACTACAATTCCAAAACCCATCCCGAACAGCGCCCCTAAAACGGCCATTCCCGTAAAATTATTTTGTTCGGGTTCGGCTCGAAGGGCAGGTTCGGCGGGAAAAGATCTGGTCAGCACTTCTTCAATATTTTCGGTATCTGCTGTAAGGGCTTCGGCTGGTGTATGCAAACCCTCACTGTGGCACTCCGTGCAGGTTTCTAAGCTTACTTTGAAGGAATGGTCACGCGTTCCGTGCCCGGTGCCTAAAACGGAATCCAAAGGCCTTAAGTGGCAATCAGAGCATAACAATCCCTCGGAAGCGTGAACCGTAAGCTCAAAGGAATGGACCCTCTCTTTGTGGCAAGCCCCGCACAGGTCCTGGCTATCTGCAGTTTTTAGGCTGGTTGTGTGAGCATTGTGACAACCGTAGCAATTTTGACCAGTTTTACCATGCGCCGAATCAATAAACTGCGCGAATGTTTCTAGGTGGCAGTTACCGCACACATGCGTAGACACATCAGTGGGCATGATCTCATCTGGATGATCTTCATTGTAGGGAGCATGGCAGGTAACGCAGCTTACGCCCGGGCTTTCCCACGTCAGGGTGCTGGCATCATATCCAGTCGAATGGCAGGTCATGCAGATCGGCAGGTTCCCTTGCTCATTCCAGGCGTCAATGAAAGCTTCATTGGTGGCTGCCTGACCATGGTCATGATTGGCCCAATCATCTCCGATCGCTGTGTGGCAACCGATGCATTCATCCGTAGAAGGTGCATCTAACTGAGTATTGATCGGTTCGCCAATCGATCCAAGGAAAGCCCAGAATATGCCAGCGAGACCAACTCCACGAAATAATCCTTGTACGATTTGGGATAGCATAGTTATCTCCTGCAATTCAGGGGGTTACTACTCGGGTGGATAGGACACTTTGTCGGTATGCGCAATCCTGGCATATGGAGCGGATAGTGCCATTCGCGCCGAAGACTTCCCAGCACAATATGCCTAAATTGGCATAGGCCGGACATTTGGCTCGAACACCTGGTAGGCAATTCTTAACTTCCCAGCAGGGCTGAACGGAAACCGGCCGTCTGCCATGTTTCAGTGTTTCTTGAATTTCCTTAGCTTCTGCTTGCCAACGCACATCCAATCGCTTCAGGAACCATCCCAGCAGAAAGGTGATGCCAATGGGAATGGCAAACCGGAGAATTACGCCAATGATGAGGTAAAAAACAGGCAGCAGGTCGGTCATGTTGTTCGATTGTGAGCTTCAAACATCTGCCCAAGCCGCACAAAACAAAGCATCAAGAGGGCCGGCAAGCCAAATCGCATGATGGACATCGTAAGGATCAAGCCAAGGATTTCCTGTGTAGGCACTGGTCCCTCCCTTCCTTTGATCTTCCTACACATTATTCCAATCAGGTAGGCATGTAAATTGGGCGAACACCCGATTTTTTGATGGGAAAATCACCCATGTTAGGAAGGGCAAATAGGGCAGGCGAATCTCTCTCCCGCTTCTGCAATTTTCTGGACTAATCGCTATTTTGGGGTCTTATCTACGGACGAATAATTCCCTTCCGAATCGCGTATTTGACCAGGTCTGTCCGGTTATGGAGGCTTAGTTTGCGCATGATATTCTCGCGATGGCGGGCGACTGTCTTGGGGCTAATCACCAGCTCTTTTCCAATCCTCTGATTCGTGATTCCTTCCGCTAAATAGGCCAATACTTGTCCTTCGCGCTGGGTTAGTATTTCTTGAGCCTCTCCATCTCTGCCCTGCTTGAAATAATCCCTTACCAAAAATTTTGCTAGCGAAGGATTTATGTAGGTTTCGTTATTTGCCGTTGCGCGGATCGCCATAATAAGCTCTTCAGGCGCGGCGCGTTTAGACACATAGCCACTCGCCCCCACCTCAAGCATCTTGAAAAAATACTCCTCGTCTTCATGGATCGTCAGCGCGAGCACTTTTGTCTCTGGGTAACGAGCGGTAATTTTTTGGGTCGCTTCGATCCCGCTCATATCAGGTAGACCGATATCCATTACCACAACATCGGGCCTGGCTGTTTTTATTATTGCCAGCGCTTGTTTCCCTGTTTCAGCCTCGCCCGCAATCTCAATATCCTTCTCGTTAGCCATAATTGTCTGAATGCCAGCACGTACCACTGCGTGATCATCAACCAGTAATATTCGAATCTTTTTCATCTTTTTCATTCTGCATTCTCTAGATCAACAGCTTCAAGGTTTGGCTGAGTAGGAATCGATACCCGAATGCATGTGCCTTGATTAGGCAAGGATTGGATTTGAAAATCGCCACCCAACAGGGTTGCTCGTTCTCGCATACCCAGCAGCCCCCAGGGTTGCCTTCCATCATTATTGATTTGACCTAGATCCATGCCAATGCCATCATCTCTTACTTCTATGTTCGTTCGATCGGGTTGATAATGAAGATTCATCTCAACGAGATGCGCCTGGGCGTGTTTGATAACATTGGTTATGGCCTCCTGGGCAATTCGATAAATGGCGATCTTTACCGGTTGGGGAAGGGGATATTCATCTCCAGTCAAAGAAAACTTGATTTCGAGATGATTTGCGTGTTGGCGAATTTCCCCCAGATACCAACGCAAGGCTGCGGGCAACCCCAGGTCATCCAGGTGAGTGGGGCGCAGGTTGTTGATCAGCCTCTGCAGTTCGGTCAATGAATTGGCAGCAAGGTTTTCCAGCTTATCCAGTGTGGAGCGAGATCGGTCCGGGTTCTTTAGCAGGGAGTCAGACAAACCTCGCAACCCCATCCCTATGGCGGTCAGCGTTTGCCCGGTTTCATCATGCAGTTCCCTGGCGACCCGCAAACGTTCTGCCTCTTGAGCCGTGACAACCCTTTGGAGCAGCTTCCCACGCAACTCTTCTCTTTCCTGAGCTTCTTGAATCCTGGCCTTTTGCAAAGATGCGATCTCCCGTTTAATCTCTGTGTCAAAGGAACGCATAAACCGTATCACCGAGATTGTCACAATAACAGCTAAGGTAGCCCGCAAAAATTGAACAGGGAAATGAAACCAATGCATAAAAAGTTCTTCATTGATATAAGTGGAAGGCGGCAGACGACTGGCTTGCACAAACACTTGACCGACGACTCCATACCAAATAAAAGCAATCGCTGCTCTCAAGCTATCCTGCCCGAACTGGGCCATTCCTCCCTTACGGAAGGCACGCTGCTGCACTATCAAACCAATTGAGGCGATCACGGCCGAAGGTATGCCCACGGAATAACGTGTCCACGCATTGGCAGCCGGTAATAAAGCCTCTGGAGCAATAAACTTATCTCGAAGGTAGAAATTCCCTAAACCCCAGATCAATGCCATGATCAATGGCGCCAATAAGCTGATGCGCCTTAAATTGAAATTAGGGGCGAGTGCGGAAAAGCCAAATCCAGCTAATGATAAAAACGAAAAAGACAGCAGACTTAGTTTTATGCCCACCCACCAGCTCGGTATCTCGCCCTCGGTCGCGAGCAGGCCAGTGGCTTCAAACATATCCATCCATTCGTGCAAAGCATGGATTAGGCCAAAAGCCGCTAAAGGACGCAGAGCCAAGCGCAGCCTGGCATCTGAGCTTCTCCCACCTTCCATAATAATGGCCAACCCCAGACTAAAAAAAGCCAGTCCATAGATGAAGTAAACGATCACTAAGCTAAGGGAATTGGTTTCTGAAATCATGGGGTCTGCTTGAGTTTTCTCATCCAGAGAAAGTCCATCTTTTATTCATGTTATACTGAATCTCATCTGATTTTACATGGGTCGTATTGGCCGGACTTATCGTTCTGCTTCTTAGTTTGCCCTACTGCTGGAGGGTGAAAGCAGGGCTACAGTGGAGCCAAGACCGGTAGCCAGCAACCCAGTACAGTCCGCAACCCACCTATTGTAGTGCTTACGCTAAATAGCAATCAATGTCTGCGCGCCGTTCTTTGAACCAGGAACATGTTCTATTGAGACCGTGACGGCCAGATGCTCATAGAGCGACGAACAATACGTATTGGGTTTTGGAGCCACAGCCTTGTTTCATAAACCACCTGCCAAATCTCCAATTTCATTTTTCTGGATAGAAATCCTCGTTATCGCCTTAGGCGTTGCTATGGTTTCTGTCTTAGCAACAGCAAAGCCCTCGTTGGCTTTTTCCTCAGAACCACTGGGCACAGATCAGCCAGATCCGAATGGTGTTTGCCTATTTTGCCATGAGACGCCCGACACTTCCCTGCAATTAATCTCAGGCGAGTCGCTGGATTTGTTCGTAAATGGCGACATGTATGCGGCCTCGGTTCATGGAGTTCAAGGAACCACTTGCGTTCAGTGCCACACAACCATAACTGGTTATCCCCATCCTGCTGTGGAAGCGGCAACCCTAAGGGAATTTACTGTTCAACAGAATCAGGGTTGCCGTGAATGTCACGTTGATGAATCAGGCTTGGAAGGCGTGCACCAGGCTGCCCTGAATGGGGGCAATCTCAATGCCGCAGTATGCACCGATTGCCATGGGGCGCACGATGTGACCACGCCTTCAATATCCAGAATCGACGTTGCGCAAGTCTGCGGAAAATGCCACTCCCAAATACTCGGGTTATATAAGACCAGCGTCCATGGAGGGGAATTGCTCGAAGAGGGAAATCCCGACACCCCCACGTGCACAGATTGCCACGGTGTTCACCAAATTGAAGGCCCTTCCCAGGGTCAGTTTCATCTCTTCTCGCCCCTCATTTGTGCCAGGTGCCATACAGACGAAACCTTAACGGAAAAGTACGGTCTTAATCCCAATGTATTTCAAACTTACGTCTCGGATTTTCACGGCACGACCGTAACTTTGTTCGAAAAGATATCGCCTGATCAAGAGACCAATAAACCGGTCTGTATTGATTGTCATGGAACACATGACATTCGCAGAACCGACGACCCAGAAAGCACCGTGATTCGAGCAAATCTGATAAGCACTTGCCAGCGTTGTCACCCGAACGCTACGGATGAATTCCCGGCTTCCTGGTTGGGACACTACCAACCTTCATGGGAAAAAACGCCAGTGATTTCAGCCGTAGATCTCTTTTACAAACTAGTGATCCCAATTACTGTTATAGGGATGTTGGTGTTTATTGTTCCCGATGCTTACCATCGGTTTGGGAAACGGAAAAAATAAGGTGACTCTTGAGTAAAAAGGAGGCCCAACAATTCCTTCGCTTTGATAGGGTGGTTCGTATTCAGCATTGGCTTATGGCGCTTTCATTCGCCGTTCTGGCATTCACCGGTTTAGCCCAAAAGTATTCCGGTTTATCGGTTTCGGTTCAATTTATCTCTCTGCTAGGGGGAATTGAAGCCGTCCGCATAATCCACCGAATCGCGGCGATTTCGTTAATGGTTGTAGTGGTCATCCACATCGGTGTGGTCGGTCTCCAGATCTTTGTGCAGCGCGTCCTGCCAAAAATGCTCCCCAACTGGAAAGATTTTCTCGATGCCCTGAAATCGCTGAAATTCAATCTGGGCGTCGCAAAAGAAAAGCCCTCATTCGGACGCTATTCATTTGAAGAAAAATTTGAGTATTGGGCCTTAGTCTGGGGGCTGGCCATCATGATCTTGACCGGATTTATGCTTTGGAATCCCATTGCGACCACTCAATTTCTCCCTGGGCAATTCATCCCGGCAGCAAAATCGGCTCACGGCAATGAAGCGTTATTAGCCCTTTTGGCCATCCTAATATGGCATCTATATCATGTTCTCGTTCGCCACTTCAATAGAAGCATGTTTACCGGCGCAATTTCCAGGGAGGAAATGGTTGAGTTTCATCCCTTAGAACTAGCCGAGATAGAATCCAGCACCAAGCCACCCAGGGATCCAGAGATTATTATTGCAAAAAGGCGGCGGCGGTTCATTCCGGTTTTTGCAGCAATTTGCTCTCTATTATTATTTGGCATATACGAATTTGTCACTTTTGAAAAGACCGCCCTAGATACGATCAGCCCCCCGGTCCAAGTAACACCTTTTTCCCCTTTGCCCACCGAGCCCTCACCCACTTTGGGCCAAACACAAATAATCCCGCCCTTAGCGTTGATGTGGCCGGTTAGTGCGCATACCAGTGCGGCATCATTTCGCTATTGGGACAGTCAAGCGATGGTTGGCCAGGGATGCAGCACATGCCACTCGTCTGACGGACTGCCATCTTTCTTATCATCAGGGTCGGCGATGCCACAGCCAATTTCCAGCGGTCTATCCTGTACGACCTGTCATAATGACACAATGCAATTTACCGTTTTCGACGTTAGTCCGGTGGTTTTTCCTAGCGGTGCATCTTCTGAAGGCACTTCCAGTGAAAGTAATTTGTGTACAACTTGCCATGTGGGGGTGAAATCAGGAACGGAAATCAGTATTGTTGTGGCTAGTTTGGAAAACGACACCGTTAATCCATCCCTGGAATTTGTTGACGTACACGGGGCTGCACCCGGGGCGACAATGTATGGTTCTGAGGCTAACGGGGGTTACCAATATGAGAATCTTTCATACTTCGGTTTACGTAATCACTCAAGTCAATTCGGTAGCTGTACGGATTGCCATGATCCCCACCAATTAGATGTAAATCGTGATATCTGTGCAAACTGTCATTCTGGCTACGACCCGAGCCAGGAACCGTCCGCTATTCGGTTCTCAAGAACTGATTACGATGGTGATGGAAATATCAACGAAGGGATCGCTGAAGAGATAAAGACTTTGCAGGATGCCCTATTGATTGCTCTGCAAAACTATGCATCGGAAACTACAGGTTCAGACATTATTTACAACAGCCAGGTAGCCCCTTACTTTTTTATCGATCTGAATCAAAATGGCGCCGACGAAGAAGAAGAAATTAATGCAACGAATCGTTTTGCCAGTTGGACGCCTCGCCTATTGATAGCCGCCTATAATTACCATTACACCCTAATAGATTCGGGGGGATTCGTCCATAATCCCAAATATATTATTCAACTCCTATATGACAGCCTGGAAAACTTAGAAGAGGATGTCAGCAATCTGGTACGCCCCTAGCCAATTCATGTGTCTAAAGAGAAGATTGATAATTCGAGTCTTCTCCTTATCTAATTATCGGCAGCGTTGGCATCACCGGACCCTGCACGCCCAACAGTTCCGCCAGGGCGGCGCGCATCGCCACGCGGTCGTCCCAGGGGTACTCGGTCTCACCAAAACACATCGATTGCTCGTGACCTTTGCCGCACACCATCACCAGGTCGCCGGGCTTCGCCTGCAGCAAGGCAAATGAAATTGCCGCGCCGCGATCGGGCACGCGCCAGAAACTCTTGCCTTCTTTGCCGCCTTTGCTTTTTGCGCCGGCGGCCATCTCGTCCAAAATAGCATCCAACGATTCTGTGCGCGGGTCCTCGGCGGTCAGAACGCTGATGTCCGCCAGCTCTGCCGCCACCTCGGCCATCATGCGGCGCTTGGCTTTGTCACGCAGACCCGCAGAGCCGAAAACGGCGATCACCTTGCCTTGAGTCAACTGGCGCCCGGCTTCCAACGCTACTTTCAGCGCGTTGGGCGTGTGGGCGAAATCCACGATGGCGGTGAAGTCCTGCCCCATCTCGATACGCTCCATGCGCCCGGGGACGCCCTCCAGTGCAGCGATACCTTCCTGCGCCGCCTCCGCGTTCACGCCAAGGCCGACCACCGTTGCGCCAATCGCGGCGAGGGCATTGGACACGTTGAATGCGCCGAACATCTTAGTTTGCAAGCGGAACTCAAACGCGGGCCCGTGAGCCGTGAAACTTAACCGGTCCGGATAATTTTCGATATCTGCGGCGCGCAATTGAGCTTCAGGATGCAGGCCATAGGAAAGTTGCTTCACAGTGATCCGTTTGACTAAACCTTCATAGGATTTATCGTCGCGGTTGAGCACAGCCAGCCGTTTGACCAGCCGTTTCTTGTCATAAGGCTGGCTCAGACCTTCAAAGAGCAAAGCTTTGGCATCAAAATAGGCTTCACGGGTACCGTGATCATTGAGGTGTTCGTGGGTGATATTTGTCACCACGCCTATGTCGAATTCCCTGGGCCGCGCGCCGCGCTGTTGCGCCAGACCGATCGAAGTCATCTCCAACACCGCGTGAGTCAGCCCGGCCTCCACCATTTGACGTAGGTAACGTTGAGTGTCGAAAGCTTCCGGCGTGGTCACATGGAAACCGGTATCCAGCACCTGGCTGCCGATCTGCGCGTTCACAGTGCTGATCATTCCAGTCGGCAAACCAGCTGCCTGCAAGATGTGATAAATGAAGTTCGAGGTGGTGGTTTTGCCGTCCGTGCCAGTGACGCCAATCATGGTCAGGTCTTTGGCAGGCTGGCCGAAGAACGCCGCGGACACATGCGCTAACGCGGCGCGCGTGTCCCTCACCTGGATGTGCGGAATGCTCAGCTCGATGCCTGAGCGTTCTCCCACCACCGCGGCAGCACCTCTCTCTACAACTTGATCTAGAAACTTGTATCGATCCACACCTTGAACCACAGCGAAGAAAAGGTCCCCAAGCTTTACCTGGCGCGAGTCAACGGCAATGCCCTTGATCTCGACCTGGGGCACTGAATTAATTGTGGGAAATCCTTTTAAGAGTTCAGAAAGATCTGCCATATTCGGTAAATTCATTCTATAACAAAAAGACGCCTCGATGCCGAGACGTCTTTCCAACAATCATGGAGATTGCTTCCCATTCGCTTCGCTCAGGACAGGCTCTGGCTTTCAGCCTCCTCGCAACCGCGGAAAGCTGATTACCACGTCGCCTCGCTTTCGCTCAGCTCCTCGTAACTTCGGCTTTCCCTTGGTTATCGCATGGACTGGCGCAGGGCGCCCAATTGGCCTGACACTGAGCCGTCCAGCACTTTGTCGCCCACGCGCACCACCAGGCCACCCAGGATGTTAGGGTCCACCTTGAAGGTGATATCGCCTTTGCCGCCCAGCGCCTGCGTAACCTGCTTCTGCACGGCGGCTTGCTCTTCCTTATCCAGCGGAAGGGCACTAGTCACTACCGCAGCGGAGCCGCTGACTTCGGCGCCTTCCAGCACGGTAACCTTGCCAGCTTTTACGCCCGAGAAGAACTCATCGATGAGGGCCTTCTGCTTTTTGGCATCCAGAGCTTCGCCGATCAGCTTCTGCGCGGCTGCGACTGACAGGGCAGCGACCTGGCCACGCAGATCGCTCAAGATGCGCGCCCGCTCCGCTTCCACCTCCGCCAATGCCACTTCGCGGGCTTTGGCGGCGACGGCTTCGGCGGCCGAGCGGATCTCTTTGGCCTGCTGCTCGGCACGCTGAGTAATCTCACGCGCCTCCGTCGCAGCCTTGGCGCGGGCATCATTCAACAGTTTTTCCGCGTCTTTTTCGGCGTTCTCGCGGGCTTCTGCAGCCACGCGGGCATCCTCCAGTCCCTTGGCGATCGCTTCGCGGCGGCGCTCCAGCAGACCCAGGATGGGTTTGTAGACCCAGGCGCGCAGGACTACAAAAATGATCAAGAAATTGAAAATCTGGACTAATACGTAACCGAGATTAAGACCAAGGGCTTCCAATGCGGGCTCCTTTCACACCTTCGCGGCTAGACCGCAAAGAGGAGCAGCAAGGCCACCACCAAGCAGTAAATCGCGACCGCTTCGGCGAAGGCAATGCCCAAAATCATATTGGTCTGAATCGTGCCCGAAAAATCCGGGTTGCGGCCCATGGCCTGCACAGCGCCGCTGACCACAATGCCGATGCCTGCACCGGCGCCGATGGCGCCGATCATGGCCAAGCCGGCCCCGATCATTTTTGCTCCAGTTACAAAATCACCTTCCATGTAGATTCCTCCAGATAAGTGGATTAATGCGAATTTTGGTTGGTCAAGTCAGTGAAGGCGGAGATTGCTTCGTCAGGCGCTAGCGCCTTCCTCGCAACTGCGGAAAGCGCAGCTTTCCTTGTCTTTGCCCCTGTAACGAAATCACCTTCCATGAAAATCCTCCATAAATTTGATTATTGCGAACGTCTCTGCTTTTATCAACCTTGCGAAGGTTGATCTTGAAAGATTCTTGTCTTCAAGTCCAACCTTCGCAAGGTTAGTTTCCTAATGCGCTTCCTCGTGGGCTTCGCCGCCGTGGCTCTGGGTGGCTTGCGCCATGAAGGTCATGGTGAGCAAGCCGAATACCAAAGCCTGGATGGCGCCGACGAAGAATTCCAACATCAACACGCCCGATTGGGCGAAGACCGGCACCAGGGTGCCGATGACGAAGAGCAGCACCGAGCCGGCAAACACGTTGCCGAAAAGACGGAAGGCGAACGACAATATTTTGGAGAACTCGGAAACGAGTTCCAAAATGCCAACGCCAAAATCGATCACGCCGAAGACGGGTTTGGTAAAGAATGTCTTGACGTTGAGGAATTTGCTGAAGTAACTCATGCCCTGAGCGCGCACGCCGGTCACCTGCACCATCACCACGGCGATCAGAGCTAAAGCCAGCGTGAAATTCAGGTCGGTGGCCGTAGCGCGCACAAAGGGGATCACCCCTTTGGCGCACTCGTTGCTCTCTCCGGTAACGCCTACTGCGCCCAGCGGCAACTGCACAAAGGTGCATTCAGCAGGATTTTCGATGTGGTGCTCATCGAAAATACCGATGCTGTCCACACCGGGAATCAATTCCATCCAGTTGAGCACCAGGACTAATAATGTGATGGTTGCGAAATAAGGGAAAATGCGTTTGGCCCACTTGCCAGCAGTCGATTCGGTGAGGTTATACAACACTTCGATGAACGCTTCCACAGCGCCCGAGATTCCGCGGGGAACCATCTCTCCGCTGCTGGTCGCGCGCCACACACCGAAGCCGATCAAAAGCAACAAGATATCGCCGATCACGGTGGCGACCAGCGTGTTGGTCAAAAAGACCGGCGCGTTGATGACGGGAAAAACAAAGAGGGGTTGCTCTGAGAGCGCTTCAGCAGGCAGCTGGATGTGCGGGCGCAACGGCGGATATGCCGACACAGCGACCACATTGAGCACAATGAATAGCAGGACGAACCAACGGTTCACCCCGAAGCGCCACCATTTACGATTCTGTTCCACTATCCTGATCCTCCTGCACCTGCTTGGGCGAAGATGCGTACGAATTCTCTACCGAGTATTCGTTTGAATTCTCTACGGAGTATTCGTTTGAATTCTCTTTCGAGTATTCGCGGTCTATGCGGGAGGTCGCCTGGCGAACCACCCAGAACATCGTGATCAGAGTTACCGGCACTGAGGCCAGCAATAGTCCTACTAGAAAAAGCGGGCGGGTTCCAAACTGGTTATCCAACCAGAGACCGGCCAGCAGGGCGAGGGCAATGATGACGACGGTGATGCAGCCCACTTGCCCGGCAACCGCAGCCAGCGTCAGATTGTATGCGTACCGCGCCGGCTTGGTCTTATTTGGCTCCACGTCAGCTCGTGTTCGAGAATTATATCACAAGCGTTTAATCGACTAAAACAGGGCAGCCGCGCTGGCGGCCGCCCAACCATACCAAGGCGCCAATACGATTCCCAGCACCAGCACCAAGGCAATGGTGGTGATTAATGCAGCCGCATGAGATCTCATCACAGGCACAGGTTTTGTGTCCTTCGGCTCGGATAGATAAACGACCTTGAGCACGATCAGGTAATAGTAGAGACCCACGATTGCGTTCAGCACGCCGAGCACCGCTAACCATACCAGACCGGATTGCACAGCCGCGGCGAACACCAGGATCTTGGCGATGAAACCGCCCAGCGGCGGCACTCCGGCCAGCGAAAGGAACGCCAGCAGCATCGCCACCGCCAGCATGGGCGAGCGGCGGCTGAGGCCGGCATAATCCTCGATCTCGTCCGAACCCACCTTATGCCAGACGATGACAACGATGGCAAAGGCCGCCATCTGCGTAGCCGCGTAAACCAGGAAGTAATACACCACGCTGACCACACCTAACTGGGATGCGGCAGCCACTCCCAACAGGGCGTAGCCCGCATGGGCGATCGAAGAATAAGCCAGCAGGCGTTTGATATTGTGTTGTGTCAGCGCCACTGCGTTGCCCACCGTCATGGAGAGTGCCGCAAGGATCGCAATAACAGTCTGCCAATCTGCCAGGATGCTCGGGAAAACGGCGATCATTACGCGCACCAGCACGGCGAATCCCGCAGCCTTGGACGCGGTGGACAAGAACGCGGTAACCGGCGTGGGCGCGCCCTCGTACACATCGGGCGCCCAGAAATGTAACGGCACCAGCGCCACCTTAAAGCCGAAGCCCAAAAGGATCAGTATCAGCGTGCCTACCAGTACCGGACCCGGCACACCTGCCGCGCTGATCGCCGCAGCCATCTCATACAGGTTGGTGGTGCCCGCGAACCCGTACAGCAAGCTGAGCCCGTACAGCATCACTGCGGTGGTCATGGCACCGAACAGCAAATACTTGAAGCCCGATTCCGTAGACTTGTCGTCCTCGGTCATGAAACCGGCCATGATATACAGCGGGATCGAGGTGGTCTCAATGGCCAGAAAGAGCATGATCAAGTCGGCAGAGGCCGCCATCAACGTCATGCCCAGCGTGGAGGTGAGCAGCAGCACGTAGAACTCGCCCTTGCGCCAGATGCTCTCCCAGCCCACCGTTAGCAGGGTGGTGAACAGCGCAGTGGCAAGGAACAGCAACTTGAAAATAAAGGCCAGCCAGTCATGGCGCAGCATGCCGCCCCACATCAATTCGCCCTCGGCACCGGGTTGCGCAAAGAGCAGGGTGAGCAGGAAGATAATTGCGAGGCCTGCGGCGGTCAGCCAAGCCAGGTCACCGCGCTGCTTCTCCGCCAATATCAAGTCGACGACAAAAACAATGGCCACTAATACCAGGAGGGCGATCTCCGGCAGGACCGCCAGGATCATTTCAGCAGAAATCGAAGCAAACATTTATCCGACTCCCAGCAAGGCCAACACGGTCTGCATTCCGCTTTGCACCATGGGCACAATGATATTGGGGAAAATGCCAATCCCGATCATGAAGGCGCACAGCACGCCCAAGGCCAGCTTCTCGGAGAACTTGATGTCGTGCATGTGGCCTTCCAGCTCAGCCGGGAGCTCGCCGAAGAACACACGCCCGATCGCACGCATGATATAGGCGGCCGTCACGGCAATTGAGATGGCGGCAACAATGGCGATCCAGGGATGGCTATTCCACAAGCCCATGAAGATGGGGAATTCAGCGATGAACCCGGAAAATCCCGGCATACCCATGGAGGTCAGCCCCCCAATGATGAAGGCCACCGCGGCGAAGGGCATGTACTTGACCAGCCCACCCAGCCTGGGGATCTCGCGCGTGTGCGCCTGGTCATATACCATGCCGACCACGGCAAAGAAGAGAGCCGTCATCACCCCATGAGAAAACATCTGCACGCCCGCGCCCAGGTAGCCCTGCGGCGAAAGGGTGGCAAAGCCCATGGCGACCAATCCCATGTGCGACACCGAGGAGAAGCCGATCATGTACTTGAAATCGGTCTGTACCATGGCGATCAACGCACCGTAAACCACGTTGACCAGGGTGAGCAAAATGATCCAAGGGAGGTGCGTCTGCGCCCCGATAGGCATCAGCATGATGCCCACGCGCAGCGCGGCAAACGCGCCCAGCTTCATCAGCACGCCCGCGTGGAACATGGAGACGGCGGTCGGCGCCGCCACGTGACCATCGGGACTCCAGTTGTGGAAGGGGAAGATGCCGCCCAGCACGGCGAAGCCAAAGAACACGAACGGGAACCACAAGTTCTGGAATGCCGGCGAGAAGTTCGCCCCTTCCAGAAGCAGCATATCGAAAGTATTCAGTCCCGAGGCGAAATACATAGCCAGCGCGCCCACCAGGGCAATCACGGAACCGATAAATAAATAAAGCGTCAATTTCATCGCCGCATATTCGCGGGTCTGCTTCCAGCCCCACAAGGCGATGAGCAGGTACATGGGAAAGACGGCGATCTCGTAGAAGAAGAACAGGGCAAACAAATCCAAGGATACGAAGACGCCAAACACGCCGCTAGCCAAAATAAACAAGAAGGAGAAGAATTCGCGCGGGCGGTCGTCGATGCGCTGCGAGATGATCACGCCGGTAAAGATGACCACGCCTGTAAGCAGCACCAACGGCGCGGTGATGCCGTCTACGCCGACATGATAGGAGATCCCCAGAGCCGGCAGCCAATCGTACTTCTCGATGAATTGATAGCGCGCGCCCCCCAAATCGAAGCTGAAATAGACAAGCAGCGAAAGTAAAAAGCAGATCAATCCGACCGCCAGCGCAAAGCGATGGATGAGGTCGCGATTCTTGGGCGGGATGAACAGCATTACCGCCCCGGCCACGATGGGCAAAAAGACGATAATGCTAAGAATGTACGGAATTGGCATCAATGCTAGTCCTATAGTCGGTTAGCTGTTAATCCGCTAGTCGGTTTGTCCTTTGGTCAGAATCAATCGGTTAATCCGTTAATCAAGAATCTCACTGCAGTTCTGCTCCAATTGTGCGAAGGTGGTTGCCAAGTCCAACCTTGCGAAGGCTTGCATTCCCAAACAGGGTTATCTTCAAGGTCAACCTTCGCAAAGTGTTTATCATCCAAACAAAGTCACCATAGCTTGATTGATCACGTTTAGCAGCCAGGCGGGCCACAGACCCAGCCAAAGCATCAAGACGACCAGGGGCGCCAGCACCAGGATTTCGCGACGGCTGATTTCGGTAATATGTCCCTTCCATTTCTCATTCAGCGGCCCGTGCAAGGTCTTGGCGATTCCCTTCAAAATGTACGCGCCGGTAAACAGCAAGCCGATCATGCTCAAGGCGGTGAACAAGGTAAATATGGGCCAGGCTCCGCGCACCACCAGGAATTCTGAAACGAAGCCGTTGAGCCCGGGCAGGCCAAGCGACGACATCGAACTGAAAATCAATAGTCCGCCGAACACGGGCACCAGTGGAAACAAGCCGCCCCACTCCTCCAAATCGCGGGTGTGCGTGCGCTCGTAGATCACGCCCACCAAGAAGAACATGGCTGCCGCCGAGATGCCGTGGTTGAACATCTGCAGCACGGCTCCGTTGAGCGCAATGGTGGCGCTTTCGGTGCCGGCGGCAAAGGCCGCGGCGGCGATGCCCAATACAACGAAGCCCATATGGTTCACCGAAGAATATGCCACCAAACGCTTGAAGTCTCGCTGCCCGTAGGCGGCCAATGCGCCAAAGATAATCGCCAGCGTGGCCAGAAGCGCTAATGCGCCAGCATACTGTTGGGCTTGTTCGGGATAAAGCGGCAGCACCAAGCGAAGGAAACCATACGCACCCAGCTTTAGAAGGACGCCGGCCAGGATCATGGATCCCGCAGTGGGCGCCTCCGTGTGTGCATCCGGCAGCCAGGTATGGAAGGGCCAAACGGGCACCTTGATGGCAAAGGCGATCACGAACGCCCAAAATGCAACCGCTTTGACGGTTTCGATCGATAGCCCAAACAGCGACCCGGTGAGGCTGGGCCAACTTTGGAACAAGGCAACGAGATCAAAGGTGCCTGAAACGACGCCCAACATCTGAATTGCCAGCAGCAGCCCGAGCGAACCTGTCATGGTGTAGATGATGAACTTGAAGGAGGCATAACGCCGCGCACTCACTTTCATGCCGCCCCATAGTTCACGCTCACCCGTCTTGCTGCCCCACTGGTCGATGAGGAAGTACATAGGCACGAGGCCCACTTCCCAGAATACGAAGAACAGCAGCAGGTCGAGCGACAGGAACACGCCCAGCATACCGGTTTCCAACGCCAGGAAGAGAGCCATGTAAGGCTTGATGCGCTCCTCAACGCTAAACGAAGCCAAGATCGCCAGCGGCGCCAGCAGTGTGGTGAGCAACACCATGCTGAGGGACAGCCCATCAACTCCAAGGTGGTAACTGGAGCCGATCGCCGCATACCAGTCGAGCTGTTCCTGGTAGCGGAAACCATCAGCTTCAGGTGCCGCGCCGAATCCCAGCCAGGCCACCAACGTGAACGCCAACGGGATCAAGCTGAGCGCCAGCGCAAGGCGACGAGTGAGATTCTTGTTTTCGCCAGGGACAAACAACAGGATCAGGCCGCCCACCAGCGGGCTGAACAGAATTAGTGAAAGCAAATGATCAGTAATGAAGTCCATCGTCGCCTATTGCAATGAATTCAGCAAATAATAGAAGAGGCCGCCAAAAGCCAAAAGAGCCACGAAAAGCAAATATTGCTGCACCTGACCCGTCTGTATCTTGCGCAATGTGCGGCCAAATGATTGAGTCACCGAGGCGGTGAAATCACCAAAGCCGTTCACCACCGGGGCGTCAAAGTAATTGCGGAAGATTCTGCCCAGCGCGAACGCAGCCCGCGCGATGCGATGCAGGGCGCCATCGATCACCTGGCGATCAAGGAACAGATAAGTAAATTGTTCGGCGAACCATTTTGCAGGCCGGACGAACAGCCAATCGTACAGCTCATCGAAGTAGTATTTGTTCTCCAGCAGCGTATAAACCGGACCCAGCGGCTTGCGCAAGGGATCCGTTTGCCCGGCACTACGATAGACGAGCCAACCAAGTCCCAAGCCACCCAATGCCACGGCGAATGAAATCAACAGTGGAATGGCATTGAACTCCGCCACCGGGGGATGCTCCAGCAGAGTTCCGCCGACAAAATCATGGAACCAGCTTGGCAGCAATCCACCGAGACCAGGGAAATGCTCCGGGATGCCAACCCAACCCGCGCCGATGGCAAATACGGAGAGCACGATCAGCGGCAGCGTCATGGTGCGCACGCTTTCGCTGGCGTGTTCGGCAGCTTTGGTGCGCGGCGTGCCCAGGAAAGTGAGCGTGATCTGGCGCATGGTGTAGAACGCGGTGAGCAGGGCCGCCAAGGCAAGTACGCCGAATACGATCCAGCGTCCGTTGGCGAACGCGTCCGCCAGGATTTCGTCTTTGGACCAGAACCCGGCGGTGATCAATGGAAATCCCGAGAGGGCAAATCCACCGATCACGAAAGTCCAAAAGGTGATGGGCATCTTGTTCTTGAGCCCGCCCATGTTGAACATGTCTTGCGCCTCGATATGTTCTCCGGTGTGCAGCACGCCATGTTCCAT
>CAYJMC010000009.1:53332-61105 GCA_964371335.1 uncultured Anaerolineaceae bacterium
CCGGCAGAAAGCAGCGGGAACATGCGCAACACCATGTACACGCCCGCCGAAACCATGGTGGCTGCATGGATCATTGCAGACACGGGCGTTGGGCCTTCCATGGCATCGGGCAACCAGACATGCAAAGGCCATTGGGCCGACTTGCCCACTGTGCCGATGAATAGCAGTAAGCCGATCAGCCCGGCGGCGGAGAGCCCGAAGACGCCGGCCGGTGTGCTGGCCAGGGTCTGGAGCAGCTCGTGGTTATAAAGGATCTCGCGGAAGTTGAGCGTGCCCGTGGCGGAATACAACGCCACGATGCCGAGCAGCATAAAAACGTCGCCGACGCGCGTGGTCATGAAGGCTTTGATGGCGGCAGCCTTGGCCGAAGGTTTGGCGTACCAGAAGCCAATCAATAAGTAAGAGCACAGGCCCATGATCTCCCAGCCCACAAACAAGGTCAGCAGGTTGTCGGAGACCACCAATGTGTACATGCCGAAGGCGAACAGGGCGATGAAAGCGAAGAAGCGCGCATACATCGGCTCCACCGAAGGGACGCGGTGCCCGTGCTCCTCGGCGCCTTCCGGCGGTAAGCCAGGCACATCGCCCACTCCCTTGGGCTGCCCGAAGTTGTGGTAACCAATGCTGTAGATAGAGATCATCAGCACCGTCCAGGCAACAAAAAAGAGCGTCACCGCGGACAAGGGATCGACGAGGATCCCGATGGAGAAAATCTTGTCACCCAGCGGCAGCCAGCCCACCGAAGAGGTGATGGGATGTTCGCCCAGGTGTTCGACGCCAATGGCCGCCGCAAACACAACCATTCCGAGCAGCCAGGAGAGCGCGGCGGCGCCCACACCTACACTGTGGCTGACCGCATTATTCCGGCGCGTGAACAAAAGAATAAGGAAGAAAGCCAGCAAGGGCGGAAGCGGGATCAGCCAGGTCAGTGTTGCAGTCGTCATCGGATCGCGCCTACCACTTCATCAAATTGATTTCGTCGGCGGCCACCGTCTTCCGGCGGCGATAAATGGAGATGACCAGCGCCAGACCCACTGCGACCTCGGCGGCGGCTACCGCAAAAACCATAACGGCGAAGGCCTGACCGCTCACGCTTTCAGGGGTTAGGTAGCGCCAAAAAGCCACCAGGTTGATGTTCACTGCGTTCAGCATCAACTCCACGCCCATCAGAATGGCGATAGCATTCTTACGCGCCAGTACTCCGTACAGACCCAGGCTGAACAGGGCTGCGGCCAGCATCAAATACCAGGAAAGCGGGATCACTTTGCGCTCCTGGAATTCTTCTTTTGCGGGCGCGCAACCACCAAGGCACCGATCAGCGCCGCCAGTAAGAGCACAGAAGCAACTTCGAAGGGGATGACGTACGCATCAGGCGACACCAGAGCCGAACCCAACTCAAACACGGTATCTGTGTCAGGACTGAGAGCAGGTGCTGGAGTATTTATCGCCGGCCATTGCCCGATCAGGATGATGAGTCCGAAACAAAACAGCGCGGCAAGCAGCAGCGCCCAACCGAAACCAGCATTCACCGGTTCCTGCTCCTTGGACACATCTCCACGGGTGAGCATGACTGCGAAGATCATCAGAATGGCGATAGCGCCGATGTAAACCAGCACTTGCACCACCGCCAGGAATCCGGCCTCCAGAAGCACGAAGATCACCGCCACGCCGAAGAGCGCCACGATTAGATATAACGCGGCATGAACTAAGTTCTGGCGCGTTACCATCATAAAACCCGAAAACAAGATGAGGAAGCTGGTGAAAAGAAAGACGACCTGCTCTACCGTCATGGATTGCGATCTCCTCTGGTTACCTCGGGCCGATCAGGCCGGCTTGGCCACGGCGCGCTTTTTGAACACGCGGCGCTCTTTGGTATGCCGGCGCGCAGCCCAGCGCAACGCCAGCCAGCTGACCAGTAGAACGAAGCCATTCCCGGCCAGCAGCGCAGGAAAGCGCAGCGCAGTGTCCCCGAACGCTTTGTCGAGGATGGCGGTCATCACCAGCAAGGCCAGCGATAACGGCGTGAGGAATTTCCAGTTGAAGGCCAGCATGTGATCGATGCGAATGCGCGGCAGCGTGCTGCGCACCCACATGACAATAAAATAACCGAGCAAGCCCTTGAGCATCAAATAAACCACGCCCAGCAAACGGAACTGCTCCGCACCCGGGCCGCGCCAGCCACCCAGGAAAAAGATGGCAAAAAGCACGCCGATAGTGAAAGCGTGCAGGAATTCGGCGGCGAAGAACAAGCCGAATTTCATCCCTGTATACTCGGTGTGATACCCAGCTACGATTTCAGATTCGGCTTCAATTAAGTCAAAGGGCGTGCGGCCCACTTCTGCAATGGAAGAGACCATGAAGATAACGGCTGAAATGGGGGCCAGGAGGATAAACCAAAGGTCCTGCGACTCCACCATGGTCATCATGCCCATGCTGCGCGCCAACAAAACGGGCACCATCAGCGTAATCAGCATAGGGACTTCATAGGAGACCAACTGCGCTACGGCTCGGAAAGCGCCCAGCAGCGCGTATTTGTTATTGGAAGACCAGCCCGCCATCAATATGGACAGGATTCCGAACGAACCTACTGCGGCGATATAAAGCACACCCACGTTGAGGTCCGTGCCAATCCAACCGGGCGCAAACGGCACGACGGCCCAAATCAGCAGCACTGCGACCACGGAAAGAATGGGGGCGATGTTGAAGGTCAGCTTATCGGCCTTCTCCGGGATCACATCTTCTTTGGTAATCAGCTTGACTATATCTGCGAAGGTCTGCAGCAAACCGTATGGGCCAGCGCGGTTGGGTCCAAGTCGATCCTGAAAGCGGGCGGCAATCTTGCGCTCCAGCCAGATCAGGAAGATAACAATAATGAGTCCAAACGATGCGGTGATGATGACGCCCAACAGGGTCACGATGAAGGTAACCCAGACCTCAGGCAGGAATCCATTGAGGAACTGGGTAATCCACTCCGCCAGGAAACTAATCGGGTCGTTGATGAATGACATTGTCTTCTTTTTACCGTTTCATGCAGACAGCAAAAAAGAAGGCTGAAGTAAGTGCATCAGCCTTCTCTCGTTCATGGTTAAGACCACTCAAGGGCGCCTTTTCGCCAGGCGTAAAGCAGTCCACCAACCAGTATCAAAATAAACAACACCCCTTCGAGCACGGCAAACAGGGGCAACGCGTCAAAGGCTACCGCCCATGGGAAAAGGAAGGCGGTCTCGATATCGAACACTAAAAAGACCAGCGCATAAATGTAATACTGCACTTTGAACTGCACCCAGGTGTCGCCCACGGTTTCCATACCGCATTCGTAGGTGTCCAGCTTGATGGGATTGGGTTTACGCGGGGCTAGAAAGCGCGCCACCACAATGGGCAGCAGGGGAAAAACAGCGGCAATCAAGATAAAAATTCCGATGAATATCCAGCTACTCAGCATGTCATCCTAGCAGTTCGGGTTGCGTATTGGACGCTTGTACATTCCGAGGATATAAACATTCTATGTTTATGCATTGGTAGCTCTCATAGAATGAACCCAAGCGCCGCTGGGCCGTACTTAAGGCGCACCGCACCCAGTTCGGCGGCATTCTACCATAAGTTGGTGATTGTGCAACTTTCCGCAAACGAACCACATAAAGAACCCGCTCAAGTCCATGCTCTCAAATGGGATTGGCCCGCCGCCGTCCTGTTGCTGAGCGGTGTCCTTCTAGGCAGCGGCCGCCTGGTGCTCTCCCAGGCCACTGACCACCTGATCCTGGTTTCATTCCTCGCCATTCTGAGTTGCATCGCCGGCCTGGCCCTGGCGCGTTCGCGCTTCCCCGCCTGGCTCGGCGCGGTCTTCGGATTGCTGTATGGACTCTTTTTCATTCCGTGGCAACTCGGCCTGGCCTTTTTTTCTGACCAGGAATGGACAGCCCGCCTGCGCGGTTTGTCGGGCCGTCTGGGATTCGCCATCAGGCAACTCGCCAGCGGCGAAAACGTCGCTGACCCTTTGCTCTTCGTGGCGGCCATGGCCATCCTCTTCTGGCTCCTCGGTCTCAACGCGGGTTACCGCCTAGGCCGGCGCGGCGATCTCTGGGGTGGATTGTTGCCCTTCGGCCTTGCCGCGCTTGTCGTCCAGACTTACGACTTCCGTGATTCCTGGAAAGCCTGGTTCCTGGCGCTGTTCATATTGTGCTTCCTTCTGTTGCTGTCCCGTCTGCAATTCTTAAAGCACAAAATAAATTGGGAGGCATCCCAGATTTACATTCCCTGGGAACTGAGTGGCAGCCTGGCCAGGCTTGCCTTTGCTTCCGCCGCGCTGTTGGTATTCTTTGCCTGGGCAACTCCCACATTAGCTTCTTCCTTGAATTCTGCTGAAGCCTTTTGGACCATGATTTCAGCCCCTTGGCGTACCGTCAGAGAAGACCTCGGCCGAGCATTTTTCCCATTACAAGGTGGACCAGCACGCGCGAATAACGTTTATGGTGAGCGACTCGCCCTCGGACGGGGTATCCCGCAATCTTCCACCATCCTTTTTACCGTGGAAGTCATCCAAGAGGAACAAATCCCGGTTCGTCACTACTGGCGTGATCGTGTTTATGATCGGTACGAAAATGGCGCCTGGACCAGCAGCTACGATAGCCGCGAGACGTGGGAAGACGCCAACGCCGATCAATTCGCTGAATTGAATGGACGTATAACGGCGCAATTTTTATTCACAGCGCTAGAGAACGTTGTGTTGCTGCACACCGCTCCCCAACCCATCGCGTTGAGCCGCGTCGCGGAATTTTCCTTTGCGCCCAATGACGATGGCTCTCCAGACCTGGCCGCGTTATTTGCGCAGTCGCCGGTAATCGCCGGTGAAAGCTACGGCACGCGAGCCTCGCTGGCGGCGCCCACGGCTGATCAATTGCGTGAAGCAGGTCTTGCCTATCCAGATTGGGTGGCTGAACGTTATTTGCAGCTCCCCACAGACTTCAGTCCGCGAATCGGCGATTTGGCGCAAACCTTGGCCGAGGGTCAGGAGACTCCTTACGACATCACTGTCGCCATCACCAATTACCTGCGCAGCGAGATCGAATACGTAGACCAAATGCCGATCGCGCCTTTCGGCCGCGATCCTATCGAGTGGTCGTTGTTCGAACAGAAGCAGGGTTTCTGCAATTATTACGCCACCGCGGAAGTCCTAATGCTGCGCAGCCTTGGCATCCCTGCGCGCCTGGCAGCGGGCTACGCTCACGGCGAACGCCAGAGCGCCGGCGACCGCGTGCAATACATTGTCCGCCAGCGCGATGCGCATGCCTGGCCCGAGGTGTATTTCCCTGGCATCGGTTGGGTGGAATTCGAACCGACCGCCAACCAGACGCCATTAACACGGCCTTCAAGCAGTTCGATCGAGAATTTGAGTGAAGAAGAATTGCTTCGCTTGCTGCGTGAGGAATTGGCCGGGCCGTTACCGCCGGAACTTGCCAATGAGCCTGTTATCCCCGACTTACCTAAGAATTCGGTTCCGATAACGAGCTTTAATTGGCGCTCCATACTGACTCTTCTGGCTCTTTCCGCGTTGGGCGCGGCTCTACTATGGAATTGGAAACGGATGCAAGAAGGAACTAGCGTGGCGAATCTGGTTGTCAGGGGCTTCTCGCGATTCGATCTCCCCGTTCCTGATCGTGTCGCCCGCTGGGCACTATCTAGTGAATTGACGCCTGTCGAGCGCGCCTACTTGCAAATCAGCCAAGCATTGACCTGGCTGGGCTACCCGCCCAAGGCGGGTGATACTCCCCAGCAGCGCTCGAATGCGCTTTCAACCCTCATGCCCTACCTAAGCAGCGAGATCCAAACCTTGAGCAAAGATTATCAATCTCGCGTGTATAGCCGCTCCAAGGTCAGTCGCGAAGAACGTGCGTTGCGAATCATGAAGCGCATCCGTTGGGCCGCGCGCGGCGAACAAATACACTCTCTGGGAAAACAGTTGATGGCGTTTCTCAATAAGGGCTGAATCCGTTCATATTGGAATTACAAGTTGGAGAAAGTCCGATCCCTGCGCTTTCAAGCAGCCCACCTCCTTACTCATCGAGAGTGTTGAAAAACTCTTTATAGACTCCAGACCCTAAGGGTTTAAACGCATTTCTTTCTGTAAGAACCGTTTCCATGGCTGAAAAACTCTGCTTAAAGATGCCACTGGCAAACCCTTAGGGTCTTTTTCAATCCCCTAACTCATTTTTCTTTGACATTTGTCCCTTTTTGACTCCCTCCGCCCTCGGCTATACTTGCCCTCAGATCTATCCCCCAAAAAGACTAAGGAGACCACTCCATGGCCGAAAACGGCAAATTCAGGCTCACTTACGCCACCATGTTCGATCCGCCCGAGGAACTGCACAAGGGGTACGAAGCGGCTGTAGCCCAAACCAAGGCAGCCTTGGGCAAAGAATACGGCATGTTCGTTGACGGCAAGGATGTCTTCTCCTCAGAAAAGAAAGAAAACATCTCTCCCATCGACACTAAAATGGTGTTGGGCATCTTTCAACGCGCCACCGCGGAGCAAGCGCTTGAGGCACTTCAGGCTGCCCGCCGGGCGGCCCACGATTGGGGTCGCCGCCCCTGGGAGGAGCGCGTAAAGCTGGTGCGCAAAGCCGCCGCCATTATCGATGAGCGCATCTACCAATTCGGCGCGGTACTCTCACTTGAGGCTGGCAAGAACCGTATGGAAGCCCTGGCGGATGCCGCAGAGGCCGCCGATCTTATGCGCTATGCCTGCGATCAGATGGAAGCCAATAAAGGCTTCACGATCAAAATGGGCGTCGACCCTCTCAAGGGTTACAAAGCCACCAACCTTTCCAAACTCAAGCCTTATGGCGTTTGGGTCGTCATCAGCCCGTTCAACTTCCCTGCGGCGCTGACTGCCGGCCCCATGGGCGCGGCGTTAGTAGCCGGCAACGCCGTGGTCTACAAGCCCGCCGAGGACACCCCTTGGACTTCGCGCCTGCTCGCTGAATGCTTCCGCGATGCGGGCTTCCCCAATGGTGTGGTGAATTACCTCACGGGCCGCGGCTCTGTGATGGGCCAAGCCCTGATCGACAGTCCGCTGGTAGACGGGGTTACCTTCACGGGTTCCGTGGACGTGGGTATGGGCATCTACCGCAGCTTCGCCCAGGGCCGCTACCCGCGACCAACCATTCTGGAAATGGGCGGCAAGAACCCTGCCATCATCTCGCGCCACGCCGACCTGGACCGAGCCGTTCAGGGTCTCTATCGCTCGGCGTTCGGCAACCAGGGGCAGAAATGCTCCGCGGCGTCGCGCATTTACGTGGAAGCGCCAGTCTATGACGACCTGGTCAATAAGTTGGTAGAAACGACGCGCAAACTAAAAGTTGGCGACCCCACGCAAAAAGACGTGTTTGTGGGCCCGGTGATCAATCAGGGCGCTTACGACAACTTCAAGAATTTCAATGAAGAACTTTCCCAGGCGGGAGAATTTCTGACGGGTGGAAAAGTTTTGACCGACGGCAATCGTGGTAATGGCTACTTCTGCGAACCCACCATCGCCGCCGATGTGCCCACAGATCACCGCCTGTGGAAATATGAAATGTTCCTGCCCATCACCATGGTGCACAAGATCAAAGACCTCAAAGAGGGAATGGCACTGGCCAACGATGTTGACTTCGGTCTGACCGCCGGCTTCTACGGCAATAGTGAAGAAGCCCAGTGGTTCTTCGATCACATCGAAGCGGGTGTCACCTATGCCAACAGACCGCAGGGCGCCACCACCGGCGCTTGGCCCGGCTTCCA
>CAYJMC010000010.1:0-27036 GCA_964371335.1 uncultured Anaerolineaceae bacterium
CACTTTATTGCCAATTGGAGTGGAGGCCCAGATGGGGTTCGTCTCCTTGATGCCAATGGGGATGGATTAATGGATGTTGCCACCTCATTCGAATCAAGTGGCGACGTCAACCTGTTTCTGCACCCGGGTGTGGAGAACCTAGGCGCGGAGTGGCCATCGGTCATTGTTGGGCAGGTTCCGCGCGGCGAAGATGCTTTCGGAATGGACCTGGATAATAATGGTGCAATGGACATCGTCTCCGCGCACGAGGGCGACACATTGGGGATGTATGTACATTGGGGACCGAGCGACCCAGCACAATTGCTGAACCCTGAAGCTTGGCAAACCGAACTCATTCCAACAACACAAGGGAAAGCCTGGATGTATGCCATCCCCATGGATGTAAATCTGGACGGTCATTTGGATATAGTCTTGGGCGCCAAAGATGACTACTACAATGAACGCAATGCCGTCGGCGACCTTGGATGGCTTGAATCTCCAACCGAAGATCAACGGAATCTAAACAACTGGATATATCACACCATTGATCACGCAGGATGGCCCATGTCCATTATTGCTCATGATGTAGATCGAGACGCGGACATGGACATCCTGCTAACCGACCGTAACTCCGACGAGGAACACATGGGCGCGCGCTGGCTGGAAAACCCTGGCGTGAACTGGGAAGATGAATGGATTTCCCATTTCCTTACTGGTTTAAAAGGTAGCAGACCCGGCTTTATGTCAATCGGCAACTTCGACGGGGACGAGGATATGGAATATGTGTTCTCCCTCTGGCAAGAGGAATTCCTCGCTTTGGTTAACGAAGAGACCAAAGAATTATTTCCGATCACGGTGAAAAGCAACAATCCAGAAATTGGAAGACAAAAAGGTGTCCAAGCTGATGATATTGACCTTGATGGTTTTCCAGATCTGGTTTTAACCTTCGAAGATGGCCCTCTGGGCATTGGTTGGATGAAATTTCAGGACTCGCCCCTCACAAATAATTGGTTCTGGAATACAATTTACGATATCCGGGATGCCAAATTCGATCAGCCTGTTCTTCATGATGTGGATCTAGACGGGGATTTAGATGTTCTTACCACGGAAGAAGTTCAGGGATTAGGCGTCATTTGGTTCGAGAATCCAACAATCGATCTTGGTAACCTAAAGCCCAACTAATTATTTTACGGCCTCCATAAATAATCCGATTTCCGGTTCTCTGGCTTCGAACAATTTCACTTCACGGAGTACCGGGCAATGACTCTGCCCAAATCCGGACCGATAAACATTTTGAAAACCTGCATTCAATAACATCTGGCGGAGCTTCTTTTCGTTAAACCAATTGATGTGGTTTTCGGGATTTCGTCTTTGGGTTTCCAATGAACATTTCGAGGTGCAATAACTCAACGCATCTACGTAACTCAATTCTTCAAAAACGCTTCGAAATTCCGCGTCGGATATGCGTTCCAAGGCCCCGTCCGGATGTAGCTCGCTTGCACTACTGGCAAACGTCCAAAGGAATCGCTGTTCAAACGAGGCTTGATTTGGATTAGCTAAAAATTTCTCGTTAGGAAAGTTTTCTTCATCTTGTTTGGGTCGATGAAAAAGATCGGGCATTTTGGCAAGATAGGCTAGATAAAAAATGTCAATATCGGGGACAACTAATCGAAGATATCCACCTTTGGCTAAAACTCGATACGCTTCATGGAGAAAATGGCCTACTGCTTCATCCGTGACGTGTTCCAGCGTATAACGTGAAAAGATAACTCTGGCCTTTTCATCTTCAATAGGTAGGGGCTTCCCCGATAACAGGTCCCAGCGAATGTCCATATAGTCGTCGCCATAATGGGCACTGGGATGGTTGATCACGGCCCACGCGGGATGCTTGAAACTGGATTCGGCACCTAGGTTGTAAAAGCGCCGTTCCATTACGGCTTCCTCGCCAAACAGCTCAACGTATTGTTCAAGGTGGTTACCGTCGCTATCAACCTCAAAAGATTGTTTGAGGGAAGGCTTTTTCGGTCTCTTGCGCTCCCTCTGCAAGGGGATTATGTCAAAACCAATAGGATTGAAAATGCATTTGCGAATCAGAGTTTTTAGAGTTTTAAACGTGCTCATGGTCCAAGTACCAAGCGCAAACAGTTTACGCCATCGCCCCATCAATCTGACTAGCAATCAATTCGCCAATCGCAAAGCATGCCGTTGCCGCTGGGGATGGTGCGTTAAGCACGTGCAGCCATTTCCCACTGCGGACAAAACGAAAATCATCGATTAATCTGCCCTTTGCGTCAACGGCTTGGGCGCGCACCCCGGCGCGCGTGGGTACGAAGTCATCTCCATTAAGTTCTGGGACCAGCTTGCGCACTGCTCGGGTAAACGTAGCTACGCTCCAAACCTTGAACATTTCTCCGAGTCCTGCACCCAGGTGATTAAGCACCAAACGCCAGAAACCTGCATAACCTAATGAATCGGTCACATCTCCAAGTCGAATGTCACTTGCATGATACCCTTCACGATGTAGCGTAAATACGGCATTGGGCCCAGCGAGCACTTCGCCTTCAGTTGTCCGAGTTAAATGCACGCCCAAAAACGGAAGGTCCGGATCAGCCAATGGATAGATCAAGCCGTGCACCAGATGCTTTGCCTCCGGCCTCAATTTGAAGTATTCGCCCCGGAAAGGAATGATGCGCAGCGCTGGTTCCGTTCCTGTTATCCGCGCTAATCGATCACTAAATAATCCTGCGCAATTAATCGCTTGCCGGGTAGAAACGTCGCCTTTATTGGTTTTCAGTTTAAGCACCGAGCCGCTATTGTTAACTCTAACAACCGAAGTTCCCAACTTAAATTCCACGCGCTGTTCAGATAATAATTTAACTAGCGTATTCGCAATTTTTTTGAAGTCAACGATGCCGGCTTCGGGTATCCAGATTGATTGCAACCCAACCGCATGGGGTTCAATTTCTTTTATTTCCTTGGAATCAAGATTTTTGACCTTTAATCCATTCTCTATCCCTCGTTTGTATAAAGTTTCTAATTGGGGGTTTTCATCTTCGCGGATCGCCAGGATCAACTTGCCGCACAATTCGAAACGGATTCCGTTTCGACTGCAGAAATCAATCATCGCCTCCCGCCCTCGTGCTGTTAGCTGACCTTTAAGGCTGCCGCGCTCGTAATACACTCCAGAATGCAGCACGCCACTGTTCCGACCAGATTGGTGAAGTGCAACGGCAGGCTCTTTTTCGATCAGCGTAATGGAAGCATCAGGGTGCTTGGCGCGCAACGCCCAGGCGGTTGCCAGGCCTACCAAGCCGCCGCCCACGATTGCGAAATCGTAAATCGTTTGATCCGTCAACGGAATCTCGACGCAAATAATATCATCGCCTCCATGCTTGACGCAAAGCGACGCGCACTATACAATCTCCAGGCATCTTAACAACAGTATTCGGGTGGCCGCCTCACGGGCGGCATACTGCGAAGCCGGTGAAAATCCGGCGCTGTCCCGCAACTGTGATCCGCCCTTAGGCGGTAAGCCAGGTCGCCGGCCCGAATTTCCCTCGCACATCCTCGCGGAAGAGAGGTGCAGCCGCCCAATTTCCAATCCCGGGCTTGCTCATTCCCTGCCGCGTGCAGGGTTTTTGTTTAACCGAATAAAAGGAGAATCCGCCATGAAAGTTCGAAAAATATTCGTTGGTTCCATCCTCTTCGCCATCTTGCTTACCGCTTGCAGCGGAGCAACAGCAACTGAAGAAGCAACCTTACCGGCCCCTGAAATCAACACGGCTCAGGCCACGGCCACGCCCTTCCCGCAAACCACCTACCCGCTGACCATCACCGACGGCTTACAGCGCACAATTACCCTGGATGCACCTGCGCAACGCATCGTCTCCCTGGCGCCTTCCAACACCGAGATCCTGTTTGCCATCGGCGCCGGCCCTCAGATGGTCGGTCGCGACCCGCTCTCGGATTTCCCGGCCGAAGCGCAAAACGTTGCCGATATTGGCGACACCTTCATCCAGCTCAACACCGAACTAATCATTAGCTTGGAACCTGACCTCGTGCTCGCCGCGGAGATCACGCCACCCGAACAGGTCGCTCAGCTTGAGCAGATTGGTGTAGTGGTTTTCTGGTTGGCCAACCCCGCGGATTTCGAAGGCTTGTATGCCAACCTAATCACTGTGGGCCAACTGACCGGGTACGATTTGGAAGCTGCCACTCTGGCTGAGGCGCTACGCACCCGAGTTTCCGCGGTGCAAACCGCTGTCGCCGACGTCACCGACAAGCCGATTGTCTTCTATGAAGTTGACGGCCTTACGGACCCGAACGCACCCTATACCGCCGGAACGGGAACCTTTATCGATCTGATCATAAACACCGCAGGCGGTCAGAACGCAGCTGCCGCTTTGAAAGGCTACAAGCAAATGAGCATCGAGGAATTGCTGGTGCAAAATCCTGATTTCATTTTGTTGGGCGATTCTGCTTACGGCGCCACCCCTGAACTTGTTGCCCAACGCGCCGGCTGGGGAGAACTTGCCGCAGTGCAAGCGAACCAGGTCCTCCCCTTCGACGATAACTTGATGAGCCGGCCCGGACCTCGCATGATTGATGCGGTTGAGCACTTAGCGCGTTTGCTTCACCCAGACTTATTTAACTGATCTCGAGCGATATATCTTCGTGTTTTGCGTATGAAAACATCCCTGTTGTTTAGGCGGCCATTTCTCTTGACCACCTTTTTTTTAGCATTGGCACTGCTGTTAAGCATCGCCATGGGTTCAGTGTTCATACCGCCGCAAGATTTGTTTCAAACCTTATTCAACCGATCCTCACTAGATTCCACCTTCGCTACGATCATCTATGAGATTCGTCTGCCCCACGCGTTGCTTATCGCCCTTACCGGCGCGGCCCTGGCCGGCAGCGGAGCTGCCTACCAGGGCTTGTTCCGCAATCCACTAGCTGATCCTTATCTCATCGGTGTTGCCTCGGGAGCCGGGTTAGGTGCTATCTTTGTGATGGGGCAGCAGTGGCCCAGGACCTTGTTGGGGTTCTACACCGTCCCGGCTGCCGCGTTTCTGGGCGCATTGTTGGCAGTAGCCGTTGTCTACAGCATCGCCCGCATCGGCAAAACGGTTCCGGTAACAACATTGATTCTTGCCGGAGTAGCCGTTAGTTCTTTTGCCACCGCACTGAGTTCCTTTATCATGCTCAACTCCAACAACGAGCTGCGCCGCGCTTTAGCCTGGCTTCTCGGTGGAGCAGCCCTCAGTGGTTGGCCTCCGGTGATCGCAATCCTGCCATATACAATTATCAGTCTCAGCATATTATTGTTATCGGGCCATCAACTTAATGTGCTGCAGTTGGGAGAGGAGCAAGCCCAGCAACTAGGACTACCTGTCGAGCGTATCAAGCTACTGCTCATCGCCGCCGCATCTTTAGCCGCGGCCGCGGCCGTTGCCTTTTCTGGGATGATCGGCTTCATCGGCCTCATCGTCCCTCATGCGCTTCGCCTAGTCTGGGGCGGGGACCATCGCCGCCTGTTGCCTTTGTCCATGCTGGGCGGCGCCGCTGCCTTGCTCCTCGCTGATTTATTGGCGCGCACAATTTTCGCTCCCGAGGTGTTGCCGGTTGGCATTCTCACTGCTCTGGCTGGCGTTCCCTTCTTCCTCTGGCTACTACGGCGTGCCAGGGCGCAGTTGTTTTGGTGATTATGCTTTCGGCAAAATCGTTGCATCTAGCTTATGGCAGCAAACAAGTCATTAGTGATCTTGACTTGGAACTCGAACGCGGGCAACTGCTGGGTCTCATTGGTCCCAACGGTTCCGGTAAAACGAGCCTGATCCGCAGTCTGAGTGGAATCCTCAAACCTGTTTCCGGTTCTATATCTCTCTCGAATAAAAACATTGCAACATTTTCCGAACAAGAACGTGCCCGCCAAATTGCCGTGGTTCCCCAATCCGCCTACTTGCCTCCCGCATTCATGGTCTTTGAGACTGTCGCACTCGGCCGAACTCCCCATCTGAGCTGGCTGGGCCATCTCGGCGCGCACGACCTGGACATAATCCAGCGCGTCTTGCATGCCAGCGAAATCGAACACCTCAGCGATCGCCGCATAAACGAACTCTCTGGCGGCGAGCAACAACGCGTTTTGCTCGCCCGCGCCCTTGCGCAGGATTGCCCCATTCTTCTGCTCGACGAGCCGACCGCCCATCTCGACCTTCATCACCAGGTATCACTACTTAACCTGGTCCGTCGCATGGCACACGAACAAAACTTGGCCGTTCTGATTGCCATGCACGATCTAAATCTCGCTTCTCTATATACCGACTATCTTGTCCTCCTCGTCGATGGTCGTATACGCGCCGCGGGTACACCAACGGAAGTGTTGACCACGGAAACGCTGCAAAACGCGTATCAGGTTCCCCTCCAGGTGCATCCCAACCCTCGGCACGGCTCGCCCTGGGTGGTTTTGCAGCCATTCTGAATCGGAATTCATCTCTTTCATTCGCCACCCGCCTAGGCTCTTGGTGCTAGAATGCCCGCGCTATGAGCTCCAAGCGCATCCTGTTAGTTGAAGACCAAAAAGAAAGCGCGGAGGTTTTCCGCGCCGGCCTGGAAAGCCTGGATTATGGCTTCCAGGTAACCACCGTTCCTTCTGCCGAAGACGCTCTGAAAGCTTTGGAGAAGGGCGGCTTTGATCTTTTAATTGCAGATGTTTTGCTCCCGGGCATCTCGGGCCTTGAACTCATGGCCCGCTTCCGTCGCCGCAACCCCGAAACGAAAGTGATCTTGGTGAGCGGTGTTCATGATCACGAGATCCGCAAACAGGTTGCCCGTTCTGGCGCTGAGGCATTCTTTTTCAAGCCCGTAGAACTAGCAGACCTTTTGGACGCTGTCGAACGTGTTTTTGGTCTAGCGGAAAGTCTTTTGCCCCCTGAAATTTCCGCAATGAAAGAGGAACTAACCGTTGAAGAAAAACCTGCCAAGCAGGTTGCCGACCAGCTCTCCGAACTCCGTTTCAATCTCCAAGCACTCAGTGTCGGGCTGATCAACGAACGTGGCCAGATCTTGGCTCGCGCCGGCGCGCTCCCCGACCCGGAAATTGAAACTTCACTTATGCCTCACCTGATGTCCGCCTTTTTCGCCGCTGGTCGCATTGCTGCCTTTTCCAAATCACCCTATCCCGACGATTTACAGGTCTTTCGCGGCAAAGATTATTTCATTCACCTGAGCAGCATCAGCCCATCCTACGCCTTGCTCCTGATCACCAAACCGATGCCACCTGCGCGCATGGCTGCTCAGGCTGAGGCTCTGCAAAAATCCATAGGCCGCCTCGCCCAGGAATTGAACCGGCTCGAAAGGGCAACCAAACCGGCTCCGGTGGCCCGCCCACCGGAAATCAAAACGGGGGATACCGATCCCCACCTGGAAAGTCTGCTGGAGAAAGCAGAAACCAAGCCAATGAGCCGCAGCCAGACCGATAAGTTTTGGAAGAACAAAGAAAAAGAAATGCAGGCTGCGCCCCGGTTGGGTGCTCTTAATTACGAACAAGCAGTTCAACTCGGGCTTGCTCCTAAGGATTAATCAAACTGGTTCCTGATCCTGTCGTAATTCGGCCGAATAGCCGGTCCTGAAGTAGTCCGCGCCTGCCTCCCAATCACCTTTTGCTGCAAATAAGCCTCGCGCGCTTCTAACTTGTCCCGCATGTTAGAATAATTCGCCCTGGATGGCGCGAAAGGGCGCTGGGGCGTGGTGCAATGGCAGCACACCGGCCTTTGAAGCCGTGGATCCTGGTTCGAGTCCAGGCGCCCCGACTGAAGCTACTCATGTCGACTGAAATAACAGAAGAGCCGCCTCTAAATCTCGTTTCATCCAACCAATCAGAAATCATTGCAATCTTTGATTCATTGAGCATGGGAGACATCGCGAAATGAAGGTACGCGTGGTTTTGTTGGCAGCCGGTAAAGGCACCCGCATGCGTTCTCGGCTGCCTAAGTTGCTCCATCATCTTTCCGGTCGGCCGATGATTTTGCATTCGCTAGAGACCGCCGAACGTGTAACCAAAGAGCTGCCGGTTATTGTCGTGGGCCACGGCTCAGAAGCCCTCCGCGAAACTGTAGGGCGGCGCGCGGAATTTGTCGAGCAGGCCGAACAATTGGGTACGGGTCACGCCCTCTTGCAAACCCACCACGCTCTAAAGGAAAAGGCCGACCTTATCGTAGTGTCGAATGCCGACTTGCCTTTGCTTACCTCGGAAACGCTCAAAAAATTAGTAGACAAACAAAAGAAAAACAAGGGCCCTTTCACCATGCTCACGCTGAAACAAAAAGAAGCGCGCGGCTTCGGTCGGGTGAAACGGGACAAAACAGGCGACCCCATCGCCATAATCGAGGAAGCCGAAGCCTCTGCTTTTGACTTGGCCATCGATGAACTCAATATCGGCGCCTATTGCTTCCGAGCCGGCTGGCTTTGGCCCGCGTTGAAGAAATTAAGACCCTCCGCAAAGAAAAGAGAATACTATTTGACCGACCTGCTTGAAATCGCCGCCAGCGACGGAGAGCATATTGAAACCACAGTTTTAGAGGATGCAACCGAAGCCATTGGCATCAACACACGCGAACACCTCGCCGAAGCCGAAGCGGCCCTGCGAACGCGCATCAACCGCCATTGGATGCTGCAAGGCGTCACGCTGCTTGACCCGACAACCACTTACATCGATTCGGGCGTGACCATCGGGCAAGACACGGTGCTCTGGCCCAACACGATGATTCTAGGGACCACGACTATCGGCGAGGATTGCATCGTCGGTCCAAATACGATAATCCGCAGCAGCCGCGTGGGCAACGCCTGTCGAATTGAGGCCGCGGTAGTGGAATTGGCTATCATCGAGAACGATGTAGATATCGGTCCATTCGCCCACCTGCGCAAAGGTGCTCAACTCGGCGAAGGCGTCCACATGGGCAATTTCGGCGAAATCAAGAATTCAACTCTGGCCGCTGGCGTCAAAATGGGCCACTTCTCCTATATCGGCGACGCCACCATTGGAGCTAACGTGAATATTGGCGCCGGCACCATAACCGCCAACTACGATGGAGAGAAAAAGAATCCAACAGTGATTGAATCAGACGTCTTCATCGGGTCAGATACTATGCTTGTGGCACCCTTGCACATTGGTAAAGGAGCGCGTACCGGGGCCGGTGCGGTAGTGACCAAGGATGTTCCGCCCCACACGGTCGTCGTCGGGGTTCCTGCCCGCGCCATCCGCAAACTGGAGGAATCCGATTAGTCCCCTGCTCGTTTTGCTTGTTTTTCTACTTGCTGCTGATTTACTGATCACCGCGACTCGCACTGGAATCCTAAACGCCCGTTATTCACGCCTGGCTTCGCTCAGCGAAGAACTCGGCCGCCAAGTGGATCAGGCGCTCGATCTGATCAAGCGCCGCACCAGCCTGAGAGACAGCCTCCGCTTGGCGTTGACACTGCTCCGCTTTCTGATTGCGGGCCTGGTCCTGGCAATCCTCATTCCTCTCGATCCCTCGATTGTCCCCATTCAAACTCTGGGTGGGTTGCTTCTCCTTGTTGCTTTGGCTATCTGGCTCTTCGAGTTTTTTGTTGAACGACGCATCTTGCGTGACCCCGAATCTTGGGCGCTCCGCCTTAGCCCGCTGGCTCGCGCCATCGCTCTACTGATGCGACCCATCCTGGCACTGCCCGCACGCCTCTCAAACCTCGGTGGTGAACCCAAGCAGCTAGTCACAATTACCGAAGACGAGTTGCGCTCCTTCGTTGATGCCAGCCAGCGCGAGGGCCTCCTGGAGAAGGATGAACGCCAAATGATTTTTTCTATCTTTGAATTTGGCGACACCTTGGTACGCGAAATTATGGTTCCCCGCATCGACATCTTTGCGCTCGACGTGGAGACGCCGATTGATAAAGTCGCTGATGCCCTGCTCGAATCGGGTTATTCGCGCGTCCCAATATACAAAGGTAACATCGACAACATCGTCGGTTTGCTCTATGCCAAAGACTTGCTCAAGGTCTGGCGTACCCCTGATCAAATCAAATCGTTGCAAGCATTACTGCGACCCGCCAACTTTGTTCCCGAATCGAAAAAGCTGGACGATTTGCTCGCCGAAATGCAGGGTGGCCGCATCCACATTGCCATCGTGGTGGATGAATACGGAGGAGTCGCAGGTCTCGTGACCATGGAAGACATGATGGAGGAAATTGTCGGAGAAATTCAGGACGAATATGATCACGGGGAAGAACTCTCCTACCAGAAAGCTGATAACGGAGACCTGATTTTTCATGGCCGCATCAATCTGAATGATTTCAACGAAGTAATGCGGAGTGACTTGCACAGCGAGGATGCCGATACTTTGGGCGGTTACTTATTCGGCCTTATTGGCCGGGTGCCTAAAGTGGGCGAAAAAATTGAGGAGGACGGGTTGGTTTTGACTGTCGAACAAATCGTCGGCCGCCGTATTCGTCGCGTGCGCGCCCGGAAAAACGGGGGCGCCAAGCCCTCTAAGGAGCGCAAATCTCATGCTGGATAAAACGCAGCGAAATGAACTGATCAAGGCGGCCAAGGGTGCTCAAGGATCCGCTTATGCGCCCTACTCGAGCTACCCTGTAGGAGCTGCCCTTCTTACCAGCTCAGGAAAACTTTACTTGGGCGCCAATGTGGAAAATGCCGCCTATCCCGATTCCATTTGCGCAGAGCGTGTGGCGGTTTTCAAAGCCGTCACCGAAGGTGAACGCTCATTTGCGGCTATTGCCGTCGTCACCCGCGACGGCGGCACGCCTTGCGGCTCCTGCCGCCAGGTGCTAGCTGAATTTGCCCTCAACGCGCAGGTTTTTATTGCTAATGAAAAAGGCGAGCTCACCCGCGAAGGCACAGTGTCCGAGTTCCTGCCCGGCGCTTTTGGCCCAAGCAACCTGAAAGCTTCCCTGTAACGCACGAAAACAAATGCGCGCGCTCATCATCAGCGACATCCACGCCAACGCGACCGCGCTGGAAGCTGTGCTCGCCCATGCCGGACAAGTGGATGCCGTCTGGTGCCTGGGAGACTTGGTGGGTTACGGACCGGATCCGAATGAGTGTATTGCTCGCTTGAGGGAACTGCAGAATTTTATATGTCTTCAAGGCAATCACGATGCGGCCGCCCTGGGGCATCTCGCTCTGGACGGCTTCAATGTTGAAGCGCGCAACTCCATTGAATGGTTGCACAACCAGCTCTCTCCAGAATCCACCGCCTTCCTGCAAACTCTGCAATCCAAAAGTGAGGTGAATGGCATCACACTCGCACATGCCAGCCCTCGCCAGCCCATGCTCGAATATTTACTCGACACGTATTCGGCCGCGGAGAATTTTGCTCATTTCGATACTGATTTCTGTTTCGTCGGTCACACTCATGTGCCGGTGATTTTCTCCATGAAAGACCAAACGGTGCATTTGGAGGTGCCGCCTCCGAATATCCGCTTGCATCTCGAAAGCCGTTGCATCGCCAACCCGGGTTCCGTGGGCCAACCCCGCGACCGCGACCCGCGTCCCGCCTTTGTTATTTTCGACGATGAGACGAATATCTGGGATTATCGCCGCGTGGAATACGACGTGGAATCCGTTCAGCAACGCATGCAAGCCGCCGGCCTGCCGCAACGGCACATCGCCCGCCTGGCGGCTGGTTGGTAGCAACCAGGAACCAATCCCGCGGCTATAGCGTCATATTGGCAAATCCAAGAAGCCAAGGAGCAAAAATGAAGAAGAGAACTCTTACCATTTTATTTTCCATCGTCGCCCTTGCTGCCATAGCACTCTCCGCTTGCGCGGCCGCTGCCCCCATTTTCACCGAAGAGCGCGCCATCTACCCCGAAGGGGAAGCTGTCGGCGCTCCCGCCATGGAGGAACCTGCAGTCGATTTCGCCGGCGAGCTTGACTCCGGCGGCGGCCTAGTCGCCAACGACGCTTCAGTTGCACAGGCCGCCGAGCGTCTTGTCATCAAGAACGCCAGCCTCTCCATTGTCGTCGATGACCCCGAGCAGCGCATGAAAGAGATTGGCGCCATGGCCGAGCGAATGGGTGGCTTCGTGGTCAGCTCGAATCTCTACAAAACCTCACTCTACGATGGCACCGAAGTTCCCGCGGCGTACATCACCGTTCGCGTGCCCGCCGATGATTTCTTGTCGGCCTTGGATCAAATCCGCGAAGGCGCTATCGACGTGCCCAACGACAACCAGACAGGGCAGGATGTGACTGCCGAATATACGGATTTGCAGTCCCGCCTGCGCAACCTCGAAAACGCCGAAGAGATGTTGCGTCAGATCATGGACGAGGCGCGCAACACGGAAGATGTCCTCAACGCCTTCAATCAACTCAATTCCATTACCGAGCAAATTGAAGTACTAAAGGGTCAAATAAAATACTACGAAGAATCCGCGGCCCTTTCAGCGATCAGTGTCGACATCATCGCCAATGAAGCAGTGCAACCCATCAAGGTCGGCCCCTGGGATATCACCGGCGTTGCCAAAGAAGCCATCGAAGCCCTGGTGAAGGCCTTGCAAGGTATCGCTGAAGCCTTGGTCTGGCTTGCCCTCTATGTGCTTCCGATCGTGTTCATCCTCGGCATCCCGGCTTGGTTGCTCTTCCGCGGCCTGCGCGGCTGGCTTGGGCGACGCTCGCCTGCCAAACGATCAAAGTAACTGCATACGAACAAAGGTTGTCCCGGAAATGATGAACAGAGGCGCTTTTAGCGCCTTTGTTTTATCTCTAGCTATTGTCACTCCGCGGTTAATAAAACTCTTCTACGAAAGCAGAACGCGCTGCGCAAATCAACCTGCATTAGAATTGTCCTGCTCCACTCAATCCAAAGCTTCGTCCGGAGGAATGCATCCATGCGACCCGTGTACCTGATCTCTGGTGGCGTCTCCAAGTTCGCCAAGGCGCGCCCCGATAAAACTTTCCAGGCCGTCATCAAAGAGGCCTACGACTATTCCATCCAGGATATTGGCTTGGACTTTCCATCCTTCACCTCGGTGGTGGACGGTTCGGTGGCCTCCTACTTTTCCGATCACTTCGCCCGCCAATTAATGGCTGGCATCATGGCGCAGGATTACCTGGGGCTTTGCCCCAAGCCCGGCCACCGCGTCGAAGGCGGCGGGGCCACCGGCGGTCTCTGTTTCCAGGAAGCCTGGAAATCCGTCGCCAGCGGCCACATGGATGTCTGCGTAGCCTATGGCTTCGAGACCATGAGCCACGTCGAAACCTGGAAGGGTAATGAGTTCATCGCCCTGGCCTCCGACGTATCCTTCGATTACCCGGTAGGCGGTTTTTATTCGGGCTACTATGCCATGATGGTCACTCGCCATATGAAGGAATTTGGCACCACGGTCGAACAGATGGCGCACGTCAGTGTGAAAAATCACATCAACGCTTATCACAATCCTTATTCGCAAAAGCGAAACCGATACACGATCGAGGATGTGCGCAAATCGCCCATGGTGGCCTGGCCGCTCACCCGTTTGGATATCTGCGTGATGTCCGATGGCGCTGCAGCTTGCGTGCTGGCATCCGAAGAGGGCCTGAAAAAACTGGAGGCTGCCGGCGCCAAGATCTCGCGGCCGCTGGTGAAAGTAACGGGTATCGGCCGCGGAACGGACATGATGCGCATGGCCGATCGTCCCCACGTTGATTACGACTTCTTCATGCAGAATTACGCCACCGAACAAGAAAAGAGTTTGGATGAAACACGCAAGTATTACAAGAAGTTGTGGGACCACGGCACGCGCTACCCCGGTGTGCACTCCTTCCGGGCTGGACGCACCGCCGGTAACATGGCCTACAAGCAAGCCGGTATCTCCGACCCATTGAAAGAGCTGGACTTCGTCGAACTGCACGACGCCTATACCTCCAGCGAGATCCAAACTTACGAAGACCTTGGCCTCTGCCGCTATGGCGAAGGCGGACCGTTTGCGGCTTCCGGCAAGGCGCATATGCCCGGTATCGATTACGGGCACAAGCTGCCGGAGAAATCTGAGTGCGCCGTCAATCCTTCAGGCGGCCTGATCGCCTGTGGCCACCCGGTGGGCGCCACCGGTTTGATGCAGGGAGTCTTCGCGCTCTGGCAGCTGCAGGGCAAGATCAAGAAGCACTTTGGCGACGAGGCCCTGCAAGTCAAGAATGCCAAACGCGGCGCCATCCATTCGCACGCCGGCACCGGCACCTATGTCAGCGTAAGCATCCTGGAAAGGGAGAACTAACATGGCGAAACTTCCTGCTAAACGACCTGAAACCCTGGGCGGTTTTATTGTTCATGGTATTCCTTTCCCCGCGGATTCCGATCCGGAATCACTTGCCTTCTTAAAGAGGCTGGCACCCATCCAGATTGAACAGGAATATAAGATCACTTACCTGCATTCCTATGGCCAGGATAGCCCCTGGTTTGCCGGCCTGGCCAATAAGCGCTTGCTTGCCAGTCAGGCTCCCGATGGCAAAACCACCTATGCCAATCCGCGCGGCCACGATATGTACAGCGGCCAGGAAACCAACTGGATCGACATTACCACGCGCCCCGCAAAGGTGCACGCCTTCACGGTTTGCTATTTTGGCTCGGAAGAATTTTTACCGGAGACCCCTTATGTACTAGCCCTCATCGAATTCGAGGATGTGGATACGTTGTTACTGACCCGCCTCACGGGCGTCGACCCCGCAGCGGCCTCGCTCGACTGGATCGGCATGCCTGTCAAAGCAGAATTCCTGCGCAACAGCAAACTGAAACCGACGGATGTGTATTTTGTGCCCGCATAGTTGATCGCAAGGGGCTCGCGGTTGGACAAGCCCTGTGTCTACGCCGACGATGTTTATTTGTCCCTACCTGAACTAAATTCGCGTTGTGGAAGACAAAAAGCAATAAATCGTAATCACCTCGAACACTCGGATAAGCTAAGCCAGATTTCTTAAAATCAAATTTTGCAAGGATATTCTGACTAGCTAAATTGTCTGTCCTAGCAGTCGCATATATGTTTGTTTTACCTAATCGGGAGAGTAGTTCCTTAACAATAGTGAAGGCAAGTCCTTTTTTCCTAAATTGCTCCAGCGTATAAAGCCAGCCTAATTCAAATGGAAAGTTATCTGCTCTTTCTGGCGTTTTTGATTTTGAGAATATGGTCAATCTATATCCTGGATTTGGTTCCTTTATCGCCCCGACCGAAATCAGCTTAGCCTGATGAGACACAAAGCCAATTAATTTAGCCTTCATGACTCTTTGTTCCAAACAACTCGGATTTACTTCATTGCCCAATTCGACTAAGCGTACAAACTTTGCGAACTGACTAGTTGATAAGTCACTAGGTCTGCAAATAACAGGAACCACGTTCAAGAGTCCCTCTTTCGCACAAACCACTCCCTGAATTCCTTGCACCTTCCGTCCGGTGCAAGCCAGATCAGCCAGACGTTGCTGAAGGTGCCGACGCTGCCCTTGTACACTGTGGTTCCGGTCATCACACCAAGGTCGCCGTCGACTGCGACCACTTCGTACTCGAAGCTCCAGTCGCCCGGCTGGTCGCCGATGCCGACCCAGCCATCGATGATAGCCTGTTGCCCGATCCAGGGCTCATCGAACGGTCCCGTGGAATACAGCGCATCTTCCATAAACAGCCTGGCGATGTCTTGAGCGTTATTGCTCTTCCAGGCTTTGACATAATCTTCCAGCCATCGTTCGACTTCGTTTTTCGTCGCCATGGTTTACCCCTAATTGCCTTCGTCCGTTGGGCCAAGGAACTCGAGCCCAGTTCGAGGCAGACTGTTCAATTCGGGCGGGATGTATGTAATCAGCGGATTACTGTAGATGCTGAACATCCTGAGATTAGATAAACCAAGCCATTCGTCGGGAACTGGGCCGCTGAAGTTATTTGTGCTCAGCAATAGGCCTTTTAGATTGGTAAGCAACCCCAGTTGCACTGGCAGCTCTCCACTCAGCTGGTTGCCTCTCAGGTTCAGCATCTCCAGATGGGTTAGCTTACCCAGCTCAGCCGGCAGGCTCCCGCTCAGACAACTGTACTCGAGGTCCAGTTTCCGCAGGCTTTGCATATCGCCAAATTCTGCGGGAATGCCGCCTTCGAAACAATTGTTGTGCAGGATCAATAGTTCAAGCTCGGACAGCTTGCCTAATTGAGCAGGCAACGGTCCCTCCAGTTCATTGAAATACAGGACCAGTGTGCGCAGGCGGGTTAGATCACCGAGTTCAGGCCGTAGTTCGCCATTCACGTTATTCCAGTTCATGGTCAGGCTGACTACATGACCCTCCTCGCACACCACTCCATACCAGGTACACGGGGATTCATCGCTTAGCCATCTCCGCCGGTCGGTCCAGTTCTCGCCGCTGGTCGCCGCGTAGAAGCGTTCCAGCGCCCGGTATTCGCTCTGCGGAATATCCCCGGCCGGAATCTGGCTACAGGCTGCCAGAATCCATAACAAGAACGTTGCTAAAACGACTATTTTCTGCTTTGCCATAGAACTATCCTTCAAATTGGGCGATCCACTAACAATATACCATTCGCCTATTTCTCCCCTGCGCCCTAAGACTCATCCCTTGAAATACACCACGGTCACGCCCTCGCCGCCCTGGTTATCCGGCGCCGTCTCGTAACGTTCCACATACTTGCGCTGCGCCAGCTCCCTGCGCACCACCTCGCGCAACGTGCCGGTTCCCTTGCCATGGATGATCCTTGCCGAATGCAGGCCGGCGGCATAGGCTGCGTCCAGGTAGCGATCCAGGTTGACCAGAGCGTCCTCAACCCTCTGTCCACGCAAGGAGATTTCACCTCCGGGCGAATCGGTCAGCCTGATGACGTCTGACCATTTGTCTTCGCCAGTGCCATTGGTAGTCGCCGCTTCTCCGATCAATTCCAGATCGCCGAACCGCGCCCGCGCCCGCAACGCGCCAATCTGTACCTCGGCATCGGCCTCCCCAAGCGCGGTGACGACACCCTGGTGCCCCAGGCTGCGCACTCGCACCTGGTCACCCAACCTCAGAGGACGGTCCGGCTCCGACTCGGAGACGGCTGATCGCCGTGCAGGTTGCTCGATACTTTCTTCCAGTTCTTGCGCGCTTTGCTTCAGCGTTTGGATTTCTTCCAAAGGCTGCCGAGCCCGCGCCAGTTCGGCGCGCAGCTTACCAATTTCTCCCCGCAGTGACTCCAATTCATTCTGTGCCTGCAGTCGGGCTTTCTCCAGTATCTGGAGGCGTTCGTCTTCGATCTTCTCCAGCCTCCCTGCAAGTTCCGCTTTCAAGGTCTGCGCCGATCGTTGGGCTTCCTCGGCGCGGCCGCGCGCTTGCCGCGTGCGGTCGCGTTCCTGGTGAATCTCATTGAGCAAATCTTCCGCCTGGAGCTCGCTGGGGTCAATGGCGCTCCGTGCGGCATTGATGATTTCGTCCGGCAAGCCCAGCCTCTTGGCAATGGCCAGAGCGTTGGATCGCCCGGGGAGGCCGACAACCAGATGATAAGTTGGCGCCAATGTCTTGAGATCGAATTCCACGCTGGCATTCACCACGCCCGGCGTGGCGTGGGCATAGGTTTTCAATTCAGGGTAATGAGTGGCGACCAGTGTTGTGATGCCGCGCCGAAGGAGGTGATCCAACAAGGCGCGCGCCAGGGCCGCACCTTCTTGCGGGTCAGTGCCGGCGCCTAATTCATCGAGAATGACCAGCGAACGCGGGTCAACTTCTTTGAGAATGCGCACGATGTTGGTGATGTGACCGGAGAAAGTAGACAGCGATTGCTCGATGGATTGCTCATCACCAATATCCGCGTAAATATTTTCAAAGAACGAGATATGGCTGTCACCCTGCGCGGGAATATGCAGCCCACTTTGCGCCATGGCGGCTAGCAGGCCGACAGTTTTCAGCGTTACCGTTTTCCCGCCGGTGTTCGGACCCGTGATAACCAGGCAATAATTTTCGGGGAACAATTCGATATCCAGGGCGACGACCGTCCTGGGATCCAGCAGGGGGTGCCGCGCCGCAAACAAACGCAACACCACGCCCGGATGCAGTTCTCCCCGTTTTGGCTTCATGGCCATCAACTCGGGCACGTTCGCATCCAGCTCTTCCGCGTACTTGGCGCGCGCAAAGGCCAAGTCCAAAGTGGCCAGGCCGTCCAGCGCCGCCCTGATTTCCCCGGCTTTTTCGCCGACCAGGGCACTCAAAGCCAATAGGATGCGGCGTTCCTCGTCGCGTTCGGCCAACTGCAATTCGCGCCAGCGGTTATTCAGCTCCACGACCTGCAACGGTTCCACGAAAAGAGTAGCCCCTGATGCAGATTGATCGTGCACCACGGCCTTCACCCGCGAACGCGCCTCGGCCTTGATGGGCAGCACGTACCGTCCATCTCGTTGGGTGACGATGGCCTCCTGCAGGGCTTTGGCGAACGGTTCCGAGGTCAGCAGCTTCTGCATGCGCGCCAAGAGTCGCTCGTGGGCAACTCCTAATTCGCCGCGGATGGATGCGAGCTTTGCAGACGCCGAATCCAAGATCTCTGCTCGCGCAGAGATCGCCTGGCTTATCGCATCCACGACTCCAGCAGGACTTGGCATGGCAGCGGTAATTTCCGCCAATAGGGCATTGTTCGCCTGCTGCTCAATGAGTTTGCGCGCCAGTACCCTGGCCGCAACCAGGGTGCCCTTCACGTCCAGCAACTCGGCAGGGGTCAGCGCCAACCCGCGCTCAGCATTGTCCAGCGGCAGCCTAATGTCCCGGGCGCCGCCGATGCTGATTTGCGGATCATTCGCCAGCAGCAAGCGCGCCTCGGCAGTTTCGGCCAACAAACGCCGCGCCCCATCTATGTGCTGGGCTGGACGGAGGGCGCGCGCCTTTTCGGCCGACGGCGGAAATACCGTATGCCGCGCCAGGCGCTCCAGCACTTTGGGAAATTCCAGCGTATTAAGGGCCTTCTCGTCCATTAGGCAACTTTCTTCAGCAACTTCATAAACAAGTAATCATCCAATCGTAAATAGGTTGCTTCCCATCCCCTTCACGTTGTTCAGGGTCAGGGCAGGCTCCGGCCTTCCCTCGTCGGCGCAAGCGGCTCGCTCGGGACAGGCTCTCCCAACTGAGGAAAGCATAGCTTTCCTTGCTTTTTCATCCATTTTCGCGTCAGTGTATCATAGCGGTTTCAGCCTTCGTTTTTCCCGTCAAAAGCCGCTCTCAGGCCGCATATTCTCCTTTTCTTGATTCATCCGATGGAATCCTGTAGAATCCCAGCAGGATGTCTAGCCAACCCGTTAGGCTAGGCGTCGCCAGCCATGGATTGCTTCGTCGGAGCCTGCGGCTCCTCCTCGCAACTGCGGAAGGCATAGCCTTCCCTGGCTGGCAGAGGACCAACATGGACTTTATCACGGTTTCCGGTTCCCCCCTAACATCTGCCGGCGCCGGCGCCCGCGCGGGCGTCTTCCGCGAACACAAGCGTGCCGAAGTGCAGGCCATCGGGGCCGGCGCCGTTAATCAGGCGGTGAAGGCCCTGGTTTTGGCGCGCGGCTACCTGAAGGAAGACGGTTACGACGTCATCTGCGCGCCGGAGTTTGCCGACGTGGAGATCGATGGCAAGATTCGCACCGCCGTAAAGCTGGTCGTGGAGCTGCGCGGCGCGCCCGGCCCACCCGCAGAAGCCCCGCCAGCCGAGGCTGCCCAATAAACTACCTGCCGGGGGATGCTCATGAAGCTTGAGCCGCTTCTCTACGTTTCAGATTTATCGCGGTCAATTCAGTTCTACCGGGACCTCCTAGGCTTGCGGATAGGCGTTCTCTTTCCCAACGAAAAGGATCCCACGTACGCGCCCGTTTTTATCGGCGAAAGCAAACTGATGCTTTGTTTGGCGAGGGATTCCAATTGGCAACTACACAAAGATGGGCTTGGCGGTTCGGGACTGCAGTTATTTATCCAGGTGGAAAACGTAGACGAGCTATTCGACAGGATCGAAGAGCGCGTGAATGTGGTCGAAAGCATTGAGACCAAGCCCTGGGGAGATCGAGAATTTTCTTTTTCTGATCCAGATAATTATTTGATTACTTTCTATACCCCGCTTGTCAACCTTGCGAAGGTTTGAAGAATCGCGAAACGAGTCGCAAGTCCAACCCATTCGCTTCACTCAGGGCAGGCTCTTCGCAAGATTTGGTTAATCAGTCGCTAAAACTCTTTACTTCTTCCGGGGAAAACACCACTTCCTCCTTGCCCATCAATTTGTCGCTCATCTTTTGAGTTATGAGTTCCAAATGGCCGTTGTGAGAGACAAAGTCCATCTCGTCGGTTGGCACAGCAAGAACGGGACACAGGGAGAAATTCGAAATCCACTGCTCATAAAGAGCATTCAATTGTTGCAAATATTCGGGATCGATGTTGCTCTCAAAATCGCGGCCGCGCGCGGCGATGCGCCGCTGCAAGGTGGGTACCGAGGCGCGCAAATAAATAACCAAGTCGGGGGGCCGCAGCATATCGCACAGCAATTTGTACAACTTTCGATAGGTCGAATAATCTCGCTCGCTGATTTCTCCCTGGCGGAACAAGTTGGCCGCAAAGACCTCTGCGTCCTCGTACACCGAGCGATCTTGTATAACGGATTTCGGATCTTCCAGCAAGGACAGGTGCATGCGCAGGCGATGCGTAAGGAAAAAGACCTGGGAGTGAAACGCCCAGGCCTTCATGTCTTCATAGAAATCTTCCAGATAGGGATTTTCCGCGACGGGTTCGTAGTAAGGCTGCCAGTTCAAGGTGGCGCAGATTTTTCCCACCAGGGTGGACTTTCCCACGCCGATGTTGCCGGCCACCGCCACAAAGTGCTTCATGCCCGATTGTCCTCACTTTTCAAAAACGCAACTGTGCGGCCGGCTTCCGAATCCATGATTAATTCCATTATATAACCACGGGCAACGTCGTCAACAGAGATCAGCTTCAAAGCGTTTTGCATCAGCGCCAGTTCCGGCAGCCAGGTAGTCAATCGGTTTGGTGAATCGTAAAAAAAGGAACGATTGAAGGCCGCGTCCGAATCGTCCAAATGTACAGCCAAAGGAAATATTTGGGATTCAATGAGGTCTTGAAAGAAATGAGTCCCATAGGAAGGTTCCGGCGCAGTCCCAACGCCCTGGCCAGTTAGCTCGACCAAGGCCCGGGTGTTGTAGATATCTGCATAGGTCACACTGACACCTAGTTCTGCATTCACGGTGCCCCAGCGCCCAGGCCCTACACAGATAAACGTTTCGCCCTTCAGCACTTTGTTGAGGCGTCCAATGGCACGCGTAAGTTCGTGTCGTTCTTGAAGGCTTGGCAATGCGTAATAGCCCTCGTGAGGGACAAAAACAACATAACGGATGCCACCTACCTTGCCGTGAGGGGAGACTCGGCTTGTGGCAAAGACGATCTGCTTGCGGTCCAGCCGCTCAGGCAAGCGAACGTCTTCCTCCTGCAATTGGCTTTGCGGGCGGCATTGGAGGATGAAAAGCCTGGTTTCTGTTTTGTTTCCGTTGCCTGACCGAAACTGAAGGGTAAATTCCATGTCTACCGGGGATTTGTAATGTTTTTCCAAATGCTTCAGCGCCCGGCGCATGCGGTCCGCGATTGCAGTTTTCTTGATGACCCCGTCCAATGTCAGCACCAGTTCATTGCCCTCACTGGCGAATGTCGAACGGATGGGCCTCAGGATACCTTCCTTATAATGCGAAGCGAGCAACGGTAGATAAGGATATTTTTCGTCTAGTACCTCGTGCACCGGCAGGGATTTAAACAGGTTTTCTTTCAGGTCTACTACATCCAAGTAATGCTGCGAATAGGTGAAAATCGCTTTGGTCGCCGCCTGGGCGCGCAGTTCCGGGTGGCTGAGCGCCACCAAGCGAGGATAATCGTTACCCACATGCTCCACAGCGCGGGTGCCCATGCCAACCACCAGGCGTAAAAAGCCGTCCTCCCGGCGAATTTTTGGTGACCAGCGGAACAGATTACGGCTGAATGCCACCCCGGCTAAGTGCGGGAAGTAATGCTGGCCATATTTTTCGCCTTGCACAACCTGGATGAGCACCGCCAGGCGTTCGTCGTAATCTTGCAGGCCGTGAGCCCTCCGGTAAAGCAACGCGTCCGGATTTAGGCCACTGGCGTAGACGGCAGAAATTGCCTGAGTAAGGGCTTCTAGATTTTCCGCAGGGCTACCCTGGTTGGGGCAAAAATAGCTGGCATATTTGCCCGCAAACGAAGACCCAAAGTTGTCCTCCAACAAACTGGACGAGCGCACGATAATGGGTTGACCTCCAACCCTTTCCAACAATCCAGCCAACTCATCTCGAATGTCCTGGGGAAAATGCCCTGCTGCGTACTCGCGCTGGATGCGCGGAAACTCGTTGCGGATTTGATCTTCATCTTTGTATTTTTGATCGGCCCAATGCATCATCCCGTTGTGCGCCATAAAGGTGTACATGACATCCGCGCCCAAAAAATACGACTCGGGGATGGTGACATTTTCAATGATGTCGCGCTCGGCAACGCCTTGCAGGATACGCAAAGCCAGCAGCATGCCAGCGGCTTTGCCCCCGATGCGGCCTTTGCCAAATTTGTGGCGGCGGATGGCCAGCAAGTCATCCAGCTTGAACCAATCCTTGGCGATATTGATGTAGGCGAGCTGATCCGAAATCATCAAACGGATCAACACGACTTTGATCTCACGCTCCCGCGCCTCATAAGCCGCACGTCTCTCCGGGGTAAGGCCTGCAATGGTCATGGCCTGCTCGAAGAGGGCTTCCTGCGGCGCCAATTCGGGGTTGAAGGTGCGCAGCAGGTCATCGCTCTCGGCGCCACGCTCCGCCAGCGTAGCTCGCACGATGTCTTCAAAAACCTCGTAAGGCAGGTTGTTGGCGAAATTCAAATCGGTGAGATGTTCGCGCACGCCGTCCAGGCGCTGTTTCCAATCGTCCTGGGCCTCCTCGCTGGGGGGGTCTAACAAACCCTCGCGGTACTGTGAATCGGCGGCTTGTTGTCGCACCATTTCTTCCAGCGCCTCGGCAGAAATAATTCCACGCTGGAATAATTCCTGGCGCATTTTGCTGCGGATACGCCGCCGCAGCATGGGATATTGCGCCAAGGTCAGATAGATGCGATAGGTGGGATCGAAGGAGGATGAAGGTAGAGTCATAAAAGGGCCACAATAACAGACTGAGGGATTGCTTCGTCGGCCTTCGGCCTCCTCGCAACTGCGGAAAGCAAAGCTTTCCTTGATTCCTGGCGCATTTTGCTGCGGATACGCCGCCGCAGCATGGGATATTGCGCCAAGGTCAGATAGATGCGATAGGTGGGATCGAATGAAAAAAGTGGGAGAGTCATGGAAATGCCGGTTTAAGGTTGAAGGTTTAAAGTTGAATATAGCACCCAACCTTAAACCTTAAACTTTATACCGTTATTACTTGCCCAGATGCATGGGCATGATCACGTGCAGGAAATCGTCGTCGTCGATGGGGCGCACGACCCCGGGAGCGGCAGCCGCTGAAGTCTCAATGGCGACGTTGGGTGTATTCACCACGTCAAGCACTTCGCGCAAGAAGCGCACGTTGAAGGCGATCAAGATGGGCACGCCTTCCACGGTGGCATCCACTTTGGCATCGTTGGATCCGGTCTCTTCAGATTGCGCGGAGATCTCCATCGTGCCTGGGGACTTGCCATCGCCGGGTTTGATGTCGACGCGGGCGATGTGCGAACTTTCACGCGCGAAAATCTCGGCTTGCTTGGCTGCTTTAAGAAAGGCTTCGGTGGAGACGATGGTGCGAGTCTTATATCCATTGGGGATGATTTGCTGATATTCCGGGAAGCTGCCTTCGACCAATTGGCTGCGCAGTTCGGCGTTCTTCAAACTGAAAATGACCTGGCCGCGGCCGGGCGGCAGCATCATGCGCACAACTTCTCCATCGTCGGGGGCGATGCGGGCAAGTTCGTTAAGCGCCTTACCGGGCACGATGGCCCGCATCGGTTGATCCGCGACAGTCTTAAGCTGCGCCTTGCGCACCGAGAGCCTGAACCCATCCGCGGCCGCCATGGTGATGGTTTTGCCCTCTACGGTGATCAACACGCCGGTAAGCACTGGGCGGGCATCGTCTCGAGAGGCGGCGAAGGCCACCTGTTGGATCATTTCCTTGAATTCCGAAACCGGCATTTCGATGCCGCCCGATTTATCGGGTTCGGGCATGGGCGGGAATTCCTGGGCGTCAATGCCTTTGATCTCAGCGTTGGAGCGGCCGGCGGTCAGATGCAGAGTCTGGGTGCGGACGGCCAGCTCCATCTTTATGGTTTCATTGGGGAAGGTGGCAATCAGGTCGCTAAAGGTGCGGGCGGGAACCGTGGTCGCCCCCGGTTCCTCGATTTTGGCCCCCAGCCAGCAGGTGATGCCCAGTTCGCGGTCGGTTGCCGACAATTTCAAGCGCCCATCCTCCGCAGATAGGAGAACATTCGCCAAAATAGGGTAGGTACTGCGGGGAGAAACGGCGCGCGAAACGATGTTCAACCCTTGAGCTAGGTTTTCTTGGAGGACGGAGATCTTCATGAGTTTAACCACCCGAAGAGTGGCTTTATTGAGTATACAACGATAGGGGCCTTTTTTCCAGACTTGGTCTTTGACCTCTATTCCTTTGAAAAGATTTATTCTAGAAGTTTCGGGTCAAGAAACAGTCCGTTATTTAAATGGCCATCGGCGCAACGAGCCCCTGAGCGGTCGCTACGCCGATGGTGTACTGCGATTGTCGGGGTTACAACCAGCCGCGCAACTCCATGGCTTCGACTACCGATCCGATGGCCACCATGTAGGCGGCATCACGCATGTAGACATCTTCCTTAACGGAAAGTTTCAATACTTTATTAAATGCCTCGGTAATTTTTGTGTCCAAACTTTGCAACACCGCCTCGTGAGTCCAGTAGTAATTCATATCATTCTGCACACTCTCGAAATACGAGACCGTGACGCCGCCGGCGTTACACAAGAAATCAGGGATGACAAAGATGCCTCTGCGCTTGAACTCCTCGTCTGCATCCGGCGTAGTGGGACCGTTGGCGCCTTCGGCCACCAGCTTTACTTTCCCGCTTAGCTTTTTGACCGTTTCTCCGGTGAGTTGACTTTCCAGCGCAGCCGGGATGAGCACTTCCACGTCCTGCTCCATCCAGGCATCGCCGGACTCGATGGAGCAGCCGACTTCCTTGGCTTTCTCTTTGTTGATGGACCCGTACTCGTCGGTGATATTCTGCAGGAAGGGAATGTCCAAACCCTTTTTGTTCACCACGCTGTAAGCCGCTTTGTCCTTGCGATCCCAGTAGGATACGCAAACCACCTTGCCGCCGATTTGCCGGGTGAAGCCCAGCGCAGCGAACTGCGCCACGTTGCCAAAGCCTTGCAGGGAGGCGGAAGCTTTGCTTCCATCCATCTTAAGATGCTTCATGGCTTCGCGGATGTTGTAGATGACGCCGTAACCGGTGGCCTCTTTGCGGCCCTTGGATCCGCCGCTGCCAACCGGCTTACCGGTAATCACGCCAGGGGTGAATTGGCCGGCCAGCTTGGAATACTCATCCATCATCCAGCCCATCATCTGCGCAGTGGTGCCCACGTCGGGGGCGGGCACGTCCACGCGCGGTCCCAGATTGCGATAGATCGCATCCACCCAGCCGCGGCACAATTTTTCTTTCTCCGCCAGCGACAAGGTGGCAGAGTCCACCGCCACGCCTCCTTTGGCGCCCCCCAGGGGGATATCGGCCACGGCGCATTTCCAGGTCATCCACATGGCCAGGGCGCGCACAGTATCCATCGTCTCTGAGGGATGGAAACGGATGCCGCCTTTCGTAGGGCCGCGTGCGTCATTGTGTTGGACGCGGTATCCAAAAAAAACTTTTAGGCTTCCGTCGTCCATCCGAATTGGGATTTGAAATTTAAATTCCCTCCTCGGCCAACGCAGCAACTCCTTAACTTGGGGATCCAGATGAAGAAGACTGGCTACGTGATCAAATTGCGATTGCGCTATGCTGAAGGCATTCGTGATTTCGGACATTGAACTCCTGTCATGGCCGGTTTGTTAATAAATATGCGGGCACCTCGGAAATAGTGCCCGCACCGTTATTGCAAGGTCCAGGACTCTGCCTGGCAAGTTGCGTATCGCCATGCTATGGCTCGGCAAGGGCCTTTAAGTTAACCGAACTTTAAAGTCGAGTCAAGGTATTTAGGAACGGATGTCCCGGGCCAAACGTACCGAAACACCCTCGCCCCTGCTCAACTTACCGGGCTTCTCCACCCAACCAACCACTCCGCGTTTCCCAATGGCTTTCTTGGGAAAGGTGGTGGTGATCTCCGGCTTATCCGGGAATTGCTGCTGGAGGGAATTTCCCGCCGTGGTACACGGCAGGTTCTCGCCCTCGATAACAATGCCCACCCCGTTGTCGAAATACAATCGAGAACCCGAAGGTAATTGGGTCAAACCTGGGATGCCCGACACCAGCAGGTTCGCTCCAAGCCAAGCCGGCTCGATAATTGGCAGGCCCATGGATTCGGCAACTTCGCTCAATTCTTCGGCAGAAACTATCGAAATCTGGCGCACATTGCGCACTATAGAATCCTTAGGATACGGTTTTTGGGCCCTGCCTGCCTTCATGGTCAGCCCGTAGTGCTTGTCTCCCCAGAACCCTTCCCAGGCTACCTCCACCTCCTCCACAGGCATGCCCGGCATGAACTTGGGGGTGACGAGGATGGTCTCCACGCGGCCGCGATATTCCTGGCCCATCAGTTAATCGCCCCTTCCAAATTGCGGTCGGACAATTGCCGCTCTAACTCGGCCCGCAGCTTATTCGGGTTTGCCTTGCCTTTGGCTGCCTGCATGGCCTGACCGAAGAGCCAGTTGATGACGGGCTGGTTGCCTGAGACGTAATCGGCCACTTGCTCCGGATATTGATCCAGGGTCTTGGCCACCCAGCCGCGCAGCAATTTGGCATCTGAGATTTGTTTCAGGCCTCGCTTCTTTACGATACGGGCCGGTTTGCCGCCTTTGGCAAAAAGTTCGGCGAGCACCTG
>CAYJMC010000010.1:27136-44473 GCA_964371335.1 uncultured Anaerolineaceae bacterium
GGCAGGTCCGGCTCAGGGAAATAACGATAATCTTCCGCATACTCCTTGGAGCGCTGAGGTGTGGTGGTACCGCGAGCATCGTCCCAGCCCAAGGTCTGTTGCTGGACGACGCCACCCTTTTCCACGAGTGCTTCCTGGCGCGCCAGTTCATAACCAACGGCGCGCTCCAACGAGCGGAAACTGTTCAGGTTCTTGATTTCGACGCGGGTGCTGAATTCCAGGATGCCCAAGGGTCGGATGGAAATATTTGGCTCGATGCGCAGCAAGCCTTTTTCCAGATTGCCGGAGTTCACGCCGAGATAACGCAAAATGCTGCGCAGTGCGTAGGCGCAGTTGCGTACCGCCTCCACGGAATGCAGTTCAGGCTCGGTGACGATTTCGAGCAAGGGGACTCCGGAACGATTCAGGTCCACCAGCGAATAACGCTGCCCACCCTTGACGACGTGCGTGAGTTTGCCGGTGTCTTCTTCCATATGTACTCGCCGGATGCCCACGCGTTGCTCCCCTTCGGATGTTTCCACCATCACCCAGCCGTTGGTGGCCAGCGGCTGCTCGTATTGAGAGATTTGATATCCCTTGGGGAGGTCAGGGTAAAAGTAGCTTTTGCGCGCAAAGATACTGGTGTTGTGGATTTCGCAATTGAGCGCCAAGGCCACGCGCAGGGCATAGTCCACCGCGGCGCGGTTAATCACCGGCAGCATGCCGGGCATCCCTGCGCAGACCGGGCAGACGGCCACGTTGGGCTGCTCATGGGTGGAATCCACCACCGGGCAGTCGCAAAACATCTTGGACCGCGTTTCCAACACGGCATGGATTTCAAGCCCGATGACAGGTTGATATTTGGGGCTCATTGCAACTTTGCGAAAGGATTATAACAAGGGGGTATCAATGCTTAACCACAAAGTCACAAAGGGCACAAAGAAAAATAATAACTTTGTGTTCTTTGTGACTTTGTGGTTATTTCTTTGAGGCAGAAGGCAAACTAATACTCAATTACCTCGAAATTATCGAACGACACGATCATCCCGCTGTTCTCCCATGTTCCGGCGATCAAGCCCACGCCGCCGGAATCGAAATCACCATCCGTGCCAGTGGCCAACAAATTGCCATTGATGCCCACGGAAAGCTGTGCCCCATCGCAGGAAGCGTTGAGCACGAAAGGTGAACCGTCAGTTGGGATCAGGTCCGAAAGAGCCCACTCTACGATGTAGATCACTTCACCATTCACGCGTTTCCAAATGGTGTAGTACCCGTCTTCAGAAACCTCAAGCGCATAATGATTGTCGGCATCCACATAGCGGCAGAGCACACCGACGTCGCCATCGAGCGCGCGCTGCTCGACATTTACATCCACGTTGATCACGATGTTTTCAAAGGGCTGATTAACCAGTGGAACCCAGAAGGAATACTCTTTAGGATTTACTTGCAAAAAGAATTTTCCATCGCTCAGATATGAGGATACGCTCTCGTCTGTAAACTCGTCCCACCCGAGGCTGTTGTCCGAAAATTCATCATAGATCACTGTTTGACCCTCAGAAGCTTGCGGTGCGCCGGAAGGTACGCTGGCTTCGAGGTTATCGAAGGCAACCGCGAAACGGCCGCTTTCTTGCCAAGAATAGGCAGCAACTCCAATGTCGCCTAATGAGAAAGAATCGTCAATCGTCTCGACCACAAGATTGTCGTCAATAGAAAGCGCCAGGCGTGTACCATCACAGGTCACAGTAATTCTATGTGGCTGGTTCATAAATGAAATCCCTGTTTCCACAAACTCCGACAGTTCGACGTATTCGCCGTTCAGCCATTTACCTATACCAACCAAGCCATCATCATAGACACGAAACTCGTATAAATTGGACAAGTCCACCCAGCGACATACTAGATCGATCTCGTTTCCGCCAAGGGACTCCAGCACGCGAGCGTCGATGCTGTACTCCACATTCTCGAAACTTAAATAGGGGCGGCCGTAGTAATACACATCGCCAGGAATATCTTCAGCGATATATTCACCATTGGAATAGTAGACCGAACTAGTCTCTGTCACGTATATATCCCAGCCGCTGCTCTCATTCGAAAAGTCATCTGTGTATATGGTGCCGCTTGAGACTGGCTCAACCACTGCTACCGGTTCTTCCGCGCCAACAATGCTCACTTCGCCGCGTTGAGCAGCTTCTATCAACGGTAAAGCCAATGCCACTGGACGCAGCGCATTGATAAAACCGCCAGTAGGCACGCAGCTGTCGAAGTCGTCCACGAAACCGTCGCGGTTCGTATCAGCCAATACGCGGCAATCCACATACTGGTCTTCGCCGCCGTAACCCAATTGGGTGGGTACGCCAATCAGCTGTCCGCTGGCATCCACAGCTAACCCGCCGCTGTTGCCGCCGGCGATGGTAGCCGAAGTCTTGATGAAGGCGCGCTGCCCGTAATCTGGCTGGCTGGTAAAGCCGCTTACTTCACCTCGCGTCAGGGTCACCGTATCGCCGCCGATGCCTGGAAAACCCAAAATCGTCAGCGGGTCGCCCAGGTTCAATCGGTCCGAATCTCCCAAGGGCACATGAGGAAGGTTCAGGGTGGCGTGGTCTACGGAGTTGCCGTCGTAATCTGTTGTGACACGGATGACGGCAATATCTAACGCCGCGTCCGCCTGTAAGACCTCGGCGTAATAGCGGGGTTCGGGCACCTGATCCTGGCTTGGGGTTATGGCCACCACCAGGGCGTCCACTGGAAAGTAGCGGTCAGGCAGCACCACGTGGGCGTTGGTCAGGATGAGCCCGTCGGCGCTGATGATGGTTCCGGAGCCGGTCCACCCGATTTGGAGCTCATCAGTTTCATCATAGAACTCTGCCCAGATCTGCACCACAGCCTCGAAGGGCACGGCCGCGTTGCCGAATTGGCTGGGGGTACTGGTGGGCGGGGGCGCCGAAGTTGGCGTGGGTGGAGTAGGAGGCGCGGCGCAAGCAGCAAGGATAAAGGCGGTAGCAAACAACGCAAGATTGAATTGACGGCTTGACATAGAAATCCTTATTGGGACTTCAAAAGAGGCGGCCCGGAAACCAAGGTGCGCGCATTATAGCGCAGGAAGATTGCCTACTCGGGCGATCGTCCGCTCCAGATTTGCATAATTACGAGCAAGGGGAGCAATGCTGCGGAGACCGGGATCAAAATTCCGCCTATGCTGAAGAGAAAAAGAAGAGAAAACAGCGTCAGTGCCATCCAGGCGACCCATAGGATTGCTTTCTGGTGCATGAGCATTCCCGCGATAAGCAGGAGTGAACTGATCAGAGGCCAGCTCGCCGTCGGTGCAGGAGCAGAACTGGCGTAGGTTTCAGAAGATCCCTCTTGCATCACAGAAAGCCGCTGGCCGACGACGAGCAAGTTGAGCGCGTAGAGCGCTACGGAAATCGCCAGGATAAATACCAGTACTCTGCTGACGGCCAGCAACCTCTGCTTGGGCGCCTTCATCCACTCCCGCTTACTTGAGAATCATCCCCCACATTCACCGTTCCTTTCACTCCGCGTACCAGGCTGCGCTCGCCTAGCAGCGAGCCGCGCAATTCGCTGTCTTCCACCGTTACCTCGGCCTCGAGGATGGCGTCTTCGATGGTGCTGTTGCGGACCACGCAATTGCGACCCACAGACACATAAGGCCCCAGCGTGGAGTTCTCCACCGTGGCGCTGGGGTGGATGTGCACCGGCGGCTTGATGATGACACCGCCGCGTTTACCCGCCTCGCCGGAATTGTCGCGCCCCTTATCCAGCAGGCTGCGGTTGGTTTCCAACACCGTCTCCGGCAGCCCGGCATCCAGCCACTCGTCTACCACCACGGTGCGCATCTTCAGCCCTTTCTTGAGCATGATGTCGATGGCGTCCGCTAAATAAAATTCTTTTTTGGTGACCACGCCCTTTTCCATTTGCTCATCGATAGCCGCCAGCAAATCTTCGCCGCGCTTGAAGTAATAAATGCCCACTACCGCCAGATTGTTCTTCATATCACTGGGCTTCTCGATGAGGCCCGTTACCCAGCCCTGCGCGTCCACCGCGGCTACACCGAAACGGCGCGGGTCTTCGACCGGTTTCACCCAGGCCAGCGCGTCGACTTCTTCTTTAGCTAACCGGGAAAAGTCGGTTTCAATGATCGTGTCGCCGAGGATCACGATGGTGGGGCCATGCAAATATTCGCGCGCCTGCGCCAAGGCATGGGATTGCCCAAGCAGCTCGCGCTGCTCAACATAATGAGCCTTCACCTGGGGATATTCGGCCTTCACGTATTTTTGGACCTGATCCCCCAGGTAACCCACAATGAAGATAAGTTCCGCGTTCTCGGAGCCTGGCATATTGCGAGTCATTTGAAGCATATGCCCCAGCACCGTGTCTCCCGCCGCACTGATCAGGGGTTTGGGCCGGCTCCAGGTGTGCGGGCGCATGCGCGTGCCGAAGCCCGCCATCGCGATGATGATCTTCAGCGGCTCCACATCAACTCTCCCGTTTCGTGCAAACCAGCAGACCTTTACCAACCGGCAATACGGCCGCGTCCACACTTTTGTCTTTACGCGCCAGTTCAATGAACTTTGCGAGGTCTTCTTTGTGGCTGATCACATTATCGGCAACCAACATTCCGCCCGGCAACAACCGCGGCACAATCTCTTTGTAGATCTCGATGTACATTTCCTTTTCGACATCCAGGAAACAAAACGCCACTTCATCGCGCTCTTTGAGGTGAGAGCGAGCATCGCCGTTCACCAGTTCGACCCAATCTTCTACCTGTGCTTTGGCAAAGGTCTCGCCCGCCAGCTCGGCTTTGTCGTGAAGCAATTCATAGGTGATCAGCTTGTCGCCGCGTGGCTTGCAGGCCAGCGACAGCCACAGTGCCGAATAACCCCCGCTGGTGCCGATTTCGAGCATTGGGCCGCGGGGCGCACTGGACGCGAGGATCGCCAGCAACATCCCGGTCTCCGCCGGGATCTGGCGCAAACGCTTTAGCTGCGGCGTACCGTCTTTGCGATCGCGAGCGTCGCGTGCTTCTAGATAATTCATGCGATCGAGGACTGGCTTGGGGATATCCGTGAAGAGCGTCTTCATGTAATCTACGCTTTCAATAAACCCATCGGCGACAATGTGTGCCAATCGGTGATCTGCTGGTAAGCATGGCCCACTTGCAGCAATCGTTCCTCAGTGAAATGCGGGCCCAGCAATTGCAAACTAAGCGGCAATCCTTGATGGTCGAATCCGGCTGGAAGGCTGAGGCCCGGCACGCCGGCTAAATTCGCCGGCAGGGTGAACACGTCTTCGAGATACATTTCCAGCGGGTTGCCGGTGTGCGCGCCGATGCGAAAGGCCGTGCTCGGCGTGGCCGGCGCGGCGATCAGGTCGACCTGCTCGAAGGCCTGCTCAAAATCCCTGCGGATCAGCGTGCGCACTTTCTGCGCCTGGCCATAGTACGCGTCGTAATAGCCGGCCGATAGCGCGTAAGTGCCGATCATAATGCGGCGCTTCACCTCGGGGCCAAAACCCCGGCCGCGGGTGCGCGAGAACATGTCGATCAAGTTTTGGTCTTCGACGCGCAAGCCATAGCGCACCCCATCGAAGCGCGCCAGGTTTGTGGATGCTTCCGCCGGGGCGACAATGTAATAAACAGGCAGCGCATATTCGGTGTGCGGTAGGCTGATCTCGCGCACTTGTGCGCCCAGGCCTTCCAGATGTGCAATGGCCTCCCGAACTCCCTTCGCAACTTCGGCCTGCACGCCTTCGATGAAATATTCCTTCGGCACGCCAATCTTCAGTCCCTTGACGGCGGCCTTGCTGTCCAACTTTACTTTAGGCGCCTTGCTTTCTAATGTCGTGGCATCCAGCGGGTCGTAGCCCGCCATGATAGTGAGGAGGATTGCCGCATCTTGAGCGCTGCGCGCCAAAATACCCACGGTGTCCAGCGAAGAACCGAAGGCGATCAACCCATAGCGTGAAACGCGCCCGTAGGTGGTCTTGAGCCCTGTCAGCCCGCATAGGGCAGCTGGCTGTCGTACACTGCCGCCGGTATCGGTCCCCAGGGCCACGGGCGCCAGGCCCGCGGCCACCGCGGCGGCACTGCCTCCGCTGGACCCGCCCGGCACACGCTCCTCGTCCCATGGATTGCGAACCACCCCATAGGCCGAGTTCTCCGTGGAAGAGCCCATGGCGAACTCATCGGTATTGGTCTTGCCAAGGATGACCACACCTGCATCAAGCAAGCGCTGCACGGAGGTGGCGTTGTAACTGGGCAGGAAGCCTTCCAGGATGCGGGAGCCTGCGGTGGCCGGCATCCCGGCAACCGTCAACACATCTTTGATCGCAATTGGCAATCCAAGCAAGGGTGGAAGTTTGGCCTTGGTTTTTCGGGATTTGTTGAGCTTTTTGTCCGCGGCAGTTGCGGCTTTCAGGGCGCTGTCGGCAGCCACGTACAAATAAGCATTCAGCCGCGGGTTGAGTTGTTCGATCCGTTGCAGGTACGCTGCGGTCAGCTCCCGGCTGGAGAAAGCTCCGCTGCGCAACCCCTTTAGTGCACTCGCCACATTGAGTGAGTGGAGTTCGCTCATGGGCTGGTATCCAGCACGGGCGGGACGCGGAACTGGTCATCTGCGGCATCCGGCGCGTTGCGCAACAAATCTTCACGCGGCATTGCCGGACCCGCCACGTCTTCGCGCAACCGGCTCTGCTCCACCACCACGCTGCTCATCGGCTGCACGGTGCTGGTGTCCAACTCCTGCAGCTTACTGATGTGGTCTAGGATATTGGACAGTTGCTCGCGGTAACGTTCTTTTTCCTCCTCCGTCAGGTGAAGGCGCGCCAACAGGGCAATATGTTCAACGTCTTCGCGGGAGAGGGGCATATTGAGATTATAACGACGAAACCCAATCGGTTAATCGGTTACCAGCCTTCTGCATACCACCTCAAGTATTCCTCGACATGACTGCTCCAATACTCCTCGCTGTGATCGCCGGGGAACACATGCCATGCGTGAGGGATGCCCCGTTGGGCGAGCAACCCCTCGAAAAATTCTGCGGACTGCTTAATGTTCTGCGTGTCGCGGTCGCCAATGTCCAGCCAAATGCGGGGCATTTGGCTGGCAGGGATCGCGTCCAACCATTCGATTACTTTCTTGGCCTCTTCAATGAAAACCGGCGGGCTGTGTCCCCCCAGAGCGCCGAAGATTTCGGGTTCCGTCAGCGCAAAATGGATTGCCCAGGATGCGCCCCGCGATAGCCCTCCGATGGCGCGATGCTCGCGGTTTGCAATAGTGGGGTAGTTTTCATCGATCCACGGAACCAGCTCATCAAGGAAAGCCTCGTCAAAGAATCCGACCGTTGGGCGCAGTGAATAATTGTCATAAGGCATAACTATGATGAAAGGGGTGATTTCGCCGGAACGGATCAGTTCATCTGCCACCTCGTCTGCACCGATTCGATCCCATTGATCGTCCAGGAACCCTTGTCCATGAATCAGATACAGGACCGGGTAGCGCCCATCTTTAAATTGCTCATAACAAGGCGGGGTGTAAACGCGGAAAGTTACACCGTGGTCGTAATAGGCGGATTCAATGCTGACCTGTTCGACAACGCCTTCTTTCACAGTGCAGCCCTCATCCGCCGGTAGGATTGAAGGGGTCGCGCTGGCAACGGAAGGCCTCGCTTTTGCTGTGGGGGTAGCCGCCACCATTTCATCCGCTTGTTGTGTTGGCGCACAAGCAGGCACCATAGCAATTAGCAAAAGAAAAACCTTTAATCTATTCATGACATTTTTAAAAACATGAACGGCGGGGGCATTATATTCCGCCGTCTTGTTTTTCTTTTAGCTTAAAGCTGACAGCTAAAAGCTGATAGCTGTATTTCTACCAACCTCTTGCAAACCGCTGTTCTTTCCACACGTTAGCCTGGTTGTGATATCCGGCCTGCTCCCAGAATCCTAATCGATCCTCGGCAAGGAATTCGAGTCCGCGCAGCCATTTGGCGCCCTTCCAAAAATACGGCGCTTCCAGCTCGTCGCGCCCGGGGATGAACCCCGCAATGGCGCGCAGCGGGTAGCCGTGGTCCGGAGTCAGTGGTTGCCCTTCGAATGTGTCTGCCAGCAGAAAGTTGTCGGCCAGCGCAACCTCGATGGGCACGTTTACGGTGAAACCGTACTCGGCATGCTGCAGCAGGAACTTGGCGCTCTTCTTTAATTTGACGATTCCCTTGTCGACCAAGTCCTTCAGCGAGACGCCTTCCCAGGTGGTGTCGAATTTGCTCCAGCGCGTCACGCAATGGATATCCATCTTCAGCGAGCGGCGCGGCAGTTTCTTGAACTCATCCCAATTCCAGCGCGCTTCTTGCTCAACCTCGCCCCATACGCGCAGGTCCCAGGTTGCGGGGTTGAAACGCGGCACCGGCCCGTAATGCAGTACCGGGAATTTTTGCGTAAGCGCTTGACCGGGTGGCAGGCGGCCTTCCTTACGGATTTTTTCTTCTTCCTCGCGTCTACCTTTTAGGCTATCGAACATAGTTCACGTCCAGGTGAGTATAGTGGCGAAAGTGTAATTTTATTATGAATGCTTGGTGAACTTGCGATCCTGTGAAACGGGCGTGGCAATCCCCAATAGGAACGGTAGATTGGGGATTGCTTCGTAGGTTACGCTTCCCCTCAATGGTCAGTGGGGTTTTTTACAAACTCAGACTCTCTCCGGGCTTGAGCACATGCGCTTTGGCCGTGGTTTCCTTCTCGACTCGCTGCGCCCAGGCGTTGGCGTCCTGCTTGATCAGGTCCCAGGTGCTGTAGTGCACCGGCACCACGTGCTTGGGCTGGATGAGTTTCACCGCCCTCAAGGCGTCGTCTGGCCCCATCGTGTAGTTGTCGCCGATGGGCAGCACCGCCAAATCGATCCCTTCTTCACCGATCAGTTTCATGTCGCCAAACAGGCCGGTGTCGCACGCGGCGTATATTTTCTGTCCATCCGGCGTGGTGATCAGGAAGCCCGCCGGGTTGCCGCCGTCGGAACCATCCGGCAACTCGGAGCCGTGCACCGCCTCCGTAAGTTTCAAATACCCAAACGGATGCTTGTAACCTCCCCCGATGTGCTGCCCATGGGCCTTTAGTCCTTTGCCTTCGCTCCAGCGGGCGATCTCGTCATTAGCGATAACCAGGGCGCCGGTAGCCTTGGCCAGTTTTTCCAGATCACCAGTGTGATCTCCGTGTCCGTGGCTCACCAAGATGAAGTCGGCCTCGATAACATCAATGCTGCTGGCAGCGGCCGGATTCCCGGTGAAAAAAGGGTCGACCACCAGCTTATGCTTGCCGATCTTGTAGCCCTGAGTTCCATGACCATACCAAGTGAAAGTGAAAGACATTCCTACTCCTTTCCTTCACAAACGTCCGAATCCTTTTTATATACTCTACACCTTTTTTATTTATTAATTGATTTAGAAGTAATAATAGGGGTTGTTGACATCTGGCAAAAGTATCTCCTTCAGCAATTAAGGCCCATATATGGGAGCACCCGGACAAGCAGAACCAACCATGGTTCCTTGGAGAAAAGGACTATTACATTTAATGAACGAATAAATTGAGGATAAATCCAACAAGGGGCTTCACTAAACGATTCTTGGAAAGAATTCGACAAATATCAACAAACAATCCACAAACACAAAGGAGAAGGAACGGGGAAGAATTAATCGAATACTAGATAGATCTCCCCACAAAAACAGCTTTGTCCACAACAGAAATACAGTTATCCACAGCCCCGGTCTAGGAGGACTCAAATCAGGGACTATCGTTTACCTCTCAAATTACAAATCCTTGACATACACTCGGTGGTTCTTGTAGGGCTTTCCCCCCAGGTTTTCCAGATCCCTGCGCATCTCCCATGCGGATTCGGCCACCTGGGTCAGGTCCCCTTCTTGGAATTGGTAATCGCGCAGCGTCCTCTCCATCTCGGAGTACATCAGCGCGTTCCCGCCGCGCCCCTGGAACTCCGGAAGGATGCCGACCCCATTGACCGCCACCCACTTCGTGCGCCGCAGCTCCAACATCAGGTCCAGCAGCCCGAAGGGAAACAGGTGGCCGCGGGCGCGCTGCATCGCCGCCGACAAATCCGGGAAGGCGAACAAGAACCCGACAATGTCCTCGTCGTGCAAGACGACTTTGATAAGACGCGGATCAGCAACTACCATAATATTCTGCACGACGAAATCAATTTCGCGCTGTGTCAGAGGATAATATTCCCAGTTATTGACAAACGCGTCGTTGTAAGCCTTCCCGATGCGCGCACTCCAACTCACCAACTCCTTCTTGTTCTTGAATCGCTTTACTTTTAGTGTGCCGCGTTTCTGCACCCGCTCAGCAATGCTGTGCACTCGCGGCGGAAAACGAAACGTCTCGCGGTTTGCATAGCAAGAAACAAAATCCACTTCCTTGCGAAATCCCAAAGCCCCAACCAGGCGCGGGTAATAGGCATAGTTGTAGTTCATCATCGTCATCACCTGACGATGCTCAAACCCTTCCACCTGGATGCCGTAGCCATCCAGGGGCCCGAAGCCTTTGGGGCCGACCACCTGGGTCAGGCCGCGGGCGCGCGCCCACTCAAAGACGCGCTCGAACAAACCATTGGCCACTAACTGGTCTTCGACCGTATCGAACAAATAGAAGTTGGCCGTCTTTTTGTTGTGGTACCGGTTGTAGGGCTTGTTCTCTATCGCCGCGATGCGTCCCACTACCTTTCCGTCCCGCAGCGCCACGAAGAAATCCACATCGGAATGTTCATGAAAGGGATGCTTCTCGCGGTTCAGGAACATTTGCGCGTCGATAAGCAAAGGCGGCACCCATTGCTTGCAGTCCTTGTACAACCGGTATGGAAACTCCACGAAGCGCTGCACATCCTTCTTGGATTCGGTATCGATCTGCTCAATCTTGACCATGGCCTACGCAACCTTCCTGTTTAGGTGAAAATCCCCAAGCTGTCCGGCAGTCATTTTAATCCAAGGTTGCAAAGCCACGGATAACAAGGTCGCACATCGAAATCCAAGTCCGGGCTAAAGGCTTGGTCCGCGTTGCGCGCCAGCTATTGGGAAACCGTTATCGGGATTGGCTTCATTGCATTTGGATTTCTAGCCGTCATCTCCCGTCCCTACATCTGGTCGGTCCGGCTTGCGCTTTTGCTCACCTGGCAATCCAGCCTTTTTCTGTCGACTTGCAGCCGCCCCATATTCCAATTGAACGCGTAGTAGGCCTGGAACCTGTGCCCATTGAAGAACGCGACGATCCTGTGCCTACCGAACCGCCTCCCCCCACAAGCGCCCCCGCGCCAGCCTCGCCCCCGGCCTCCACGCCCACTTCGCCCGCAGCCACCCCGGCACCTACTTCGCCCCCGCCAACATCACCTCCGCCTGACAGCACGTCGGCACCCACCGCTCCATCACCTTAACCGAGAAAAGATAAGGAATGCGATTAATGCTGTTCAGTTTCCTCGGGCCGGCCAAGCAATTCCGCAACGACTGTCCGGGAATCGTCATCCACTAAAGCTAGTATCTCGTCGCCTTCCTGTAAGACGGCATCTCCGCGTGGAAGCACAGTCTCGCCATGACGAATGATGCCGCAAATCATCGAGTTTGAAGGCAGGGGCAGGTCTTTGATTGATCTGCCTACCGCTAGGGCCCCGGGGAAGATTTTTTCCTCGACCAGGGAGAACTCCCCTTTACGCAGTTTCAACATCGTCATCATGTCGCCAAGAGACATCTGCTCCTCGATCAGCTTCGCCATAATGTCGGCTTGATTTAAAGCCACATCGACGCCGAATTCCTCGGTGAAGAGCCAGGCGTTGCGCGGGTTGTTGACCCGGCCAATAACCCGCTTGACGCCGAACTGGCGCCGCGCAAGAAAGGCCGCCATCAGGTTGTCGGCGTCGTCGTTATCCACGGCCGCGAATACCTGGGCACGTCTTATATCGACAGCTTCCAGCACCTGAGGATCTGTCCCGTCGCCTTCGTAAATAACTTCCGTGGGCAGTTCTTGATGCAGGTTCTGCAATACCTCGTGACGTTTTTCAACCACGCGTACCTCGTAACCACCGGTCAGCAGGAGTGAAGCTAAATGGGAACCGGTGCGCCCGCCGCCGACAATGAGTACGTACATGTTTACTCCTTCCCTCTCTCGTCAGCGTGAATCGCATCTCGCAAGGCGTTGGCGCCATCCGTGGTTGCGCTTAATTGCATTACATCTCCGGCCACGAAAATAGTTGCTGGCGTCGGCAAAATACTTTTCCCATTGCGCAAAATGATGGCGGGGTTGGCTTTTCCTTCGGGAAGGAATTCCGAAAGCGGATGCCCTACCCATTTTTCAGGGACTTTCATTTCATAAATTTGCACTTCGCCTTCTGCAGTAATGCTCAAGCTGGTCAATCCTGGATGTGTCATCATTTGTTTGATGCGTTGAGCCGCCCAGGAAGATGAGGACACAGTTTGCAAATCCAGCCTTTCGTAGATCGGAGCGCGGCTGGGTTTATAGACACGAGACACCACCCGCTCCACGTGAAACACGTTGCGAGCAATGCGCGCCACGATGGCATTCACGTTGTCCGAGGAAGTCACTGCGGCCAGTGCGCCCGCCGTCTCGACGCCTGCGCGCTGCAACGCTTTGCGGTCCAGCGCTTCCCCTTGCACCGTTCGACCCAGGAAATCCAGACCGAGCTGGTCGAAAGCCCCTGCCTTCTTGTCGATTACTGTTACCGCGTGTTCTTTGTGCAGCGTGTGGGCGAGTTCCACCCCCACACGACCACAACCTACAATGATTACGTTCATTTGTTTTCCTTTTCTGACTTGGCAGAAGCTGGCTTCGGCGCCTCTTCTGTTTCTAGTGAATAGGGCACATCTGTGATGACGATGCCGGTTTCAAATGGCAGCGCCATGCGCAATAAGGCTGCCAATTGTGTCCGCGTAAGGTTGGACCACCAGCGTGGACGGATCAATTGCGGCACCACCACAGTGATGATTTCATTCTGCTGCTTGGTATCCATGATCTTTTGGATATAGTGGATCAACGGCTCCAAGACCATGTTGTGCGGGGATTCCAGCACTACTAAGCGCACCCCTTCGCCCCATTGCGCCCAATCCTTCTTTAGCTTCTCCGTCTCCTCCGGAGTATCCGAGACATGGATAGCAGTTACATCGTTGGAAAGTGAATGGGCATAACGCAAGGAGGTCAGCGTGCCCTGATGCACACCGTTGACCGGTACCAGGATACGGTGCCGAACGTAGCGAGGGGGCAATTGATAATGCTCCAATTTAGGTTCTTTCGCTTCCACTTTCATTTTTCCTGCCTTGCCGCGCCGCGGCGCTATCTTCACGCCGTTGATCTCACCGGTGCGCGAGAGAAATAATATTTGCGGCATTGTGTATCCGCCTGCGCCCGGGATCGCAACAGCCAAATGCCGGCGCGTGATCTGTCGGATGCCAAAGAATTCCATGATGCTGAAAATGGCGATCAGTAACTTATAGCGATACTCCTGCATCTTGAACGCCTGCCATTCCACGATAGAAGCCATGCCGCCTTCAACACGCGCCTTTTCGCGCACGATCCGGGTTACCTGCTTTGCTTCACGGTGCCCCACCGGGGAAAGCAGCATCAAGTGGGCGACGACAGCCAAAATAGTGAAGGAAACCAATGCAATCCAGCCGCCTTCATGCCATTTACCAATTAACTGGCCCAGGAATACAACAACTGCCAAGCCCGCGGCAAAGCTGGCGCCGGCCGCGCCAATAGCCCTTGCTCGACCCTTGGCATGCTCCAGAATATGGCGGCGCACTGCCAGGCCCATCACCATGATAGGCATGAATACTCCCACTCCATAGAAGGGAATGGCAACCGTGGTTTGTCCGCGAACCAGGAACATGATCAAAACAGCAATCCCAAACGTAATGGTGACTGACCGCGTGAATGTTCCCCGCGGATCCCGATATACAATTGCCTCGGGAATTTCGCCGATGGCGACATCGCGCCATTCGGTCGCTTGCGCATCCTGAAATGCGGTCATGGACGCAGCTGCCAGCATCAGTACTGCCAAAATTTGGTATGCCCAAAAAAGCACAACCCCCCCGTCCAACTGTCCAAAGCCAATAAAAGCCAGGTTCCCGACTAGCGTTCGTCCAAGAGTTCCGTCGAACACGTTGAACCTCAGAGAAAATGCGGTCAGAAACAGAGTAGTGACCCCTCCATAAAAGAGGAATGATGTTTGCACAACTCGTGCGATACCTGACTTGCCGCTGTAAAAATTCCACAAACCCTTGAGTCTTGGCAAGCGTTTCTTTCCCCATTGGATCAGGCTGAAGTCTTCATCGATGATGAACTGCACACCGTTGGAAACGGCCTCTAAACCCGTGAGGGCAACCATTCCCTTCATCGAGGCCGTTAGCATGTGTAGCATGGCTTCACCGAGCGAGGCAACGTGTTGCGTGGCCGCGGCGGGCGCAGGCGGCGCTCCGCTGGCGGATGCGAAGAAAAGGCCAACACCCATGGTGATGGTAAGCATCACAAAGGTGCTAATGAGAATGAACACGACGCGCGCCGATTCCCCCCGGCCACGAATTGTGATGTACCAGGTCACCGCCGCCAGCGCCGCGCCGATGATGAAATGCCAGAACCAATGGGCGTCGTATGCATTGAGTACCGACAATAGTTGGTCACCGCCCGATAATGCCGATACGACAATCGTGAGCACATAATCTTGGATAAGAGTCACTGCAACAATCAGACTTAGGGTGGGGAACAAATAGCGCATAGAGGCGGTATAGGATCCACCGCCCTCATTGAACGGTCCCAGCGAATACATATAAAGCGCGCCAAACACAAAGTTGGCAAATGCAATGATGCCTACCGCAATGTAAGCGTTGTGTTCAAGCCCATAAGGGTGCAGGGCGCTCATCATCTCGCCGGTGGCGTAGTAATACGAGGTGAAATAATCCACGCCGAATAAGGCCAGGGCAGCCAATAAACCAATTTGCCCTGCGCCGTGTTTATGCGCGTGCTCAGCTTTTTCGCGCGGCGCAAGTTTGCTGGAGATAAAAATGAAGATCAGTAACAAAACAATAGAGATCAAAGGAAATACTCCAAATTTACGATCAGCCGCTTATATCTTTCGAATTCCATAACCAGATGAGGTAGGCTTCCCCAAGCACAGACAGAAGAAGTAAGACAGTGTGGCCCCAGCCCTTGTTCAATTGATCGATCTGCACCTGAAGCCAAAAGAAACCCGCAATGATGGCGATGGATCCAAGCCACGAAACGATTTCGTCCACTCAATATCTCCAAACTCAAATCCTAACCAGTTGCCATAAAACGGTCACAAGGGTTTGGCGCAATCGCGTAAAGAACAAATAAAAAACGCCCCTGCAGGGGCGTTTTTTTGAACCAGCAGTATCTTAATCAGCTAAGAATCGATAACCCACTCCGGGTTCCGTGATAATGAATTCCGGGCGCTCCGGATCTTTCTCTAATTTTTTGCGCAGTTGTCTCATATAGACGCGCAGATATTCCACGTGATCGGCGTCGGCCGGATCCCAGACGTGAGTAAGAATAGCCTGATGAGTAAGGACACGACCCGCATTGGCAGCCAGATAAGCCAGCAATTTGTACTCGGTTGCAGTGAGTTTCACCTCCTGTCCATCGCGTTTGACGATATGCCAGGCTAGGTCGACTGTGATCGGACCCGCAGTGATCTTGCTCGATTTGCTGCTTTTTACGCGACCGGCATGGCGCAGCGCAACACGAACCCGGGCAAGCAATTCCTCGATTCCAAACGGTTTAACTAAATAATCATCTGCCCCCCGATCGAGGGCCGCCACCTTGTCGCGTTCGCTCTCCCTGACCGAAAGCACAATGATTGGGCATTGGGTCCATTCTCGCAGCCTCCTGCAAACTTCAAATCCATCCACATCTGGCAGGCCCAGATCGAGGATCACGATATCGGGAAGGTTGGCAGCAGCCAACGCTAACCCTTCTTCTCCACTGGCTGCAGTGGTGACTTTGAACTTCTTTTCACCCAGGATGGTTTTCAAAGCCCGCAAGATCTGCGGTTCGTCATCGATTACTAGAATGTGCGGAGCTGTGGTCATGTTTAGGACTCGACTGGGGGTTGAGGGGCAAGTTTGCCATCCAGGGAAAGAGGGAGTATGAAACTGATTGCAAAGCCGCCAGGCAAATTTTCAGCCCATATGCGCCCTCCATGGGCTTCAATGATTCCTTTGCAAATAGATAGCCCGAGCCCGGTGCCCGTGATTCGATCAGCCGCCGTGATGCGGTGGAATTTTTCGAAGATGCCTTCAAGGTCTTCGGTCGGCACTGGCGGGCCCTGATTCTTCACCTGGACACGTAGCTTCGAATCCCCGTCAGCTTGAGCCCAGACCTGGATTGTCGAACCTCTTGGGGCGTATTTAAAACTATTGTTGAGCAGATTGGTAAAGACCTGCTCCATCAGGACAAAGTCAACCGGTATAAGTGGCAGGTCTTCAGCAACATCGACGATGATTCTGTGCTCTTCGGGCGGGTGAGGCAAGCGGGCAAGAACCGAGCCTATGATCTCAGACAACACGTTCCATTGGCGTTCGGGTTTGAGCGCATGGGCCTCAATTCGCGACATGTTTAGCAGGTTGCCGACCAATAGATTGAGGTGGTCGGCCTCTTCCTCCACTGCTTCCAGTAATTCCTCGCGCGCTTCGGAATCCCATCCCACCTCTCCGCTCCGCAAACTCGTTGCGGCTGCCTTGATTGTCGCCAAAGGAGTCCTCAATTCATGGGAAACAGAGGAAAGTAGAGCGGATTTCAAACGATCACTTTCCTCCAATACCTTAGCCCGAGATTCGATTTCAGTAAGACGAGCCTTTTCAAGGGCCAGCGCCTGGCCCGCTCGGGCGCGGCCCACTAACTGGCTGATGACCACGGCTACAACCAGGAAAACAAATAGCACCACCAGATCGCTTGGGCTGTGAACGATCAGGGTGAAGAAAGGAGAAATGAAGAAATAATTGAAAGTGAGAAAAGCTGCCGTGGCGGCAATGATCCCTGCGCCTAAGCCCCAGATCGAGGCGCTCGCACCGACGGGCAATAAATACAGAAGAGCAATGAGAGGCGTATCTAAAGCGTTACGTAGCAGGTGCAAAAGTGCCGTTGTTGCGGCAATGCTTAGAATAGCGGGAATGTAGTGGAACAGGAACTCTGAAGCAAAAGACGAGCGACGCATTGTTGTTGTCTATTATCCCCCCTAAAGCGATTAACGGATTAGGTGCCGAAAGTGGGAAATCGAACCCACACTCCATTAGCTCGGGCCGCCAGGCCGTGCGTAAGGAT
>CAYJMC010000010.1:44573-48173 GCA_964371335.1 uncultured Anaerolineaceae bacterium
GGGGCCTCCAAATGAAATTAGGCATCATCGGCCTCCCTCAATCCGGCAAAACCACTATCTTCAACGCGCTGACCCGCTCCAGCCGCCCGCTGGCCATGAGCGCCGGCCGCATTGAGATCACCACCGCCGTCGTCGATGTCCCTGACGAGCGCCTGCTAAAGCTGGCCGACCTCTTCTCGTCCAAAAAGATCGTCCACGCCCAGATTTCCTTTGCCGATATAGCGGGTCTGGGTGGCAGCGACACCTCCAAAGGCCTCTCGGGTCAATTGCTCAACGCGCTCACGGGCATGGACGGTTTATTGCTGGTGCTGCGCGCCTTCGAGGACCCCAGCGTCCCGCATCCACACGAGACCGTGGACGCCGCCCGCGACCTGCGCCTGGTGGAAGATGAGCTCTTGCTCAACGACCTTATCATCGTCGAGCGCCGTATCACCAAGCTCAACGATGAACGCGGCAAAGGCGGCCGCGACATCCCCGCCATCGAGCGCGAATTGGGGCTTTACACCGGCTTGCAGGAAAAGCTATCCGCCAACAAACCTTTGCGTGAAACCTCACTTCCCTCCGACGAACTCAAGCAACTCGCCGGGGCCGGTCTCCTGACCACCAAGCCGCTGCTTATCGCCCTCAATCTCGGGGAGGGACAGTCAACTCCCTCATTCCCTAGCTCTGCGCCTCTGCTCTCCTTGCAAGGCAAGCTTGAAATGGAATTGGCTCAACTTTCTCCCGAGGACGCCGAAATCTTTCTCAAGGAATATGGCCTGGAAGAAAGCGGCTCACGCCGTGTCATCCGCGCCGCCTACGATCTGCTGAACACGCAGACCTTCTACACCGTGGGCGAACCCGAAGCGCATGCCTGGATGCTGCGCCGCGGCGCTTCCGCCCTGGAGGCCGCCGACACCATCCACTCCGATATCGCCCGCGGCTTCATCCGCGCCGAGATCGTCGCCGGCCAGGAACTGCTGGATCTCGGCGGCATGGCCGCCGCTCGCGATAAAGGTCGCCTGCGTCTCGAGGGCAAAGAGTACAAAATGCAAGACGGGGACGTGATCAACGTCAGGTTTAATATTTAGCAACAAAAGAGCGCGCGGCAGCAGCGATTCACAATTGGAGTTCTAGTAAGGGCGGGTCTGAGACCTGCCCTTTTTCTTTTCATCCCAACACCAATGCTCCCAAGCTGGACTCTGTCCTTTGAGGCGCAATTCGCTTTCCTTGTCCATAATGGTGCCGATGTCCACCAACTTGCCACTCAACCAGATCCTGGTCGGCGATTGCGTTGAACTCCTCGCCACTCTGCCCGCCGCCTCCATAAATCTCATCTTCGCCGACCCGCCCTACAATCTGCAGCTCCGAAACGAGCTGCGCCGCCCCAACAACACCCGGGTGCGTGGCGTACAGGAAGCCTGGGATCGCTTCGACGATTTTGCTGCGTACGATGAATTCACTCGTTCCTGGCTCGCCGCTTGTCGCCGTGTGCTGAAACCTAACGGAACGATTTGGGTCATCGGTAGCTATCACAACATTCATCGCGTCGGCGCCATTTTGCAAGACCTGAACTACTGGCTGCTCAATTCGGTAGTGTGGATCAAGACCAACCCCACACCGAATTTTCGCGGCGTGCGTTTCACCAACGCCCACGAGACTCTGCTCTGGGCGCAGAAAGAAAAAGGCGAGCCTTACACCTTCAACCATCACGCTACGAAAGCCCTCAACGAAGGCAAGCAAATGCGCTCTGATTGGTTGCTGCCTGTCAGCTCCGGCGCTGAGCGTTTACGCACGAATGGGGACGCTGCACACCCTACGCAGAAACCCGAAGCCCTGCTTTACCGCGTGCTCTTGGCCAGCAGTCACCCTGGCGATGTGGTGCTGGATCCTTTCTTTGGCACCGGCACCACCGGCGCGGTGGCCAAGCGCCTGCATCGCAATTGGATTGGCATCGAGCGCGAAAAGTCCTACGCCAAACTCGCCCGCCGCCGCATCGACGAAATCGAGCCGGTGTCCTACGAACCAGAACTCTTTGACCCTGCCGAACCGCGCCAACAAGAACGCATTCCATTTGGGCATCTGCTTGAGGCTGGCCTTCTGGAGCCGGGGCAACGTCTCTACTTCGGCGAGAGTGGCAAGGCTAGCGCCCGCGTGCTGGCAGATGGCTCGCTAAAACTCAACGGTTTTCGTGGCTCTATTCACCAGGTTGCCAAAGAACTATTGGATGCCCCAGCCAACGGTTGGCAGCACTGGTATTATGTGGACCCTGACAGCGGCCAGCGCCGCCCGATCGATTCTCTTAGACAAATTCTTCGCGAAGGATCAAAAGCAAATGCCCGAACCAAAGACTAAAGCATACCAACTCGGCCGCTGGAGCCTCGCAAACCTTTTCCCGGGTCACGAAAGCAGGGAAATGAAAGCGGCGTCGAAAAAATTGGATACTCTCGTCGCCTCCTTTGAAAAACAGCGCAAAAAACTGAAGAAAACCATCTCAAAAAAAGACTTCCTCGCCATTTTGGACCAGTTGGAGGCCCAAACTCGCCTGGCGGTGAAAATAGACCAGTTCGCCGGTCTCTGGTATAGCGAAGATACGCAAAATCAGGCAGCGCAGACATTCCAGGCAAAGATCGAGCAGCTCATGGCCGAAAACCAGAACCGCACCTTGTTCTTCAGCCTCTGGTGGAAGGACCTCGATAACAAGAATGCCGCTCGCCTGATGAAAGGCAGCGGTGAATACCAATACTGGCTGCGCCAGATCCGCAACTTCAAGCCCTATACGCTGGCCGAGCCTGAAGAAAAGATCATCAACCTCAAAGACGTCACTGGCGCTAAGGCCATTCAGACCTTGTATAGCTCGATCACCAACCGCTATGTCTTCAAAGTGACCATTGACGGTGAGACCAAAGATTACACCCGCGCCGATTTGATGAAGCTGGCCTACAGCCCCAATCCGGACCACCGCGCCGCGGCTTACCAGGAGCTATATCGCGTATACGGGAATGACGGCCCTATTCTGGGGCAGATGTATCAGACGCTGACCCGCGACTGGCACAATGAGAACCTGGGTATGCGCAAATTTTCTAGCGCCATTGCGGTTCGGAATTTAGGCAACGACATCCCCAACGAAGTGGTGGACACCTTGCTCGGCGTCTCCGAAGAGAACACGCGTATCTTTCAGCGTTTCTTCAAGATGAAGGCCAAGCTGCTGGGCATGGAGAAACTCCGCCGCTACGATATTTATGCGCCGGTGGCCGCCTCCACCAAAGAGTATCCCTACGAGCAAGCCGTGCAAATGACGCTGGACTGCTACCGTAACTTCGATCCGAAGCTGGAAAAACTTTCACGCAGAGTTTTTGAAGCCAACCACGTAGATAGCGAATCCCGCAAGGGCAAACGATCCGGCGCTTTCTGTTCGTCCGGCGATCCTTCCCTGGCACCCTGGGTGCTGCTCAACTACACCGGCTCGGCACGCGACGTGTCTACGCTGGCCCATGAATTTGGCCACGCCATCCACGCCATGCTGGCGGAGAAACACAACGTCTTCACCTATCACTCCTCGCTGCCTCTTGCAGAGACGGCCTCCACTTTTGGCGAAATGTTGCTGGTCGATCGCCTGCT
>CAYJMC010000010.1:48273-60105 GCA_964371335.1 uncultured Anaerolineaceae bacterium
GAACTGCTATCCGCGGGCGGCTCCAAGTCCCCCGACGAGATCCTCAAGCGCGCCGGCGTCGATATGCGCGACGCCGAGTTCTGGCAAGGCGGCTACAACGTTGTGGCTAACATGGTCGACGAGTTGGAGAAACTAGGCTAATCTCGTCATTGCGAGGAGGGCGTATTTGAGCCGCTGCAGCGGCGAAAGCCGACGAAGCAATCTCTAACTAAATAAAACGAGCGCACAATTGTGCGCTCGTTGCTTTCATCCGTGTTTATCTGCGTTCATCCGCGGCTAGTCCAAATCCCAATACGACAACTCGTCCACATCGAAAGTATAGTTGCCCGGGGAACTGGCGTTCACGAACAACCCGAACCGCCCGGAGGCAAACTTGCCATCATCTAGGTCTTCCAGCTCGAATCCATTGGCATACAGCGTGATGTCTTCACCCACCATGCGGATGCCTAACACGTTGGTTTCATTATCACCGGCATTGATGCGGTCCGATTTTGTCCAGCCCACGAGTTCGATCTTGGTATAGGGAGCGGTGTCATCCAGTCGATCCAGCCGGTAGAAACCATCGCAAGAGAAGGTGTAGATATAACCGCGGGCTTCGGCGCCAGCGGAAGCCGGGCCTCGTAGGATGAGTCCGTAAGCCTGCTTGCCGCTGCAGTTTCCGCTGTTTACTTTGATCTGGATAAAGAAATCACTCGGTGCCGAGGCGGTGTACCACCAGGTATCGAAATCCGCCTGCTTTCCAGTTACATGCAGGTTTCCGCCGCCCAGCGCCAACCGGATGAACTCGTTGTCCGGCAACCCACCGCCAGCGCTGGCCCAGTTCTTATCGGTGTCCATACTGTCAAACAGCGTGGGAGCACCGTATTGAGCAGACGGGTCGAAGGGCGGCTCAGTAGGTGTGGCAGTATTTTCGGGCGTTTCGTTGGGCTCGGAGGTTTCGCTGGGTTCAGGCGTTTCGCTAGCTGTTGGCGCCAGCGACGGGGTTGCGGTCGAGGTGTTTGTCGCCTCCAAAGTGGGCGTGTCGGTGGGCAACACGATCTCTGTGGCGGTGGCGGTCGGCGCGGCGAACAGGTTGACGGTGCAAGCCGCCTGCGCAAGACTTATTGCAAGCAAAATAAATAGTACGCGTTTAATCATGGCAAACCTCGCTTCGGTTGGCTTGGATAACTATAGCATTGCGTCATTGTTTACGCTCCAATTACTATTTACTAATTACTATAACGAATGATGCGGAGAAATAATCTCCCTTCTTAGCTCCGTGGTATCCTAATTCCACATGTACATCTCGATCGAAGGCGTTATCGGCGTCGGCAAAACTACGCTGGCGCGTTTACTGCAAGATAATTTCCAGGCCGAGTTATTACTGGAAGTCTTCGAAGAGAATCCCTTCCTCACCAAGTTCTACGAAGACCGAGCCCGCTACGCATTCCAGACCCAGATCTTTTTCCTTCTCAGTCGCTACCACCAACAAAACCGCTCCGTCCCCGATACCCTGGCGCGAGGCAAGAACCTCATTACCGATTACACCTTCGCCAAAGATGCCTTATTTGCGCGCATCAACCTAGAGGGAGACGAGCTGGAAATGTACTACAACGTGCATGACGCCCTTGCTGAAAAAATTCCCAGGCCGGATTTGGTCGTCTACCTCAGTGCCGACACCAAGGTACTTATGGAGCGAATTGCCATGCGCGATCGCCCTTACGAGCGCAATATGGAAGAGGCCTATATCGGGACGCTGAATGAGGCTTACGAAGATTTCTTTGACAAATATTTTCAGGGAGTACCCGTGCTGCGCATTGACACCAACCGCCTCAACATCGTCAGCAGTGCCGAAGACCGGGGCTTCGTCGAGCAGCAAATCCGGACGCGGCTCACCGAACTACCGCGGCAGACGCGGATGACGTTGGAGGCGCCCAAGTCCAGCTAGGATTTCTTGGCGCGCAGTTGCGCGGTGTAGATCGAAGTGCCCATCTCAGCCCCGAGGTTGCTCAACGCCTTTTTGTCATCGCTTGAAAACCCCGTCTTATTTTTCCGGGGACCAATATCCAGGATCCCAATCACATCGTGTTTGTGCAATCGCTTCAGATAAAGCGGCACCCAGAGACCCTGTTGGTTACCCTTGGAAACCGCTCGTCCCTTGGCAAGCTCCGCATGCACGGCTTTGGCGGGTTTGAACCTCGCTGTGCCGGCCGACGATGTCGGGTGGGCCCTGGCGCGCCGGAAAGAGCCCTTCTGATCAGCTAGCAAAATAGCTGCATGCTGGACGCCCAGGAGTTCTGCCGTCTTGGCGGCAAGCACTGGCAACAAATCCTTGAGACCGATCACGCTGCGCACCTCGGGTGTGAATTCGATGAATTCCTTGGACAAGTTGATGTTGTCGGGGAAGAAGCGTTTGTTGACCCAGGCTTCTATCCCGGCGCGCAAAGGTTGAAATATGGTGGCAATAAAGAGCGCCGATACCACTGCGGCGGTAGCCGTGGATTCGGTGCCAAAGAAATCTCGAGCGGCCAGGTTGATCAAGGCAATAGAAGCCGCAAAAATACCTGTGAGGATTGCCGACAGCGGACCATAGATCAGGGCGCGGTTAATGACAACTTCAATGTCCCATAGCCTATTGCGCAAAATAGCAATGCCAATAAAAATGGCTATGGAGGATAAGAAAAGATAAAAAAGGAGGTCAATAATTATCCTGACGATTCCCGATTGGCTTGCTTCCCAGCTAGGTGGAACTAGAGAAAGGCCGGTGATCAAAAGAATAAATCCACCTATGGAAAAGCCTAGTCCAATCACGACCCACTTTGTCTGCTGTTTTTCAACCGGGCCAGACACCTTGCGGTAACGATAGATCTGGGCGCCCACCGCCACGAGGAGGAACAAAAGGAAACCGGGACCAATGTAATCGAATGGATTTAAACCAAAAGGCGCCACAGTCATAAACATGGCTGTCCATAGTGCACCAATCCAAATTGTCCAGCGGGGGACAAAACGCCCATCCGGAAAAACCAAAAAGAAGACCAAGAAGGCGCTTTGCCCAATAATAGCAAGAACTCGAGCCAAAATTCCGATCCCGGATGAAACGGGAACTAGCATGGACACCGGACCCAGAGCGATAGCCGCAAAGGCTGGAAACATAAAAGCGCCCATCACACCGACCCGCTCATTAAATCGACGGCCGAACAGTATTAGTGCAACAAGGAAGTAGGGAAGCATGGCAAGCGCTTCGATGGCAATTTGTACGGCCATTGAAGCGCCGAGGGAGAGTCCAAGGGATTGGTAGATTGGGAGGCTTGTTTCTGTGTCCTCCAATTGGAGAGCCTCTTGACACAAGATACTATTGCACTCGCCCACAGCGCGACGATAAACAATCGACCAGCTGACCGCGCTAAGAACGATTGCAAATAGAAAAACTAAGACCCAGGCAAGGCGCAATATTGGTAGCCAGCGTTTGGCAGTGCCCATCGATGCATTTGGCGATTTGGGCATACAGTGGCGAATTTTATACGAAAAAAATGTACAACAAAGCGAAGCCGTTATCTAAGCTAGCATTATTATTCATATCGACTGTTGTCTATTTGACGACGAATCCGCTGCTCCTTCTTTTCGGTGGTGGCATGGTTTGTCTCCTCCCCGCGGTAACGTGCTTCGGCCGCCGCCAACGCTTCGGGGCTGACGCGTTTCACCACCGACCACTTGCCACAATGTGGGCAGCGCTGCAATTTCCCGCTGAACCAGTTGAGCCCCAACACCTTCAGTGAAAACGGCAACCCGCATTTCGGACACACGGCACCGCCAAGGATGCCGTATTCGCCCACCTTCTCTTTGCGCCCAAGCAGCGCTGGAATGCCGGCTGCCGCTAACATCAACAGAAAGATGATGCCAACCATGGGGACAATGATTCCCATCACCGCGTTGCGCGATTCTTCTTGGGTTATAAACACGCGCGTGATCTCATTCGAGCGCAATTGCCCGCCCGACGCGGTGAAACCGATCGCGTAAAGGCGATGTTCGCCCGGCGCATAGTCGTTCGTCGAGAATTGAACCTGGAATGGCGCTTCATCAATGGAGGCCATAATTTTCTCGTCGATGTAGAAATCCACTTTCATCAGATCTTCGGGGCCTTGGACTTCAAGGCTGAAAAGCCCTTCGATCTTATTGTCGAATCCGCCATAGCCGAAATCACGATTGAGACTGAGATGTAACTCACCCTGCGCCGATGTGTTTTGTGCAGCCGCTAAGGCAATTAAAAAGGCCGGCAAAAACCTCCAAAGAATTTTCATTCCAATCCTTGTGAACTGGTCAGTTATGCGCCCGTTTACGAGGTTATTTCCAGCGCGTGAGAATATTTTCTCGTTGGAAAAGCTGCGTGGCGAAATACAATAGCGCCGCGTCGATCAAGACCAGGGCCCCTGCAAGCAAGAGTAAGAAAGTTTGATTGACGATCACCGCTCCCATCAGTTGGCCGATGAAGATTGCCATCACAGGCAGGATGATCAGAACCGCCAGTTGCTCCGCAGCTCGTGGTTCGTTGACTCGCGAAGAAATCATCACCGCCAGACTGACGCCTGCCAGCGAGAGCAGCGGCCCAACCACGAAGATGCCGATCAGCCACAACGGGCTGAAGAGCTGAAATGCCACTGCAGGGCTTGCGGCCAGTAAGTAGGTGCCCGTTGCAAAAATCACAAAACTCACCAAGCTGGCAATTATCGCAGGAATGGCTGCTGCCAGCGCTTTGCCCGCCAGCAGTTGCCCGGTCGTGATCGGCGTGGCCAGCAAAGGCTCCAGGGTGTGCGTATTCTTCTCACCGACGATGCTGTACGACGCAATCGTGATGGGTATGATGGCCGGCATCATCAGGAACAACACCATGAATTGCTGGAGCAAGAGGAATTGCGCGCAATCCAGATCTTCCAGACTCCCGCACAGCGTCTTCAATTGATCGAAAGCGGCCCCGAACTCCTCCGTGATGCTGCTCACATCGGCAGCGCCGCGCATACTGAACAAGATCCCCAACGGGATGGCGCTAAAGATCAGCGGCATAAAGCTGACGCTGAAAATGACGATCTTGTTCTTGAAGACCTCGTCCCATTCCTTGCGTATCAGTACCCAAATCTTCCTCATTGCCGGACCTCGTTTTCCGAACCCATCAATTGCAAATATACATCTTCCAGGCTTTGGCGCATCTCGCCGACGAATTGGATTTGAGCTCCCAGGCCTATCAACTCCCGCACCAATTCAGGGTTGCGCCTTTCCGGGTCATCCAATTTGACGATCAATTTGTTGTCCACCGTTTCTGCCTGGAGGACATATTTCTTTTGGCGCATGGCTGCCGTAAATTGATTATTGACCTCCGCCAAATGGAATACCACGGCACGCCCAAACAACCTACGCCGCAGGTTTGTCGGTGTGTCCACCGCCAAGAGTCGCGTCTTGAATACCGCCACCCGATCGCAGAGGCGGTCGGCCTCGTCCAGGTTGTGGGTACACAGGATAATGGTGCGCCCTTCCTTGCCCAATTCAGAAATGAAGTCGCGTACCAGGTGCGCGGATTCGGGGTCCAAACTGCTGGTGGGTTCGTCCAGGAAGAGCACCTCAGGTTCATGTAATAGAGCCCGAGCGATAGCCAGCTTCTGCCGCATTCCTTTAGAGAAGGTGCCCGCGGCTTCGCTTCGCCGGCCCCAAAGGCCCAGCATCCGAAGGTAACGCTCCACTTGCTTCGCTACGTCCTGAACATCATACATCTGGGCGAAGAAGGCCAAGTTGCGTTCGGCGCTAAGCTGCTCATAGAGCCCGGGCGTCTCGGTGAGGATGCCTACATTGCGGCGGATTTGATCGTCGGCTTCGCCCACTCGGTGACCGGCGACCCAGGCTTCTCCAGCGCTCGGCGCGATCAGCGCGCTGAGCATGCGGATGGTAGTTGTCTTGCCGGCCCCGTTGGGTCCCAGCAGGCCAAATACCTCGCCAGCCGGGATTTCGAGATCCAGCCCCTCCACCGCCTTTACTTTCCCGAAATCCTTGCCGAGTCCGTGGGCATAAATCATCGCGCCTTTGGGCGCCTGGCTGGCAGGGGCAGAGTTTATTTCGCCGGGCGGAGCCTGCCCTGAGCGGAGCGAATGGGCCTGTCTCGCAACAGTGGTTTCACGTGAAACATCTTGTTGCCGAGGCTCGCCTTTCCAAAGCAGGTAAACTGCCAGCAGCGCCCAGGGGATATTGGCGATCAGGCCAATAGGTGCCGGGCCAAGCAAGGTATTGACTTGCGCGTCCGCTCGAAGAAATAATAGGCCCGCCCCGGCAATGCCGTTGGTGGCCGCGTGGGCAATGACCGCCGGCCAAACGCTCTGGCCGCGTAAGGCCAGCCAGCCGATGATGGTACCCGCGGTTATGGTGAACCAAGTCATCATCAGGAAGCCGGTCCAGGGGGCACCCCAATAATCAAAGCCGAAATTGTGGCCCATGGCGATCACAGGCCAATGCCAGATGCCCCAAATGACACCCGTTAGTAATAGAGCTTTCCGATAGCCCAGTACCATAAGTTTGGGTTGCAAATAACCTCGCCAGCCGAGTTCCTCCCCGAAGGTAAAGAAGCTATTGATCAACGGAGCGATAAGTAGCCCAACGCCGAGTTGGAGCAGCACCAGGGTCCACAGGCTGAAAGGAATGGCCTCCCCCGCCTGTGTTTCCACAGCTTGCATCATCTGGCGCAGGGCGCCAAGCTCAGGATCGAATTGGCCGCGAAAGATAGCGAAATATAGCAATACGCCAAGGAAGGTCAAGATAGCGGGCGAGAACCAGGCTGCGACTAAGGCCCACCATCCCTTCCTGATTTGCGGCCGGAGGCCCGCGTCTTTCCAGCCCTCTTTGGTGATGATGCGGGTGAGAATATTTGCCAGCGCCGGCGCCCACATGTAACCCAAGGCGATCAGGGCTACGGCAAGGGTGATACCAGTTCCCTGAAGAAGCTCCGGACTGTTGAGTATCCCTCCTGTTAAGTAGACCCACAGCCCAAACGCCCAGGCAATGCCAAAGGCGAATACTAGAAATAAAATAATTCGCCGAGTATCAACAGAAGTCTGCTTCAACGCACTCCTTTCGGTGTTTCACGTGAAACATGGCGCGCCCCCAACGCGCCATGTTCCTTTTTTCTTACGCTCAATTTAGAAGCCCAAGTAATGCCAGGGTTCCCAGGATGGCCCCACCGAGCAGTGCTATAGCGAGCAGAATGTAAAAGACAAGGGCGCCTTCGCTGATCCCTACTCGGGTTCGGTAAGGATCGTAGCCGCGCGGCAGATTGACGTCGTTGTTCCTGGCCGCCATCGGTCTGCGGAAACGCAACCGCTCATCATCGAACTTCTCCACAAGATCCCACCCGCCCAGGCTTTCTTGTTGCACAGTGGCTCGCAGCACTCGCGGGTTCTTGAAAGCACCGGTAGCGGAGCGCATGATCTTGAATTCCCAACCCTTTTCAAGATCCGAATCGCGATAAGGGGTCATCGCTTCTTCCTCCAATCTACGTTTTCGTCTGCGTTCGATTGCCGCGTAGGCGCTCATTTACCCTGCCCCACTCTTGTCTGGGTTGGCGTTTTGGGCCAGGGCCACCATGCCGCTGAGCCCGCCCAGGTTCATAGTGTCCACCGCACTGCTCGGCACGATGACCATGGCGCCTTTTTCTTTGAGGCCTTCGAAGAGCATGTTCATGGCGCGCAGGTGCAACGCGGTCGGGTTCTCCTTGTAGGCCTGGGAAGCTTCAGCAAACGATGCAGCGATCTGCTTTTCGGATTCGCCCAGGATGACGCGAGCCTGGCGTTCGCGCTCGGCCTGCGCCTGGCGCGACATGGCATCCTCGAGATCCTGTGGGATGACAATATCGCGTATTTCCACCGACTGGACTGTGATGCCCCAAGGTGTGGTGCGCTCGTCGATGATCTTTTGCAGGTCCTTATCCATCTTGGCTCGTCCGATAAGGATGTCGGCCAGGTCGCTTGCACCGATTACTTCGCGCAATGCAGTCTGAGCAGCCCAACTGATCGCTGAGCGATAATCCTCCACTTCGAGCGCAGCTTTCTGTGCATCCCACACCAACCAGAACAGCACGGCGTCCACGTCAACCGGCACTGTATCTTTGGTCAGGGTCTTCTCGGCGCGGAATGGGGAAACCATCACGCGATGATCAATCCACTGTGCAATCGTGTCGATGATGGGAACCATCCAAAACATACCGGGGCCTTTGAGACTCGAGAATTTTCCGAAGCGCAGCACTACTGCCTTCTCCCACTGATTGGCAAGTTTGAGCGCGAGCATTACATACACACCGGCCAGGACAGTCACCAACGCGTAACCAATAACGATTGCATCACTGGCACGGTTGGCGAGCAAAATGCTGCCCAGTGCGCTCGCCAACCAGATCAGAGCCGCAATCGATCCGGCAACGCTATTGATGCGCGCCGAAGTTGAGGTGATATTTCGATTGGTTGGTAATAACGGTTGATTTGAGATCATTCTTCTCCTTTGCGCAGGTATCCGGAATTATTTGTTCTTTTCTGTTTCCCAGGCTTTCACCTGGTCCTCCACAATTTCGCGCACCTCATTCGGCCCTATTTCCAATCGTTCGGCCTCTCCGATCAAGTACTCGGCCAGCACAACGATCTGGCGCCGGCGAGCGCGTTCGCTCTCTTTGGAAGGCGGTCGCTCCAATATGTAGGTGCCGCGACCATGCTGCGTGGAAATGATGCCCTCCTCGTCCAGCAAGCGATAGGCTCGCGCCACGGTGTTGAAGTTGATGCGCAAGTCGGCCGCTAATTGCCGCACGGTGGGAAGCTGGTCGCCTGGGTTGAGTCCTCCCGAGGCGACGGCCCGCTTCACCTGTCCCATGATCTGAGCGTAGGCGGGGGTATGCGTAGTTAAGTCGATTTCAAATTTCATGGCCTCCAGTCCGTTGTATGATTGTGCCTATGTACGATTGTATCTTTGTATAATTGTATACCAAACCCGGGTTTTGTCAATAGGTTGAAATTTTCTCGCGCCGGCCTTCGTTTATCTTGTCAAGCCTGCCCCGAGATTGGGATTGTTTGCCCCCTGCCCCCACGGAAAAATAAACATTATCTTGACAACCCGGTAACGCAGTGTCTATCAACCCCTCAATTTTGGAATATCGGTTAAATCTCGGCGCTAATTATCGTTATAATGCGCGTATGCCAAAGAAAAAACACTTGACTTCGCTAATCAAGCACATCGATATCAAAAGCTTCGATGCCAGACCGCTGATCGGCCAATTCGAAAGCATGGCCTTTCAAGCGCGCAACCTTGCCCGCGCCTGCCTGATCTATGACCAGATGCTCAAAGACCGCGAATGCGCGGTCATCTTGTGCCTGGCCGGGTCGCTATTCAGCGCCGGGCTCAAGAAGGTTGTCTTCGATCTGGTCGACAACAACATGGTAGATGCTATCGTCTCCACCGGCGCCATCATCGTGGACCAGGACTTCTTTGAAGGCCTGGGCTTCAAGCACTACATCGGCTCACCTCACGCCGATGATGATGAACTGATGAATGCCCACATCGATCGTATTTACGACACCTACATCGACGAAGATGAACTGCGCATCTGCGACAACACCACCAAAGAGATTGCCGACAGTTTGCCGCCTCAGCCCTACTCCTCGCGCGAGTTCATCTGGCACATGGGTAAATATCTGGTTGACAACAAAAAGGGCGAGGATTCTGTGGTTCGCCGCTGCTACGAAAAAGGTGTGCCGATTTTCGTGCCCGCCTTCTCCGATTCCAGTGCCGGTTTTGGTTTGGTCGAGCATCAATACCAGGCCGGCAAGAAGCCAACCGTCTCTATTGACTCCGCCAAGGATTTTCTGGAACTCACCAAAATCAAAATCGAAGCGAAGACTACGGGGTTGTTAATGATTGGCGGCGGTGTACCCAAGAACTTCGCTCAAGACACCACCGTGGCCGCTGAGATCCTGGAAGAAGAAGCCGATATGCATAAGTACGCGGTACAGATCACTGTCGCCGATGAACGCGATGGCGGCCTCTCGGGCTCCACGCTGAAAGAGGCGCACTCCTGGGGCAAGGTGGACCAAGGCGCCGAGCAAATGGTATTCGCCGAAGCTACTCTGGCCTTCCCCCTTTTGGCCGGCTATGCCTATCACCAAGGAAACTGGAAGACACGCAAAGAGAAAAAATTCAACGCCTTCCTGGAAGGCGGCCGGTAGGCCGCTGCGAGGCAGCCGCAGGCTGCCGAAGCCAACCCCAGCGACGACCACAAGGAGACATCATTGATCCCCAATAAAATCTTTTTCACCAAAGGTGTCGGCGTCCACAAGGACCGACTGGCCTCATTCGAGGCTGCACTGCGCAATGCAAAGACAAGGTAAGCTGCGCTTACCGCAGTTGCGAGGAGGCGCTGTTAGCGCCGACGAAGCAATCCCCAAGAATGGGATTTAAGGAGATTATTCGCATTGATACCAAACAAAATATTCTTCACGAAAGGCGTTGGAGTCCACAAGGACCGTTTAGCCTCATTCGAGGCTGCGTTGCGCAATGCAAAGATCGAGAAATTCAACCTGGTATACGTTTCTAGCATTTTTCCTGCAGGCTGCAAAACAGTGACCGTGGACGAAGGACTTAAGTATCTGTCACCGGGCCAGATTGTCTATTGCGTCATGGCGCGCAGCGAAACCAACGAGCCCAACCGCTTGGTGTCGGCTGCGATCGGTGTGGCGCTTCCGCAGGACGAATCCCGCTATGGTTACCTCTCTGAGCATCACACCTATGGTGAAAAAGGGGAAAAGGCCGGCGAGTACGCCGAGGACCTGGCGGCCACCATGTTGGCCACCACCATGGGCATCCCATTTGACCCCAACACGGCCTGGGACGAGCGCAAGCAGATCTACAACGCCAGCCCGGACATTTTCAAGACGCGCCATATCGTCCAATCCGACGAGGGTAACAAAGACGGACTCTGGACTACGGTGCTGGCCGCGGCCGTCCTTATCGACGTTCGATGAGCAAGGAAAAGCCCCCATACAATTTTCTCGGGCTCCCGAAAGAATTCACTAACTACGAAAAGGCGCAGGCTGCGATCGTGCCTGTGCCTTTTGATTTAACCACCTCGTGGATGTCCGGCGCCGACCGCGGCCCTCGGGCGATCATCGAGGCCTCTGGATATGTGGAACTATACGACATCGAAACGAAAAGCGAGGTGTATTGCAAAGGGATATTCACTGACGCAGATGTCGCGGCACACAGTTCGGGCGATCTGAACGGAAAAGTATATGAGCGAGTCCTGAAGCACATTGGCGCGAAGAAATTCGTGGTCACATTAGGCGGAGAACATTCGATTTCATACGGCGCGGCCAAGGCGCACATCGAGCAGTTCCCCAATCTCAGCATCCTCCACCTGGACGCGCACACCGACCGTCGGGAGGAGTACGAAGATAATAAATTCAGCCACGCCTGCACCTTGCGGCGCATTTCGGAACTGAACGGCGATATCGTTTCGGTGGGCATTCGCAGCCTGGACGCCTCCGAGCTGCAATACCTGGATGAGAAAAAGGTTTTCTACGCCGAAGACATCTTCCACTCGATGAGCTGGATAGAGGATGTCATTAGGTTGCTGCAGCCCAATGTCTACCTCACCTTCGATCTGGATGTCTTCGACCCGGCCATCATGCCCTCCACTGGCACCCCGGAACCCGGTGGTTTGTATTGGTACCAAGTACTGCGACTTCTGAAAGAAGTCTGCAGCGCACGCAACCTGGTCGGATGCGATGTAGTGGAGCTTAGCCCTAATGATCAAAACAAGGCCCCGGATTTCCTGGCGGCCAAACT
>CAYJMC010000011.1:0-39019 GCA_964371335.1 uncultured Anaerolineaceae bacterium
ATTGCGCGCTTCAGCCGTGCCAAGACAATATCTCGCCCGATGATTTCCATGCTCTCGAACAGCGGCGGGCTGACTTCCTGGCCGGTGACGGCGTTGCGCAGGATCCCGAAGAATTGTCCTGCCTTGAGCCCGAGTTCCTCGGCAACGGCACGCATGGGCGCCTCGGCGTTGGCCGCGCTGAATTCTGGTAGCACTTCGAGGATTTCGACGGCCTTGCGCACGGCTGCCGCGGACTGCGCGGCGGTCATGTCTTTGCCGACCAGCATCTCCACCGGTGGTGCAATCTCTTCTCTGAAGAAGAAGCCCGCCAATTCGGGTCCCTCATCCAGTGTAGTCATGCGGGTCTGAATGATTGGGATAATGGGCGCCAGCTGTCCCGCGTCCACGGTGTAACCTGCTTTCTCGAAGTAGGGCACTAAGCGCTTGGCTAAGTCTTTTGGGGCAAGGGCGCGGATGTGTAGCCCATTGAAATGGTCAAGTTTTTTGAAGTCTATGGCGGCCGGCGATGGATTCAATTTCCCCAAATCAAACTTATCAATCAAATCGTGCATGGTGAAAAATTCGGTGTGATCATCGTAGCTCCAGCCCATCAGTGCAATCCAATTCACCACGCCTTCAGGAATGTACCCCAGATTGGCTAGATCCTTTACAAAGATGGATTGACCCGTGAGGCGCATTTGCTCAGTTTCACGTTTGCTCATCTTCCCTTTGCCATTGGGTTTTAAAAATACGGAAAGATGTACCCATTCAGGCTGCTCCCAACCAAAGGATTTATAGATGTGAGCATGCAGTGGCAAACTGGGTAGCCATTCTTCACTGCGAAGTACGTGCGTAATTTCCATGAGATGGTCATCGACCATGGCAGCCAGATGGTATAGCGCGAACCCATCTGATTTCAACAGAACCATGTCATCGATTTTGCTATTTTCCACCGTGATCTCGCCCCGCAACTTGTCTACAACAGTAATGTGGCCTTCTTTGGGCGCCTTGAAACGCACGACATGCCTTTCCCCGTTCTTGACTCGCTGCTTGGCTTCTTCAGGTGGAATGTTGCGACATTTTCCTGAATAATGTGGCTGCTCGTGGCGTTTTTGCTGCGCCTCCCGAACTACTTTCAACTCCTCAGGGGAGCAGAAACAATAGAAGGCCGAACCATTCTCCACGAGATCTTCAGCATGCTTACGGTAGATGTCGCTGCGTTTTGATTGGTAATAAGGCGCATACGGCCCTCCAACGTCTGGACCTTCATTCCAGGTCAATCCCAGCCACTTCAAACTGTTGATCAAATCCGCTTCAGCACTTGCGTCGAAGCGTTTTTGATCTGTATCTTCTATACGAAGAATGAACTTACCTCCCAATTGTCGTCCAAGCAGATAATTGTAGAGTGCGGTGCGAGCGCTGCCGAGATGGGTGAGGCCCGTTGGGGAAGGTGCAAACCGCACCCGAACAGGCTTACCGGCATTTTTGGTATTGGGCATAGGTTTATTTTACGAGAAATTCAGTGCCCGGTGGCGGGCAACTACGCTCTCGACAAGACCGATACCAAACATGAAAGTCAATAGCGAAGAGCCGCCTGCGCTGATGAATGGCAGCGGCAATCCAGTGACGGGCAGCAGCTGGATATTCATCCCCACATTCACGATGGTGTGCAAGGCAATGATGACGGCCACCCCGTAGGCAATGAGCGATCCGAAGGCATCCTGTGATAGCTGCGCAGCCCGTACGCAGCGCCAGATAATGAAGAAGATCACCCCTAGCACGGCAATCGCCCCCACAAGCCCGAATTCGGCTGAAATGGCCGAAAAGATGAAGTCGTTATGCCGAACTTTTAGGAAACGCAGCTGGACCTGGGAACTCTGGCTATAGCCCTGGCCCAATAAGCCGCCAGAGCCAATGCTGATGAGCGATTGGGTCACGTTGTAGTTCTGTCCGTAGCGGGCCTCAGGATCAGGGAAAAGGAAGTTGATGACGCGCTGTTGCTGGTAATCTTCGAGAAAGGGGAAGCCGATGACAACAATGAGTAAACCCACAATCACGAAAGTGGCTAGATGCTTGAGCTTCAAGCCGCTGGCAAACAAGAGCGAAAACCATACCGTCATCAGCACGATCGAGGTGCTCAGATTAGGCTGCAACAGAATCAATGCCGTCAGCCCAAGAGTCAACGCCGCGCTGCGAGCAATCCATTTGAGGTCATGAACAGCATCGCGGTTACGGGCGAAATAATCGGCCAAAATGATGATCATCACGATCTTGGCCAATTCGGAGGGTTGGAAGATGATCAAGCCGACATTCAGCCAACGGGCGGCGCCGAAGGCCTCTGTCCCGCCGAAAATCACGATCACGCCGAGCAGTAGCGCCAGGAGCACGTAAAGCACTCGGCTCACAGAGACCCATAGGCGGTAATCCAGCGTGGCTGCCACCAAAATAACACCTACGCCTGCCAACGCATAGGTGATCTGGCGACCGAGGATATCAAGTTCGATGAGCTCGGCGTTCCCCGCGATGGCCGAATTGATCATGGCGATGCCGAAGGTTATCAGCACGGCGACAGCACCGAGCAACCAGAAGTCGAAATGACGCCAAATGGCGGTTCTCATGGGCACTATCCTATCGCGTTGAAAATACGAATGGGACGATGATGTTAAAAGTCGGGAAGTCGCTGATCGATTCGCTTGAGTGGGATATCGGCCAGCAAACGTTGGGCACGACCATCCTGCGTGATCTCGAGGCGCACAGCACTGCGGTCCACGTCCACGTGGCGCGAGATGACTTCGATTAGCTCGTCGCGCAAAGTTTCCATGACTCCAGGTGGCAGGGTGCTGCGGTCATGGATCAGCACCAGGCGCAACCGCTCCTTGGCAGTTGCGGCGCTACGGTTCCTTCGACTGAACAAATCCACAAAGCTACGCATGTTTACTGCCTACGCGGATCAGCTTGGAGAGGCGCCCAAAAAGACCGCCAGCGCCATCAGTAGTTGTAAAGGCGACTTCCTGGCCTTCAAGGCGCTTGGCGATATCGCGGAAAGCCTGGCCGGTTCTACTCTTGTTATCGAGGGCGATCGGCGCCCCGCGGTTCGTACTCACAAGCACGGCCTGGTCCTCGGGGATAATGCCAATAAGATCCACTGCCAGCAATTCCAGCACATCCGCAACGGCCAGCATGTCGCCGCGTTCGACCATATCCATGTTGATACGGTTAATCACCAATTTGGCGGGACCTTTTTGTTCAGCTTCAACAATTCCGATTATGCGGTCGGCATCGCGGACGGCAGAAACCTCGGGGTTGGTTACGAGGATGATTTCGTCGGCAGGGGCGATAGCGTTTTTGAAACCGCGTTCTATACCTGCGGGCGAGTCGATGATGATGAAATGGAAATCCTTGCGAAGCTCTTCGCAGATGCGTACCATGTCCTTGGGTGAAACGGCATTTTTATCGCGAGTCTGCGCTGCGGGGATGAGATAAAGATCTTCCAAGCGTTTGTCTCGGATCAATGCCTGGCGCAGTTTACAACGACCCTCCACCACATCGACTAAATCGTAGACGATGCGGTTTTCCAACCCCAGCACCACGTCCAGATTGCGCAGGCCTATGTCCGCGTCAATACATACCACTTTGTGGCCCAACGAGGCCAACCCCGCCCCTATGTTGGCGGTTGCGGTGGTCTTGCCAACGCCGCCTTTACCAGAAGTGACTGTAATAACTCGACTCATTAGCCTGTTGAGCTGATTGCTCTTAGCTGTTAGCTTTCAGCGTTCAGCTGTAATCTCCAATCTCCGCTCTCTAATCTCCAATAACCAATAACTAATACCTTAATTTGCAATCGTCCATTCCTCAGCGACTACATTGCCGTCCCTGACGAAAGCAACTTCAGGTCGTGGCTGTCCGCGCTCAGCAGGCGGAATGGCGATATGGCTGGCGATACGTAATTGGGTGGGCGCCAGGTCCATGGCGCAAACAACGGCACTTTCATCGCCCAGGCCCGCCCTGAGCGTTTCGAATGCGGCGCCTGCGTGTACCAGGCCGCGCAGTCTGCCCCACACAACGATGTTGCCGCCAGCGATGATCTCCGCGCCGGGGTTCACGTCGCCGATCACGGTGACGTGACCTGCGTGAGCCAGGCGAAAACCGGAGCGCAGCGTCTTCTTTAGCAGTACAGCTTCCACATTCGACGCGATGGCGGTATTTTCTTCATACTCCTCCACGGGACTTTCGGGTTCTGGTTCCGGTTGATGGATCCGTGTGGCCAATCCCATGGCCTGCGCACTTTGTTCAGTGAGCGCAGAGCGGCTGAGCACTGCCCACAGCGACAGCCCTTGGTCAACTAATTGATCGCGCAAGCGGCCCATAGCGGCGGCATTGATGTCGTGCTCTTCGACATCCAGGATCAGTTTGGCGCCTTTGAGAAAATCGCCTTGGCGGCCGATTTCATCGTAAAGCGCTTGCTCGGCTTCCAGCCAATCGCCTTCGCCAACGCGATGATCGGCAGAGCTTCGCAAGGAGACCAGCAAACCTTCGCGAATCCCTTTGATGTGGACTTCGGGGCTCATTCGCTCCTCAATCGAATCAGTATAGCATCGCGCGGAATCAGCCGCTATTGATTTCCCAATTCAGTATCGATGGCCTTGATTTCAAAATAGGCGTCCAGCACTTGTCGCACTATGGGCGCGGCCACAGTGGCGCCTTCCTGACCGTTGTAGACGAAGGCAATCACAGCAATTTCCGGATCGTCATAAGGCGCATAGGCCATCGTCCAGGCGTGGCTGGGCCAGTTGCCGTAAACGCAACGTCCCTTGCTAAAAGCAACTTCATCGCAGTATTCGGCTGTGCCCGTTTTTCCTGCGGCCGCAATTGGAAAGTTAGCGAACTCTTTGGCCAGCGTGCCAAACTGCACCGCGCCGCGCATGCCTTCTTGCACGGTTTCGATCACCCATGGTTGCACAGTCACCTTCTCGCCAGTGGGCTTGCATGCTCCGATCCCAGCCGGATTCTCGTATTTTTCAATCAAGGCGTCCTGGGTGAGGTCCCAGCGTACTTCCGGTTGGAACGAGCGGATGACATTGCCTTCGCCGTCAACTATTTCGCGCAAAAGTGTGGGACGCATTTGGACTCCATCATTGGCGATGGTGGTCATCGACATCAGAATTTGCAGTGGGGAAGCCAATACAAAGCCCTGGCCTACGCTCGAAATGTATGTATCGCCTGTAGACCAGTTTTCCCCCTGGTTCCGTCGCTTCCAGGTTGGGTCCGGCACTAAGCCATCGGTTTCGTAAGGCTGCTCAATGCCTAATGTTTCGCCATAGCCGAGGGCGCGAGCGTAGGTGCCCAGCCGGCAGATCCCCAAGCCTTCGGGAACCTCATCCTGATAACCGCCGCCGAGCTTGTAGAAATACACGTTGCTGGAATTCGCCAGCCCGCCCACAAAATTCAGTTGGCCGAACCCCGCCTCGTTCCAATCGACAAATTCGCGAGCGCGGCCCACTTCGCCTTCGGTGAAGCGCTCAGTAACGATCAACTTTGGCGGGGTCTGGATGATTTGGTCGGGCGTGACCACACCCTCATTCAGCGCACCCACGGAGGTCACGAGCTTGAACACGGAGCCCACCGGGATTTCGGCGCCCACCGCGTTATTCACCAGTGGGTGGGTGGAGTCCACGCTGAGCTGCTCGAAATAATACTGAGGGATGAAGCGCGCCATGCGGTTGTTTTCAAATGTGGGCCAGGAAACCATGGCGAGGATCTCGCCAGTGCGTGGATCCATGGCGATGACTACACCGCTGGTGTAACGGATCTCGCCATTGTAACGATTCCAGCCCGCGATTTCTCGCTGCAATATGGTTGATGCCGCCTGCTGCAGACGCGTGTCAATGGTGAGAACCAGATTTTGACCGGGTTGGGCTTCAACTGGTGATTCAATATCGCGCAAGATCTGACCCCCAACATCTGTCTCCACCACGCGCAAGCCGGGTATCCCGCGCAAGATTTCGTCGAAATACAGTTCAAGACCGCCGTAGCCCACCTTATCGCGATTCGGCACGAATCCTTCCGCGACCAATTCTTCCTCTTGCACGGCCGGGATAGGTCCCAAGTAGCCAATAATGGCGGCGGTCATTGATCCCGTTGGGTAATCTCTGATCGGCTCGATTTCGATGCTGACGCCCGGCCAGTCGATCGCATGTTCTTCGACGGCCAACGCTAGCTCTCGAGGGACATTGCACTGGATGAGTACGGGATCGTAAGGCGAGAAAGAGGTTTGGATGGCCACCATTTCTCGCAAGCCCAGGTTATCGCCGCAGGGGATCAACGGGTCCTCGATGGATCCCAGGGTCACAGGCACTCCAGTGAGTTCTGCCAGCTGGAAAATGATCTCCTCGATTTCACCGGCGTCGTCTGGTAACAACGCGGGCGTTACGGCGACGTTATAAGAGGCAACATTGCGAGCCAATATGATGCCATTGCGGTCATAGATGACTCCGCGTGATGGCGCCAGGCTGATTTGTTCGGTACGATTTTCTTCCGCTTGTCGCAGCCAATTGTTGTGTTCCAAAATTTGCAGGTAAAAAAGCCGCAAGGCGAATACCAGGAACATTAATCCGATAGCCCCGATGAACGCGTAAAGGCGCCAGGTTTCTAGCGTCGGTTTGGTCGTGGGTTTGGCGATGCTGCTCATGCCGGCCCCAATTCAGGATTGAGTAGTTTGTTTACCTCCCCTATTAATGCATTAATAGGTAAGACTAAGATGAGGTTCAGCAGCATGCTCGGAATGGTGACTAGGTTTAAGGCCTCCAGGGGCGCAATTGGCTGCGCGCTGAGCCATAGATAAACTACCGTAGTTAAGTGGATGGCCAGGGTTCCCAACAAAGTCGCAGAGAATAACGTCAACAGAGGCACTTGCCAGATGCGTATTTGCAGCAATTGGCACACTCCTGCCGCAGCCAGGTAGCCAATTAGTGGGACGTAATCCGGAAGCGCACTGGCATAGCCAATCAGCAGCCCGGCTGGCAATCCCCAAACCCAGGACGGCCGGTTACCCGGCTGCAGCATCCAAGCTACCATTATCAGCAGAACTAAATCAGCCGAGCCTTGCAATAGGTTGATGCGCATCATAAGCGTCACCTGGAGCAGAGTTGCAGCCAGCAAAAGCAGAAGACCCACAAGGATTCGCATGCTATTGCAATTCTTGTTCCTCCGGAGAAAGCAATGGAGCTAAATCCACGGGTTGGAAATTGGTTATCACCAGCACGATCTCTAGGCGGGTGTAATCCACAACGGGCTGCACGGACGCGGTTTGGAATAAGGCCTGGGCCTCTTGGCGGACGCTGTTCACCTGTCCGATGAGAATATTTCCAGGATACAGGCCGCCGATGCCGGAGGTAAAGACGAGATCGCCAGCCTCCAGAGTTGCATCCTGAGGGATCAGACCGATTGATAAATCGCCAGTGATGCTACCCACCAATACGCCGTCCACTTCCGACGGCTGCATCCGCACGCTAACTTGTGATGCGGGGTCAGTAATCAACTCGACCCGCGCGGCGTTGGCAGAGACTTGCGCCACGCGCCCCACAAGGCCTTCTTGCGCCACAACGGGCATCCCGCGGCGGATACCGGCGTCTGAACCGATGTTGATCATCACATAATGGAGGAAGGGGCTAGGATCACGACCGATCACTTCGGCAGCCTGGTAAGCATTCTCGGGACGGGCACGCGCAAAGTCCAGCAAAGCGGAGAGCAACTCTATTTCGGAAACTTGTTGTTGCAGCGAGATGATCTCAGTCTGCAAGCTGGCGTTTTCAGCCTGCAGCTCGGCATTCTCTTGCCGCAGGCGGGCGATATCAGCAGGTGCATTGATGAAATCCTGAATGGCCTGAAACCTGTTGTAGAGCCACGATTGCGCGCCCTGCACGGGTCGCAATACCGTATTAAGCACCGGGCTCAGGTATCCGCCCAATGCCAAAAGGAGGACGCCTGTAGCCAACAACACCAGTACTACCAATTGATAGGGGTTATCCCGAAGGGGTCTTCTCATTCGATCGACCGCAGGAGTTTATCCTGCACGGCCCCGCTTTGGTTACCGGGTAATGCCGATAACCTGCTATTAATCCAATTGCAGCAGTAAATGTTGATGAGCGTCAATGTCTTCCAGAACCAAGCCGGCACCGCGGGCAACGCAGGTCAATGCATCTTCAGCAACCCAACACCTTATATGTAACTCTTCGCTAAGTCGTTCGTCCAAGCCCCGCAACAGCGAGCCGCCGCCGCACATACAAATTCCATTATCCAGCACATCGCCAACCATCTCCGCGGGCACGTCATCTATGGTTTCCTTCACCGATTGGATGATAGGGTCTACCGTATTGGAAAGGGCATCGCGGATCTCGATCGAGGATATTTCCAGGGTTTCCGGCAGGCCACTCACCAGGTTCCGGCCGCGAACTGTCATGGTTTTTTCTTCCTTCAAAGGGAATGCCGACCCGATTTTGATCTTGACCTGTTCGGCCATACGTTCGCCGATCAGGATGTTGTACTTGTTGCGGATGTATTGCAGGACGGCCTGATCCATCTCGTCGCCCGCCACACGGATCGACTTGGATGCAACGATGCCTCCCATAGAAAAGACGGTGACTTCAGATGTGCCGCCGCCAATATCTACGATCACCTGCCCGCCCACCTGGTTGATGGGTAGACCAACGGCCAGAGCTGAAGCGGTGGGCTCTTCAATAAGGTAAACCGCGCGGGCGCCCGCCAGCAGTGCCGCGTCATTCACGGCGCGCTTTTCGACTTCGGTAACCCCGGTGGGCACACCGATGACGACGCGGGGGCGAGGAAGCGGAACGATGCTCTGCTCGTGAGCCTTGCCGATGAAATAGGCCAGCATTTCTTCGGTGATCTCGAATTCTGAAATTACGCCATCGCGCAAGGGGCGAACGACTAATACATTTTTTGGAGATCGTCCGGCCATTTCTTTGGCTTCACGGCCGACAGCAATTGGGCGGCGAGTTTTCTTGTCCACCGCCACCCAGGAGGGTTCGTTGATTACGATACCCTTACCGCGCACGAAAACGAGAGTGTTTGCCGTACCCAGGTCAATGCCAATATCCAGGGAGAAAAATCCCAGGATCCAATTGAGGGGGTTGAAAGCCACTTATTCTCCGAGGAAAATGATGATGCGGAAAGAAGTCAAAAATCCGTCTCGATGCTGCCAGGATTGTAGAGGATTCGGCGGAATGCAATGTCTGGAAAGACCGCGGGAATCCGCTGCTGAAACCACGAAATTTTACCCAAAATACCGATTTCATGCTGTGAAGGTATAATCTCGGCTGTCTTAAGGAGGTGAACGGAAAGAAACCGAGTTTTCGAGGGAAACAGCGCATGACTCTTGCTATAGGTAAGCAGGGGTGACGAGGCTGAGGGTTTTCACTACAAAGTGAATTAAGCAGTCCCAACGACTGCGAAAATCGAAATTCAGCGGATGCCCTCCGGGAGGAACCGCCCCCGACCATTTCCCTCCAGATGCCAGCTATTCCACAACGCCGTGCGGGCAACCCTGCGGACAAAAGGAACGGCAGCGGCCAAAACAAGTTCTGCGGAGGATCTCCACATGTGTGGAATTGTTGGATACATCGGCCCTCGAGACGCTACGCCGATCATATTGAATGGCCTCAAGCGCCTGGAATACCGCGGCTACGATTCGGCGGGCATTGCAGTCCTGCAGAATTCGCATATAGAAGTACGTCGTGACGCGGGCAAACTGGATCGGTTGGTTACGCTGGTGGGCGAAAAACCACTGCACGGCAAACTAGGCATCGGCCACACGCGTTGGGCAACTCATGGGGAACCGAATGCCCGCAACGCCCACCCCCATATGGGGGCTACTGGCGATGTCGTCCTGGTTCACAATGGCATCGTCGAAAACTACCTTGAGCTGCGCGCAGAATTGCAAGCCGAAGGGGTCGAATTCAAGTCGGATACGGACACAGAGGTTATCGTCCATCTTGTGGAACGTTTTCTTTCGCAAGATGGCGATTTGGAATCTGCGGCCCGTAGCGCTCTGCGGATGCTTCAAGGCCATCATGGCATCGTGTTATTCAGCTCCAAGCATCCCGATCGCATCCTCGCGGCGCGCATTGGCAATGCCGGCGGTGTAGTGGTGGGTTTCGGTAAAGAGGAAATGTATCTAGCCTCGGACCTTCCAGCCATCCTTGAGCATACTCGCGAAGTTGTATTTCTCGAATCGGGCCAGATGGCTGCAGTCACGAGCAAAGGTTTAACACTCAGCGATTTACATGGAACGCAACTCGAATACCAAGTGGACTCGGTGCCCTGGGATCCGATTGCCGCAGAAAAAGGCGAGTATCGTCACTTTATGCAAAAAGAAATCCACGAGCAGGTACGGTCACTTACTGACACAATAGCTGGCCGCGTGGATTTCGAAAATGGCCGCATCTTTTTGCCCGACCTTCATCTTGACGAAAAGCTGGCGCGCAGGATTGACAGGATCTACATCATCGCCTGCGGCACCGCCGGCTACGCTGGGATGGTTGGTAAGACGCTGATCGAACGCATCGCCCGCATACCGGTTGAGTTCGATATCGCCTCCGAGTTCCGCTACCGTGATCCGCTGGTTGACGAAAACAGTATAGTGTTGGCGATTAGCCAATCGGGGGAAACCGCTGACACACTGGCTGCCATGGCTGAGGGCAGGAAGCGCGGCGCCACATTGTGGTCCATCATAAACATGATCGGTTCGCAAGCCATGCGCACCTCCGATGGATACATTTCCATGCAAACTGGCCCGGAAATTGGCGTGGCTTCCACCAAGGCCTATACCGCTCCACTTATCGACCTATACATGTTAGCCATTTTGCTAGCCGACTTGCGCGGCGTTATCAACGACGCGCAACGGCGAGAGCTGGTGGCTGAACTAAGCCATGTGCCTGATTGGGCTTCCGCTTGCCTGGAACGCGAAGGCGAAGTCATGCAAGTCGCCGAAGCGCTCAAAGATATCCAACATTGTTTATATCTTGGGCGTGGCATCAACACGGCAACCGCCTATGAAGGAGCCTTGAAGCTCAAGGAAATTTCCTACATCCACGCTGAGGGTTATCCTGCGGGCGAGATGAAGCATGGCCCCATCGCCCTGATCGACCCGGATATGCCAGTGGTAGCCATTGCTCCGCGCGATCCCTGGTACGAGAAGATGATCAGCCAGATCGAGCAAGCCAAAGCGCGCCGTGGCAAAGTGGTTGCTATCGCCACAGAAGGTGATACGCTAATTACCACCTTGGCCGATCATGTGCTTTGGATACCGGAGACTCCCTGGATGTTGAACCCCGTTGTGGCTATCATCCCGCTGCAAATGCTGGCTTACCACATCGCTAACCTGCGCGGCCTCGACGTGGATCAGCCGCGTAATTTGGCGAAGAGTGTTACAGTGGAGTAGAGGGGTTTTAGCCGCCTCGATATTTTTCTCCCGCTTCGATTGCCACCGGCAAAATGTTTTGCGGCAGCGGTAGCGGGCAGGTGGCGAACCCCGTGAAGGCGCAGGGCGGGTTGTAGGCCACGTTGAAATCGATCACCACCAGGTCGCCTTCAGCGATCTCAGTGGTCAGGTAGCGGCCGGCGCTATACGTAAACCTGCCGGCCGTGAGATCCTTGAAGATGATGTCGTACGAGTTGTCCTCCTGGCGTTCCGCGTCCAGGCGATATTGCTTGCCGTCCATCTCGAAGGCCAGAGCGGCGTGCATGTTGACCGGGCGCTGGATACCGACGATGTCATCTATCATGAATTGGCGCGGTTCAGGGTAAGTCTCGATCTTGGCATTCACGCGGAAGAAGGCATTTGGCTCGTACCAGACACAGCCTGCAAAATCGCGGCGTACTGGGCTCTGCGGGTCCCAGACGCGAATGGCCAAATTGCCTGCCCGTTCAATGACTACCATGCGTAAGTCGTCTAAGAATAAATAATCAGGTTCACCGCTGGTATCTACTTTGAGGACAACGCTTGCATGGCTAAGCTCATCCGCGTTCATCCGTAATGAAACCTCAGACGCCTTGGTTACAGTAACATGCCCGTTGTGCAGCGCAAAAACACCCGCGTTTGCGGCAGCACGCTCCGGCAGCCGGATCGGATTGCCTGCGGCACTGCCGAAGGCATTGTCACCCTCCTGTAGCCAGAAGAGCCCGGCCAGTGAGAGCCAGCCGTATTCACGACGCAGATTGGATTCGCGTGTGGAGCGAAAATCGCTAACCTTCTGCGACCAGTCCTTATCCATGCACTAGGCTTCAACCTCGAATTTAGCGGTGAAGTGGCGGAGTAATTCGGGGGCGTATGTCATTTTCATGCCCTTGATGCTGGCGGCCTTAGCTTTGATTACACCTAGAACCTCGGCGACATAATCGAGATGGCTTTGGGTGTAAACGCGCCGGGGGATCGCTAAGCGCACCAGCTCCAATGCTGGAAATTCCCAACGACCATTTTGCTTATGCCCGAATGCCACAGTGCCTAGCTCTACTCCGCGGATGCCTCCTTCGAGATAGAGTTGAATGGATAGCGCCTGGCCCGGGAGTTGGTTTCGGGTGAGGTGAGGCAGCAGCCCCGCAGCGTCGATGTAGATGGCGTGTGCGCCCGGCGGCTCGATGATGGGAACGCCAACATCGCGCAGGCGGCCGGCTAGATATTCGGCCTGCGACAGGCGATAGGCGAGGTATTCTACTTTTAGGGCTTCTTTGAGCCCAACGGCCAGTGCATCCAAGTCGCGGCCAGAGAGTCCGCCGTAGGTAGGAAACCCTTCACGCAAAATCAGTTCGGCTTTGACACGGACGAACAAATCATCGTCGTTCATCGCCAGAAAGCCGCCCATATTCACCAAGCCGTCCTTCTTGGCGCTCATCGTGCAGCCATCGGCTAGCGAAAATATCTCTTGGGCGATCTCCAGCGGGGATTTATTCTCGTAACCCTTCTCACGCAGCTTGATGAAGTAGGAATTCTCCGCATAACGACAAGCATCGATGAAGAAGGGGATGCCGTGCTTGCGATACACCTTTGAGACAGCCCTGATGTTTGCCATGGAAACGGGTTGCCCGCCGCCGGCGTTATTCGTGATCGTCATCATTCCGAAGGGTATGTTTTCGACGCCGGTTTCTTCGATCCATTTCTCCAGGGCTTCCACATCCATGTTGCCTTTGAAATCGAGGACGGCTTGCGGGTCGTAGGCTTCTTGGTTGACCAGGTTCACAGGCTGCCCGCCCCGGGCGCGGATATTACCTTCGGTGGTGTCGAAATGCATATTCGATGGCACCTTCTGTCCCGGTTTCAACAGGACTGCGCAGAGGATATTTTCCGCGGCGCGGCCCTGATGCACGGGAACGAAGTGCTTGAATGCAAATATTTCGTCAATCACTTCCTTGAGCCGGAAATAGGAACGCGCCCCCGCGTAAGCTTCGTCGCCCAGCATCAATGCGGACCATTGCTCCTGGCTCATTGCCCCGGTACCGGAGTCCGTCATCAGGTCAATGTAAACTTCGTCTGAGCGCAAGCCAAAAACGTTGTATCCGGCACGCTGTAGCGCGGCCAGTCGGGCAGATTTTTCGATCAGGCGAATAGGTTCAACCATCTTGATGCGGAAAGGCTCGGGGATGTATTTGGGCATTAGTCTCCTTGAATAATCTTGCTCAAAGTGTCGCGTGCAAACGGATTTGATAAATCAGTTTTATTGATCGCCAGTTGGTTGGATCATGCTAGTTTCCACCATAAGCATAACGGTCTTTTGAGGAGCGCGTGTGCGATGCAAGACTCCTTTGGAAACCGTAAAACCCTGGTTCGGATTCAGCTCAACCGTCCTGCCCTCAAGGTCGATCAACAATTGCCCGTGAAGCACGAAAAAGAATTCATCGTCGTTGTCATGCTTATGCCAATGATACTCTCCCCGAACGATGCCAACCCGCACTACACTGTCGTTCACTCTGGTGAGGGTTTGATTGAACCATTGATCTTTACATTCCCTAACAATAGTTGGAATATCGATTACCTCGAGGTGTTGGAACTTAACGTCAAGCTTAGTTACATAGGGATAATGCTCAAGCATAGCCTCTCCTAACTCCAATTACCAGGATGGTGATAATCTTCTTAAAAGTATAATCCGCTTGATATGCCCCTCGAAATCGTTCAATTCACACTCGGCCCGGCGCAGACCAACGCGTATTTGATAGCTTCAGCCGGCAGCAAAGAGGCTGTATCAATCGACCCCGCCTGGGACGGGCATCTAATCTTGGATGCGGCTACGCAGCGCGGCTGGCGTATTACTAACATTTGGCTAACCCACGCTCACTTCGACCATTTTGGCGGAGCAGCCGCGGTGGCCGATGGCAGCAGCCCGGCGCCCCCGGTGGCGCTGCACCCGGATGACTACTGGCTGTGGCGCGACAATGGCGGCGCGGCGGCCTATGGTCTTACGTTCGACCCAGGTCCCGAGCCGACGATTGAACTGGTTGACGGTCAGAAGCTCTATCTGGACGGCATCGAATTCGAAGTTCGCCATGCCCCTGGGCACACACCGGGGCACGTGATGTTCTACTGCTCTGGCGAAAGGTTGATGTTTTGTGGTGATGTCATTTTACAGATGAGTATCGGCCGCACCGATCTGCCCCGCGGCGACCATCGTACACTGATCGAGAGCATCTATCGCCAGGTTCTGAGTCTGCCGGATGAAACGCGCTTGCTGCCCGGCCACGGCCCCGAGACCACGGTTGGGCAGGAACGCGAGTTCAACCCATTTTTGCAGGACTGAAATGCTGACCAGCCAAATCCGGCAACTCTTCGATTACAACCACTGGGCGGACGAGATCATCCTGGATGCTGCTGAGAATTTAAGCCACGAACAGTTTTTGGCCTCCTCCCGTTTTCCGCGCGGCGGAATGCGGGACACACTTTTTCATCTTTACTATGCCGAGTGGATTTGGCGACACAGATGCCAGGGCTCAACACCGGTCCCCTCGGTTCCGAAGGCCGCGGATTTCAGAAATTTGGCTGAATTGCGCGCGGCCTGGCAACGAGAGGAACAGGCAATGGCTGATTATTTGGCTCAATTGAATGACGAGGCCCTCCTCTCGAGGGCTAGTTATTTCGCGGGAAATGGCAGCCAGTACAGCGGTGTGTTGGTGGATTTCCTGACCCATTTGGTGATACATGGGATGCAGCACCGCGCTGAAGCAGCTCAAATTCTTACGGAGTTTGGCCAATCACCAGGAGATATCGATTATCTCTTTTACTGCCGGGACATAAAATCATAAATGAGGAGGCAAATAACAAGAACGAGCGGCCAGGCGGCCGCTCGTTTCTTATAAGCCTTGCGAAGATTGGTCTAGCTCATACAGATTTCAAGACCAATCTTCGCAAGGCTGTTAGCTCATTTCGCAAATTCCGAGGCACGCGTTTCGCGCAGCACCGTCACTTTGATCTGGCCGGGATACTGCATGGTCTCCTCGATCTGCTTGGCGATGTCGCGAGCCATACGGGCGGCTTCCAGGTCGTCGATGTCTTCAGGCTTTACGATGATGCGTACCTCGCGACCGGCCTGAAGAGCGTAACTTTGCACCACACCCTTGTACGAATTCGCCAGGTCTTCGAGGGCTTTGATGCGCTTGACATACTGCTCCAGGCTCTCGCGTCGGGCGCCTGGGCGCGCCCCTGAAATGGCGTCCGCGGCCTCCACAATAACGGCTTCCACGCCTTCCTGCTCAACCTCGTGATGGTGAGAGGCTATTGCGTTCACTACCACCGGGTTGACGCCATATCGCCGGGCGAACTCCGCGCCGATGGCCGCGTGGGTGCCCTCGGTATTGTGATCCATGGCCTTGCCCAGGTCGTGAAGCAATCCACCGACTTTAGCAAGCTCGATGTTGGCGCCGAGCTCGGCCGCCAGCACGGCGGCTATGCGAGAGGTTTCCACCGCGTGATGGAGCTGGTTTTGGCCGTATGAGGTACGGTAGTTCAGGCGGCCCAGCATTTTCACGATCTCTTTATTCAGGTTGGGTACGCCAGCGTCGTACACGGCTTGCTCGCCCGCTTCGACGATCGCTTTATCCACTTCCTGCTGTTCCTTTTGAAGAGTTTTTTCGATACTTGCAGGATGGATTCGTCCATCCACAACCAATTTAGCCAGAGCGCGGCGGGCCACTTCGCGGCGCACCGGGTCAAAGCTCGAGATACTGACTGCTTCGGGAGTGTCGTCCACGACCACGTCCACGCCTGCCGCCTGTTCGAAAGAGCGGATATTGCGACCGTTGCGGCCGATGATGCGCCCCTTCATTTCATCGGAAGGAAGCGGCACAACAGAGGTTGTGCTTTCCGCGACGTGCTCTGAGGCCACGCGCTGAATAGCCAAAGAGATCAGATTGCGAGCTTTCTTTTCACCTTCCTCGCGGGCTTCGCCTTCGATCTGGCGCATGATGCGGGCCATATCGGCCCGGGATTCGCGTTCGACCTCGTCCATAAGCACTTTGCGTGCTTCGGCGCGCGTCATAGAAGAAACGGACTCTAATCGAGCAACGATCTCTTTTCGTTTTTCTTCCAACTCGTTGTCTTTTTTATCCAGAGCGCTTTGGCGTTTGTTGAGGCTTTGGTCGCGTTCTTCCAGTTTTTCTGTGCGCTTGTCCAGCTCGATACGGCGTTGTCGCAACAGGTCATCTTCGCGGCTAAGATCCTTGCGTTTGCGATCGATCTCGGCCTCGGCGCGCTGGCGGGTCTCCAGAGCCTCGTTCTTGGCCTTCAACTCGATGGTGTTGGCCTCCTCTTTGGCCGCCTGGATGATGCGGTCGGCTTCCGCCTTTTGGCGGCGCTTCTCGCTCTCCACCTGGAAATGTTTGACTGCATATCCAACAATGGCCGCCAGGATGGCAGCTCCGATCAGAATCAGTTGACTGTTTTCCATCTTAATTTCCTCGTTTTATTTCTAGGCGAGACATTTGTCGCAATTCATTCCATGTTTCTTTGCAAACTTCGGCTATGGTTCCATAGCCAAAACCGCGGCGGGATAAATGCGAGGAGAGCTTTTGACGAAATTCGGGCCATTCAAGTTGGCTGAGTTGGCGAGCCTTGCGCAAGGCAGCCTGACGGGCTAACTCGGTCTCATTTAAATCCGATATCGCCGGGTCGATGGCTTCATTGGCAACACCCTTCTGGCGTAACTCTGCACGCAGCGCGTAGGCGCCGCGCGGGCGGAAAGTTGATCTGTCCTCCACCCAGCGGCGGGCAAAGTCCGCGTCATTGAGTAGGTTGCCGCGCTTCAAACGCTCGATGATTTCGGGGATTAGTGCTTCAGCAACTTCGTGCCTGCGCAGGTTTCTTTCGACTTCTGCTTGAGAGCGGGGACGATAACTGAGGAAATTTACAGCCCTCTGGAAGGCTTTCTCGGATTCGTCTTGAGCCTGTAGCTCTTGAACTTTTTCCGGACTCAGGCGCTGCCCTACCTTCAGCCAGGCTGCGACGATCTTGGCGAGCGGGAAGGCATAAGTCCCGTCTAAATAAATGTTCACCCGTTGAGGGTTGCGCTTCTGCTGTTTGATAGCGGTAATGGTCGATTCCATAAACAAAAACAGCCGTGTTCTGCCTTACGGCCACGGCTGTTCAACCTGCTGTACTTGATCTGCGAGAACCAGCGTCTAAGGAAAGCGAAGACTTCGACGTGATATGCTTTTGTCTAGCGCAGTCTGCAGTTTAGGATCCTTGCGCTATGGTTCTGCATGTTTTCAGCGTCCAGGCGACCTGTGCCCCTGGACCTTCCAAGTCTTTGTCAGCTTGTCAAAAAACTACCGTGGCCACAATTTTTGTGGCCGGCGGCCGAATTATTCTTCGGGCTCGCCCTCGCCGGTGCCGATCGTGATCATCGGCTGTGCATGGGCGCGCACTAGTGCTTCAATTTCGGCCGCCAACTCTGTATGTTGGCGCAAGAAGGCCTTCGCATTCTCACGCCCTTGTCCCAGGCGCTCTTCCTTATATAAGTAATGGGAACCGCGCTTGGTGATGATTTCTGCTTGTGCTGCCAAATCCAGCAAGTCGCCGAACTTGGAGATGCCTTCATTATACATGATGTCGAATTCCGCCGTTCGAAAGGGAGCGGAAACCTTGTTTTTGACTACGCGGACTCGGGTTCGGCTGCCTACGGTATCTTGACCTTCTTTGATTCCCTGTATTTTTCGTACGTCCAGGCGAACGGAGGCATAGAATTTAAGCGCCATGCCCCCGGTAGTGGTTTCCGGGTTGCCATACATAACGCCGATTTTCTGCCTGAGTTGATTAGTAAATACGACAGCTGTGTTTGTTTGTTTGATTGCCCCGGAAAGTTTCCTCAAGGCTTGGGACATCAAGCGTGCTTGCATGCCCATAGTCGCATCGCCCATATCGCCCTCGATTTCAGAGCGGGGAACCAGGGCGGCAACCGAGTCGACGATGACTACATCGACCGCTCCCGAACGTACCAAGGCCTCAGCAATTTCAAGCGCTTGCTCTCCGGTATCAGGCTGAGAAATGAGCAGTTTCTCTACGTCTACGCCGCAACGGGCGGCGTAGTTTGGGTCGAGGGCGTGCTCCATGTCGATATATGCAGCCGTGCCGCCGCGTTTTTGGACTTCCGCGACTATGTGTTGGCAAATTGTGGTCTTTCCAGAGGATTCAGGGCCAAAAATTTCGGTTACTCGTCCGCGGGGGATACCGCCAACGCCCAACGCCATGTCTAGCGACAAGGAGCCGGTGGGTATGGCCTCTACCGCCATACTGGAAGATTCCCCCAGCCGCATGATGGAGCCTTCACCCCAGCGTTTGGTTATCTCATCCAGGGCATGTTCGAGCGCATGTTTCTTTTCGTCGGTCATGGGATTCCTTGCGTAGTGAGTTTACTTTATTATTCCTTTGAGGGCAATAAACCAACAAAGTTGTGCCAAATTTGGCTAGAAAACTCTTTAAAAAGGCATTTCTGCCAAACGTCCCTCGATTAACAGTTCAAATCTACCTTTTACCCTTCCCTAAGTCGGGTACTATACAAGCGATGAGAATCTCCCTTCGCGTTTTGCGTCTATTCCCCTGATAGGAGCCTCCATGTTCGATCTGCGAAAAGAAGCGCTTGAATACCACCATCTGAACAATAAACCCGGCAAGATTTCGGTAACACCAACCAAGCCCCTGGATACCCAGAGGGACCTGGGTCTGGCCTATACGCCAGGAGTGGCCGAGCCCGTATTGGAAATCGAAAAAGACCCCGCCACCGCCTATTTGTACACCTCCAAGGGAAACCTGGTTGCTGTGGTTTCCAATGGCACGGCGATCCTGGGTTTGGGAGACCGGGGCCCCCTGGCTTCCAAGCCGGTAATGGAAGGGAAGGGCGTTCTTTTCAAGAAATTTGCCGATATTGACGTATTCGATATCGAGGTGAATTCGCACGATGTTGAGGAGATCATCAAAGTGGTTGCCGCAATTGCTCCAACCTTTGGCGGCATCAACCTGGAAGACATTAAAGCCCCCGAATGTTTCGAGATCGAACGCCGCTTAGAAGAAATGTTGGACATCCCGGTCTTTCACGATGACCAACATGGGACAGCCATCATTTCAGGCGCCGGTCTGCTGAACGCTTTGGAGCTGGTGAAGAAGGACATTAGCAAGATCAAGATCGTCATCTCGGGTGCAGGCGCCTCGGCGATATCCTGCGCCAAGATGGCTGTACTCCTGGGCGCTACGCGCGAAAACATCACGCTGGTGGATAGCCGCGGTGTCGTTTATGAAGGCCGCACCGAGGGCATGAACAAATACAAGCAGGAATTCGCCCACAAGACTGATGCCCGCGATTTAAAGGATGCAGTCAAAAGCGCAGATGTGTTCTACGGCCTCTCGGTGGCTGACGTGCTCAAGCCTGAAATGGTAAAGACCATGGCAAAGGATCCATTGATCTTTGCCATGGCAAATCCAAATCCCGAGATCCCATACGACGTGGCCAAGGCGGCGCGACCCGATGCCATTGTTGCCACTGGCCGATCCGACACCCCCAACCAGATCAACAATGTGCTGGGCTTCCCGTTCATCTTCCGCGGCGCGCTCGACGTGCGGGCCACACACATCAATGACGAAATGAAGGTAGCCGCAGCCCACGCCTTAGCTGATTTGACTAAAGAAGACGTACCCGATTCGGTGCTGCGCGCTTATGGCATCGAGTCACTGAAATTCGGCCGCGATTACATAATTCCCAAACCCTTTGACCCACGCGTCCTGCTTTGGGAGGCGCCGGCGGTGGCCGAAGCAGCCATGCGCAGCGGCGTGGCGCGCGTCAAGGTAGATATCGAAGAATACCGGCAATCTCTAGCCCTGAGGCAGGGCAAGGGTCAACAGGTTCGCCAATACTTCATGAACAAAGCCAAGCTGCTGCCTAAGAAAATGCGCATTGTCTTCCCCGAAGGCGAAGAGACCAAAGTGATCCGCGCTGCCGCGCAAGTGGAAGAAGAGGGCATTGGCCAGCCCATCTTGCTCGGTCGACCGGATTTGATCGCCGAGGAAATCAAGGATCTCGGCTTGCGCTATCAGCCCCAGATCATCGATCCGCGCCACTTCGACAAGCTGGAAGATTACATCGCCGCTTATTATGATCAGCGCCAGCGCTACGGCGGTACGCTGGCCAACGCCCAGAAGCATCTGCGCGACCGCAACGTGTTCGGCGCCATGATGGTAAAGATGGGCCAAGCCGACGCTATGGTCTCGGGACTTACGTTCGAGTATCCCGAGGTGATCCGGCCCGCATTGCAGATCCATCACACTGCGCCTGGGGTAAAACGCGCCTCCGGCGTTTACATCATGATTGTTGATGATCGCGTCTATCTGTTCACCGATGCCACCGTCAACATCGAACCCACTGCGGGGGACCTGGCAGAGATCGCTATTCTGGCTGCGGACTTTGCCAAGCAGCTTGGTTTGGAGCCGCGTGTGGCTATGCTTTCGTTCTCGAACTTCGGCAGCACTCCTCACCCGCTCTCCGACAAGGTTCGCCAAGCTGTTGAACTGCTGCGCGAGCGCGCCCCCAAGATGGTAGTGGATGGCGAGATGCAAGCCGATACAGCGGTGGTGCGCGACATCGTCGAGAAGCGTTACCCGTTCAGCAAGGTGAAGGAAGCCAATGTGCTGGTCTTCCCTTCGCTGGAATCTGCCAACGTGAGTTACAAGTTGCTCAACCGCTTAGGTAATGCGCAAACCATTGGTCCTATCATCCTGGGTCTGGGCGCGCCTATCCAGGTGATGCAAACCGGCGACGAGGTGCGGGATATCGTGAATATGGCAGCCGTGGCGGCTTTGGATGCGGCCGAGCGGAAACCCGGCGGCAACCATCACAAGAAGCCGGCCCGAAAGGTCAATACCACAGGGAAAGCAAGTGTAAAGAACGGAAGGGCAAAGCGCAAAGTACGCTAATCTCTCGAGTGAATGGAGACGGGCTGACGCCCGTCTCTTTTTTTGATCCCATATACTTGATTACAATTAAAACAAGGACATAATGACAGAACCGGTTCGAATACTATTCGTTTGCCTTGGCAACATCATTCGCAGCCCTCTGGCGGCTAGGCTCTTTGAGCACGAAGCCAACAAACGTGGATTGGAAAACAAATACATCGTGGATGCCGCGGGTACGGCTGATTACCACGTTGGCCAGGAACCTGATCCGCGCATGGTGCGCACCGCAGCTCGGCGCGGATTCCATTACACCCATCGTGGTCGACAGATCGAACGCAACGACCTCGATGAGTTTGACCTGATCATTCCCATGGACTTGGAAAATAAGGCCGATATCGAAGCGCTGACTCGCAAGCCAGGCCAGCGTGTCAAAATTCATTTGCTGCGCGAATTCGATCCGGAGGCGCGCGGCTCGATAGCAGTTCCGGATCCCTGGTATGGCGGGCCGAGTGGCTTCGAGGAAGCCTACGACATCATTGAACGCAGCGTGCGCGGCCTGCTGGATGAGTTGGAAGCGGGCAAGCTGCCATGATTCCCGAAGCGGTGACCCGCTGGCTGGATCAACACGGCTATGGCGAGGTGACTGGAGAACAGCCGGTAGCTGGCGGCTGTATCAATAATGGGGCGCGGCTGCAAACAAAATCGGGTACTAGCTTTTTTCTCAAGATGAACGCCGACGCCCCCGAAGATATGTTTGCCCGCGAAGCGGAGGGCTTGGCTGAACTAGAAAAGGCGAACGGACCCCGGCTGCCAGAGCCGCTGTTGTGGGACGCGGAGTTCATCCTACTCGAGGATTTGAGGCCAGCCCCGCGCGCCGCGGGTTATTGGGAGACCTTGGGCCGTCAACTGGCTGTTTTGCATCAAAACACGAATCCGAAATTCGGGTTTGCGCACGACAACTACCTGGGTAGCACCCCTCAGCCGAATTCCTGGACAGAAGACGGATATGAATTCTTCGCCGAACAACGCCTAGGTTACCAAACGCGGCTGGCTCGCGATAATGATTTATTGAGCCGCTCAGAGGCAGCTGAGATTAGTAAGCTTGTGGATCGCCTGCCACAACTAGTTCCCTCGCAGCCCGCTTCCCTGATTCACGGCGATCTGTGGAGTGGCAACGCCATCAGCGACGAACGCGGGCAGCCGGCTATTATCGACCCGGCCGCCCATTATGGTTGGGCCGAGGCTGAACTGGGCATGACCGCTTTATTCGGCGGGTTCCCGGCTGCTTTCTATCGGGCCTACACGCAAACCAGGTCACTTGATGTCGGCTGGAAAGAAAGGCTGCCTGTCTACAATCTCTATCATTTGCTCAATCATCTCAATCTATTTGGAGCAAGTTACCACGGCCAAGTAGTGCAAATCGTAAGAGATTTCGCCTAGGTTAACGCTGCTGGTATCATCCCCCGCATGCCTTCCCTCGATTCTGTGCGCATTGAGCGCGTGAAATTAAAGGATCTGCGGGCCCTGGCCGCCAGCGCCGTTGATGGCGCTGTGCCGGGCACCTTCATCCTCATCACTAAACACCGCGCCTTGGCAATGACTCATAATCCTTTCGCGCAACCAAATGACGTGGCCTTGCTATTGGCGAAGCAAGGCGAGCGCAACGTGGGTTACTTTGGTGTCATGCCGGTGATGCTGCAGCACGCAGGCCAGCTGCATAAGGTACATTGGCTCACCACCTGGGCAGTGGCCCCCGATTTCCTGGGCAAGGGATTGGGCTCCCGACTGATGGAGGCGGCCTTAGCGCTTGACGTTGATCTTGCCATTGTGGGCAGCAAGCCGGCGCGGCGCGTGTCAACCAAATATGGATTTCATGAGCTGGTGCCGCTCCATTACGTACAGCTCGATTTCGGCCTCGCTGGGCGCTTCAACCCTTTGAGCTTGTTACTTAGGTTGATCCGCAAACCGGCTTCATTAGTCCGTTTGCGGATCCCGGTCGAAACATTGGATCGCGCCTTCGAAAAATTCTTTGAAGCCATCTTTGGGTGGCTGGTACGCCCGATGCTTTTTTGGTGGCTGCTTAAGAGCCTGAAACCACTTATGAAAGGTATTCGCATCGAAGACGTGCAGCAGGTTGTGCCGCCTAAGGAGGAGGAACCAGAAACCAGGAGAACAGCTTTCTATCGCGATAGCCGAGTGGTGAACTGGATGCTCGCATACCCCTGGGTCCTGCAGGCAGGTAAATCTGAGTCGGAGCGTTTGAATTATGGTTTTACCGATTCACGCCCAGGTTTCACGATGCGCGCCTGGCAGTTGTATTCCCCCGAGGGCAAAAACCTGGGGTACATCTGCTTCCAGAGTTCAAAGCTTCGTGGCCGGACTTCTGTGAAGGCCTTGGATGCCGTGTTTGCCGACGGCGCAAATTCCGAGCGGCTGTTAGCGCTGGCCCTGCTGTTCGCGCAGCAACAGGGCGCGGCGATGATCGAAGGATCATCGGAATTGGCGAAGCCAATGGGCGGTATGCTGAAGCGACTGCTGGTTATGCGGCGGCAACGCACCTGCCAGGTGCACCCTCGCGCGGCGGATAGCCCGATGGCGCAAGCTTGGCAACATATCCAGCAAACCTACTGCGATGGGGATATGGCATTTACGTGAAATCCTTTGGACGCCGCCTTGCCAAGGGGATCCGTCGCTCCATGCCCTTGAGTCTGTATCCCTATTTGATTAAGCGAGATGTGATCGGACTCTTTTATCACTCGGTCTCGGATAACCACATTCCTTACATCCAAAACCTCTATCCTCCCGAACCAATTTCTCGTTTCAAAGCTGCGCTGGGCTACATCAAGAAGCATTATCATCCCGTGACGGAAGCCGAGCTGTTCGCGCACAGGTTTGAGGGCAAAGCGCTGCCTCCACGGGCTTTGCACCTTTCTTTCGACGACGGCTTCGCCGAATGTTACACCGTGGTGCGTCCGTTGTTGCTGCAATATGAAATCCCCTGCACGTTTTTCGTCACCAGCGGCTGGGTGGATAACCGATCTATGTTCTACCGCAACAAGGTTTCGCTTTGCATCGAGGCAGTGCGCCAATTGCCGCATGACGCAGCGAAGATGGTATTCACCAGCCTCAACAACGCGCTGGATATCAAGCTTTCGAGCGGACTAGATTTTGAGCACTGGATCAAGGACTTGGAGCCGAAGGACGAGCCTGTCATCGACATGGCGGCCAAGATGTTGGGGATTGATACCAAGGATTACTTGGAGACACACAAACCCTACATGACCGGTGAACAAATCAAGGAATTACATGATGATGGATTCGCGATCGGATCGCATACCCGCTCGCACACGAAGTTGAGTTTGCTGGCACCCGGCCAGGTTGAAGAGGAGATTGTCGAATCAGCACGCTTCGTGCGGGAGATTACGGGAACCGAGAAGGTGCCGTTCTCATTCCCGTACTCGGCCTCAGGCACCGACCGCGGCCTGCTGGCCGCCATCCGCCAGCGGCATCCCTTCCTCGGCTTGTTCTATGACACCATGGATTTGCGACAGGACGAGCCATTCATTGTGAACCGTATTTGGGTGGAGAAGTCTGCATACCGGCAGGCTGGCAGCGAAACCAACTTGCCGGCGTTGTTGCACGCGGCCTATCGAGCCGAGGCCTACGCCACCATGCGCGGCTGGCGCGGGGCGGGGGGAGAAGAGCCGGTGCGGGAGGAGCCGGGTTAATAAGAAAGTGGCATCCCTTACGATTATAGACACTTATCCTTCGTTCGTTCACTTCTGGGGTGAAAATCGATATTCCTCAATTGAGGACCAAATCGAAGGTTGGGTTTCGACGTATATGGCGGGTTGGCCTGAACTTTTGAGAAGACAGATCGAAGCATACCAGCAAGAGAAAACTGATTGGAAAAAGGTTGCTCGCGAAAGGATATTTCCTTTTTTGAACTTACGCATGCCAACAATGGCGGCAGCTCGTGAGGAGTTAATCAAGTTTTGTGAGCCTGTCTTCGTTGCGGCCCAGAAAAGGTTCGATTTTGAATTCCCAGTAACTTTTGTCATTTACATCGGGTTGGGCCTTGGTGCGGGTTGGGCGACGATCTATTTCGGGCAGCCCGCCGTACTCTTTGGATTGGAAAATATTGCTGAAGAAGGTTGGAGCAAATCAGAAGCAATAGAAGGGTTGATCGCTCATGAACTAGGCCATTTGTTGCACCAACATTGGCGCAAGAAAGCAGATATGGATTTGGGGACCGGACCTTGGTGGCAGCTTTACACGGAGGGCTTTGCCCAAAGGTGTGAGCATCTGATTTTGGGAAAGGAAAGTTGGCACATGGCACGAGGGCCCGGTAACCAGGATTGGTTGCCGTGGTGTCGCAATAACATCAAATGGTTGGCTGCAGAATTCTTGCGACGCGCCGACTTATCAGAAGACACACGCCCCTTCTTTGGTTCTTGGCTTGATATAAAAGGCCGGAAACAAACAGGTTATTACCTTGGGTGCCAAGTGGTTCAGGAATTACACAGGCAAAACAGCCTGAAAGAAATTGCTCGTATGGAGGAAATTGAGAAAGAAATCCGCGATCTAGTAACAGAACTTGCAGTTTGATGGTTTGGAATTGAAGATACCGCAAAGGATATAATTCCTCCTCATGAATAAAACGTTGCCCTTCATCGTTCTCCTTGTATCTTTGCTTACTGCATGCAGTGAGGCGCCATCAAGCGCTGCATGCGACAGCGCCCAATTTGTTGATCACGTAATCCTTGATGTCCCGGTACAAGAGGGTTCTGTAGTGATGCCGGGTACTCTGTTCACCAAGACCTGGCAGGTAATGAACGATGGTCGCTGCGATTGGACAATGGACTATGCCCTCGTACACACCGGGGGCGATCCTATGGGAGCGCCAGATGTAGTTGTCGACTTGCCATCGGCTGTAGCTTCCGGACAAACCGTGGATATTTCGGTGCCGATGACGGCGCCTTTTGCAGCCGGAACTTATACCAGCGAGTGGATGCTACGCAATGCGATTGGCGAGACCTTTGGCATAGGCCCAGAGGGAGACCGTCCACTGACCGCGGAGTTGGTGGTACCCGAATTGCCGCGCGGCGTTATTTACGATTTTACTCAGGTGACCTGCCTCGCTCAGTGGCACAGCAACCGAGCAACTTTCCTATCCTGCGAGGGTGTGGATGACGAAGAAGGCCTGATGAGTGGCTACGTGCGGTTGAATACCGACCCTGCGCTCGAGAGCAGCACACGGGATAACCCGCCGGTCATAGAGATGAAGCCCAACAATCAACAGGGTGGCTGGTTGGCTGGCTTCTTCCCGCCGATCACTGTCCAGGACGGCGATCATTTCCTGGCCACCGTGGGTTGCATGGACGGTTTCCCGGATTGCTCAATCCTCTTCCGATTGGACTACGAACTGGCCGATGGCACACACCTGACCCTCGCGGAGCTTCCGCAGGTATTCGATGATGCGCCGGGCGAGTTCGATGTCGATTTATCTAGTTTGGCGGGACAAAATGCGACTTTGGTTCTCGTTGTACTGGAGAATGGCGGCATTTCCCGTGAGGCGCGTGGATATTGGTTGAACGCGCGGCTCGAGGGAACCCGTGTGGTCAGTGAGTCGCAGCCGCAAACGGCACCGACGCCCTAGTGTTGACAGTTTTTTTGAAGAGCGCCAGCAACGCTGGCGCTCTTTCTTTTTGTCTATTAGCAACCTTAAAAGATTCATCAGTTCCCCAATATATCGGACTAATTGTCTAAACACCCCCATGCGTCGACTATCAGATTCGATACCGCGGCGGAAATTGCTTGCTATGAAGTGGGGAATCGTAATATACTGTGGCAGATTGTGGGTATAAGTGGCAGAAAGTGGGACGCCGGACCGTTGGCCGGCGTTCTGCCATTAACCCGCAAGATAGAACTTATGTTCCTGGGCGAATATCGTCACTCCGTAGATCAAAAAGGGCGGCTCACCTTGCCTGTCCGCTATCGTCAATTGCTGGAGAACGGCGGCTACATCACTCAGGGCCTGGACCGCAATCTGATGGTCTGGCAAAAAGATTCTTTCGAAAAACTTGGCAAGCAGCTTTCGCGCAAGAGTATCACAGATCCGACGGTGCGTGAATTCAGCCGCGTTTTTTTTGGCGAAGCCGAGCGCATCGAATGGGATGGGAGTGGGCGCATCCTGGTACCGCAATTCCTGCGTGAACGCCACAAATTGAATGGGGAGGTCATTATCAAGGGCTCAGGCGACTATTTCGAGATTTGGGAACCCGAGCAATGGTCCCGGCAGATGGCCGCTCTCGATAATGCCCAAGATAACGCGCAATATTTCGCCAAATTGGATTTATTTGCGAATGAATCCTGATGAGCACTGAGGAAACTGCCGCTCATCAACCTGTTCTTTACCATGAAGTACTTGAAGCGATCCGCCCGCAATCTGATGCCCGTTATTTGGACGGCACTGTGGGCCTGGGCGGCCATGCCCTCGGCATCCTCGACGCCAGCTCTCCCAATGGTCATTTGGTGGGTCTGGATGTGGACTCGCAAGCCTTGGGGTTGGCGGCCCAGCGGCTGGCCGAATTCGGATCCCGCCTAATCCTGCGCCACGGCACGTACGGGCAACTGGTACAGCATCTGGCGGCAGTGGCCTGGGACGCGGTGGATGGTGTGCTGCTCGATCTTGGCGCATCATCGCTCCAGTTCGACAAGCCCGAGCGCGGCTTCTCCTTTCTAAAAGAGGGCCCGCTGGACATGCGCTTCGACCGCAGTTCCCCACTGACTGCGGATGAGTTGGTGAACCAATGGCCCGAAGCCGATTTGGCGGACATTTTGTTCCGCTACGGCGAGGAGCCGAAATCCCGGCGTATCGCCCGGGCGATAGTAAATGCCCGGCCAGTGCACAGCACAGTGCAGCTGGCTGACGTGATCGCCAAGGCGACCGGCGGGCGGCGAGGAGGCATTCATCCAGCGACGCGCAGTTTTCAGGCATTGCGCATCGCCGTGAACCGCGAACTAGAAACACTGGAGGCCGCGCTGCCCCAAGCGGTAGCGGTCCTGAAACCTGGAGGAAGGTTGGCAGTGATTTCCTTTCATTCATTAGAAGACCGCGCGGTGAAGCTTTTCTTTCGCCAAGAGAGCCGCGACTGCATATGCCCTCCAGGGCAGCTGATTTGTATCTGCGGGCACAAGGCGAGCATCAAAGTGATCACCCGGCGGCCCATTCGTCCTATGCCGGGTGAAGTTGAAGTCAACCCGCGATCACGCAGCGCCCGTTTGCGGGTTGCAGAAAAGCTGTAGAAACTGATGGTGGCTGTGGCATACCCTTTGCACCGATTTTGAGGCAAAGGAAACGAAGATGCTAAAGAAATCGAAGGAATTCATCCAGGCTTATAAGGAAGCTCCTTGGCGGCGCCAGATGCAAATGATCGGCTTCGTCGCCAGCGGAGTAGTGGCCCTCGCATTGGTGGCGGCCATCTACCTCAATATCACTGCCCGGTCGGCCACAACGGGTCGCTTGGTGCAACAGCTCCAGGCTGAGCGGGCCGATATGGAGCAGCAGATCGAAGATCTTCAAACCCAGCTGGCTTTCATCCTTTCTGTCGAGCAGATGCAGAAGCGCGCCAGCGACCTTGGCTTTGAACCCGTATCTCCGGCCGCGATCACCTATTTGAGCGTTACCGAATACCAGGGTAGGCCGACCGCTGCCGAATTGGCACCGCGTGCCGGTAGCGAATTCGGCTCAGTGGCGCCGCTGCCTGCGGAGTACACCGATTCGCTGTTCGATTGGTTAGCTGGCCTTCTGGCCGATTTGGGGGGTTACTAAGATGCCACGCGAACATACCTGGCGTTATCTCAGCATGGCTATCGCCTTCGCGTTTGTTGGCTTGGCTATTTTGCTCCGCGCCTTCTATATCCAAGGTAGCCCGGAGGCCGCCGAATTCATTCAACAGAGCGAATACTATAGCCGGCTGTTCAAAACGATTTATCCGCCGCGCGGCGAAATCTACGATCGTAACGGCAGCCTTCTGGCGGGCAACCGTACCGTCTACGAGATCGGTGTCGAGCTGGAATCCGTGCAGGATCCGGAAGCCATTGCATTTGCCCTGAGCAACATGGTGGGAACTGATTACAACGAAGTTTTGAAAGACATTAATGATTTCAATGCGCTCGGGGCGATTTACGGAATCCTGGACGATTACGTTTTGCCCGAGAAGATAGACTTGTTAAGAGCCTATAACGTGAACCTCCCGCCTGAAGAAGAGGATTCTTACCGTTGTTCTAACGACCCGGCTTTGATCGCATTAATTTGCCGCCCGCATTTGGCTCGTAGTTACCCGGAGCGCGACCTGGCCTCCAATGTGCTTGGCTTCGTGACCCAAGACAGGAATGGCAATTTCGGCGTGGAGCAGAAATACCAGGAGCTGCTCGCTGGGATACCGGAAGATATCTGGGTGCCAACCGACCCTAACCGCGTGCAAGCCTTGCCAGATGTGCCCGGAGGGGCCAGCCTCATCCTGACCATTGACCGCGAGATTCAGGCGATGGTAGAAGACGTACTGGACGAGGCCATGGAATTCCATGGAGCCGATTCGGCGACCGCCATCGTCATGGATCCGCGCACCGGGGAAATCCTGGCCATGACCTCAACACCCCGACTGGACTTAAACGACTACCAGCATTACGTGAAACTGTACGACGACAACAATCCCTACAACCGCGCCACTGGTGAAATCTACGAGCCCGGTTCGATTTTCAAAGTGGTAACCATGGCCGGCGCGATTGATCTTGGGCTGGTGACGCCTGAAACAGTTTTCAACGATACGGGCATCTTTTATTACGGTGGCATCGCCATCCGCAACTGGAACGGACAAGCCTGGGGTGAACAAACCATGTTGGGCTGTTTGCAACATTCTCTTAACGTATGCCTGGCTTCAGTGGGAGAAAAGTTGGGCGCGGAAAACTTCTATCATTATGTGCAGGCCTTCGGCTTCGGTTACCCAACGGGTGTCGATTTATTCAACGAGGCCTCGGGCCAACTGCGTTTGCCTGGCGATCCTCCGGTTCTGGCCTGTGGGGGTGATGATCTGGACGTGTGCCGCGAAATCTATTGGACGGATTCCGATCTGGCGACCAACACTTTCGGACAGGGCCTGGCTATTACACCAATGCAAATGGTGACCGCGGTAACTGCATTCATCAACGACGGGCGCATGGTGATTCCACATATTGTCAAAGGTGTTGTGCAAAACGGCATGCAATACAACATCCCGCCGCAGTTCGCGGGCACGCCGATTTCTGCGGAAACCGCCCACACCATGTCCAAAATGCTCGCAGACTCGCTTGAATTCGAATCTTCGATGGCATTGGTGCCTGGCTACCGTCTGGCCGGGAAAACCGGCACAGCGCAGATCCCTGACCCAAACACAGGCGTCTACGATCCTAATCAAACAAACACTTCCTTCGTGGGGTGGGGGCCAGTTGATGATCCGAAGTTCGTAGTATTTGTCTGGCTGGAGCGGCCAGAAACATCGATCTGGGCCTCTGAGGTAGCCGCCCCTGTATTCGCAGACATCGTCGAGCGCCTGGTTGTGCTCATGGATATCCCACCCGATGATCAGCGTTTGGAAATTGCAGCGCAATAAGGAAACCATGCTGACGGTTGCCGATGTCTTCGAAGCAATTAGTGGCCAGCGCCCAATGGGTGCCGAACAACCGCTAACTGGCGCCGTCCATGATTCGCGCAACGCGCAATCAGGCATGCTGTTCGTGGCGATGAAGGGTGAGCACGCTGATGGGCATGACTATGTAGCAGAGGCCTTTAATAAGGGCGCCGTCCTGGCTCTGGTTCAACGCCCACCCTCGGGAGATTTCCATGTGTTCGATTTGCGTGCCGGCCGCCAGCCCGCTGCGTTCAAAGCCGAATACTCGCTTTGCCTGCTTGTGGATGACTCTCTGCTGGCTTTGCAGAAAACTGCTGCATTTTGGAGGAGCAAGCTTAATTTGCGCGTGATCGGCGTCACGGGAAGTGTAGGTAAGACCACGACCAAGGAATTGACCGCTGACGTTCTTTCTCAGCGTTATGTGACGTTCAAGTCCAGCGCCAACTTCAACAATGAGATTGGTTTACCACTCAACGTCTTGTCAATAAATGAGAATCACGAGCGCGCCGTGCTGGAGATGGGCTTCTATGTGCCAGGCGAGATCGCGCTTCTAGCAGACATTGCGCTCCCAGTGGTCGGTGTGATCACAAATATTGGCACCGTGCACGCCGAGCGGGCTGGATCGCAAGAGGCGATTTATACCGGCAAGGCTGAATTGGTGCGCGCCCTGCCCAAGGATGGTGTCGCCATTCTCAACATGGATGACCCCATGGTCAAGCGGATGGCGGGCGAGACCCAGGCGCGCGTCTTTTGGTATGGGCTGGATTCAAAAGCTGATCTCTGGGCAGATGAGATCGAGGGTATGGGCCTCGATGGTGTCCGCTTCCGGCTGCACTACTCTGGCGAGATTCTTCACGTGCGCATACCACTAATCGGCCGTCATTCGGTGCACACGGCTTTGCGCTCTGCCGCGGTCGGTTTGGTCGAAGGGATGAACTGGGGCGAGATTCTCGCAGGCTTGCGAATAGGCAATCCCCAACTCCGTTTGGTGGCGGTCCCGGGCAAGAATGGTTCCCTGCTCCTGGACGACACCTACAATGCCTCGCCTGAGTCCACGGTAGCAGCGCTGAACCTGTTGGAAGAATTGGACGGAAGAAAAGTTGCAGTTCTGGGCGACATGTTGGAACTTGGGCCCTATGAAGAGCAAGGCCATCGTTTAGTTGGCAACCTGGCGGCAAAGATTGCAGACGCCCTGATCACTGTTGGCCCGCGGGCGCGCATTATCGCTGAGACCGCAAAGGCTGCTGGCCTGGATGCAAAAGTGATCGCTCAATTCGATGATAGCCAGCAAGCTCTCACATATCTCAAGAACTTGCTAGCGAAAGGTGATGTGGTTTTGGTCAAAGGATCCCGCGCGGTGCAAATGGAAAAGATTGTTCCCGAACTAGAGGCGCGCCAATGAACGGCGGACCTACCGCATTGGTCCTTGCGGGCATCAGCTTCGTGCTTACCGTCATCTGGGGCGGGCCGCTGATCCGCATTTTGCGCAGCCTGAAAATCGGCGACAGCATCCGTCTGGAGGCGCCGCAACGGCACGCTATCAAAGTCGGTACGCCAACCATGGGCGGAGTTATGTTCATCCTGCCGGTCTTGTTGGTGACCATCCTGTTGAACGCCGTACCCTTGATCGGTCTAAGCGGGGTAGGTCGATCCATTCTCGTGCCGCTGGGCGCCATGATTGTTTTCGGTTTGCTAGGCGGTATTGATGATTTTCGCAAGTTGACTCAGCGGACAACCGGCGAAGGCATGCGTCCGCGAGATAAGTTTATTTTACAGATCCTCCTGGCTGCCCCTTTGGCTTACGCGCTGCGCGACGTATTGCAAGTACCCCATATGTTTTTGCCAGGCTTCCGTACTGAATTTGATTTGGGCCTGCTGTTTTTCCCCGTTGCCATTTTCATGATCGTTGGTTCCGCCAACGCCGTGAATTTCACCGATGGCCTGGACGGCTTGGCTGGCTTGATCTCTGCCACTGCTTTTGCCACCTTCGGAGGCATAGCGCTGATCCAGGGCCAGGTCTTCCTGGCCCAGTTCTGTTTCACTTTGGTGGGCGCGTTGTTTGGCTTCCTATGGTTCAACGTGCATCCGGCGCAATTGATCATGGGCGACACGGGCGCAATGGCGCTGGGTGCTACTTTAGGCGTCGTCGCCCTGATGACCGGGCACTGGATTCTTTATCCAATCATCGCTGTGATTCCCACCAGCGAAATTGTTAGCGTGGTTTTGCAGGTGGCGTTCGTAAAACTTACCGGTCGGCGCATCATCAAAATGTCGCCTCTGCATTTGCATTTTGAGCTCTCCGGATGGAGCGAAACGCAGATCGTGCAGCGTTTTTGGCTGGTGAGTCTCTTATTTGCCATGGTGGGCGTAGCTCTAGCGGTGGTTTGATGCCATGGACTGGGAAGGAAGGCGAGTAGTGATCGTGGGAGCGGCGCGGCAGGGAACGGCATTGGCAGCCTATTTGGCTACCCACGGCGCGCGAGTCCTGCTCGCCGACACGCGCCCGGCGGATCAGCTTCAGGCTTCACAAGCCCGCCTCAGCGGTTTGCCCGTCGAATGGCATCTGGGCGGGCACCCGGTTACTCTTCTCGACGGCGCGGATCTACTCTGCCTGTCTGGCGGAGTGCCCAGTGAAATCCCACTCGTCGCCGCTGCCCAAGAGGACGGCATCCCTGTTTCCAACGACTCTCAGATTTTCCTTGAATTAGCGCCGTGCCCGGTAATAGGTATCACCGGATCAGCAGGCAAGACCACAACCACAATTTTGGTGGGTCGCATGTTGAAAGCTATGGAAGGCTCCGGCATTCGGCGCGCCTGGGTGGGCGGCAACATTGGTAACCCGCTCATCAGCGGCGTGGACGAGATGCTACCCAACGATGTAGCCGTAATAGAACTTTCCAGTTTCCAGTTGGAATGGATAACTCGTGCACCGCATATCGCCGCCATTCTGAATATCGCGCCCAATCATTTGGATCGCCACATAACCATGGAAGCCTACGTCGCCGCTAAACTGCGCATTCTGCAATTCCAAAATGCCGAAGACATTGCAGTGCTCAGCCGCAATGATGAGGCGACCTGGGCATTGTCGGCGCGCGCCGCAGGGCAATTATGGTCCTTTGGCAAAGGAAATTTGCCGCTTGGTGAATTGGGCTCTTTTGTGCGCGGAAGAGAGATTTGGTTGCGCGACGCAACCCATGAGGCGCCGGTGCTTGATCTGGGTTTGATCGAATTGATCGGTGAACACAACTTGCAGAACGTGTTAGCTGCCTGCGCCATCGCTGGTGCCGCGGGTGCCTCCGCTGGAGCCATGCGCGAAGGCGTGCGCAGCTTTCGCGGCGCGCCGCACCGCCTCGAATGGGTGCGCACCGTGAACGGCGCCGATTGGTACAACGATTCGATCGCCACTGCGCCGCAACGCGCTGAGGCTGCCGTGCGCAGCTTCGAGCGACCGATGGTTCTGCTTCTTGGCGGCCGCGACAAGGGGTTGCCTTGGGAGAGTCTGGCTGAATTGGCCGAGCAACGCGTCCATCATGTTGTCCTGTTCGGTGAAGCCGCTGAGTTGATTGCTGGCGTGTTCCAGCGAGTGGCTCCAAAATTGAGGCCAAGTCGCGCAGCCAACCTGGCTGAAGCGGTAGCCTCGGCCGCCAGGGTTGCGCGCCAGGGAGACGTGGTGCTGCTGTCCCCGGGTGGCACCAGTTTCGATGAGTTCGTAGATTTTGAAGACCGCGGCGAACGTTTTCGCCAATTGGTGAGCCAGTTATGAGCGAACAGACTTTTAACGAGATTCAAATCGAAGAGCAGCCTTCCCAACCGCGGGCAACGCGTCCCCGCGGCCCGCACCGCAAACGGCAGGCTTGGCCCTTCCTCGAACTTAACCTCGATGTGCCTTTGTTGCTGGCGGTGTTCACTTTGCTTATCTTTGGGGCGCTGATGGTGTATTCGGCCTCTGCGGATTTCTCGCTGGTCAATTACGGTGATCCCACTTACATGTTTTTCCGCCAATTGATGAACATCGGGATCGCCTTGGCCGCCGCACTGGTCGCGTCGCAGATCCATTACCACTTCTATCGTAAATATGCCGTGGCCATGATGGCCCTGGCCGCCGCCGCTCTGCTGGCTGTTTTGATCATCGGCGAGGTTCGCTATGGTTCAGCCCGCGCCTTGAGCGGAGGTTCTTACATGCCTGGCGAACTGGCCAAAGTGGTCACCATTATTTATTTATCCTTGTGGCTGTACTCCAAGCGCACTGAACTGAGCAAGATCACCTATGGCCTTTTGCCCTTGGTTGGCATTGTGGGCGGGGTGGCCTGGCTGATCTACATGCAACCCGACATTAGTGCCGCGGCCACTATCGTGATCATGGGCGGCATCCTGTTTTTCTTAGCCGGTGGGAGCCTCAAACAGATTGCCTTGGTTTTGGGCGGCGCGCCTGTCGTTGTTTTCGTGCTTATGCAGGTCAGCCTCACCGCCCGGACGCGTGTTAGTGATTACATAACTGGTTTCCAAAATTTGGCACAGGCTAACGATCACGTCTTGCGCGCCTATGAAGCCTTTGTCAAAGGGGGCTGGTTTGGGGTGGGGTTGGGGCAGGCAGAAACCAAACTCACGGGGCTGCCGGTGCCTCCTACTGACTCCATCTTTGCCGTGATCGGCGAGGAACTGGGCTTGCTGGGAGCCTTATTTGTAGTTCTGCTTTTCGGCTTCATCCTCTGGCGCGGGCTCACCATCGCCCGCCGCGCTCCCGACATGTTCGGATCGCTGCTCGCAGCCGGCCTCACCTTGTGGATCACATTGGAAGCCTTCATCAACATGGGCGTGATGGTGGGCCTCGTGCCGTTTGCGGGCAATGCGCTTCCGCTGATCAGCTATGGCGGCTCAAGTCTGCTGGCGACGCTGGTTGCCTTGGGAATTTTGATGAACATTGCGCGCGTTTCGCGCACGCAGCAACAACAGGAAGAGAGGATCTTGGATGCGACTGCTCGTGGCCGCCGGAGCGAGCGGGGGTGGGGTTTATCCCGCGCTCGCCGTGCTTCAAGAGTTGTTCGATGAAAAGACATCGGACAATGAAGACCTGCAGCTGCTCTGGGTGGGAGGCGAAGGCGGCATGGAGGAAGATTTGGTGAGCCGCGCCGGGTACCAACTGCGCACCCTGCCTGCCGCGGGTCTGCATGGCGTCGGCTTGCTTCAGCTGCCTGGGAACATCTGGCAGCTGGCGCGCGGTTATTTCGGCGCCCGCCGCCTGCTGGCTGAGTTCAAGCCTGACGTGCTCTTCTTCACTGGCGGCTTTGTGGCCGCGCCGGTCGCGTTGGCTGGCAGCAGCGTTCCGACGCTGGCTTTTGTGCCCGATATCCGGCCCGGTTTCACTCTGCGCTTTATCTCACGCTTTGCCGACGTGATTGCTGTGGTGTCAGATGAAGCGCGTAGTTTCTTCCAGAGGCCCGATCGTGTTCAGGTAACCGGTTATCCAATTCGTTCGGAGATCACCCGTTGGAAGCGTGCCGACGCCATCAAGCATTTTGGCCTGGAAAAAGATTTATCGACGCTTTTGGTCTTTGGCGGGAGTAAAGGTTCGCGCTCGATCAACGCGGCTGTAATGGCCGACTTGCCTAAATTACTAAAAAGTATGCAAATCATTCACGTAACTGGAATGGCGAACTGGGAAACCGTGGAAACAAAGAAGAAATCATTGTCAGCCAACTTAGCCGCCCGCTATCACGCCTTCCCTTATTTGCATGGCGATATGGGCGCAGCCCTTGCCGCCGCCGATCTGGCCGTCTGCCGGGCAGGCGCCTCCACCCTGGGCGAGTTACCGCAATTTGGCCTGCCCGCGATCCTGGTTCCGATTCCATTCCGCAAACATTTGCAGCACGTGAATGCCGCATTTTTGCATGAACGTGGCGCGGCGACGATCCTGTCTGATGAAAAGGTGCATGGATCGCTAGCTGCCACAGTCGTCGATCTACTGCATGATCGTCAGCGGCTAAGCAAGATGGGCGCGGCCATGGCTGCGCTGGCCAAATCTGACGCGGCGGCGCGCATTGCTGAATTGCTGCGCAGCCTGGGTTACCCGGCCTACCGGAAAGCGAGGCAGGCATGATCGCTTTGAATACTTTGTTTTACGCACTCGTCGTGGTCTTTGCGATCATTGGCTTCCTGCGCGGCTGGTCCAAGGAGTTGCTGGTCACCTTTAGCCTGGTGCTCGGCATTTTTGTGATCACTGTGGTCTTGGAGTTCGTCCCGCTCATGAAACCCTGGCTCGATGCAGGTGGCCCAGGCCGCCATTTCACCATTCGAGCTTTGATCATGATTTTCTTCGGTTTCTTTGGTTACCAGGTGCCTAAGTGGCGCCGTCTGTCCGACACACTGATCCGCGAGAAGATCCAGGATTCTATTTTGGGAATCCTTGTGGGCGCAATTAATGGCTATTTCCTTTTCGGTTCGCTGTTGTATTACCTGGACCTGTTCCAATATCCATTCCCCTGGGTGTCCGCACCCAGCCAGGACCTGTTGGGCTTGCTGGCGTACATGCCGCCTGCCTGGTTAGGCATCCCAGCCGTCTACTTTGCTGTCGCTGTAGCCTTCACGCTGGTGGTGATCGTGGTGATATGAACGCGAGGCATACCACGCACTTCATTGGCATTGGTGGCACCGGGCTCTCGGCCATCGCCCGCGTCCTGGTTGAGCGCGGTGAACACGTGACCGGCTCGGACCGCGTGGATTCGGCGTTGGCGAAGTCGCTCCGCCAGGTCGGCGTCACGGTGAACATCGGTCATGCCGCGGGCAACGTGAACGGCGCTACGCGGGTGATCCGCTCGTCCGCGGTGGGTGAGGACAATGTCGAGGTGCAGGCTGCCCGTGCCAAAGGCGTGCCCGTTTTCAAGCGTTCTGAATTCTTGGGCGAATTGCTTGCCAACCAGCAAGTGATCGCAGTGGCCGGCTCGCACGGCAAGACAACCACCACCGCCATGATCGCCTGGATGCTGACCGCGCTGAACCAGAAACCAGGTTACATCATCGGATCCGTATCGCAGAATCTGGGCAACAATGCGGCAGCTGGGGCTGGTAGGCTATTTGTCGTCGAAGCCGACGAGTACGACCACATGTTCTTGGGTCTTTCCCCAAAGATCGCTTTGGTGACCAACGTCGAACACGATCATCCGGATTTATTCCCCACGCCGCGCGATTTTCAACATACGTTCGAAAAGTTTGTCGATTGCATCCAGCCAGATGGAACACTAATCGTCTGCGATGAGGATCCCGGTGCATCTGAATTGCTTGCTTACGCTAAGTCAATTGGCAAGCAAACACGCTTTTATTCCCAAAATCACCCATTTTCCGATTATTGGATGAAATCAAACAAAGCAACCGAATCCGCGGGGAACTCATTTGTTGCCATGCGTGCGTCCGAAGAACTCGCAGAAGTGAAATTGCAGGTTCCCGGCCAACACAATGCCTTGAACGCGCTTGGAGCCCTCGCCGTTGCCGATCTCCTCGGACTTTCCCTCCCTGAAGCAGCAATGGCGCTTTCCGATTTCCGCGGCACTGCGCGCCGTTTCGAAGAGCGCGGTGAAGCCAATGGCATCCTGATTATCGACGATTACGCTCACCATCCCACCGAAATCCGATCCACCTTGGCTGCAGCTCGGGGGCGATATCCCAAGCGCCGCATTGTCGCATTTTGGCAGCCGCATACTTATAGCCGCATCCTGACCTTGCAGAACGATTTCGAGCAGGCGTTCCATGACGCGGACAAAGTCATCGTCACAGATGTCTATGCTGCACGCGAGCAACAACCTGCTGGTTTTGACATGCCAGGGTTCGTCAAGTCCATTCAGCATCCTTCAGTGCATTACGTTTCGACACTGTCTGATGCCCACGACGCGCTTCTGGCCGATCTGCAACCCGGCGATGTCTTGATCGTTATGTCTGCCGG
>CAYJMC010000011.1:39119-56027 GCA_964371335.1 uncultured Anaerolineaceae bacterium
TGGTCGTCACACCCTTTATTGTCGCTCGGCAACAAACCAATACAGACGGCAACACGCGGCCCATGAAGAAACCCGGCTCACACCTCGGCAAGCAGGATGCGACCCGCGAGGTCTTGAACCGCATTGTGAATCGAGTGAAAAGGATCTGATGCAAGTGATGGCTCCCGCACTTCCGCTGGAATCGCTGCGTACTGCCTTCGGCAGGCGTCTGCGCGAACACCAGCCCCTCGCCCGTTACACATCGGCGCGCATCGGCGGCCCTGCCGACGCGCTGGTGGATATCAATACTGCAGACGAGTTGGCTGAGGCTGCCCAAACTCTTTGGGATTTGGGCCTCCCTTTCATCGTGCTGGGTGGCGGCTCCAACTTGCTGATCAGCGATGCTGGTGTTCGCCAAGTAGTGTTGTTCAACCAGGCTAACGCAGTACGCTTCGAGGAGGGTGGCGGGGTTCCGTCTGTATGGGCTGAGTCCGGCGCCGGTTTGGGCGTTATTTCCCGCCAGGCAGCCGCCAAAAGCCTTGGGGGCCTGGAATGGGCCTCCGGTATCCCCGGCACCATCGGAGGTGCTGTCTTCGGCAACGCCGGGGCGCACGGTGTGGATATCTCCTCAACGCTTGAAATGGCAACAATCTTGCATCGTACAGACGGCAGGAAGGACTGGACCGCTCAGGATCTGGATTACGAGTATCGCGGCTCTTGGCTCAAACGTCATCCGGGCCAAGCCGTCGTACTCAGCGCCACGCTGGCGCTGGCCAAGAGACCCGCAGCCGAGATCCGGGCGCAGATGGATACCTTCCTGGCCTACCGGCGCCTTACGCAGCCGCCCGGCGCCAGCATGGGCTCGATGTTCAAGAACCCACCTGGCGACAGCGCCGGCCGGTTGATCGAGGCGGCCGGATTGAAAGGAAAACGGATTGGGAATGCTCAGATCAGCTCGTTGCACGCAAATTTCTTCCTCAACCTGGGAGATGCGCGGGCTGCCGACGTACACGCTCTTATCCGGGAAGCTAGCGACGCAGTGCGCAAGCACTCCGGTATTGATTTGGAATTGGAGATCGAACTGGTCGGTGAATGGCCGGTTCATTGAGCATGGCAAAGCAGAAACTACGCGTGGCAGTGATCTTTGGTGGTCGTTCCGGCGAGCATGCCGTTTCGCTGGTGTCCGCCAAATTCGTCCTGTCCATGTTGAATGCGGCCAAGTACGAAGTCACACAGATCGGCATAAGCAAGCAGGGTGCCTGGTGGGTGGGCGGGGGCGTTCTTCAAGCGCTGGAAGCCGAGAAGTTCGGCGCGCTGAAGCCGGTGACCTTATTGCCGGACCCTACACGCCGTGGGCTGAAACGCATTGAGGAAAACAAAGGCGCCGAAATGTTAGAGACGCTGACTGACGTGGATGTGGTCTTCCCAGTGCTCCACGGCACTTATGGGGAAGATGGAACGCTACAGGGACTGCTGGAGATGGCCGGCGTTGCCTACGTGGGCGCTGGTGTCCTCGGTTCCGCGGCTGGCATGGATAAAGCCTTGTTCGCCGATGTCATGCGCGCCAATGACATCCCGGTCGTTAACTACGTGCTCATCCGGCGCAGCCTGATGGAAGCCGACATCGAAACAGCTTTGCGCATAGCCGAAAGCCTGGGCGATTATCCGCTATTTGTTAAACCCGCCAACCTTGGTTCCTCAGTGGGGGTGAGCAAGGTGCACAACCGCGCCGACCTGCTCGAGGGTTTGATGTACGCCGCACAATACGATCGCCGCATCCTGGTCCAAAAAGGGCATAACGTGCGTGAGATCGAAGTCTCTGTGCTTGGCAATGATGACCCGCAGGCTTCGGTTTGCGGCGAGATCAACTACGAAGCGGAATTCTACAGCTATGAGGCAAAGTATCACGATGACGCCTCCCATGCAACCATCCCCGCCGAAATTCCCGCCGAAACTGCGGACCAAATCCGCGAGCTCGCCGTCCGTGCATATAAAGCTGTGGATGTATCCGGTATGGCGCGCGTCGATTTTTTCATCGATAAGGACAGCGGCGAAACATATTTGAACGAACTCAATACGATCCCTGGCTTTACCCAGATCAGTATGTACCCACAGTTGTGGAAAGCCAGCGGAATCCCCGGTGAAGAATTGGTGGACCGCTTGATCGAATTGGCATTGGAACGCCGCGTTCAGCGCGAAGCCATAAGTCACGAATACACGAGGGGAGGTTAGCCATGGCTGGAGGAACCTTGAACCGCGCCGATCAGGTACGCTCTCGCCGCTTGCAGCGCCGCGAAGGCCGCCCCATCCTCAGCCGCGGCGCGCCAAGTCAGGCGCCCGCCATCCCGCGCATGGTTGCGCGCAATCCAGAAGTTGAGCAGCGGCTGGCCGCGCGATCCGGGCGAGAGATGCGCCGGCGGCATTACCTCAAGCTGGCGGACGCGGGCGCTGAACTGCGCTTGCCCGCGCTGCCCAACGTGCATATCGGTTGGCGGGTGGTGTCTGGCTTTATCGCGGGGGTTGCCTTAATTGCGCTGTATTTCATGTGGTCTTCTTCAGCCTTTATGGTTTCATCCATTGATTTGCGAGGCGCCCAGCGTCTGGATGCGGAGGCTGTGGATTCTGTATTGAAAGTGATTGGCTCCTCGATATTCAACGTGGAAAGCGACCAACTATTTGGCATTTTGAGAGAGCAATTCCCCGAGTTGGAAACTGTTTCCGTGAGCGTCGGTTTACCCGCCAAAGTTGTCGTGCGTGTTGAAGAACGCGCTCCAGTGCTGGTCTGGGAACAGGCCGGGCTCACGGTTTGGGTGGACGCGGCTGGCGTGTCTTTCATCCCGCAGGGCAGCAGCGAGGGATTGATCAATGTGACCGCCCTCGAAGCTCCGCCAGCAATTGAAGGCGACAACTATACGCAACATCAACTGATACGACCTGAGATGGTAAAAGCCATCCAGGCCCTGAACCAGATCGCCCCACAGGGCTCGCCCCTGATCTACGATCCGCGCCTGGGATTTGGCTGGACCGATCCCGGTGGTTGGGATGCATTCTTCGGCCAGGACGGGCAGAACATGACTCAGCGCCTGGCTGTGTATCTGGCCATCCTAAATGAATTGTCGGCTCGCAATTTGAGCCCTACTTTGATTAGCGTGGCTCAACTTCATGCGCCATACTATCGAATGGATTATTAAGCTATGAGTTCGCCCATCGTCGTCGGTATTGATATCGGCACCACCAAGATTTGCACCATCGTCGCCCGCGTCGAGCAGGATGGCCGCGTTCGCGTCCTCGGCGTGGGCATCGAACCCTCGCAGGGCGTGCGCAAAGGCACTGTGGTGGATATCAATGCCGCTACCCGCGCCATCGGTCTCTCGATCGACAAAGCCGAGCGCAGTTCCGGGCTGGAGATTACTTCGGCGCTGGTTAGCCTGGCGGGTTCGCATATCCAATCGCAGAATAATCGCGGTGCAGTGGGCATCGCTGACCGCGTCATCGACCACAACGACGTAGCCCGCGCCATGGAAGTGGCTCGCTCCGTTCCTATTCCGCACAACCGTGAAGTCGTGCATGTCATCCAGCGCAACTTCACCGTCGACGGACAAGAAGGCATCGCCATCCCTGTCGGTATGCATGGGTATCGCCTGGAAGTGGAAGCCCACATCATTACTGCGGCCGCCTCTACCGTGGATAACTTGCGCCAATGCGTGGCTGAATCCGGCGTCGGCGTTAGCCAGTTCGTGCTCAATCCTTTGGCCTCCGCCGAAGCAGTGCTCACGCCGACCGAACGCGAAATGGGCGTGGTGATCTGCGACATCGGTGGGGGCACTACCGACATGGCTATCCTGATCGAGGGCGAAGTCTGGCACACCATGGTGCTACCCATTGGCGGCAATCACCTTACCTCGGATATTGCCCACGGCTTGCGGCTGCCCTTCTCACAGGCGGAGGAAATCAAGGTCCGTTACGGGCACTGCCTGCCGGCCGAGATCGAGCCCGGAGAAACCTTCGCCGTGAAATCCTTTGGCGAGGAACAGAACTTGCAGATCAATCGCCGTGAGATGGCTGAGATCCTTGAAGCCCGCAGCGAAGAGATATTCAACCTGCTGTTGCAGGAGATTAAACGCTCCGGCTACGATGGCCTGCTGCCAGCCGGCCTTGTGCTCACCGGGGGCTCCAGCGCTTTGCGCGGTTTGCCCGAGTTGGCTAGTCGCGTCTTGGGCATACCGGTGCGCTTGGGCAAACCCGAAAAACTGACGGGCATGGTCGACAAATTGCAATCCCCGGCATATTCCACCAGTGTTGGTTTGTTGCGCTGGGCTGTGCTGATGACCGAGGTTGCCCCGCAGAAACAACAGCAAAACGGTCATGCCCCGGCCGGATTCAATTGGCCGAAGATAAAGGATATTGCGCGCAGATTCTTGCCGTAAAAATCAAGAGAACAATGGAGGAAGTCATGAAGTCAAGGAACCAATTGGAATCGTTTGCCCGCATCAAAGTAGTCGGTGTGGGCGGCGGTGGCTGCAACGCAGTTAACCGCATGATCGAAGAGGGTATGCCGGGTATCGAATTCATCGCAGTGAACACCGATGGCCAGGCCCTGCTGCTCTCCAAAGCTCCCACCAAGGTACGCATCGGCGATAAACTGACCCGCGGCATGGGTTCAGGCGGCGACCCTGAGATCGGTCGCAAAGCTGCCGAGGAATCCCAGCAGGAGCTGTATGAAGTCCTGAGCGGTGCGGACATGGTTTTCGTCACTGCCGGTATCGGCGGTGGGACCGGCACAGGCGCGGCGCCTATTGTTTCGCAGATCGCCCGTGAAATGAAGGCACTTTCCATCGGCGTGGTTACGCGGCCCTTCAACTTCGAGGGCGCTCGCCGTAATCAGAACGCCGACGCTGGCATTGCCAAGCTCAAGGATCATGTCGACACGCTCATTGTGATCCCCAACGACCGCTTGCTTCAGGTGGTCGAGCGGCGCTCCAGCCTCAACGAGGCCTTCCGCGTGGCTGACGACGTGCTGCACCAGGGCATCCAGGGCATCTCTGAGTTGATCACCGTTCCCGGCTTGATCAACCTCGACTTTGCTGATGTGAAAACCATCATGTCCGAGGGCGGCGCGGCCCTCATGGCTGTCGGCGAAGCCGCCGGCGAGAACCGCGCCCAGGTGGCAGCCGAAGCGGCCATTACCAGCCAGTTGCTTGACATCACTATCGACGGCGCCCGCGGCATCTTGTTCAACGTGACCGGCGGCCCGGACCTTTCGCTGTTCGAAGTGAACACTGCTGCGGCCATCATCAAGGAGACCGCGCACCCCGATGTCAACCTGATCTTCGGCGCTGTGATCGACGAGGAGATGGGCGACAAGGTGCGCATCACCGTGATCGCCACAGGCTTCGACCGCAAGGGCATGCCGCGTCGCATGCTGCGCACCAACCCACGCACCAACGTGGAAACTCACGCCCCGGTTCAAGGTGCCAGCGTGATGAGCGAAGCCGAACTGCAGCCCGCGACGTTCAACACCGAGGACTACGATATCCCCACTTTCTTACGCAAACGGGTAGGTAAATAATTCTTGTGTAGCAGCCTTGCGAAGGTTTGATCACGAGGCATCAACGACGTAAGTCCAACCTTCGCAAGGCTTAACGCCCAGACCCGTCACTTCCTCCACGGGTCCCATTGATAAAGCTCCCCGTACTGTGCGCGGGGAGCTTTTCATTAGCCTTGGGAATCTAACTGAATCGCCTTAATTTGTGTAAAAAATCACGCGCCCAACAGTTTTGTAAGAAATGTCCCTGTCTTCCCGGGACAAATGTCCCTTTTTGTCCCAAGCGGTTTGTAATTACACTTATTTGCTTTAATCGAGGAAACGCTCTCGATTCTGGGATCTCATTAGCAGGCGGATATAGGAGGTGCTTTGGGAGGGAATAAAAACCGGTTCTCTACATCTCATCCAAAACCATAGAGGAGAAAGTATGAAACCAAGAATTGTACTTGTGATAATGCTTGTTTTAGCGCTCACTTTAGGAGTGTTCACTAGTGCGGGCGCAGCCGCCCCCTTCTGCAATATCACCTCCCAAACCAGGTATATGTGGGACGGAACTACCTACTCCATCACTTGGAACAGTGGGAAGACAACCCAGATTGTATCTGCGCAAATTAGGGTTCCCGTTGGCTCACGATCGTCCTACGGCCCCGGTGGATGGTGGCTATACGATTTGACTGTTACTCCTGCTGATGTAACAGATAGGACCGGCGCCTACACAGGGACGACGGTTTTTGACTTGCCATTGGGCACATATGGTGGCGCCGAGTTGGGCGTTACCTATTTTGGTGGAGTCTGGTGCAAGGCCGAAATCCCCGGATTCACTATCGCCGAGAATCCTTACCTCCCATAACAGCATCGCCAAGGTTTAGATCTAACCCAGCAAGATAATCTTATTTCAACAAAAACGAGGAAACCCTTGGCGATTTCCTCGTTTTTGTTTCTAAGAGAATACTTTTTTGAGAAACGCAAAACTTCGCGTCCAGGCTTCGCTGGCTGCCTTCTTGTTGACTTCCGGGCGATCGGCTTCGAAGAACCAGTGCTGGGTCCCTGGATAGGTAAAGGAATGAACTGGCACGCCCTCCTTTTCCAGACGCGCCTGCATTTTCTTCGCTGCCTGCTCATGCGCGCCGTAGACATCTTCTTCAGCGTAGTGAGCCAAGACAGGCGAATTTGCGCCAGGATAGCGGCCGCCGCCCACTCCATAGAAGGCGATCAACCCTTTCAGCGTTTCATGCCGGGCGCGCAGGATTCCATATACAAAACGCGCGCCAAGTGAGAATCCCATTACAGCTGCGCCGCCTTTACTTTTTGCAGCCAGCCAATCGAAAGCTTCCAATACTTGTTTTTCCATCAGGCTTCGATCCATTGCGCTGCGCAACTTTTCGGCCTGAGGAATCGTGCTGGCAACTTTGCCAGAGTAATAATCGGCCCCAAGCGCAGAATAGCCTTCTTTCGATAGTCTTTCACACAATGAAACAAAGAATGAATTGAGTCCCCACCAGGAAGGCAGGACCAATACACCCGGTCCGTTGCCAACAAAGTAGCAACGTAAATCTCCACCTTTGGTTTTGATTTGCGTATACTCTCCCATGGGTTTCCGCTCCTTACTTGTGTCGCTATCTGAACAACACCACTGCTTGCTGAACAGCCGTCCATAAACCGAAGGCCAGCGGGATCCCTACTGCAGCCCACGCAGCCGTGAGTCCAACCAGCCCTGTGGCGCGAACGGGTTTGGCTTCGATTGCTGGTTTTGCAGTCGAAGTGGCCGGTTTTCCTACCGCTTTCGTTGTTTCTTCGTCCTTCATGAAGAATTTGTCAGCCACAGGTCTCACAAGCAGATTACAAATTAAGCCGATGGCCAGCAATCCGGCCAGGATGTACATGGTCACGTCATAGGCTTGCGCGCTCGGCACACCGCGGGCGAGTTGAAATTCTCGAATGTAGTTGACTAACACAGGTCCCAGGATTCCGGCCACGGACCAGGCAGTCAGCAAGCGGCCGTGGATGGCGCTGACCATCTTCGTTCCAAACATGTCCGCCAGGTAAGCCGGGACAGTTGCAAAGCCGCCCCCATACATGGAAAGGATGATGCAGAAAAAAGCTACAAACAGAACCAGGTTACCGGCATGCGCAACAGAGGGAATTGACGCATACAAGACGAAACCGAGGATGAAGAACACCATATAAGTGGCTTTTCGCCCGATGTAATCAGAAAGAGAAGCCCAGGCAAATCGCCCGCCGATGTTGAATAGTGATAATAGGCCAGTGAAACCCGCAGCTATGGCGGCTATCTGCGCCTTTTGCGCCACGTCCAATTCGTTGAAGGTCGCCACGATGCCGATTAATTTGCCGCCGAATACCTCCTGCAATAGTGGCGAGGCCATCCCGATCAAGCCGATGCCTGCCGAAACATTCAGCATCAGCACTCCCCAGATGAACCAGAATTGCGGCGTCTTCACCGCTTGGTCTACGTGTACGTGGCGAGAGGTGATCATCTTGTTTCCATTGGTCGCGGGCGGATTCCAGCCGGCAGGTTTCCAGTCCGCGGGCGGCACGCGGTAACCAAATGCGCCGCCCATCATGAATATGAAATATATGGCTGCCAATGTCAGGAAAGTTGCCCAAACGCCAACGTCGGTTGGCGTGGCAAAGAATTTCATCAGTCGATCTGCCAGCGGTGCGCCGATCATGGCGCCGCCGCCAAAACCCATGATGGCCATCCCCGTCGCCATACCGCGGCGGTCGGGGAACCACTTGATCAGCGTGGATACTGGAGAGATGTATCCCAGTCCAAGCCCGATGCCGCCGATAACTCCGGAACCCAGCCATAACAGCCAGATCTGGTGAGTGAGCACGCCGATGGTGGAGATCACCAGTCCGCCAGCCCAGCAGAAGGCGGCTGCGACCCCAGCTTTACGTGGACCTGAGCGCTCAACCCAGCTTCCGAACACCGCTGCAGACGAACCCAGGAAGACGAAGAACAAGGTGAACATCCAGCCCAACATGGAAATTGGCCAATCGCAAGTGGTTGTAAAGATCTTGGCAAAGAAGCTCATGTTCTCTGGGCAGGCAACCGGCGCGGCGATGCCGATGGCTTTGGAGAGTGGCAGCCAAAACACGGAAAAACCGTAAGCCATGCCGATACTCAAGTGGATAGCCAAAGCCGCCGGCGGCACCAGCCAGCGGTTGAAACCGGGTCGGGCTACGGTGTGTTCTTTATCCAGGAAGCTCAATTTAAGCATGAAGGAGGTCTCCTAAGGATTAAAGGGGATTACAACGAATGGAGCATAAGACAGCTAAACGGCTAGTGATAGGGACAAATGCCATGGAAGGTATGGATGAACGCCGATAAACACAAATGGCTTGACTGGCAACCCTGAGATATTATTCCGCGGGATTGTGTGGGGGTGGGGTCATCATTACTTGACTTGACAACATCAGACCGACAAAAGGCCAACCAAGTTGTGTAGTCAAAGAGGGTGAAGACTTTTCCAATTTTGGCTGAGTCCATACTGAATTTCTCTTGGTAGGTGTATCAATAGCACAGTCTCTCGAACTTGGGATGGATGTGGCAAAAAAATCAAGCGGTTTATTGACGTGCTTGAGGATTGCTTTCCCTGGTCGCCGTACAACGGCTCACTCGGGACAGGCTCTTGCTTCGTTGCCTCGCTAAAAAAACGTATCGGGAAGGTGGATGAAAACTTTCACTCGTTACCAGCTTCATAGTGATAATCTTGCACAAATAAAAGGAACGTTGTATAGTCAACTTGGATTGTTCCCGCAGGCGAGGAAAAGGCGGCCTTTTTGGGCTGCCCAAAAGCGGAGATCTTTCTCCCCCTTAGTTTGAACAAGGAGTCGAGATGACGACAGCGGTTTTTCGCGCCTTTTCGCGCGCCCTGATCCTGGCCCTGCTATTCGCCGCTGTGCTGCCCATAAGCGCCTTCGCTGACGAAGGAACTCCGCCTACTGAACCTGCGCCTACCGAAGAGAGCGTGGGAGAAGAGGAGCAGGGGAGTGGGGGAGCCGGCGACGTCGAGGCGCCAGAGACTGCGAGCGATGGTGGAGTCGAGGCTTTAGCCGGTGCGGAAACCGAGGAGCCGCTGCCTGAAGTCTTGCCGACGGAAGCGGAAGTCCTTCCCGAGGTCACAGAGACCTCGGGTCCTGAAGTCGCGCCCAGCGTCGAAGAGACTGTGCTTACTGAAGCAGTAATCCTTCCCGAGGTCGCAGAGACACCGGTGCCTGAAGACGCGCCGATTGTAGATGAGGCTGCGCCCACGGAAAGCGTGGAGGAAACGACACCTGCTACCGAAGAGGTCGCCCCTTTGCTCTCCGAGTTGCCTACCGACACCGAAGTCCTCGTGCTGAGCGAGGAAGGCGAAGCCCTGCCCCTGGCCTCCGAGGAGGCCGCGGCCGTGGTGGCTGGTAGCGATCCGATCTGGTGCCCGGCCAGCGTGGCGATGCCGGTGGATGATGGCTCTGGTTGCTCTCCGCGTTTTGATTCTTTCAACGCGTTGCTGACATGGTTAGGTGTTAATGATCCCGGTGTGGCGGGCACGATCTGGATCGAAAAAGGTTACGACAGTGGGTCTGTGGTTGGTGACGCAGGAGACACCCAGTTCAACCTCAACTCAGGTGTGTTCCCAAACATGGTCAATTTCCCGTTGACAATTAAAGGTGGGTGGAATGGAATTGGTACAAACACTATCGACATCAATGATCGTTCGGAATTCAACGGAAGTTTAAATATTATGTGGAATGCTGAGGTCACACTCAACGACCTGCTTATCACTGGAACCAGCGAAGGCACAGGGCTTTACGTACATACGACGAAAAAAATCACCATATTACGGGTCGATGCCAGCGGGAATACAGGTAATGGTGCCAAACTCAGCAATGGGGCTGGCACTGGCGATGTTCTAATCACCTCTAGTACATTCTCGAGCAACAATTACCCAGGTCCTTTCATAGACGCAACTGGGTTGGAGGTAAATTCACACGGGGTCATCACATTAAGCTCAGTGATTGCATCAGATAATGAGCGCTATGGCGCAGAATTAACAAATAGCCTGGGTATCTTGACTAAAAACGTAACGCTTGCCACCGGCACGTTCCAATTCAACAATAATGGAAGTGCTGGCCTGGTCATCTACAGTCGAGGCCTTATCTCTCTCAAGGATATCGATGCGATAGGCAACGGTGCCGATGGGATCTACATTGACAATACGTCCTCGACACTGGCTCAAGGCGTGACTCTCACCGGAACAAATGTGGTTGGTGAAAATGGTGAGGATGGTCTGGATATCTTGAGCGAAGGACCCATCAATCTCAATAACCTGATTTCCAACTCAAACGGAGATTGGGGTGTTGAATTGGACAATACGTTTGCGACTAGTGCGCAACCGGTATCTGTGTCGGGTTCGAGTGAATTTAAATTCAATGATGGCGGCGGGCTGTCAGTGAACTCCAACGGAATCATTACAATCAACAATGTCTCTGCCACGGATAACGGAACCGGAGTTTACCTGGATAACGACGGATTTGATTTTTCTTCAGATGTCAATGTCACCGGCTCCAACCTCTTCGACCGCAACGGCTATAACGGTTTGGTAGTGTGGAGCAAGGGCGCCATCAAAGTCAGCAACATCAGCGCCAGCGGTAACGGTCTGGTTGATGAGGGCGACGGTGCTTACCTGAACAATACCGGAGCCACCACGCCAAAGCCGGTGACCTTGACTGGCGTGAATTGGTTTGGCTCCAATGAATGGTCTGGCCTGCGTATTTTCAGTGACGGAGTCATTAGTCTCGCAAATGTAACCGCCTCTAACAACCTTGGCGGAGACGGCATTTTCGTGGACAACGCCGCCGATCCAACCAAACCGCAAGCAGTAATCCTGAGCGGCACCACGAAAGCAAAATCTAACTTTGACGATGGTTTGGATATTAACACCTATGGCGCTGTCACCATCGCCGGGATTATTGCAACAGACAATGGTGATTTCGGCGCCTATATAACCAAATATGGGGGCTCGTCAGCGGCATTCCTAACCATCACCGGGACCTCCACTTTCACCGATAACTTAGGGACAGGTCTATATGCTGAAGGCCTGGGCCCTATTAGCTTAAATAACATCACGGCTGATTTCAACCACGAGTTTGGCGCCCAATTGCTCAACACAACCAGCGGGAATGTAACCATCACCGGCACGAATAGCTTCAGCAATAACTGGGGAGACGCAGGCTTGAGTATCGAAAGCGCTGGAAGCATCAAGCTCTACAACTTTGATGCCATGTACAACCTTGCCGGATATGGGCTCAACTTCAACAATGCCTACGGCACTGGAAACGTCACCATCATCACTTCGCTCGCAAATTGGTGCAACGGTATCGACGGAAACGGATTGTCCGGGGTTGAGATCTGGAGCCTCGGCACAGTTGCGGTCAGCAACCTATGTGGCGGAGATGGAAATGGTCTGGATGGCGTGCGGATCAACAATCGGTTTGCCGCAACACCGAAATCGGTAACCGTGTCCGGCATCTACAATAATTTCGAGAACAATGCTAGAGATGGATTGGTCATTTACAGCAAAGGTCCGGTAACCCTGAGCAATATCGTTGCCAACGATAATGTGGGATACGGTGATGGATTAACCGGATATGGGGTTTACGTTGATAACAGTTTCGGCGGAACTGCGCAACCGGTCACCTTGAACGGGGTCAACCAATTCAACAACAACGGTCTCGACGGTGTTCACATCTACAGCCTGGGAGCAATCAAGCTCAATCAAACCACCGCGACCGGAAACGGCGATGAAGGCGCGTCTCTTGAAAATAGATACTCCTCGACTCCGCAGACGGTCATGCTGACGGGAACGAATACTTTCAACGAAAATTGGGGCGAAGGTCTGTATATAAAAAGCAAAGGTGCTGTAACGATCAGCAATATCACTGCAAGTTATAACGGTTCGAATACGCTTCCCCTGGACTATTGGGATGGATATGGCGCTTTCATACAGAATACGTACAGTTATCTCACTCCACAAAATGTGACCATTACCGGCTACGGTATTTTTGAGGGCAACGTCTACAGCGGTCTGGAGATATATTCCTGGGGAAACATCTCAGTTGCAAACTTGCATGCCGAGGGCAATGGATTTGGAGAACTTGACGATGCGGACAAATATGGGATGGGCGCCGTTCTTTACAACACCACCTGCGACCCCGGTTGGTTGCCCAGGCCGATTACGATGACCGGCACCAATGTTCTCAGCAACAATTGGAGCGGCGGGTTGGACATCCAAACTTTGGGCAACGTTTCCATCAATAATCTGGACGCATCTGGAAATGGCGGAACTGGCGCCAGATTGGAAGTCAACTGTGGGAATCACGAAGCCATAGGGACGGTCACGATCACTGGGCATACCTGGGTGAGTGATAATGGAATGAAAGGAATTGATGTCTCTGCCTTAAGAGCCATTTCAGTCACCAACCTGGTTGCAAATAATAACGGCTCGTATGGGGCCATGATCCACAACGATACCGGTGTCGGTGGGATTACCTATAGTGGAACAGTCTATACAAGTAACAACGGGGGCTTCGGTCTCACCTCATGGAGCAACGGCGCCATTAATTTCAACCTCACCGATGCGGCGATCTCCGGCAATGGCACCTCGCTTCCAGAGTATGGAAGTTGGGGTTGGTCCCTGGACAATACCATGGCAACTACGCCGATGCCTGTCAATCTGATAGTTCCTTCAGGAAAGGATTTTGATTTCACAGGTAATGAAACGTTTGGATTGCAAATAATCAGCAATGGTTCAGTTAAGGTGACTAACCTTGATGCTAGAGATAACGTCAGCTATGGCGCCAGTTTGACCAGCTATTACACTGTAGGGAGCGTGACCGTTACGACTCCCGTAGGCAGGAACTCCTTTACAAGTAATGGTGGAATCGGCTTGAGCATCGTAGCCAACGGGGCCGTGATCCTTGACGATCTATTGGCTGAGTACAATGGTGAACAAGGCGTGGTCATCGATAACAACGAAGCCGGGCCAGCCACACCAAAGGCCGTGATCATCAGTGGGTCAAACGAGTTCTTTTACAATGATCTGGCTGGATTAGAAGTCTATTCGCATGGGGCTATCACCTTGAACAATATCAACGCCAGTTGGAACGGCCAGTTGAACAATCCGTCCACCCGAGAGGGCGCCTTCCTGGATAACCAAACGGATACCACTACGCCCAAAGGGATTACGCTGAATGGCACCAACATCTTCGAGGGAAACCTTGGAGAAGGTCTGGTTGCTTGGTCCAAGGGGTTGATCAAGGCGAATTCCGTGACTTCGAATGAAAATGTGTTGATCGGTGCTGACCTGTATAACCGGGTAGCGGGCGCTGTGGGTGGAGTAATGCTCACAGGGGTCAACACGTTCAATGATTCCGTGAACAGCGGTGGGTTATCCATCCGGAGTTATGGTGCCGTGACCCTCAGCAATGTCTCTGCGTCGGGAAACGCATTGGATGGCGTCGATGTTCAGAATGAAAGCCTGACCACCGTGGCAGTGCCCGTGACCATCAGTGGCACGAATACGTTCAGTTCGAATGGGAACGTGGGATTAGCGATCTGGTCGGATAGCCAGATCAATTTGAACAATATCACCGCGGATTGGAACATGGGCCATGGCGTGATGTTGGACAACCATGATAAGTGGTTCACCACTCCAGTCAGTGCCATCCCCGGCGTGACCATCACGGGAAAAAACAACTTCCGTGGAAATGAAGGATCCGGCCTTCAATTCGAATCGCTAGGCCTCGTTTCATTGGCTAAGGTGACGGCAGATAATAACTCGGGCGCAGGTGTGTCCGGAATAACAGATGGCAACATTACGTGGACCTGTGGCAGCCTGACAAGCAACACCACTGGCTGGTCGCTGGGATCCGGTGGGACCATAACCTTGAAAGCAGTATGGGCTTTTGGCAATGGATTTATTAATGAGGATCCGCTTGGCGGCTCGCTGATCCGGGTACGCACCTGCTAAAAGCGTAATTGCCAGCGCAACCAAAGAGACGGCCGCAAGGCCGTCCCCTTTCCTTCCCCCCGTCATTGCGAGGAGGGCGTTTAGCGCCGTTTTTAATCGGCGCTGCCCGACGTGGCAATCTCCAGCATTGCATCGATTGCAGCGCCAAGCGCCATGCCCCAAACCAATGAATGTCATTTCTTGGTTATCTATTTTCATCCGTGGCTAGCAGCTCAAGCTGACGCCTTCTATTCGCCAACCTTAAAACATTCGCGATTCTCCTTAAATCGACCAAAAACTACTTGCGCGCAAAAACCCTGCATGCTAGAATGGCGAACTTTTCTCCCCAGATATTGGGCTTATAATGAACCTGGCCCTATATATGGGCTTATTTCTTTAAGACGAGAGGACGCAGGATGCAGTGCCCGCATTGTAAGGATCCTAACCAGGAAGGCAGCAAGGTGATCGACACCACCCACGACCTGCGCGGCGGCATCCGGCGGCGGCGGGAATGCAAGAACTGCGGCAAACGCTATTCCACCTATGAGCGCCCGGTGATGACTGCCCCGCTCATCGTGAAGAAAGACGGCACCCGCGAAGAGTTCGATCACGAAAAATTAGCGCGCAGCGTGCAATTGGCCTGCGTCAAGCTGCCGGTTTCGGCAGCCGAGATCGACCACCTGGTGGGCCACATTGAGTCCCGCCTGATGGCGATGGAAAAACCCGAAGTTTCATCCCGCGTCGTCGGCGACATGGTCATCGCCGGTTTGAAAGAACTCAACGAGATTGCCTATATCCGCTTCGCTCTCGTGTATCTCGGTCTGAACGATCTCAAGACCATCCGCAAGGAAGTCGATAGCCTGATCGCAAGCTAAACAAGGGGACGACACTGCTCTCTCCCCGGAGGGCAGTGTCGTCCTCCATTCGCCCTATCTTGTCTGAACATTAGAGGAGAGCCGTTATGCTGAAGGAAACAAAAGCCCGCAAATCGAAATCCGCACTGCTGCCAACGCCGGCGCTGCCAAAATCGCTGCGCCACATCGAGCTCGGCGAGAACGCGCTGAAAGTTTTCCAACGGCGTTACATGCGCCGCGGCAACGACGGCCAGCCTATCGAGACGGTGGAACAAACCTATTGGCGCGTGGCTTACCACGTGGGCAAGGTGGAAGAGAAGTGGGGCGGGGACGCAACCAAAACGGCAGGGGATTTTTATTATTTATTGGGCGAGCAGCGCTTCACTCCCAATTCGCCCACTTTCACCGGCGCGGGCACGCCCATCGGCCAGTTGGCGGCCTGCTTCGTGCTGCCCATCAGCGACGACATGGGCCGCGCCTCCTCCGGCATTTTCCAGACTCTGCGCGATGCGGCTCTCATCCAGCAGACCGGCGGAGGCAACGGCTTCGCCTTCTCGCGCCTGCGCCCCAAAGACGCGCTGGTCAAGACCAGTGCGGGGCGCGCCACCGGCCCGGTGGGCTTCTTGCGCGTTTACGACCAGGCTTTCGGCGAGATCGCTCAGGGTGGCACTCGCCGCGGCGCCAACATGGCTGTGCTGCGCGTCGATCATCCCGACGTCGAAGAATTCATCACCTGCAAGACCGATGAGAATGCCATCACCAATTTCAATATTTCCGTGGGCATCACCGACGCCTTCATGCGCGCGGTGCGCGACGACAAAGATTGGGATCTGCGCTTCGTCGACGTGACTGACCCGCGCACTAAGGGCTTCGATGGCACCCTTGAGCAAGCTGAAGCTGCCGGTCTTCCAATTCGCGTTTACAAGACCGTAAAGGCTCGCTCTCTATTTGAAAAGATCGTCACCCAGGCGCACCACAACGGTGAGCCCGGCTTATTGTTCCTCGACGCGTCCAATCGCAGCAATCCGGTGCCGCATCTGTATCCACTCGAGGCGACCAACCCCTGCGGTGAGCAGTGGCTCGGACCCTACGTGAATTGCTGCCTGGGCTCTATTAATCTCGCCCAGCATTTCGGTCCCGATAGGACCGTCGACTGGGATAAGTTGCGCATCAGCACCGAACTTTCCACGCGCTTCCTCGATGACGTCGTCGAAGAGAACGCCTACGTCCCAGCAGTGCCGCAGCTCAAGGAAGCTGCCCACCGGGCGCGTCGCATCGGCCTGGGCATCATGGCGCTCGCAGACCTGCTGTATCACGTCGGCATCCGTTATGGCTCCGAAGAGGCGCAGGAATTCGGCGCGCAGGTGATGGAGTTCGTGCGCTTCCACTCCATGCGCACCAGCATCGCCCTCGCCAAAGAGCGCGGACCCTTCACCGCCATCAAGGGCAGCATCTACGATCCCGAGAACATCACCTGGAAAGTCCCGACCCCGCTGCGCGGTTACCAGCGCGACTA
>CAYJMC010000012.1:0-19036 GCA_964371335.1 uncultured Anaerolineaceae bacterium
CGCGAAGGCGGCCTGACCGTGGGCGCCGGCGTGATTACTAAGATCTTGGAATAAGATGGCGACTACCAAGCAGAAGATCCGTATCCGTCTCAAAGCCTACGACCATCGCGTCATAGACCAATCGGCCAAACGCATCGTGGAAACCGCCGAGCGCACGGGCGCTCGCGTCGTGGGCCCGGTGCCGCTGCCGACCAAGCGTGAGCTGTTCACTGTGCGACGTTCTACTTTCATTGATAAGGATTCACACGAGCACTTCGAGATCCGCACGCATAATCGCATCATCGACGTGTTGGATCCCGATTCGAAGACCATCGACATGCTGATGCGCTTGAATTTGCCGGCCGGTGTCGACATTGAGATCAAGATCTAGGATCTAGCAAAACCTTGCGAAGGTTTATGAGATTGCTTCGTCGGCCTTCGGCCTCCTCGCAACTACGGAAAGCAAAGCTTTCCTTGCCCTTCGCAAGGTTGTAAATAGACTAGACGCGGAAGCAACTGTTTGGTATAGTTCAGGGCTTTTTGGCAGTCAAAACTTAGATTGCCTTGGGGCGGTTCAAGAACCTTATTTTTCGGAAGAAAGACATCTTCCGAAAAATTTTGTTGACTGAGCCGCAGCGGGATGATGCGGTCTAGCCCAGATCGACAGTCCCCAAACAGACTAGGAGTGAACCGAGGATGTTTAAAGGGCTTATTGGCAAGAAAATCGGCATGACCCAGATTTTCGACGAGCAAGGTCGGGCAATTCCCGTCACGCTTATCGAAGCTGGGCCTTGCTTTGTCACCCAGATCCGCCGCCCGGACCACGAGGGCTATAGCGCGGTGCAGTTGGGTTTTGGCACAGCCAAAACCAAGCACATCAGCGGCGGGGAACTGGGCCACCTGAACCGGGTCAAGGCACCCGTCCTCCGCTATCTGCGCGAATTCCGCGCAAAGCAGCCGGAAGTCAAAGAAGGCGACTCGCTCACCGTGCAGAATTTCACCGTGGGCGATCACGTGGATATTGTCGGCATCAGCAAAGGCAAGGGTTTTGCCGGAGCGATGAAGCGCCACGGCTTTAGTGGTGGGCCCATTACGCACGGCCAATCAGATCGCCAGCGCGCGGTAGGTGCCATCGGCGCTAATACATATCCAGGCCATGTATTCAAAGGAAAGCGAATGCCAGGGCACATGGGTGTGCAGCGCGTCACCGCGCAGAATTTGAAGGTCGTGTTCGTGGATGCAGAGAAAAACCTGCTCGGCGTGCACGGCGCCGTAGCCGGCGGCAAAGGCTCGGTAGTCACCATCCGGGAGGCCCGCAAAGCCTAGCCAAGCTGGGCTTGGCGCAGTTGCGAGGCGGGCTAAAGCCCGACGAAGCAATCTCCAAGCCGAGGAAGCGATAAGGTCGAATCTGCGGATGAATCAAAAATGAAATTAGACGTCTACAACATTAAGGGCAAGAAGCTCGAAAAGCAGGCCGAACTTCCGGCTGCCATCTTCGAAGCGCCTATCAATAACGACCTGATGCACCAGGCTTTCGTTCGCCAGATGGCGAACGGGCGCGCGGGCACGCACAGCACCAAAGGGCGCAGCGAAGTGCGCGGCGGTGGGAAGAAACCCTGGCGCCAGAAGGGCACCGGCAATGCCCGCCAAGGTTCCATACGGGCGGCGCAATGGGTGGGCGGCGGCAAAATACACACGCCCAAGCCGCGCGATCACAGCCAGGACATGCCCAAGAAGATGCGCCAGGCCGCACTGCGATCGGCGCTATCGGCCAAGGCAGCCGGCAAAGAGATCGTGCTGGTGGATGCGTTCGGGTTGGATGAGCCGAAGACCAAGAGCGTGGCTGAAGCATTGACCAGCCTGATTGGGGAAGGCACTGCCCTGTTGGTCCTCTCGCAGAAAGATGAAAACTACGCCAAAGTGCAGCGCGCCGGGCGCAACCTGCCCGTCTTCAAGGCCCTGCTGGCGAATTACATCAATATTCGCGATTTGCTGGGCTACGACAAATTAATTCTCCCCCTGGACTCGATCAAAGCGATCGAGTCATTTTTGGGTAACTAACCATGACTACCGTTTACGACATATTACGCAGACCGCTGATCACTGAGAAGTCCAACTTCCAGAACACCAAGCTGCACCAGGTAGCCTTTGAAGTGCATTCGAGTGCCAGCAAAGCCATGATCAAAGATGCCATCGAGCTGCTCTTCAATGTCAAAGTGCAGCGTGTGAACGTGATCAACGTTGCTCCTAAGCACACACGCAGCGCCCAAAACCGGCGCCAGCGACTGCGCCGCAGCAATTACAAGAAAGCCATCATCACGTTGGCCCCGGGCCAAACGCTGGATGTGTTTGAAGGTGTGAAGTAATGGCGATCAAGAAATACAACCCCACCTCCCCCGGGCGCCGGGGTATGTCCGGGCACAGCTTTGACGAAATCACCAAGAGCAAGCCCGAGCGCGCGTTGCTGGCCAAGAAGACCAGCAAGGGCGGCCGCAATTTCCGCGGCAAAGTCACCGTCCGCCACCAGGGGGGTGGTCATAAGCAGCGCACCCGCGTGGTGGATTTCCTGCGCAACAAGCACGGGATTCCAGCGCAGATCGCAGGGATCGAATACGACCCTGGGCGCACGGCTTACCTGGCGCTGCTGCATTACGCCGATGGCGAGAAACGCTACATCCTGGCGCCGTCCGGCATTAAAGTCGGCGATACGGTCATGTCGGGCGAGAACGCCGAAATCCAGCTTGGCAATTCGTTGCCGCTGGCAAACATCCCCACGGGCACCTTGATCCACAACATCGAGGTCAGCGAGGGGCGAGGCGGGCAGATGGTACGTACTGCTGGCGGCGCAGCACAGCTCAACGCCAAAGAGGGTGAGTTTGCCCAAATCCGCATGCCCTCTGGCGAGATACGCCTGATCCGCCAAACTTGCTATGCCACCATCGGGCAGATCGGCAACATCGACCACGGCAACGTGAAACTGGGCAAGGCTGGACGCAAGCGCCACCGAGGCATTCGGCCCACGGTGCGCGGCTCGGCAATGACCCCGCGTGACCATCCGCATGGCGGCGGCGAAGGCCGCCAGCCTATCGGCATGCCTGGGCCGAAGAGCCCTTGGGGTAAGCCGACCCTGGGCAAGAAAACGCGCCTCAACAAGCGCACCGATAAATTTATTCTTCGCGCACGCGGAAGCAAGCGCCGAAGCTAAGGAAGAGATATGGGACGCTCTCTAAAGAAAGGGCCTTTCGTAGACCCGAAATTATTAAAGAAGATCGAGGCGATGAACGAGCGCAAGGAAAAGACCGTCATCCGCACCTGGTCGCGCGCCAGCCAGATCTTCCCACAGATGGTCGGGCATACGGTCGCCGTCCATGACGGTCGCCGCCATGTACCTATCTACATCACCGAAAACATGGTCGGCCACCGCCTGGGTGAGTTTGCGCCCACGCGCACATTCCGCGGGCACGTAAGCGAGAAGAAAGCCGAAATCACCCAGACCGGTGAAGGGGCTGCATCCGAGGCCGAGGAATAGCATGGCGCACGATATCAAGGCTGAAGTCAGCAACGTCTCCATCTCCGCGCAAAAACTGCGGCTGATCGTGGATCTGGTGCGCGGCAAGGGCGCGGAAGAGGCACTGAATATTTTGAAGTTCGTCCCCAGTAAGGCGGCGCATCCGGTTTCCAAATTGGTCGCTTCGGCGATTGCCAATGCGGAAAAGAATATGGGCGTGAGCCGCACCGAGTTGTATGTGCACAAGATCACCGCGGACGAAGCGCCCACCCGCCGCTGGCGGCGCTACGGCGCCCGGGGCCGCTTCAAGCCCTGGCTGCGACGTGCGGCACACGTGAGCGTTGTGCTGCGTGAGCGTGAAGGCGCTGCTGCTGCACCTGCCGCAGCCACTGAATAGGAGACGTATGGGTCGAAAAGTACACCCAAATGGCTTTCGCCTGAAGTTCAATAAGACCTGGGACGGTCGCTGGTTCGCGGAAGGCAAAGACTACGTGAACCGCCTGCACCAGGATTTCGAGATTCGCAGGCTGGTGCATTCCATGGCGCCGCGCGCCGGCATTTCGAAAATCGAAGTCGAACGCTTTCCAGGTAATGTGAAGATCCAGGTGCATACGGCTAAGCCGGGTATCCTGATCGGTAAGAAAGGCGAAAACGTCAAAGAGATACGCAAGGCGCTCGAAGCCCTGGTGGGCATCAAGATCGAATTGGATATCAAAGAAATCAAAGAGCCTGATTTGGACGCGCAGTTGGTTGCGGAAAATATTGCCGACCAGCTCCAACGGCGCATCAGCTATCGCCGGGCATTAAACCGGGCGCTGCAGCAGACCATGCGCGCCGGAGCCCAAGGTGTAAAGGTGGAGATCGCCGGGCGCTTGGGCGGTTCAGATATGTCGCGACGCGTATGGCTCCGTGATGGCCGCGTGCCGCTACACACCCTGCGCGCCGATATTGATTATGCGTTTGCCAAGGCAGATACACAATACAGCGCTATCGGCGTGAAGGTGTGGATCTACAAGGGCGAATCGGAGTTTGAGTTAGAGAAAGAGCCAGAGGCAACGGAAGGCGTTTACGTCAGCGAATAGTACACGCGAACTGAGGATCATGAATGTTAGCTCCTAAGAATTTCAAGTTTCCCAAGATGCACCGCGGCCGGATGCGCGGCAAGGCGCAGCGCGGCGCCGAGGTGCAGTATGGGGAGTACGGCCTGCAATCGCTCGAACCCGGTTGGGTCTCGGCCCGCCAACTGGAAGCCGCGCGCCGCGCCATCGTGCGTGAAGCTCGCCGCCGTGGAAAAGTGTGGATCCGCGTGTTCCCCGACAAGCCCATCACCAAGCGGGCGGCTGAAACCCGCATGGGCAAGGGCAAAGGCAACGTGGAATTTTATGCCGCGGTAATCAAGCCGGGTCGCATCCTCTTCGAAGTGGCCGGTATGCCGAAGGACGTGGCGTATACCGCGCTAACCCTGGCGATGCACAAACTATCCATTCGGACCAAGATAATCGGTCGCACGGAGTTTTTGAGTGAGTAAGGCAATGAAAGCGGAAGATATCCGCAAGATGTCCATCGAAAAGATCGAAGACCAGCTGGACGAAGCGCGCGAGAAACTGATGAAGATGCGCTTCCAGATCGCCACCGGTGAACTGAAGGATCAGAACCAGCCCCGAATGCTGCGCCATGATATTGCGCGCATGTCGACGATCTTGAATGAAAAGCGCGCCGAAGCAAAGCATGCCCTGAGTGAAACGAACGGGACTGAAGGTGAAGCATGAACAAACGACGCCAGGTAGAAGGCGTAGTCACCAGTAATAAGATGCAAAAGACGGTGGTGGTCCGCACCACCCAGTCGTTCCGCCATCCGCTGTACGGCAAGGTGGTGGAGTCGCAGCACAAGCTAGTGGCTCACGATGAGCTGAACTGCAAGATCGGCGACCAGGTTCGCCTGGTGGAAAGCCGCCCCATGTCACGCACGAAGCGCTGGGTGGTAGCGGAGATTTTGCACAGCGAAGAAAAAGAAGAGGTCGTGTAATGATCCAGCAGGAAACGCGACTCAAAGTTGCTGACAACACCGGGGCTCGCGAGCTCCTGGTGATGCAAGTATCTGGAGGAACTGACCGCCGCTATGGCGGGGTCGGTGACATTATCGTTGGCACGGTAAAAAGCGCCATCCCCCAGGGATCGGTTAAGAAAAGTGAAATCGTGCATGCCGTAATTGTGCGCGTCGCCAAGGAATGGCGTCGCGAAGATGGTTCGTACATCCGCTTCGACGATAACGCTGCGGTGATCCTGGATGGCACCACCACCAACCCAAAGGGCACACGCATTTTCGGACCTGTGGCCCGAGAGCTGCGCGACCGAGGTTTCATGCGCATCGTATCGCTGGCCCCGGAAGTACTGTAGGTCTGGAGCGTATTGTGAAAATGAAAATCCGCAAAGGTGACACGGTTGAAATCGTCACCGGCAAAGAACATGATAAGGGCAAGCGCGGCGAAGTGATCAAAGTGTTGCCCAAGGATGCGCGCCTGGTGATCCAGAAGCTCAACATCCGCAAGAAGCACCAGCGCGCCGTGCAGACCCAGGGCCGCCAGCTGAACCCGGGCGTAATCGAATTCGAGGCGCCGCTGCACATCTCGAACGTGATGCTGGTCTGCCCCAAATGCAGCAAGCCCGCCCGTGTCGGCGTTGAGCGCGGCGAAGACGGCAAGGCTCACCGCGTGTGCAAGAACTGCGGAAAGCAGATCGACTAACAGATGCTTGCAGCTTGTCGCTGCTTCGCATCTTAGGAGTACTAGATGGCGCATTATTTGAAAGAGCGGTACCAAAAAGAGATTGTCCCGGCTTTGCAAAAAAGCCTGGGTTTGGACAACGTCATGGAAGTGCCGCGTTTGAAAAAGATCACCTTGAATATCGGCATTGGCAAGGCTATGGCGGAAGCCAAGGCTTTGGATGGCGCCGTACAAGATTTGACCGTGATCAGCGGGCAGAAACCCGTGGTAACCAAGGCGCGCAAGAGCATCGCCAATTTCAAACTGCGGGAAGGCGTGGCGATCGGCGTCAAGGTCACTCTGCGCGGCGATCGTATGTGGTCGTTCTTCGACCGGCTGGTAAACCTGGCGCTGCCGCGCGTGCGTGATTTCCGCGGCATCTCGCCGAATTCGTTTGACGGCCGGGGTAACTACACATTGGGCCTCACCGAGCAACTGGTGTTCCCCGAGATCCAATACGACAGCATCGAGTCGGTGCGCGGTATGGAGATCAGCATCGGCACCACCGCCAAGAATGATGAACAAGGGCGCGCCTTATTACAGGCGCTGGGAATGCCCTTTAGGAGAGAAGGCTAAGTATGGCAAAGAAGTCAATCATCACGCGCGAATCGCGGCGCAAGTACCCAAACCGCGTACGCAACCGCTGCAAGATCTGCGGACGGCCGCGCGGCTACATGCGCCGCTTTGGCCTGTGCCGCATTTGTTTCCGCCAATATGCCCTGGAAGGCAAAATCCCCGGCGTGGTGAAAGCCTCCTGGTAGGCGTAGAGGAGCAACAATGTCAGTGAACGATCCTATCTCCGATATGCTCACCCGCATCCGCAATGGAATCCTGGCAGGGCACACCCTGGTGGCCATGCCGAGTTCCAAGCTGAAGGCGGCAATCGCAGACATCCTGCGCGAAGAGGGTTTCATCGAAAGCCACGAAGTGGTGGACGATGACCTCAGCGGTTTCAAGGTGTTGCGCATCCACTTGAAGTACATCGGCAATCGCCGCGAACGCCAACCCGTGATTTCGGGTCTGGAGCGCGTCAGCACGCCGGGGCGCCGTATCTACGCCAAGCGCAGCGAAATACCCTGGGTGCTTTCCGGCCTTGGCGTGGCTATTCTCTCCACCCCTAAAGGCGTGATGAGCGGACGCCGAGCGCGCCAGTTGGGCGTGGGCGGCGAAATTCTTTGTAAGGTATGGTAGGCAGCGCGCCTGCTTTGGAGGTTTGAGTGTCACGAGTTGGACGGATGCCGATTGAAATCCCTTCCGGTGTGGAAGTGGAGATCAAAGGCTCAAGTGTAAGGGTGAAGGGCCCCAAGGGCGAACTTTCGCACACCTTCCCCGCCATTATCAGCTTCAAACGCGAAGGCAACGTGCTGCACATTGAACGCGGCTCCGAGGAAAAATTCGGGCGCACATTGCACGGCACCGCCCGCGCTTTGGTGCGCAATATGGTGCACGGCACCAGCCAGGGATTTTCCAAGACCCTGGAGGTGCAAGGCGTCGGCTACCGCGCCGAAATAAAAGGCAAGACTCTGGTCTTGCACGTAGGGTACTCACACCCCGTTGAGGTGGAGCCCGAGGCCGGGATCAGCTTTGCCTTAGGTGAAAAAGGTGAAATCATCGTAAGCGGCTACGACAAGGAATTAGTCGGCGAAACGGCTGCCCGCATTCGCAAGGTGCGACCGCCCGAACCATTCAAGGGCAAGGGCATTCGTTACTCTGGTGAGTACGTCCGCCACAAGGCAGGCAAAGCTGGTAAGGCCGCCGCAGCATAAGGATGATTAGATGGCAAATAAAACGCGTAATTCCGCACGACAGAAACGGCATCTACGAGTCCGCAGCAAAGTGGCGGGCTCGGCAAAACGACCGCGGCTCAACGTATATCGCAGCCTCGGGGGCATTTATGCCCAATTGATCGATGATGACCAGGGCTATACATTGGTTTCCGCGTCCAGCATTGACGGCGAACTGCGCAAAGAGATGAAGGGCAAGAACAAAACAGAACAAGCTCGCCTGGTAGGCGAGACGGTGGCCAAGCGGGCTCAAGCCAAAGGTATTAAAGAGGTCGTCATGGACCGCGGCGGCTTTCGCTATGCGGGGCGGGTCAAGGCGTTTGCCGAAGGCGCTCGCAAAGAAGGCCTGGAATTCTAGGAGTGATGAATGGCTGAAAAAACCCAAAAAAGAGAGTTCCAAGGCGAGGGCTTTGGGCCTGAATTCGAAGAGAAAACCATCGAAATCCGCCGGGTGGCCAAAGTGGTCAAGGGCGGACGACGTTTTGCTTTCCGCGTAACCGTGGTTGTAGGCGACCGCGGCGGGCAGGTAGGGGCAGGGGTTGGCAAGGCCAACACCGTTCCGGAAGCTATTCGCAAAGCCACTACCCGGGCACGCAAAATGATGCGCCGGATGCACTTATACGAAACGACAATCCCACATGCCGTTGTTGGGCGCGTCGGCGGTTCCGAAGTGCTGCTGAAGCCCGCATCCCCTGGGACTGGCGTGATCGCCGGTGGCGGCGTGCGCGCCGTGTTGCAGGCCGTTGGCGTGCAAGACATTCTGACGAAGTCTATGGGCAGCCCCAATATCCACAATGTGGTGATGGCTACCATGGACGCGTTGGACCGTCTCAAATCTGTCGACGACCAAGCGACCATGCGCGGTAAGGAGTTAACCGAATTGAAACCTTTCTGGGCCCGCCGGAGCAAGAAGAATGGCAGCTAAAAAAGGAACCGGCAAACGAATCAAGTTGACGCTGGTGCACAGCCCCATCGGCTACACGGAACGCACCAAGAAAACCGTGCGCGCCCTGGGCTTAAAGCGTTTGAATTTCAGCGTTATCCACCAAGACACGCCGGAATTGCGCGGCATGCTCAATAAAGTGAGCCACCTGGTAATGGTGGAAGAGGCGTGAAGTATGAAGTTGCATGAATTGAAACCAAACGAAGGCAAAATCAAGCCACACCGCAGGGTAGGGCGAGGCACAGGTTCCGGGCGCGGCAAGACGTCGGGCCGCGGCACCAAAGGGGAGGGCGCCCGTTCCGGCACTGGCGGCCACCTCTATCGCCAGGGCGGCAATCTGCCGTTCTTTCGCCGCCTACCATTCAAGCGCGGCTTCAACGTGCCGTTTCGTGAGACCTATAACGAAATCAATCTCGACCAATTGGCGAACTTTAAAGCTAACAGCGAAGTGAATCCAGAGACGCTGGAGAAAGCGCGGCTGCTGCGCGATCCCCGCGACCCCGTGGTGCTTCTAGCTCGCGGCGAGGTGAAGGCTGCCCTCAAGGTGCGCGTTCACCGCGCCTCCAAGGGAGCCAGGGCCAAAATCGAAGCGGCCGGCGGCAGTGTTGAGATCATTGCGTAGGTTGCAATAATTCTGAAGGAGATGGAATGAGACGGTCTGCATGGCGCTTCTTGTGGTCTGCTCCTGATATCCGGCGCAAGCTGTTGATCACGTTCGCCATTTTGGTGATCTATCGTTTTGTCGCTCACATCCCTGTCCCGGGCGTAAACCGGGATGTGATTGCCGCCCTCATTAACCAGGGATCGGCAGCCAGCACCTTGGTTGGCTTGATCGACTTGATCTCTGGCGGCACTCTGCTGAACTTCTCGGTGCTGGCAATGGGTGTGTACCCTTACATTACCGCGCAGATCATTCTGCAGCTACTGATGCCGCTCATCCCCTCGTTGCAGAAACGCATGGAGGAGGACCCGCGCGAAGGCCGTAAATGGATGGAGCGCTGGACCTATTACCTTGCAGTGCCAATGGCAGCATTAACGGCCATAGGCCAAATCAACATTTTTTCCACCTTTGCCGGCGGGCAGGTAGTTGAGGGATTCGGATTCTTTGGGCCCAATGCCAATGTACTTGGATCGGCAGCTATTATCTTCAGCATGACAGCCGGAACCATGTTCGCTATCTGGCTGGGCGAGTTGATTTCCGAATATGGGATTCGTAACCAGGGCCTGTCGCTCATTATCTTTGCCGGAATCATCTCGCGGATCCCGGCTAACTTTGCACAGTTGCTAACCGGACAGCTGAGCGGCATTATTTCGATTATTGCCATTGCGCTCATTATGGTGCTAACGATCTTTGTGATCGTGTACGTGCAGCAAGGGCGCCGCAATGTGCCCGTAATGTATCCAGGGCGCCGCATGGGAAACCGTATGTCCATGCCGGTCAAGGGCACCCTGCCGTTGATGGTGAATATGTCGGGCATGATCCCGCTGATCTTTGCCCAAGCTATATTGCAATTGCCTTCGATTGTCTCAGCCTTCTTTTCGAATTCGGAAACGGCTTGGGTGGCTGGCCTGGCTACTGGAATCCAGAATTTCTTTAACCCTCAAGCGGGCTGGTATTGGCTGTTGTATTTCCTCATGGTCTTCGCGTTCTCGTTTTTCTACACCGACGTGTTGTTCGCCCAACAGAATTACGGCGAGAACTTGAAGCGGGTAGGGGCGCAGATCCCGGGTGTGAGCCGCGGCGCACCCACGCAAAAATACCTGACCACGGTGCTGCGGCGCATTACTTTACCCGGCGCGGTGTTTCTTGGCGCCATCGCTGTGCTGCCGTTCGTCATCACGCGCTTGTTGCCGTTCCTTAACACCAGCGGGAGCCAGGCAGGCTTGTTCCTGGTCAGCTCCTCGGGTTTGCTGATCGTCGTTGGCACGGTGCGCGAAACTTTCTTCAATATCGATGCCGAGCTGAAGCTGCACGGCTACGAGGAATCACTGCTGGTACGCTAAGGCCCTGGGCCCGTGGCTGTTTACGTTGTGTTGTTAGGTCCGCCTGGGGCAGGCAAGGGAACCCAGGCCGAGATCCTCTCCGAGAAACTGGGCCTGGCCCATGTTTCTTCAGGGGATCTGTTTCGAGAGAACATTAAAAACCAAACCGAACTTGGGAAGCTTGCCAAGGGCTTTATGGACCGCGGTGATCTGGTACCGGACGATGTGACCATCGCCATGGTGCGCGAACGCCTTAGCCGCCCCGACTGCGCCAAAGGCGCCCTGCTGGATGGGTACCCGCGAACTCCCGCGCAGGCAGCAGCATTGAGCCAGATGCTGAATGACCTGGGGGGCAAAGTGGACGTGGTGCCATACATTCGGGTGGACGAAGAGGAACTGGTGCGCCGGCTCAGCGGCCGGTGGACCTGCCGTGCGGAGGGGCACATCTACCACGAGGTATCCAACCCGCCAAAGAAAGCCGGGGTGTGCGATGTGGACGGATCTGAACTTTACCAACGCGAAGACGACAAGCGCGAAACTGTCCAGCGCCGCATCCGTGTTTACTTCGAGCAAACGGCGCCGCTCATCGATTACTATCGCGAGGAAGGCAGATTGGTCGAAGTGGACGGCGCGCAAAGTATTGAGGCGGTGACGCGCGACTTGTTGGCAGCCATGCCGGTGGGGGTGGGCGGCGATAAAGCATGAGCTGGGAACGCAACATTGTGCTCAAAAGCGCGGCTGAGATCGAGCTGATGAAGCAGGCCGGCCATATCAATGCCCTGGCGCTCGAGGAAGTCCGCAAGAATATTCGCCCCGGCGCCACCACCGGCAAGCTGGATGAGATCGCAGAGGCGTTTATTCGGGATCACGGCGGGGTACCGGCATTCCTGAATTATCCGGGCCCTTATCCTTACCCGGCGACGATCAACGCCAGCATCAATGACGAGCTGGTGCACGGATTGCCGAGCAAGAAACGTGTACTGCGCGAAGGCGATATTTTCTCGGTGGATTGCGGCACGGTGTATCAGGGGTTTGTAGGCGACTCGGCTTTTACCGTGCCGATCGGTGAAGTAAGCCAGGAAGCGCAGAAGCTGATCGAGGTCACCGAAGAAGCCCTGCGGCTGGGTATTGAGAAGATGCGACCCGGTAACCACGTTGGCGACGTTTCTTCCGCCATCCAGCAATACGTGGAGGCCAACGGTTACCACGTACCCCGCGAGTATTCTGGTCACGGGGTGGGGCGGCAGATGCACGAAGGGCCGCAGGTGCCCAATTACGGGCTCCCTGGCCAAGGCCTGGTGCTGCGACCGGGTATCACCATTGCCCTGGAGCCGATGGTGCTGGCAGGGACGCACCGCACTCGGGTACTGGCGGACAAGTGGACAGTCGCCTCGGCTGACGGTTCGCTTACTGCCCACTTCGAACATAGTGTGGCTGTAACCGAAGGCGAGCCGCTAATTTTGACGGTGTAATGGAGAACGAAAAAAGTTTGACAATACTGCAAAATCTCATGTCCTCGTTCTCCTTATACGGTCGGCGGTAATTAACTAATAAACGCCATCCGTGCTCATCCGCTGACCGTAGTGGTCTGGACGGAATTAACAATCAAAGATATACTTACTCGTTTGCCGTCCGGCGCACTTGATTTTGACGACAAGATCGCATCATGAGCGCCGACTGATCGGCAACCATTGGAGTAGTTTGGATGAAAGTAACGGCATCAATCAAAAAACGCTGCGCCCGCTGCAAAGTAGTTAAGCGCAAAGGCAAGCTGTATGTGATATGCAGCAATCCCAAGCACAAGCAGCGGCAAGGCTAGGAGAAGCATGGCTCGCATTGAAGGCGTAGATTTACCGCGTGACAAACGTATCGAATATGGCCTGCGCTATATTTATGGAATCGGGCTGCATACTTCACATTTGATTCTGAAGACAACCGGGATCAATCCCGATACGCGGGTCAAAGACCTGACGGACGACGAAGTCACCAAGCTGCGCGAATACATTACCAAGAACCTGCAAGTCGAAGGCGACCGCCGCCGCGACGTGCAGATGAATATCAAGCGCCTGATGGAAATCGGTAGTTACCGCGGCACACGCCACCGCCGTGGGCTGCCCGTACGCGGCCAGCGCACGCGCACCAATTCGCGCACGCGCAAAGGCCCGGCAAAGACTGTGGCCGGACGCGGACGCCGCCGCGGCGCCACCAAGAAGTAAGCCGTTGAGGAGCAGAGAGAATGGCGAAAGAGAAACAAGCAAAAGCTGAAGAGAAAGAAGCCAAGGCTGTCGCACCGGCTGAGAACGCCGAGGGCGCGCAAGCTGAAAAGCCGGCGCGTGCCCCCCGCGGCGCCAAGAAGACGGCCAAGCGTTCATTAGCTTTTGGTCAGATCCATATTTTCGCAACTTTTAATAACACCATCGTCACGATTACCGATGGCCAGGGCAACACACTTTCATGGGCATCGGCCGGCTTGGTGGGCTTCAAGGGTTCGCGCAAGAGCACGCCATTCGCTTCCCGCCTGGCTACTGAGCGCGCCGTAAAGGCTGCCCAGGATATGGGCATTCAGGAAGTCGAAATGTTCGTGAAAGGGCCCGGACCCGGCCGCGAGTCGGCGGTGCGCGCCGTCCAGACCATGGGCATTCGCGTGCGCTCCATTTCTGACGTGACCCCAGTGCCGCACAATGGCTGCCGCCCGCCTAAGCGGCGCAGAATGTAAGGAAAAGGATTCATGGCAAGACACACAGACCCAGTTTGCAAGCTGTGCCGCCGCGAGGGCGAGAAGCTCTTCCTTAAAGGCGAGCGCTGTTTTTCACCCAAGTGCGCCATCGAGCGCCGCAATTATCCTCCCGGCTTGCACGGTAAGGGCGCCGAATGGCGCCGCTCGCGCGAATCGGATTTTGGCAAGCAGTTGCGCGCCAAGCAAAAGGCTCGCCGCGTTTATGGCATTTACGAGCGCCAGTTCCGCCGTTACTTCCGCGAGGCATTGAAATCCCGCAGCCTCACCGGTCTCACCATGCTGCAGATGCTCGAATCGCGGTTGGACAACGTCATCTATCGCATGGGGTTCGCCAGCAGCCGCGCCCAGGCGCGCCAATTGGTGAACCACGGACATTTCACCGTGAATGGCCGCCGCACGGATGTGCCTTCCATGCTGGTCAAGGAAGGGGACATCATTGAAATCCGCGAAGGTTCCCGCGCAAGGTCTTTCTTCAAGGAATTGCCCGATTTCGCCAAAGGGCGCAATGCTCCCGACTGGATCGAAAGGGATGTGAACAAGCTGACGGGCACCGTGAAGCGTTTGCCCGAACGTGCAGAGATCGACGCCAACTTGAACGAACAGTTGGTGGTGGAATTCTATTCTAGATAGTAGGTTATTGCCGGCATCAGGGCAACGACCGAACGCGTATCCATCCAAGGGTTCTCGACCGCCTTGGTGGGGAAGAAGGAAATGCTGTGATTGTATTAAGTAACATGGTAACCCCGCAGATCGAAAGAGAAGCGGAAGCACGAAATTATGGAAAGTTTGCCATCAGCCCGCTGGAGCGCGGCTATGGCAACACGCTCGGCAACGCGCTGCGCCGCGTGCTGCTCTCTTCGCTTGAGGGGGCGGCCATCACCTCCATGCGCGTAACTGATGTACAGCACGAGTACAGCCAAATCCCGGGCATCCGCGAGGATGTGATCCAAATTATGCTGCAGCTTAAACAGCTGCGCATGAAATTGCACGAGGGCGACTCCTCCCGCATGCACCTCGAGGTGCGCGGCGAAGGGGTGGTGACCGCTGCCGACATTATTGCTCCTGCCGAAGTCGAGATCGTCAATCCTGATCTCTATTTGTTCACGTCGGACAGCAGCAAGACCAAACTGGAGATCGAGCTAACGGTGCAGCGCGGCCGCGGCTATTCTCCAGCCAATGACCGGAGCGGCAAGCTACCCATTGGCGAGTTGCCTGTGGATGCCATCTACACGCCCGTGCGCCGCGTGAATTGGGAAGTCGATTACGCCCGCGTCGGCCAGGATACGAATTACGACAAGCTGGTCATGGAAATCTGGACGGATGGAACCGTGCGCCCGGAAGAAGCCATGAGCACTTCCGCCGGCATCCTTATCGAGCACCTGCGCCACATCGCCGGGGTTACCGAGATCACTCTCGGCCCGGCGCCCAAGTTGGAATTGGGCGATAGCCGCCTCTCCAGTGAAGTCTACGATACACCCATCGAGAATTTGGATTTGTCGGTGCGCGTGTTCAATTCGTTAAAGCGCGCCGGCATCACTACGGTGGGCGAAGTGATCGAATTGCTCGACAAAGGCCAGGACGCAGTGATGTCCATCCGCAACTTTGGAGACAAGAGCCTCGACGAGCTGGTTGAGAAGATGCAGGACAAAGGCTACATGTCAGACGGGAAACCCGGCGAAGGCGAGGAAGAGTAATCCATGCGCCACAAAATCGCTGGCAAGAGACTCAGCCGCAAAATGGGGCCGCGCAATGCTCTGCGACGAATTTTGGTAAAGCAGCTATTCGAATTCGAGCGTATTCGCACAACGCGTGCTAAAGCCGAAGCCATTCGCAACCAAGCCGAAAAATTGATCAGCCTGGCCAAGCGCGGCAATGCCTCAGAAGGCGCGCCCGCCAAGGTGCATGCCCGCCGGTTAGCTGCATCGCGGCTAAACGACGCCAAGATCGTCAAGAAACTCTTCGACGATATTGCCCCGCGCTACGCTGAGCGCAAAGGCGGCTACACCCGCCTGACCAAACTCGGCCAACGGGATGGGGACCGCGCCGATGTAGTTTTGCTTGAATTAGTTGAGTAATCATCCATTTCGCTTTAAGGGCGATATGGACATCGTACGTTACAAAGTTGTTCTCGCATACGACGGCACCGCTTTCAGCGGCATGCAGCGCCAGGCTGACAGCCGCAGCGTCCAGGCTGTTGTTGAAGATGCGCTGAAATCGCTTGGCTGGCAGGGGAAGGCTGTCCTGGCTGCTGGGCGCACCGACGCTGGAGTGCATGCCAGCGGCCAGGTAATCGCATTCGATCTGGCCTGGAAGCACTCGCTCGATCAATTGCAGCGGGCGCTGAATGCGAGCTTGCCGCCAGATGTTGCGCTGCGAAAGGCCGAGGCAGTGCGGGCCGATTTTCACCCGCGCCATGAGGCCAAGTCCCGCCGGTACCAATACCGGATTTTCTGCCAAGCGCATCGCGATCCACTGCGAGAGCGGTTTGCCTGGCGGGTTTGGCCGGCGGTGAAGCTGAACCGCCTGCGGGCAGCGGCAAAGCTTTTGCGCGGTGAGCACGACTTCAGCGCATTCGGCTCGGCGCCAAAGAAAGATGGCAGCACCGTCCGTAGAGTATTCAGAGCCACGTGGCGCAAAGCTGCCGAAGACGAATTCGTCTTCGAGGTTAGCGCCAACGCCTTTCTCTATCACATGGTGCGCCGTGTGGTCGGCCAACAGGTGAGGATCGGACAGGGACTGGCAGAGCCGAACGAGGCAGAACGGGCGCTGAAAGGCAAAAGTAAAGTACGCGAATTAGCCCCGCCGCAAGGCTTATGCCTGGTGGCGGTAGAATATTGAAAATTGAAGGATTGATGATGCAAAAATCGTATTATCCGAAAGCTGGTGAATTGACCCAGCAATGGTATATCGTGGATGCCAGCGGCCAAAACCTGGGCCGCCTGGCTTCGCGCATCGCCACCGTGTTAATGGGCAAGCATCGCGCCGATTACACGCCCGGCGTTGACATGGGCGACTATGTGATCGTGACCAACTGCGGCCAGCTAGTCGTGACCGGCAATAAGTTGGAAGATAAGACTTATTACCGCCACAGCGGTTATCCCGGCGGGTTAACCGAAACCACATTGCGCCGCATGCTGGCTACCCATCCGGACCGCGTGATCACATTTGCGGTGCGCGGCATGTTGCCGCACACCAAGCAAGGTCGCCAATTGATCAAGAAGCTGAAAGTCTACGCCGGCGCGGAGCATCCCCACGATCCGCAGAACCCCAAACCGCTGGCGCTGAAATAAGGATTAGGAGCTATTAGATGGCAGATCAATATTACGAAGGCATAGGGCGCCGCAAGACCAGCACCGCACGGGTGCGCGTGATGGGCGGCTCCGGCGCCTTTATGGTGAACGGCATGACCCTGGACGAATATTTCCCCCGCGTAGGTGACGCTGCGGCCATTTTGGTCGCGCTCGAAGACGCCTCCGCATTAGGCACGATAGACGTTAGTGCGGTCGTGCGCGGCGGCGGCCGCACCGGGCAAGCCGGCGCGGTGCGCATGGGCCTTGCCCGCGCCCTGGTGCTGATGAACCCCGATTGGCATGCCCCCTTGGCCAAGAAGAACCACCTGCGCCGGGACGCGCGCGCCAAGGAACGCAAGAAGCCTGGCCTCAAGCGTGCCCGCAAGGCGCCGACTTACACCAAGCGCTAAGTGTAAACTCAACCGCAGGAGAAATCCTGCGGTTTTTCTTTTAGAATAGACAAAAGATTAACCACAAAGTCACAAAGAGCACAAAGAAATCTTTTTAAACTAAAAACTTTGTTTCCTTTGTGCCTTTGTGGTGAGGTTTTATAAGGAGCGCAACCATGCCCGCATCCCCCGGAATCACCCTCCTCGGCCTCGGCCCCGGCAACCCAGATCAGCTCACTCGTGAGGCCTGGGATTTGCTTAACAGCGCCGGAGAGATCTTCCTGCGCACCAGCCAGCATCCGGTGGTGTCGGCTTTTCCCGCAAACCTCACGGTGCATAGCTTCGATGATCTCTACGAAAGCGAAGAGAATGTCGAAGAGGTATATCGCAAGATCGTGAGTCGCGTTCTTGAACTGGGTGAGCGGCCGCGCGGCGTGGTTTACGCGGTACCCGGCCACCCCTTCGTGGCCGAGGCCACTGCGCCCGAGATCGCTCGCCGCGCCAAGGCAGCCGGGATTCCCGTGCGCGTAGTCCAGGGGTTGAGCTTTGTCGAGCCGATGTTGGCTGCCGTGGGCGCCGACCTGTTGCCGCAGACCGCCATCGTAGACGCCCTCGACCTCGTGCGCCAGCATCACCCGCTTTTCCCTCCGCACGCGCCCGCACTGATCGCCCAAGTTCACTCGCAACATCTCGCCGGTGAACTTAAGATCACATTGATGGCGCAATATCCCGATGAGCATCCCGTTCGCTTGGTGCATGCTGCTGGAACCGCCGACGAACGGGTGGAAGATTTGCCGCTTCACGAAATCGATCACAGCCAGCATATCACCGCGCTGACCGCGCTCTACCTTCCGCCGCTTGCTGAAAACACATCCTTTGAGGAATTCCAGGATCTGATCGCTCACCTTCGGGCGCCCGAAGGCTGCCCCTGGGACCGCGAGCAGACACACCAGAGTTTGCGGCGTAATTTAATAGAAGAAGCCTACGAGGTGATCGAGGCCATCGATGCTGAAGACCCCAAGGCTATGCAAGAAGAGTTCGGCGACTTGCTCGCTCAGGTTGTTCTCAACGCGCAGATCGCTACAGAGGCAGGCGAGTTCCGCATGTCGGATGTGCTCCACGGCATCACCACCAAGCTGATCTCGCGCCACCCGCACGTTTTCGGCGACCTGGAGCTTAAGGATGCAGATGCGGTGATCGCCAACTGGGAGCATTTGAAAGCTGGCGAACGAAAGGCCAAAGGCGAGGAGCGCGGCGTGCTGGATGGCGTGGCTGCCGCCCTGCCGGCTCTCAGCCAGGCGGAAACCTACACGGCGCGCGCCGCACGCGTGGGTTTTGAGTGGCCGAATATCGAAGGCGTGCTGGGGGACGTAGCTGAGGAGATCAAGGAGTTAAAAGCCGCCGAATCAGCCGAGGAGAAGCGGGCTGAGTTTGGCGATATCCTGTTCGCTCTGGTGAACCTGGCCCGCTGGCTCAAGATCGACCCGGAAGCCGCGCTGCGCGCCGCCAACGCGCGCTTCAAGCGCCGCTTCGCCTACGTGGAAGCGGGCGCCCGGGCGCAGGGTCGGGCGATGAAAGACATGACGCTGGAGGAAATGGACGCGTTGTGGGAAGAGGGGAAGAAACAGAGTTTGCAGTAATTGTTTTGTAGGGACAGGTTT
>CAYJMC010000012.1:19136-20878 GCA_964371335.1 uncultured Anaerolineaceae bacterium
CGCGCTTTCGACATGTTCAGTTTCGCAGCTTCGAGAATGAGCGCTTTTAACCCATCCTCATCTACATTGCTGTCTTCGTAGAAGTCGATGGCACGAATTGTATTGCTTTCTAGGCGCGTGTTGAAGAGTTTCTTTGGATCCTTCATCAAAGCACCCTTGGGGAATGTCAACCTCACGGCGTTCTTGAGCGTGTCCGCTATACAGACTATTCCGTCATGAGACCAAACTGGGACCCCCGATGGTTTGGAAGGTTTTTTCCATTTCACTCCTTCAATTACTGCAGGATCGGCTTTCTTAATTAAAGCGCGCAGCTGTGACAGTTTCTTGCCGCGCCAGTCACCCGGCGCTTTGACTATGGCGTCGATCTGCCTGGATGCGGACCTGTCTGTTGGAGACGCGTTCATCCTTTACTTATCCTCAACCCGCCGCTTTCTTCACCAGTGCGGCGATCTTTGCCTCTTCGCTGGCGGTTAATTTCTTCAGCGCGAAAGAGGTGGGCCACATCTCACCTTCGTCGAGCTTCGCCGTGTCGCTGAAGCCTAACGTCGCATACCTGGCCTTGAACTTCCCCGCATCTTGGAAGAAACATACGACCTTGTCGTCCTTGTTCGCATAAGCAGGCATTCCGTACCAGGTTCTTGGTAAAAGGTCTGGCGCGCTGGCAGTGATGATAGCGTGCAGCCGCTTGGCCATGGAGCGATCTGGTTCCTTCATCTCCGCGATCTTCGCCAGCAATGCTTTTTCTCCAGCCGCCTTGTCCCCGGCTATCTTCAGCTCTTTGGCGCGCTCCTTCATCGCGGCGCGTTCCTCAGCTGTGAATCCCTCGGATTTTTTCGCGGCTTTCCTGGTGGTGCTCTTACCTTTAGTCATGAGAATCTCCTTATCTTTAAATTGTTGGATTACGACTTACTTATTGCATTCTATCCAAAAGTTGAACGAGAAGGGATAAGTTTTGCGTAAATCAGCTAACGGGAGCATGCTTGCCGCAGTTATAACTTGGCAAGTTGATCGGCGAGATTTTCCAGCGCCTGCATTGCGATCACAATTGAGCCTAAAAAAGCGCATCTTTTTCGCTTTTGTTCATCTGCCTTGTCATTTTGAGCGGGATAAAGAAGCCACACCAAAACCAGATTCTAGGCCAGCGAAGAATCCATGATGCGCGGTCTTCCATATAACCATTGTTTTACAATTTATTCTTCCTGTTTTTTCCACAACCCTGCATGAGAATTCATTCCTGCGTGCATCGCGGTTTCCATCTAGTTTTTTCTTACAGGCCCCTACTCCGCGCAAGTCTCTGGAATTGTTTGCGGTTTGGAAACAATTTTATTCCACCTCAAATCCAGTTTCCTCAACTCCCTCACTCCGGCAACACGCTCAGCTTATTTCCTCGCAAATCCAGGTAAAACAAATCTTGTAGCTCGCCAATCGCCTCCGGCAGCTCGCCCAGTTCACGTGGATTGCCGTTGGAATCAGGCAGCTGCCGCAACCCGCAACCGAGAAGTGAGAGAGCCGGCGCCCAGTCAGTCTCTGCAATGCTTTGCTCTTTAAACCGATCTCACCTACGCTATTTGCCACCCCGGCTCGATGTCCATATTCATGCCGTCGGGCTCACCAATAATGGCATGGCGGAAGTAGCCGGCCGCGGCGATCATGGCGGCGTTGTCGGTGCACAGCGCCAGCGGCGGCAGGTGCACAGGCAGATCGCTGGTTGCCAGCGCTGCGCGCAGCTCCTGGTTGGCGGA
>CAYJMC010000012.1:20978-53716 GCA_964371335.1 uncultured Anaerolineaceae bacterium
AAGTCGAAAGCGGCGGGGTCGCCTCCGGCGGCGGCGCGCTGGATGGCGGGGCCGCCCGGGTAGCCGAGTTTCAACAGGCGCGCCACTTTGTCGAAAGCTTCGCCGGCGGCGTCGTCCAAAGTAGCGCCAAGGCGTTGGTAGCTGAGGTGGTCTTTCACCAGGACGAGTTCAGTGTGGCCGCCGGACACAATCAGTGCCAAGAGGGGAAAAGAAGGAGCCCCCTCTTGGCTGGGAGAATGGCTGTTGGCGGAGCCAACAGCAGGCGCATTCTCCACGCCGGGATCGAGTTGCACCCAGGCAGAATACAGGTGGCCTTCAAGGTGGTTGATGCCATACAGCGGCAACCCAGAGCCGAGCGCCAGGCCCTTGGCCATGGTAAGCCCAACAATGAGAGAGCCGGGTAGTCCTGGTCCGCGGGTGACAGCAATGGCGTCCAGATCAGCAAGTTCGAGATGGGCTTGCGCCAGTGCTTCGGCGACCACGGTATCGATGACTTTGATGTGGTGGCGTGAAGCAACCTCGGGGAAGACGCCGCCATATTTTGCGTGCAGCGCTGCCTGGGAGGCGACGACGTTGGAGAACGCCGCGCGGCCATTCTCGACGACGGCCGCGGCGGTCTCGTCGCAAGAAGTCTCGATGCCAAGGATGCGCGCGGGGGCCAGTTTTTTTCGTCGGCGGGGCATAGCCTAATTATAGACTGCAGATTACATTCGTCCCATCAAATTCGGGCTAATCGCCACGTTCTCGGGAACTCCAAAAGCGCGAAAAACGCCTTGAAACCGCTGATTGCTGACGGTGGTTTTTACCTTCCCGGTTCTGCGTTCTTCTTTTTCTTTTGGAGGTTAAGGTGCGTGTCCAGGTTGAATACTTCAACAGTTACAACATGCCCGGCGGGTGCGTTGCCTGCGGTAACCCGCTAACCCCCCACATCTACGCAGTGGGAACATCAAATTGGAGTGGAAAACAGAGCGTTAGCCTTAAGTTCCCGATCTGCGAAGATTGCCATAAAGCCAGCAAAGTGGGAATTTCAGCTAATCGGTTGGGGTGCTTGGGCGCTCTGATGTTGGCTGCCATCGGCATCAGCCTGGGAGTTGGCCTCAATTCCCTCATCAACGGTGCCGGTTTGGAGTTTGCAGGCGGACTTGTGGGGTTTATTGCCGGCTTCATCCTTGCGCGGTATTTGGGCATTAGCCGCAACCCACCTGAAGTAAAAGAACGGATGACGCGCCTGGCGAGTGCAGTCCGCATGCTGGGTTTTAGCCTTCCCTCCCTCTTTGGCAAAGGATGGATCAAACTGGAATTTGCGGATACCAACTATGGAAATCAGTTCATGTTACTAAACGGCGGGAAGGTATAGGGAAGTCCCGACCTCAGCCCTCAATTTGCCACTCCGGGATGGCTCAAGGGCATAAATGCCCTGGGCCACAATTCGCGTGTGTCTGTCGCCTCAATGAGACTGGCTAGATTCTTCCAGGTGACCTTGCGCAACTCGTCGGTTTGAATACCGTATTGCTGGGCAACCAGACGCTCTACCTTCTGGATACGCAGGGGGATGCCAGCAAGCGGATCCTTGACGCCGTGGTCACTTTCGACAAACACGCGCTCCAGCGGCACCCAGTTGCGAAACTTGGAGTGGCGCGCCACCTGCGGATGGATGGAGAAATAGCAACCCAAGGCCAGCGCCTCTTTAGTTTCGGCCACGCTGCCCATCCACCAGTGCAGGACAGGCGCGGCAAGCGGCGTACGCCTCAACTCCTTCAGCACAAGCCCTGTAGCGCGGACGCTATGAATGCTGACAAACCGCGGGATCTCACATACGATTTCCAGGACCGAACGGAATACGCGCAACTGGTCGGCTTGAGAAACGCGCGAAGCTCCATCGAGGCCAACTTCTCCCACAATGGCAGTGCGCGCCACCAGGTTACGAAACTGGCGGATATCAAAAGCGTTTTGAGCGGCAGCAAAGCGCGGATGGCAGCCGACGCCCCAGGCTACGAATTCGTCCGTTCGTGTAAGGGTTTTTTGGGCACCTTCAAGCGAAAACGTCATGGAAATTACCGCGCCGGATTGGGCGAGTTCCTGCGCCGGGCGAGCAGGGTCAAGGTGTGCGTGGGCATCCAGGGTTGGAAGCGCCATCGAACCGTTCTATGACTTTAGTCGAATAACGAGATCGAGCGGATATTCGGCCAGGATTTCTGGCCTGCCATCCGGGCGCATGTAGACCGCGTCCTCGATGCGCATACCCATGCCGCGTTCAGGATAATAGAGTCCGGGCTCGATGGTGATTACGTGGCCGCGGAGGAGGAATTCTTTTGCTGTCTTTGGATCGCCGTAGAAGCCGGGGCGTTCGTGCACGTCCAGGCCCAAGCCGTGCGCCAGCGAGTGCACGTAGCCTACTTTCGTAGTCGGATCCTCGTTTACTGTCGGATGGCCGCGTAGCTTGAAGAGTTCGCAAGTCCGCGCCTGGAACACGGCACAGCGCACATCGGGTTTGATCTCCGACATCAAAGTCTCGTATACAAAACGCACGTCGTCGTATAAAGCCTGGGCGGCATCCGTGGCATGGCCCAGGCACCAGGTGCGGGTGAAGTCAGCCCAGTAACCGCCGCCAGCCTCGATTGGGAAAATATCGAACACGATCGGCTTCCCGAGCCGTAGAACCGCCTCCGGGCTGCCCATGCTGTGCGGCACGCCGCCCTCGGCGCCGGGAGCAAAGATTGTGCCGTGGGGATTATCCAAGCCGCGCTCCGCCAGCCACAGATTGATCTTGGACTTGACTTTCCTAACTGTAACTGGCTGGCCGTCGCTGTCAATCAACACGCCTTCTTTGGCGCGCTGGCGGCTGAGGAAATCGGCCACCTGACCCACTACCTCAGTGGTTTGCTTTTGGATCGCACGGATGCGCTCCACCTCCGCAGGATCTTTGGTGGCGCGAGCTTCCAACAACGCCGAATTATGGATTTCGCCAACGATTTCGAGTTCGGGAAGCAACCCTGTGACGGCAGTGAGCATCCCAAAGGCGTCTCCCGTATCTTGTCTGCCATAGACCGCGGCGCGACCCGAGGTAACGCCCGCATCAGTCAGCATGCGCTGGAGCATACGAGCTTGGGCTAACGCATGGTCGTCGTTGAATTCTTTCAAGATGGCGCGATAGTTGTAGTCGGTGATGCTGCGCGTGGCTAAACCGCTGGAGGCCGCTTCGTCGCGCTCCATGTTGTGGCAAAAGAGCAGCGGTGCTTCGCCGCGTTTGATCACCAACAGTGCGCCGGTAACGTGCGCGACTCCGGTGAAATACACCATTGGCGGGTTGTGCAATGCATCGCCAAAGATCAACAACGCGTCCAGGTTACGCGCTTCCATTAGGGCGGGCAGATCAGTTTTCATTGTCGTCTTTCTTAGTGCCTAGGGTTCCCAGCGGGATTTTTCGCGCAAGCGCAGGAACCATTCGATTACGATGAAGGCCAGGGCCAGGATGACTGCCAAGGCGGTGTTGAATACGCGCCCATACAGCAGCCATGCCAGGGTGGCGGCGTACACACCGACCCAAAGCGCCTGGCGCAGGATTACGCGCACCGTGGCAGGCGGGTCACTGGGGAAACGGTAATTGAAGAATGACGAGATGGGTAGGGCTAATCCTGTAAACGCGACTACGACCAGGAAGAAGAATGCCCACCGCGGCAAAAGGAAGGGCTCGGTTAAGTTGAACAGCAGAAATAACCCGCCCCATCCGATGGCCAACAAAAGCAGCGAGGTAGGCAAAAATGAGAATGGGGATGGGGTCCCGGCGGGATTCATGTATTGTGATTATAAAGCGTGGGTAAAGGAATCCTTAATTCAGATTACATTTCTTGGATTCCGACTTGACAGACATTTGTAATACGTGTAAGCTAGGCCAATCCTAAAGGAGGCGCAGATCGCTGTGAATACACACCTGGTTCTCGAATGGAAGCGACCACTGCCGGTAACAACATCCGGTGGCGTTGCCATTCCTTCGCGTACTGCGCCTACTGCTAGTCTATAGATTTCTACGAACTCATTGACGGCCGCGGCGCAGCACTCCGCGGTCGTTTTGTTTAAGTCACGGCCGCGGCGCATGCCCCGGCCGTTTTGGTTTGTAAGGATTGAAATGATTACTGGTCAAAGAAATACTAAGCCAATTGCCGAATTACAAACACCCAATGCCCCTGGTATCCCGGGGCTGATGTCCAGGCATTATCGCGGGGCGGATGACCATGCGCTGATGGCAGGCTTGGTTAACGCGGCTAATGCAGCAGATGGCGTCCCCGAAGCTTCCTCCGTGGAAACCATGGCGCACTACTATGCGGAACCGAAGAACCTGGATCCGTATATGGACGTCTTGATCGCTGAGGTGAACGGCGAGCCGGCTTGTTACAGCCGCGTTTTCTGGTTGGACCAGGATGCGGAGCGTGAAGGCAAAGCGCGCATCTATCGCAGTGTGACCTTCATGCATCCCGCCTGGCGGAGGAAGGGGCTGGGTCGCGCCATTCTGACGTACAACGAAAATCGGATCGGCGAGATCGCTGCCTGCCATCCAACCGATGTACCGAAATTCGTCGAAATCACCGTGCCCGATGCCAATGCGGGCGCCGCCGTTTTGCTTAAGCAGTTCAACTACCGGGCCACCCGGCACTTCTTCATTATGAGTCGCGAGCTGGGCAGCGAGATCCCCGGAGCAGAGTTGCCTGTGGGACTGGAGCTGCGCCCGGTGAAAGCGGAACATTACCGGCAAATCTGGGACGCGATCGAAGAAGCCTTTTTCGATCACTGGGGCTTCTCTCCGCGCAACGATGAAGATTACCAGCGCTGGTTGCGGCACCCAGAGTTCGACCCCACTTTATGGCAGGTTGCCTGGGATGGCGATCAGGTGGCGGGCGCCGCGGTCAACCTGGTTTCGCAAAGTGAAAACGAGAAGCTGGGGCGGCGTTGGGCTTGGACGGAGCCCATAGGCGTGCGGCGCCCCTGGCGCCGGCGCGGGCTGGGCCGAGCGCTGCTGTTAGCAAGTCAGCGCGAGATGAAAGTCCGAGGGCTGCTTGCTGCCGCCCTGGAAGTGGATGCAGAAAACCCCAACAAGGCCTTGCATCTCTATGAAAGCAGCGGCTATCAGATCGTTCGCCGCTGGGATCTGTACCGCAAAGAATTAATAGGAGAGAAATGTTGACACAAGAAGGCTTGATTACTCTCAAGCAAAGCTATGCCATGCACCAGGTCGGTCCTGAAGATCTGGATGCAGTGTTGGCGCTAATCAATGCGTACTCGCAAGCCACCTTGGGGATCAACGAACAAACTGCCGGTGAATTGAAAAACTTTTGGCATACACCGGGGCTGAACATGGCTGAGGACGTGCGTATGGTAACCAATCCCGATGGCGACGTGGTTGGCTACGTAGAAGCGCTCACACTCACCCAGCCGCCTGCTCATCCGTTTATCTGGTTGCGCCTGCACCCGCACAAAGCGGATGGAAACGCGGGAAACGTGCTGCTGGCGTGGGCTTTGCAGCGGGTCGGCTTGATCGTGGAAACACTATCACCTGATCTGCGTGTCTCAGTTCAGACCTTCAATGCCGCCCATGACGAACAGGCCCGTAAGCTGTTCGAAGGTTTTGGTTTCCAACTCATCCGTCACAGTTTCATCATGCACCGAGATCTCCCTAAAGCACCGGCTGATCCGGTATGGCCGGAAGGAATCACTCTGCGCCCGTTTGATGCGGATTTGCACGCGGAAGCTGTTTATCGCGCCGATGACGAGGCCTTCAGCGATCACTTTGGACACGTTGAACAACCCTTCGAAACGGGCTTTGCCAAGTTCAAGCATTTCATGACCGAGGAGGGCTTTGACCCTAACCTATGGTTTATTGCCATGGATGGTGAGCAGATCGCCGGTATTTCCCTCTGTCGCGTAAATGAGCAGGAAGAAGCACCAATGGGCTGGGTAGGGTCTTTGGGCGTAAGACGGCCTTGGCGCAAACGCGGCCTGGGCATGGCCTTGTTGCTGCACAGCTTCGGCGAGTTCTACCAACGTGGCTACAAGAAGGTTGGCCTGGGCGTGGATGCCAGCAACCTGACTGGCGCGCTGAGATTGTATGAACGCGCCGGCATGTACGTCGCCCGGCAATATGACCGCTACGAAAAAGAGCTGAGACCTGGAAAGGAGTTGATGACCATCGAAGTAAAAGAATAGAGTCTAAGAGGACCAGACTCAAAGCAAAAACGCCCGCCACCGACAGGCGGGCGTTTTTGTTCTCTTATTTGTCATCCTGAGGGGGTTTCGCAAACCCGCACCCAAGGAAGATCAAGACCAGCGAAGGAACCATATTGCGCAGTCTTCCATATGATCATATTCAGCACAACAAACTTACGTAGAATTTGGCACTTTTTCCTGAGAATTCAAGAATAAGTCTACTTGCAACCACCCCAAGTACAATACGCCGCTGAGATGGCCATCAAAGCCGTGATCTGGGACCTGGGCGGCGTGATTGTGCGCACCGAGGATTTTACGCCGCGTGACAGCCTCGCTGACCACCTCGGATTGAGCCGCGCGGAGATCGATCGGATTGTCTTTGAGGATGACGATCGCTTCTCTGCTCAACTGGGTGAAATCGATGGGGATGTGCACATGAAGACAATCTATAAGAAATTAGGATTGAGCGCGGAGGATTTCAGACAACATTTTTTCGGTGGAGACCGAGTAGACGAAGAACTTGTCGCCTACATCCGCTCCTTGCGACCCCTGTACACAACGGCCTTGCTAAGTAACGCATTATCTAATTTGCGAGCCTTCCTTACCCAAGAGTGGAAAATCGCCGATGCCTTCGACCTGATCGTAGTTTCCGCTGAAGAGCATTTGCTCAAACCCGACCCGGCGATCTATCGGTTAGCGCTTAACCGCTTGGGAGTGGTCGCCACGGAAGCCGTGTTCATTGACGATATGGCAGCCAATGTGGAAGGCGCTCAGCAAGTTGGGATGCAAGGCATCCAATTCAGGTCGCGCCAGCAGGCGCTCGGCGAGCTGAAGGAACTGCTGGATTCCGAGTGAGTGCGCTCAATTCCAGCCGTACGAAGGTCGATAAAGACCGGATAGACCTTGAAACTAAATATGCGCAAGGTTTAGTTTCTCTCGGCCTGATCGCTGACACTCACGTGCCGGACCGTTCCCGAAGTCTTCACCCAGCGGTGCTGACCATTTTCGAGAAGGCAGGGGTTAACGCCATTCTGCACGCCGGCGACATCAGCGTTCCGCGGGTACTCCGTCAGCTCGAGGAGCTGGCGCCCGCGCTCGCCGTGCGCGGTAACCGCGACTGGTTCGGTTTCCAAGACTTGCCTATGCAACGCACTATTCAGATCGGGAAGCGGCGCATTGGACTTACCCATGGGCACGGAAATTGGAGGCAATATGTGGGCGATAAAATGCGCTACTTGCTGCGCGGTCCGCAATCCTTTGAGGTTGCGCTCAATAGGTCGATTGCGATGATGGTTGACGCGGATGTAGTTGTTTTCGGTCACAATCACGAACCGATGGTGAAGGAAATCGATGGTCGGCTGGTCATCAATCCTGGATCAGCCTGTTGCCAGGTGCTGGCGGGCAAACCGCCGACGGTGGCCTTGCTGCACGTGGATGGGCAAAGGGCATGGGGCGAAATTGTGAATTTAGAGTAGTTACCAAAATCCTATTCTGGGCGCATAGGCCAATACCGCAATCAAGGTTGGGCGCATTTTTAAGTCAGCTTCTTTCTCATCACCGGCCGCCGATCTTTGCGCCGGGCTACTTCGACGAACCCCGCCTGCGCGAAGAGATTATGCGTGCCAGTGAAAAGGGCAGCATCCTGGCGCCGTTTGCCTTTGGTGTCGATAGGGTAGGCTTCCAAAATGCGGGCGCCTTGCGAACGGGCGTAGCCGGCCGCCGCGGCCAGCAGCCTCTTGCCAACGCCGCGATTTCGGTGATCTTTGTCGATGAAGAAACACACTACCGACCAGACGGGTTCATCGTCAATAGACCTGAACAGTGGGGAACGCTCGATGCGTCCGAACTCCGCTTTCGGACCCAGCGAAATCCAGCCCACGGGTTTGCCCCGATCGTACGCAAGTAATCCAGGGACTTCGTTTCGCGCCACGATGCGCTGCAAGGCTTTGCGATTGCCCTTGTTGCCATTGGCTTCGAATTCGCTGGACTTCACCCGCCAGAACATGCACCAGCAGCCGCTATAGGCGCCACTTGGGCCGAATAGCTGGGCGAGGTCCTCCCAGCGGTCGCGGGTGACGGGCTTGACCTTAAAGGCAGGCATGGGGAAATGGTAATTGGTAATTGGCGATTAGAGATTAGAAACTGGAGGTTAGAGACTAGAGATTAGAGGCTAGAGATTGGGAGCTAGAGCTACGAGACTAAAGAAGGCAAGCCTTTAACATTCAACTTTAAACTTTAAATCTATCACCTAACCAACCACCAAATGATGGCAATGATCGCCGCTGTTGGCCAGACCCAGAACCAGCCAGCAGGGTCGAAGGCCCCGGAGCCTACGCCAATGGGGCGGAAACGCAAGACGATGTAATCTCGGGTCAGCTCCGTCAATTTTGCTTCGCTTACTTTGGCGGCGTTTATGCCTCCGAAAACGTAAGCGGCAAACCCCGAGTTGATAAGTACCTGTCGCAAAGCGGAGCGTTTCTCTTTCGACTGCTTCACTATTTCTGCGGTAGCGGCAATTGCGCCTCCCGGAAGCAGCAACTCCACCTGAGGATCTTCAGTGAGATTTTGAATCCAATGGGAAACCTTGCCAAAGCCGGCCGTGCAATAGATATTTCCGTTTCCGATGGCATAGTTCACCGGCGTGTAGCGCATCTTGCCGCTGATGTGGCCACGATTCTTGATCACCATAATGTAGCCCCCCAACGGGCTGCCCAGGATGGGACCCAAGCCCAGGCGAAAAAGCGGAACCATGAAGAATCTATTCATGATGCGAAAGCCCTTTCGCATGAATGTGTAGTTGGCAGCCATGAGCCCTCCGAAGCTATGCGCTCGGTTTTTCCAGATTGAGTGTGAATAGGAAAAAAGAGCCGAAATGACGTTTAACCTTGAAACCCACTTTTCCCCCCAGTTGCTTCACCTTGGCCGCGGACTGGTAATCAGGATCAGGAAGCACTTCCGTGACGGATAGGAAACCGCCGGGCTTGAGTGCTCGATGTATTTCCTTAAGCGCGGCGAGCTTATCCGGGATTTCGCCGAGCACAGTTACCAGCAAGGCGCGGTCGAATGCGTTGGATGGAAGCTTTCCTTCGCCAAGCCCTGCCAGAAGGAAGTCGACATTGGACAACCCGGCTTTTGAGATCCGCGCTTGGGCGCGCTGGAGCATACCCGGCTGGATGTCCAGGGCCAGCACGCGACCCGCGGGCCCGACAGTATGCGCAACGGGTAAAGTGAGTAGCCCGGGACCGCAGCCCGCGTCCAACACGTGGAGGCCTGGCGAAAGTTCGAGCCGCGCGATCGCCGCGCGGTAATAACCCTTCGTGAAGGGGTTGTCGAGCAACGCGATCAGCGTGGTGGGACAGGGCAGGTTGCGATGTGCGACGCGCCAAAAGACCCAGATGGCGAATAATGAAATGACTACGATCCCGACTGCCAGGAAGATTTTTTCGACTTCTACGGTTGCTCTACCTTTGGCGTTTCTGATTCCTCAACTACTTTGCGCCCATAATGTTTGAGCCCATCTTTGATCCGGTCGAGAATAGTGTCGAAGCGCTCGTAGCCCGATACTACGTGCTCCGGTTGTTCGCTAAGCAGGCCAATCAACACCACTCGGCTGCCCAGCTCCCCGGTGAGTTGGGCGTAGGCGATGTCGTTCCAAGTCATACTCCAATTGAGTGACTTGAGCAAGTATCCGTTTTCCGCGATTCCGATTTTGTCAACGTTCAAAATCGGTTCACTGAACATAAAGATGCTCAGCCCGCCGGCTGCTACCAGAACTGCAATGGCGGAAATTTGGAGGATTAGGCAGACGATTTCGTGGCTGTGGGCGTGGAAGGACGCGGAAACCAGGCGCAGGGCAATGAGCAGTAGGGCGAGCGCCAGAAGGCGGTCTCGCCAGAGGGTCATACGGGTCTTTCTAAAGGTCTCCATCGCCAACCTCCTCCGCAGCTGCCTGCGGAATGCGGTTATCGGCGGGAGCAATGCGGGAATCACGCAATCAGTTATTACGTGAAATAACTCACTACCAGGGGCAGTATAGCTCTCAGGGTGGTTGAGGACAACAGGCGGGTAACCACACCCTTGCGGACATTTGTCCCTATTTTCACTATTTTTGAGCTGTTTTCTTCAATTTTTCGAGGCCTTCCCGCCAGAATTCGGCGTATTTCTCCATCCAGGCGTCTATCTGGGAGAGGGGAACCGGATTCAGGCGATACCAAAGTTCCCGGCCGCGGCGTTCCTGGATGATCAGTCGCGAGCCGCGCAGGACACGCAGGTGCTTGCTGACTGCCGGGCGGCTGATGCGGGTAAAACGGGTTGCCAGGTCGCCGGCCCGCTGGGAGCCGGATAGGCGCAACTGGTCCAGGATGCGCCGGCGGGTCGGGTCGGCGATGGCATGTGTGACCCGATCGAGGGTTGGGGCGGGCATGTTAGCCGGCGGCCTCGACCGCTTGCTTGAGCTTTTCGATCTCCTTATCGCGGCTCCAGCCGATAACGTGGCCTTCATACTCCTTACGTGCGAGTTCGCCGCCCAAGGCCCCGAAACCTGCGTGAGTAAATGTGACCAAGGTACCTTGCTTTGTTGGCTCTAGTCTGAAGGAAACCAGGGTGGAAACTGGCCACGGTTCTTGGCCTTTCTCGTGCTCTGTCCAGGTGAAAGACAACTCTTTGAACGGCTCGATCTTTACTACTTCACCAAAGAATGTGAAATCCCCGTTCCCCGGGATACTCACCTCCATCTGGAATTTTCCGCCTTGGCGGAATTCGAAAACCAGATGTTTGCCGAACCATTGGTGCATGCCTTCGAGTGTTGCGAGTTTCCCCCAAACTTTTTCAGGCGGGGCCATGATCTCTATTTCGAAGTGGATCTCGAACTTTTCTGAAACGTGGTTGGCGAGCATAGATCGTCTCCTAAATATGTAACTGTATGGTTACATAATAATATTTGTTGAAAAAATTGTCAAGGGAGGGAAAATAGAAAATGGGATTGGAGATTAAGCTAGGGGAAAAATGCTCTCCACGCCAACAGCGCCGCCATGCCCAGTACAATGGTGAGCAGCAGGCTGCGGGTGCGCCAGGAGACCAATACAGCTACCAGGCTGGCGATAAGCGGCGCGTTGTCTATTTGAAGGGCTACTCTGCCGTCCGATAGAAGGACGACGGGTGTAATGATCGCAGAGAGCACCGCCAGCGGGACATATTTTAGGGCGCGGGCCACGCTGGGCGACAAGGGATGAAGGCTGAGCCACCACAAGACAGGGATTCGGGTGGCCATGGTAGCAAGGGCCATTCCTGCAATTAGCAGGAACTCGTTCACAGTGCGGCCTCCGTTTCGCTCCAGATACGTTCGGCCAGTACGCCGGCTGTGATGCCCAGCAATGCCGCGATCAGCAGGCCCAATTGATGCGGCAGTCCGTTCGCCAGCAGCGCCGCGCCGCCGGCGACGAGCACCGATGCTAGGGCGGGGCGACCCTTCACCAGGGGAACCAGCATCCCAATGAAGGTCACCACCATGGCGAAATCCAGTCCCCAGGAACGCGGGTCCCGGATGGCTTGGCCGGCCAGGATGCCAATCCAGGTGGCGATTTGCCAATTGGTGTACATAGCCAATTCCGAGCCTAGTAAATACCAACGCTTGTCTTCAGACCGCTCAGATTCAGTAAAGTATTTGGCAGCCACAACAAAGGATTCATCGGTGAGCCAGAAACCGAGCGGCAGCAGCCAACCGCGCCGCAGCTTGCTGAGGTGAGGAGCCAGTGTGGCGGAATACAGCATGTGGCGCAGGTTGACGATGAAGGTGGTGAGGATGATCACGACGGCTGGCGTTGCCGCGGGTACGAGCCCTACAGCGATGAATTGAGCGGACCCGGCAAAGACGAATGCGGACATGGCTGCCGCTCCCAAGGGGCTGAATCCACTGGTGACAGCCAGCGCCCCGAAGATGACGCCGAAAGGCCACGCGCCCACCAACAACGGAAATGTATCGCGCGCTCCCGCAAGCAAGGCAGCGCGGGCGGAATTCTGGTGGGAGGCGCCAGGGCTCATCGTCGTTTATCCCAAGGACCCAAGAATTGTAATTAGTAATTGGAGATTGATTGAAACAAAACTAACAGACGAACTCGTGAATCCAAGGAACTTTCAACTTTAAAACCTTCAAACCTGAAACTGCTATTCAATCGGCGCGAAGGGATCGTTTGCCGGGGGCTCAGGAGGGCGCGGCTTTTGGATGAAGAAGCTGGCCGCAAACACGGCCACAATACTTACCAGCGCGATGCCAACGACTAAATAGACTGTGGAGTTGGCAGCCTGCGCTTTCTCCTCGACACTTAGATTGGATTCTGTCAAAAGCTGCGCCGGCGTGTTTTGAACCTCGGCTAGCTGCTGCACCAGCTGTGTCGGAGTCGAGGTGAGGCTTGGACGAGTTGTCGATGTTGGGGTGGCGGTCGGGTGTTCACCGATTGTGGGAGTTACCGTTGGATATGTTCCCGCTGGAGCTACAAGGATTTCGTCGCCGGGATGGATCACCGCATTCTGCGGCAAATTGTTCAAATCCAAAATTTGTTGAAGCGGGACTTCATACAGCGCAGCCAGATTCCATAAAGCTTGTCCAGTTCGGATGATATGCACCATGGATCCATCGGGCTGCGGATCGGCTTTGGTTACAGGAATGATCACCGGTGCTGCCGGTTGCACGCTTTGAGTACTCGAATTGCTGGGAGAGTAAGCACCGCTCGCTTGGTAGCCAGTTACGGCAACGTACCACCATCGCCCATTTCCATCGGTGGCCGCTCCAGCCCCGATCTCAATATAAGTCGAAGCCAGCATGGTGTTGTTGTGTGGAGGAGAAGTCTTCCACCATGCGAGCGCAGATTCCGGAGTTTCATCCACGCCACCTTTCACGATCTCGGAAATAAAAATGGCTTGGCCCCCGCCGTAGCCCGCGTTGTAGGCGCGGTCTTTCGGTCGCGTCCCTCCGGGCCCGGAGTGAACATCACCGACGCTGCCCATGGGCTGGCTGATTAAGTAATCTGCCTGCCCCTGGGCGGTCATGTCCAGGATGGCGTTCTCTTGATAGGCGGGCAATCCATTTTCGGCGCGATAGGCATTGATGAGGGCGATGATCTCGCCAGGAGTTCCCTGAGGCGGAATGAGGCTCGGCGCAGACGCCAGGAGCTGGGCGGACAGCGCAAGAAGGAGGAAAACGTTACGCATTCTAGAAAAAGGTTGGAAGAAGCCGGGAAAATATTACCATCTAGCCAAAAATGTTGATGTTTTGCACTAGACCTTTGTTTGCCTCATTACAAAAACACATTGAGGGATTCCCTGAGGGCCGGGTTGCAACTTGGCGATCTGTTCTACCGGAGCGGCCAACATTTCCTCGAGCATTGCTGCGTCCATCTGGCACAGCTCGGGATGATGGGCGATGATGGCTGCGTAGGGACAGCGGCCCAGCACCATTAAGGGACCCTGCGGGCGCGCCTCCCAACGCGGCTTGTAACCGAGTGGCTCCAGCCGGCGCACCGCAGCCACCAGCCGCTGAGTGATTTGACCCGAAGGTGTTGACGGCGAGCCCAGCAGCGTTTGGGCAAGCTGCTTTTGGCGGGCTTGTGTGCCCTGGGAAAGGTTGCTGCTATCCAGCATGCCAAGTAAGGCTTTGGTGAGGTGCTGCAGATCTGAGTTTTGTCCGGCCGGGGATAGGGCATAGATATGCACAGGGCGGCCGCGGCCTTCAGCTTTCCGTTGGCCGATGGGGGTCACCAAACCTCGGGAAACCAAGATGTCAAGATGGTGGCGAAGGTTTGCTGGGGTCATGCCGAAGGCTTGCGACAACTGCCGAGCGCTGGCGCTGCCCCGCTGTTCAAGGTAATCCAGAATGCGTTGACGGGTCTGTTGCATGCTCTAATTATATATGCAAATAAATATTTGCTTATTAACGTCAATTGACTTGTTGTTTCGCTTGTGTATAATGTGAACGTTTGAACTAGCGCCAACCATGGTCCAGGCTCTGTATTGGGACGCCATATATGAGATCGTGCTAGCCCTCAAGGCCAGCCATCCCAATCAGAATCTCGAGAACGTTTCTTATGGAGATATCTTTCGCTGGACGGTCGCATTGCCGAATTTTGCCGACGATCCTGCCCTGGCCAACGATGAAATCCTGGCTGCCATTTACCAGGAATGGTTTGAGGAGTTACACCCGATATGAGTGAAAACAAACCCGCGACTCCTGCAGTGAACACAGCCGGCTACGAAGTACCGCCGGAATTACGGCAAAACATTGCCATTACCACTTTGGACAAGATTTGGAATATGGGGCGGCGCTATTCGGTGTGGCCGATGATGTTTGGCCTAGCTTGCTGCGCCATCGAAATGATCTGCACGGCTGCCAGCCGCTACGATTTGGCGCGCTTTGGTATGGAAGTGATGCGGCCCAGCCCACGGCAATCGGATCTGATGATCGTCTCAGGGACAGTGACGAAGAAAATGATCCCGCAGATCGTGCGCTTATACAATCAGATGCCCGAACCCAAGTACGTGCTTTCCATGGGCGCCTGCGCCTCCGGCGGGGGACCGTTCAAGGAAGGCTACAACGTGGTGTCAGGTGTGGACCAATATGTTCCGGTTGACGTTTACGTTCCCGGCTGCCCGCCAACTCCCCAAGCACTGTTGAACGGCTTGATGAAAATCCAGGAAAAGATCGACGGCGAATCAATTACCAAAGTGCGCTGGTACCGCAAAGATGAGATCCCAGAAATCCCAGTTCCTTTGCTTGGACCCGACATTATTGACCCGCGCGAGAACGCGATGATCAAAGAATTCACCAGCAAGCCCGCTGCGGTGCCAGCCCAACCCGCGGCTCCTGCAGATCCTGCCAGCGCGTAAGAGAGAAATATGACCGAACAAGCCCCTGTTGCTCCCGCCCCTGCGGCGGAACCCACTGAACTCGAGAGGCGTTTCCCCATCGCGGTCAAGCGCGATGCGCGCCCGGGATACGAAGGACATGTCGTTGAAACTGGCAAGCTGCGTGAGGTGGCAACCGCCATCCGCGACGAGATGGGCTACGACTATTTGTCTTCCGTAACCGCGGTGGATTATTTTTCCGACGCACCGAACGCCAATAATTTCATCGAAGTGGTCTATCACTTATTCAAATCCACTGGCGGCGGTTCGCTGATTTACAAGGTGCAGGTGCCGCGTGATAACGCAGTGGTGCCGTCACTGATCGACATTTATCCCGGAGCGGATTTCCAAGAGCGCGAAGCCTGGGATTTGTACGGAGTTAAATTCGAAGGCCATCCCGATCTGCGACGCATCTTGATGTGGGAGGGGTTTGACGGCCATCCCATGCGCAAAGATTGGAAGGAACCATATTTCGAAGAGGAACTCAAACCTTTCAAGAACCGTTGGCCCGAAGGACAGGTCTATCGCATTGAAGACCATAATCCGTTCGGCAAGAACGTAAAGTATCCGACGGGCTTTGACCCCGAGGGATTCAAAGAAAGCGCGGATCCTGCGCTCTATGACTCACTTGAGCGAGCGGCGCGCTCTTATTCAGAAGATATTGACACCGAGCAAGTGGTAGTGAACCTCGGGCCGCAACATCCTTCGACCCATGGCGTGTTCCGCATGGCGGTGCGATTGGATGGCGAGACCATCGTGGCTTTGAAGCCGGTGATGGGATACCTGCATCGCAATCACGAGCAGATCGGCGAGCGCAACACCTGGATCATGAATATGCCCTTCACCGACCGGCTCGATTACCTGTCTTCGATGAGCAACAACTTTGGGTATGCGCTGGCAGTCGAGAAGTTGATGGGCCCGAAAGCCGCGCCGCCGGAGCGCGCTCAGTACATCCGGGTGATCATGGCGGAACTCACCCGCATCAGCAATCACTTGTGGGCGATCGGCTTCCTGCTCAACGACCTGGGTGCCTTCTTCACTCCCGCGTTGTACGCCATCACTGAACGTGAATTGATCCTGGATATTTTCGAAGCCACCACAGGCTCGCGCATGATGTGCAACTACTTCCGTTTCGGCGGGGTAGCGCGCGATCTCCCGGCCGGGATCCTGGACAGAATCAAGGACCTGGTGCGTGAGCGCTTGCCGCGCAAGATTGACGAGCTTGACCTGTACCTGACGCAGAACGAATTGGTGCGCAGCCGCGGCGAAAGCGTCGGCGTGGTGACGCCTGAAGAGGCCATTGCTTTCTCGACCGCCGGGCCCGTGTTGCGCGCTTCGGGTGTGCCCTACGACATCCGCCGCGCAGACCCTTATAGCATTTACGATCGCTTCGATTTCGATGTGGCTGTCCGCTACCACGGCGACGTGTACGATCGTTACATGATCCGCCTGGACGAGATGCGCCAAAGCCTGCGCATTCTAGAGCAGGCCGTAAAGCAGATCCCCGAAGGCGAAATCATGACCGGGAAGAATCCCTACCAGGTGCGCGTCCCCGCTGGCGAGTCTTATGGGCGGGTCGAAGGGCCAAAGGGCGAGTTGGGTTACTACATCGTGTCCAACGGCAAGGCTAATCCCTACCGTTACCACGTGCGCGCCCCGTCGTTCATCAACCTCACGATTTTAGAAAAAATGTGCGTGGGTTCCAAAGTGGCGGATGCAGTGGTGAACCTGGGCTCCATCGATATCGTGTTAGGCGAAGTGGATCGATAGGAATCAAGACATAGTAAGAATGCTGGAGACTGAATAATGTATGGTATTGGCGTATTAAAAGGAATGTGGGTCACCCTGGTCCACTTCGTGCAGACATTTGTGGATGACATCAAGTGGGCGGGAAAGCGCTATTACACGCCCGAGGGCATTGCTCACCGCAGCAGCAAGGATACTAAGGGCATCTTTACCGTTCAGTACCCGGAAGAGAAACTGCCCGTTCCCGAAGAGTTCCGCTATATCCCCATCCTCCTACAGGAGGAGGACGAGCAGGGAAACCTGCATGATCGCTGCACGTCGTGCGGCATCTGCGCCAAGGTGTGTCCGCCGCAGTGTATCTGGATCGTGCGCACCGAAGATCCGGTGACCAAGCGCCCGGTGCCGGAACCGGTGGATTTCTTCATCGATGTGGATATCTGTATGAACTGCGGCTATTGCGCGGAGTATTGCCCCTTTGATGCCATCAAGATGGACCATGATTACGAGTTGGCCACCTTCGACCGGCATGTGCAAAACATATATAACAAGGAAAAACTTTCCAAGCCGGTTTCTTACTACGCCAAGATCCGGCCCACCAACTACGCCCGCGAAGAAGCCGTGCGGGCGGCTGAAGCCGCCAAGAAAGCCGAATCGGCTGCAGCCAAGGCTGCTCCTGCAGCGCCAACAAGTTAACCATTGCGAGCGAAGCGAAGCAATCCCCTAGCCAATGTGCAAAGAATCCTTGGGATTGCCACATCGGCGACGCCGCTGATAGCGGCTGAAAACGCCCTCCTCGCAATGGGATAATAGAGAAATGTATAACGAAGATACCGAACTGATTTTCCCGATCCGCGTAGCGCCTTCACTGCGAACCTTGCATGGCGCCGGCTGGCGAAAGGCGGTCGACCAGGCCAGCAAGGCGGCGCCAGATTCGCCGGCGGCTGTCAGCTTTGTGTTGGCCATGGCGCGCATCGATGGCTGCCATACCTGCCATGCGGATTCATTTCGCGCCATGAAAGGCTGCACGCTGTGTGCCCAAGATTCAGTCCGCCGTTATCGCGGCGGTGAGAAGGGACTGCTTAAGGTTGTAGAGAAGGCCAAGGGGGATGTGGAGAAATGGCTAAGCAAGAGCTAACCGAGCAAGACGTTCTTTCTGCACTTAGTGGCGTCCAAGACCCGGCGCTGAAGAAAGATCTGATCGCGCTGGATGCAGTGCGCGACCTGCGCGTTAAAGGCGCCGAGGTCGGCTTGCGCTTGGTGTTGGTCACTCCTGCGCACCCCTATGGCGATCAAATTGAAAAAGAGGCTCGCAGTGCATTGGAAAAGGCCGGCGCCCAGAAAGTGAAGATCGAAATGTCCGCCGAAGTGCCCTCGGACGGACGGCCGCGGACCGGATTGGCCGAAAGTGTCAAGAATGTGATCGCGGTTGCCTCCGGCAAGGGCGGGGTGGGCAAGAGTACGGTTTCAGCCAATGTGGCGGTAGCGCTTGCCCAAGCCGGCGCGCGCGTTGGTTTGCTGGACGCGGACATCTACGGACCGAACATTCCCACCATGATGGGTGTGGATCATCTGCCTATGCCGCCGGATGCCAGTGGACGGCTGGCTCCAGCAGAAGCCTACGGTGTGAAGCTGATGTCCATCGGCTTTCTGGTGAAACCGGAGCAGGCCATGGTATGGCGCGGGCCAATGCTTCACAATGCCATGCGCCAATTCATGAACGACGTGGAATGGGGTGACCTGGATTACTTGATCGTAGACATGCCGCCGGGCACCGGCGACGTGCAGCTCAGCCTGGCGCAAACGACACCGATGAGCGGTGGTGTAATCGTGACCTTGCCTCAGAAAGTGTCAGTGGATGACGCGCGGCGCGGCATGGAGATGTTCCGTCAGCTGCGTGTGCCGTTAATGGGCGTTGTGGAGAATATGAGCTACTTGGAGTTACCCGATGGGAAACGCATGGAAGTGTTTGGACGCGGGGGTGGTCAGGAATTAGCCAAGGAGTTCAGCGTTCCGTTCCTCGGCCAGATTCCACTGGAGTCTGAGGTTCGCGTAGGCAGCGACACCGGCAAGCCCATCGTGTACAGCCACCCGAATTCAGCCGCGGCCAAAGCGCTGAGAGCCATCGCCGCCGATCTGTCATTGCGCGCATCCGTTGCCGCTTTGGCTGCGCAATCCCAGACGGTTCCGATTAAAATAGTGGACGAGTAAACCGAATAATGAGCGAATCGCCACAGCCAACGCAAACCACTGCCCCGCAAATCATCGGTATCCGCTTCCAGAAGATCGGCAAGCTGTACCATTTTGACGCGACCAAGGAGCCCGAAATAAAGCCGGGCGATTACGCCATCGTCGAGACCAGCCGCGGCGTTCAGATCGGGCAGGTTGTGCAGAGATTAGCTGAACCGCCAGCGCCAACTCAAGGAAGCACCGGCAGCTGGAAAGCTATTGAGCGCAAAGCCACCGAGCGCGACCTGGAGACGTTTAAAGGCTGGCAGAAAAAAGAAGTTGAGGCGATGATCGAATGCCGTGCGACTGCGTCCAAACTTAAATATGAAGGGGTGAAGATCGTCAAGGCGGAATTCAGCTTCGACGGCAAATCGCTAACCCTCCTCTACAACACCGAGGGGGATGAGGAAATCGACCTCGAAAATCTGCGCAAGGAAATGCAGACCACCTACAACAAATCTAAGGTGGAGATGCGCCGGATCGGGCCCCGCGACGTTGCCAAGATTCTGGGCGGCATGGGCGCTTGCGGCCTTGAGACGCGCTGCTGCTCTCTGTTCCTCACCGAGTTCAGCCCCATTTCGATCAAGATGGCGAAAGCCCAGGGCATCTCACTGGACCCAACTGAGATCACCGGCATGTGCGGGCGCCTCCGTTGCTGCCTAATTTATGAATATGAGCAATATGTCGAGGCTCGCAAGACATTACCCAAGCGTGGCAAAGAAGTAGTGACTCCGCTGGGCAAAGGCAAAGTGCTGGATGTGGTGCCGATGAAACAATCCATGGTTGTCGGCCTGGCGGACGGAAAACGCGCCGAGTTCCTCAAACACGAAGTCGAGCCCTGGGATGAGTTAGAAGCATTGCGGCGCAAATCTGAAAGCCCGTGCGATCGACATGAGAACGGTGGCTGCGACTGCGGGAAAGCCAGCGCGGAGAAGCCCAAGACAGACGATTAATAATTCCCCTTCAACTCTTCTCCCTTTTAGACAAAAAAATCCTATAAACCAATGGTCAAACTGAAGCCAGTGGTTAAAGTCAAAGCCAGCCATCCCTCGGTAAGCTTGGTGTCCAGGATTTTGCGGAATGCTTTTAGGCTGGTCATTTTTCTGACAAGTTTGTGGCTATTTATCCTGGCTATTTCATTAATGAAGGAAGGTGCTCACGAATTCGGTCCATTTATTCGAGATACGTTTTTAATCGAGGCACCGATCAATAGCTTGGGCTTCGGATGGTTACTAGCCTATGCCACGATGAGCGGATCACCAGTCGCGGCCACCTCACTCACATTCTTTGATGCCGGGGTTATCAACGATATTGGGGCGTTCAACATGATCACCGGGAGCCGCCTTGGGGCAAGCCTGATCGTGTTGCTAATTGGCTTTGTCTACATGCTAAGGGGGCGAGGACGGTCGGAGAGCTTAGGCATCGGAGTCCTGTCTCTTTTGGTCACCGGCACCACGTATTTGGTGGCGCTAGGCATAGGCTATTGGTTCTTGCAGAACGGCACCCTTGATGGGGTCCAGATTCAAGGCGGATTGCTGTTGTCCTCGGTAATCGAGGGGTTCTTCTATCCCATTGTTGGTTTTGTTGTGCAGACCTTTCCAGGATGGCCAACATTTTTCTTGGGTCTATCGGTCTTGTTGTTAAGTTTTAGGCTATTTGATAGCTTCCTTCCTACCGAATCGCTGCGCCAAAGTCAGCTCGGGCGCGTTTCGCGTTTAGTGTACCGCCCTGTGGTGATGTTCCTACTTGGCGCACTGGTCACGCTCGTATCCATGTCGGTCAGTGTTTCTCTCTCCATCCTGGTACCCTTGAGCAATCGCGGCTTCGTGCGCAGAGAAAACGTGATTCCTTATATTATGGGCGCGAATATCACCACCTTCATCGATACGCTATTGGCAGCGGTGCTGCTCCAGAATCCGCGCGCGTTTACGGTGGTACTGGTGGAAATGACCAGCGTCGGGCTGGTTTCAGCTGTGATCCTGCTGTTTTTCTTTGGACGTTACGAGCGAATCATGCTCGGTTTGGTCAATGGGTTGGTGCAAAGCAATTGGAGCCTGGCCATATTTATCCTCGCCATTTTCGTTGCACCATTAATATTGCTGCAATTGTGATGTCAAACTAGGAGTCCCTGATCTATGAAGATCTTGATTGCCAGTAAACCCGGTTCTCACGCGGATCTTGCTGTTCAATACGGGCTGATGCTGGCCAAAGAAAGCAAGGCCGATCTGACCTTTGTCCACGTAATCCGACGTCCGGATGAACGCGAATCCGGTAACCAATATCTGAAGGAAGTACAGGCAGCGGCAAAAAAGATTGGAGTGGACGCAGAACGACTTTTACGAGTCGGCCATGCGAGCGAACAAATCATTCATTTGGCTTACGAAGCAGAATTCGATCTCATCGTGTTAGGGGAGGGTTCGAAGGAGAGCCTTCTGCGGCGCCAAATTGCGCCGACGAACGAAAAAGTGGTGGCTAACGCTCCGTGCCCAGTCTTGATAATCAAAATGGCGGCGAAGAGGGCCGAAAGTTTTCTCGTGCTGCATAGTGGCCAGGAGGGTCTGGGAACCATAGAGCGATTTCTGCAATATACTGGAAAACTACTTCGAAAAAATTCTCGAGTTACTCTGCTGCATGTAATGTCGCAAATGGGTGCAAGTTACCGCGTCGAGGATTGGGAACTCCGCGCCGAAGCCAAGGACTTAATCAAGGCGAAAACTTTGGAAGGATTATGGCTGAATGAGGGCATGGAGGCTCTGGAGCAGGGAAGAAAAGTCAAGGTCATTCCAAAGATAAGACATGGATTGGTGATTGACGAGATTTTAAAAGAAGTAGAGCAAGGTGATTATGATATGGTGGTGTTAGGAAGCCATCGTAAAGGCGGCTGGACTGAATTCCTGGTGGATAATATCGCCAAGCAGATAATCAGCCGAGTCAATCAACCCGTGTTAATCGTTCACGGAGAATCGGTTTTCGAAAGGAAGTCGGATTAATCTCGAGAGGAAATCATGGCAATAGTTCGCTACCTAGTAAGCGATGTCAACCAAAGTGTCGAGTTCTATACCAAGCAACTTGGATTTGAGATGGGGGAGCAATGGGGCAGCGCTTTTGCCACAATAACGCGCCGCGATTTGATGCTCTGGCTGGCTGGACCCGAAAGCTCGGCGGCGCGGCCAATGCCCGATGGCCGCCAACCGCAGCCGGGCGGTTGGAACCGCTTGGTGATCCAAGTCGACGACCTGACCGGATTGGTGGCCAAGCTGAAGGTGCAGGGCGCTTTGTTTCGGAACGAGATCGTCAAGGGTCCGGGTGGGCAGCAAATCTTGGTTGAGGACCCGTCGGGAAACGTGGTGGAACTGTTCCAACCGCAGTAAGCGCAATTCCATATCAACTTAAATTCTCCAATTTGACCTTGACGAATATTTCTTGATGTCCTATAATTTTTTCATTGTATTTATCTGATTAATGTAACAAATTACATTCATCAGAGGAATTATGTTAAAGACGAACGCACCTTTCGATTTGCTTGCCTACCTGGCTGACGCTGGCAATGGCTTCACGGATCGTTTGCCGTCCTTGGAATCCTTGAGCTCTCAATTCGGCGTCAGCATATCGGTACTGCGGGAGCAGTTGCAAGTCGCCCGAGCACTGGGCCTTGTGGAAGTGAAACCGCGCACCGGGATCCGTAGGCTGCCCTACACATTTGCACCGGCGGTACGCGAAAGCCTTTTCTACGCGTTGGCGCGCGACCGGCATGCGTTCGACCAATTCGCCGATGTGCGCCGCCATTTGGAACGTGCCTATTGGTTCGAGGCAGTGGAAAAGCTGGGGCCCGAAGATGTGTCGCACTTGCAAGACTTGGTGCGCCGTGCGGATGAACTGCTGCATGGCGATCCTATTCGTGTGCCCCATGCCGAACACCGTGAGTTGCATCTCACTATTTTCCAGCACTTGGAAAATCCTTTCGTGATCGGTCTAATGGAAGCTTACTGGTCTGCGTACGAAGAAGTGGGGCTAAACCGCTACGCGGGTATCAAGTACCTCGAACAGGTGTGGGATTATCACCGCCGCATGGTGGAAGCGATCGCGGCTGGCGACCACAACAAAGGTCACCAATTGCTCAATGAACATTTCGATTTGATCGATAGGATTCTGGAGTAAGCAGGAGTCAAGGATGACTACACCGCAGGTAAATGAAGTACCGAAGGTCAAGCAAGAAAAAGACGCGGTCAACGATTTTTCGATGACCGTCGCCACCATGAACGGTTCCGGCAGCCAGACATCGAACGTGACGCTGTTGCGCGCCCTGTTCAAAATGGGCATTCCAGTCTCGGGCAAGAATCTGTTTCCTTCCAATATTCAAGGCCTGCCCACCTGGTACACCATTCGGGTCAGCAAGAAGGGCTACTTAGCCCGCCGCAACACACAAGAGATTGTCGTCGCCATGAATGCCGATACCTTTGTGGAGGATCTCGCCAGCGTAGCTCCTGGCGGCGCCTTCTATTACGGCGACCATTTGAAATTTGAAATCAATCGAGACGATATCTCGATCTATTCTTTCCCTGCCAAGCAGCTTGCAAAAGATTCCACGGCGCCAGCCAATTTGCGCGATTACGTGGCGAACATGGCTTACGTCGGCGTGTTGGCCCACATGCTGGGGATCGATATGCAAAAGATTCGCGAAGCGCTGGATTACCATTTTGATAATAAAGAAAAGCCCATTGCTGTGAATATGGGTGTTATCGAAGCCGCCCATGCCTGGTCTGCAGCGAACCTCAAGAAGACCGATCCTTATCGCGTCGAGCCCATGGATAAAACCACCGGCTACGTAATGGCCGACGGCAATACCGCCGCGGCTCTTGGCGCTATCTTCGGCGGCGTGCAGTTTGCTGCCTGGTACCCGATCACTCCTGCCTCCAGCCTTGCCGAGGCGCTGTCGCAAAATATCGGCAAGTTCCGTGATGTAGATGGGCAGGATGGCAAGACTTACGCCATCGTCCAGGCGGAAGATGAGTTGGCGGCCATCGGTATGGCGGTGGGCGCTGGCTGGTCTGGCTTACGGGCGATGACCTCCACCTCCGGTCCCGGTATCAGCCTGATGACGGAATTCGCCGGCTTGGCCTATTACGCGGAGATTCCCATTGTCATCTGGGATGTGCAGCGAGTAGGACCAGCCACGGGCCTGCCAACGCGAACTTCTCAGGGCGATATCCTGACCACGCATCTCCTTGGCCACGGCGACTCACAGCACATCTTGCTGATCCCGGGTTCTGCTCAGGAATGCTTTGAGTTCGGCTGGAAGGCCTTCGACGTTGCCGAACGCATGCAGACTCCGGTCTTCGTGATGAGCGATCTCGACCTGGGCATGAACCAGTGGATGATCAAGCCCTTTGAGTACCCCCAGACCCCTATGGATCGCGGCAAGATCTTGTGGGAGAAGGATCTCGAGGAAATTAAAACCTGGAAGCGCTTTGAAGACGTCGACAAGGATGGCATCACCTGGCGCACAGTGCCAGGCAACAAGCATCCTCGTAGCGCCTGGTTTACCCGCGGTACGGGACACAACGTGGCTGGCGCTTACAGCGAGAAAGCCGCTGACTGGGAAGCCAATATGGCGCGCCTGAAGAAAAAATTCAGTACCGCGCGTAAATACGTCCCGGACGCTGTGGTTGAGAGCGCAAAGGGTGCTGAAGTTGGCATCATCGCTTATGGCTCCAGTGATCAGGCGGTGAAGGAAGCGCGCGATTACCTGGCCGAAGAAGGACCGAAGACGGATTACCTGCGTTTACGAGCCGTTCCGTTTACTGATACGGTGACTAAATTCGTTGAAAACCATGAAGTTTTATACGTGGTGGAGATGAACCGCGATGGCCAGATGATGAAATTGCTTCAACTGGAGTATCCGCAATTCGCTACCAAATTCCATTCGATTGCCAAACACGACGGTCTATCGCTCAACGCCCGCTGGCTGAAAGAGTCGATCCAGGCCGGGGAGAAGCGCCATGAGTGAAAACGGACACACCAATGGGAAGCAGGCTGCCACGGCGGCGGCTCCCAATATCCAACTGAACTTAGTCGGCCTTTCTAAGAACGATTACCGCGGCGCGGCCACCACGCTGTGCGCCGGTTGCGGGCACAACTCGATCTCCAATCAGATCATTGCCGCGGCTTACGAATTGAACATCGTGCCCGAAGATGTGATCAAGATGAGCGGTATTGGCTGCTCCAGCAAGAGTCCGGCTTACTTCTTGAATCGCAGCTTTGGTTTCAACAGTTTGCATGGGCGCATGCCTTCGGTGGCGACTGGCGCCATCTTCGGCGATCATCGTCTGAAGGCGATAGCCGCCAGCGGCGATGGGGATACGACCAACATCGGCATGGGCCAATTCAAGCACATCATGCGTCGCAACGCTCCCGTCGTATATATTGTGGAGAACAATGGCGTCTATGGCCTCACGAAAGGCCAGTTCTCCGCCACGGCGGAACTTGGCCTGCAATTGAAGTACCAAGGCGTAAACCATTTCCACCCGGTGGATATCGTGCAGGAAGCGATGGCTTCGGGCGCTACTTTCGTGGCGCGTTCCTTTGCGGGCGACGCCAATCAGGTGAAATCGCTGATCAAGGCTGCCCTAAGCCATCACGGATTGGCGGTCATCGACATCATTAGCCCCTGTGTGACCTTCAACAATCGGGATGACGCCCGCCACTCTTACAGCTGGGGTCGCGAGCACGAAGAACCGCTGCACGACTTCACCTACGTGCCGCGCGAGCAGGAGATCCAGGTGGGCGAGTTCCCCGAAGGCACAACCCGTACGGTTGAGATGCACGATGGTTCCACCATCGTGCTCAAGAAACTGGACCGGGACTACGACCCGACGGATCGTTCTGCCGCCATGCGCCTTATCGAAGAATCGCAAAGCGAGGCTGTGCTGCTCACTGGCTTGATCTACGTCGATGAAAGCCGCCCTACGCTTACCGAGATTTATGAGTTGCCCAAGGACCGCCCGCTAAACCGCATGACCGACAAGGACCTGCGTCCGGCTAAAGAGATGATTGAAGTAGCCAACGCGATGATGTTCTGATAAAAGGGAAGTGCGACGAAGAGAGCCTCCAGGCGGAGTCTCTTTTCAATAGCTTTTTCTCATAGTGTGGCCTTGTAGATGGCCATTCAAAACGATAGAATCTTCCCGTTCCCCTTGGAGGTACCCGACCTTGTTTAAAGCGTTCCTACGGTTTTTTGCCGTAATCATTCTGGCTGTCTTTGTTATTGCGTTTCCGTTAAGCCTGGTATTACGTGATGTCGGCAACCTGTTGTTCGATCCCGAGACCACCAAGATGCTGGTCCGCGAAAACCTGCGAGACTCTGAATTGATGGCCAGCCTGGCGCGCCAGGCAACGCAGCAAATGCTAACCTCTGAGCAGGGCGAGGCTGGAGATCAAAATCCAGCCCAACTTGCCCTTGCAAACCTCAGTGACGAACACTGGCGCCAAATCACGGAACTGATTGCACCTGAGGCCCTGGTGGAAGAAACTGCAGACCAGATCGTCGACGCGTTCACTGCCTGGCTAAACACCCAGGCCGCTTTTCCCGAAGTCCAGCTGAATTTGGCGGCTCTGAAAAATAATGCCGTTGCCCGCGCTGGAGAAGTCGTGAGCGTTTTGATGAACGCGTTGCCAGCCTGTGATGCCGAGGCATTAGCTTCGATGACAGTGACCGAGGACGTTGAGCAGTTTTTCGCAGCCATCCCCTTGTGCCTGCCTCCCGAACCGCTATACAGCCAGGTCGTGGCCCAGGCTGATGCAATGATGACAATGATGCTGGCCAGCACTCCTGACACGATTGACCTCGGCCAGCTTAACCAGGGCCAGGCTCCCGCTGAGTTGACTCAGCTGAAGCAAAATCTTGTGAGCATTCGGACATTTTTGAACTGGAGCTGGTTGGCTGTGGCCGCCCTGGGAGTAGCAGCTGTGGTATTGGCAGCCCGTGGAACCGTATCCTATTTGCGTTGGGCTGGCTGGCCCTTAATTCTTTCGGGTGTGATCGTGCTCATCTTCGGACTGGGCCTCCGCGTATTCTCGCTAAACTTCTTGGACCAGTTCCTTGCAACAGTGCTTGAACAAGGTCCGGGCGCAATGGGTTCTCTCGGCACCGCCGTTGCTTCGGGTGCGCTGAATTTGGTCGCCAGGCCATTGTTGATTCAAGGGGTATTAATCACCGCTCTCGGGCTCATCGCATTGATTTATGCGCGCATCTTGGCGCACCGACAGGCCTCGCCAGGGATCCCGATTAACCGTCGACGTATCGGCCTATAGACAAATAAAAACTAGGCCGCGCCATTTATGGACTCGAGGCTTTAGCCGGTCTCCTAGATAACCGGCTAAAGCCTCGATTTCTGAATCAGCCTGCCGGCAAAAACTAGCTTTTTTGCCCTAGCGTGTACAGCATCACCAGATTAGGTGGGCGCATCGCTCCGATGGGATATCCCGAAATTACTACGACTTGCTGGCCCGGTTTTAATGAACCCAGGCTCAAGGTGGTTGTTTCTATGCTGGTTAGCATATCGTCCACGTTATTGGATAAATTCACCAGCATCGGGTAGACACCCCAATAAAGACTCATGCGATTATAGGTGCGCGTTTCGGGGGTCAAGCCCAAAATGGGCACTCGCGGGAAAGCTTTCGACATCAGCCGCGCGGTTCGCCCTGATGATGTAAATACAGTGATCGCGGCCACATTTACGTCTTGCGCCAGCTCGCGGGCCGCACGAGTGATGGAAATGGCGTCGTCGCGCAATGCCGTGCTCCCCGATCCCTTCCAGTGGCCCCATTGGCGGATGTGACTCTCGGCCTCGCGCACGATGGCATCCATCATAGCCACTGACTCCACTGGATATTTGCCCACGGCGGTCTCTCCCGAAAGCATCACCGCGTCGGTCCCGTCGAAGATGGCGTTCGCCACATCTGAAGCTTCGGCGCGGGTGGGGCGGGGATTCATTATCATCGAATCCAGCATTTGCGTCGCGGTGATGACTAGCTTGCCTTGCTGGTTGGCCGCATCGATGATTTGCTTCTGCGCGATGGGCACGGTCTCTGGTGGCAGTTCGACGCCGAGATCGCCGCGGGCCACCATGACCCCGTCGGCTGCTTCCACGATCTCGTGCAAATTCTCAAGAGCTTCGCCGCGTTCCAGTTTGGCGATGATCGGCGTATCGAGTCGCTCTGGGTTGTTCGCGCTAATCGCCTTACGCACGCGGGCGACATCCTCTGCCGTGCGCACAAAGGAGATCGCCACCATGTCCACGCCCATTTCGAGGCCGGCAGCAAGATCTTCCTCGTCTTTATGGGTTAATCCGGGGATATCGATTTCAGCGCCGGGCAGGTTGATGCCTTTGTGCGATTTCAATTTGCCACCGATGATCACCGTGGCTTGAACAGTTTCCTTTGCAATGTCGGTGGCTTCCAATTCGAGGTTTCCATCATCCAGCAGGATGCGTCCACCCTTCCGCACGAAGTGTGGCAACTCGGCAAAATCTACCGGGATCCCCGATCCATCTTCACTGCCCTTCAGGGTTGTGAGCGTCACTGTATCCCCGCGTTTAAGGACCACTCCTTCCACTGGTAAATCCCCCACGCGGATTTTTGGGCCTTGCAAATCTTGCAAAATGCAAATCGGTTGTCCGGCGCGCTCCGCGGCCTGCCGTACGCGGCCAATGAGTGCACTATATTCTGCGTGGGTTCCGTGTGAAAAATTCAGCCGGGTGACGTTCATCCCGGCCTCGATCAGTCGATCCAATGTACCCGCATCCTGGCTGGCGGGGCCAAGTGTGGCGACGATTTTAGCGCGGCGGTCAGTCATGGCTGTGATAACCCGCGGCAAGCAAGCAGGTTGCGATAAGCTGCTTGGGGTTAGTTAACGAAAGTGGTGGTGCTGCTCCAGCAGTTGCCCCCATATCCTTTTTCAGTGCAGACCGTGACCCGGATCAAGTAAGTGTCCCCCGGTGTTGCACCCGCAAGCGAAACAGTCACATAGCGTTCCTGTCCAGGCCCGAGGGTTGGTTGTTCGTCTCCGGGACAGGAGGCTGTCGTGAGGAACTCGTTGTTACCATCGGAGCGGCGAACTTCATCGCCATTGGAATCGGATAATTTTACAATGGCCGATTGATAGGTTTCCGGACCCACATTACGAACCAGCACAAGGGCATAAGGAGTGCCATTACACGTTTTCTTGGCCTCGAACTTCGCAGCAATGCCGGGCTCGTGCGTTGGCTCGAGGGTTGCCGGGCGCAGAGTTCGCGTCGGGCTGGCTTGAGGCGTTGCTGTGAACACTGGTGCCTGAGTTTGCGTGGGTTGAGATTGCGCTAAGGCATTTACGGTGGACAACGCATCGTTTGTGGCTTGCAGGGCTGCGTTTTCGGCTTCAGCCGTTTGCAGAGCAGCCTGCGCCAGAGCAGCGGCCAGCTCCGCGTCCAGCGTTTGGGCTGCCCCGGTCTGGATGGCGGATTGGGTAGCACCCGCGCAGGCTGAGAGCAGTAAACTTAGGAGTGCCAGAGAACGAACCAATCTTGCTAATTTCATTGGTTGTTAGTTATTCTAACGAAGATCTTGCCATTTTGTTCTATTGTTTCTGTCAACTGTCATCTACCTACTGTCATCTATAAGAGCGGGTGATGGGATTCGAACCCACGCATACTTGCTTGGGAAGCAAGTGCCTTACCGCTTGGCTACACCCGCGTGTCAACGGATTATAGCTTCGGGCAAAAGCGTGTCAAGCAGCCCCTGCCTCTCGTGAAAAATGCAACATTCAGGGTAGGTTAATGCGTTAAACTAAATGAAAGGATACGCCCATGCCAAAGGAAAAGAAGAAATCGGAAGACGCTAAAGAGGAAAAGGGACAAAAGCGAGCTACTGGTGGTGCTCGGGCCATCTGGTCCGGGGCGATCGCCTTTGGCCTGATCAATATCCCGGTCAAGTTGTTCTCAGCTACCCAGGAACATGAGCTGGCTTTCCATCAGCTCCGTAGAAGCGATATGTCACGCATCAAATACATGCGCGTGGCAGCCAACGACGGCCAGGAGGTTCCTTACGAGGACATCGTCAAGGGTTACGAAATCGAAGAAGGCGTGCATGTGGTTATCGACGAAGAAGACCTAAAGAAAGCCGCGCCCAAGAAAACCCAAACCATCGAAATCATCTCTTTTGCAGATGAAGACGAAATCGACAGTATCTATTTTGAAAAACCATATTTCACCGCTCCAGATAAGAATGCAGTGCGAGCTTATGTTCTATTGCGCGAGGCCTTGAAAGAGACCAAGAAAGTCGCCATCGCCAAGTTTGTCTTGCGCACCAAGGAGAATCTCGCCATCCTCAAGCCTGAAGGCGATGCCCTCATCTTGAATCAGATCCGCTTCCAATCTGAATTGCGCGAGCGCGAACACCTTAATCTGCCCGGCGCAGAGGATATGAAGAAGCAGGAACTCGATCTCGCCGTAAGCCTGGTAAATCAGCTTACCGACAAGTTCAAACCGGAAGAGTTCAAAGATACGTTTACCGATGAGTTAAAGCAGATCATCGAACAAAAAGCCAAGGGCATTGATATTACTGCGGAATTGGCTAAGCTTGAAGCGCCGGCTGACTCCGATTTGTTGGAGACCTTGCGAGCCAGCCTGGAAAAGGCAAAATAACAAATCCGCTGAGCAATTTCGCTTGCAGCCGTAGGGGCGGGTCTTAGACCCGCCCGTCATTGCGAGCGAAGCGAGCAATGACTAAATGCCAGATCAAGCGGATAGCTTAAAGGAATATCGCCAGAAACGCGATTTCCGCAAAACCAGTGAACCCGCGGGCGACCTCAAACAGGCGGGCGCCCAACCAAAGCGCGCCGAACAGGCGCGCTTTGTGGTGCAAATGCACGACGCCACGCGCTTGCATTACGACTTCCGCCTCGAAGTCAATGGCGTGCTCAAATCCTGGGCGGTGCCGCAGGGACCGTCAACTGATCCGCAGGTCAAGCGGCTGGCGGTCGAGACCGAAGACCACCCGATGGAGTATCTGGACTACGAAGGCGTGATCCCTAAAGGCGAATACGGCGCAGGCCCCGTGATCGTTTGGGACGCAGGGACTTACGAAAATATACGCGCCGAGAAGCGCAAACCGTACACCATGGAACAAGCCTACCAAGAGGGATTGATCGAAATCAGACTCGATGGCGAAAAACTGCACGGTGAATACGCATTGGTGCGCACAAAGTTCCAGGGTGATCAAAAGAATTGGCTGATGGTGAAAATGAAAGACAGCTTCGCCGACCCGGAGCTGGACATCGTCGCCGAGTTCCCTAATTCGGTGAAGAGCGGCAAGACCATCGAGCAGGTCAGCGACGAGGCCAGCCATAAGGCCATGCACCCGGCCTTGAAAATGATTCCCGAAGAATACCTTGATCGCCTGGTGGAATCAGAATTCCCCGGCTGGCAGGAACCTATGCTGGCGACGCCTGCTGACAAGCCGTTCTCGCGGGACGATTGGATCTACGAACAAAAACTGGACGGCCAGCGCTGCATCATCTTCCGCAAAGCTGATCAGGTGCAGATGGTATCGCGCAACAAGATCATCATCACACAGCAGTATCCCGAATTGGCTGCTGCACTCAAAGCGCAGGGCAAAGGCGATTTTGTGGTGGATGGCGAAATCGTTGCCTTCGAAAATGGGCGCACCAGTTTCGAGCAAATGCAGAAGCGCATGCATGTGACCAAACCCAGTAAAGAACTCATTGCCGAGACCAAAGTTTATTTGTACTTATTCGACATCCTTTATCTAGATGGTCATTCCACCACCAAGCTGCCGCTGACCGAGCGCAAAGAAGTACTGAAAGAAGTCGTCGAATATAAGGATCCGCTGCGCTACATGGAACATCGCGAAGGCGACGGCGAGAAATTCCTGAAAGAAGCCTGCGCCCAAGGCTTGGAAGGGTTGATCGCCAAGGACGGCAATTCGCAGTACCAGCACCGCCGCTCCAGCAGCTGGCTGAAATTCAAGTGCGTGCGCAGCCAGGAAGCTGTCATCGGCGGATGGACCGAAGGAACCTCTGGAATGCGCGGCTTCGGCTCGCTGCTGGTGGGTACCTACCAGGATGGCAGGCTGCTTTTCGCCGGCGGTGTAGGCACTGGCTTTAACGATAAGGCCATTCGCGATATCCGTTTGAAACTCGATGAGCTGGCTGCCGATAAGAATCCGTTTGAGCCTGACCCCTGGCTGCCTGACACCGATGTGCATTGGGTGAAGCCGGAACTGGTGGCCCAGGTCGGCTATAGCGATTGGACCAAACAGGGCAAGATGCGCCATCCGCGCTTCCTGGGACTGCGCACCGACAAAGACCCGCACGACGTGGTGCGTGAAACACCGAATGCGGTTGCCCCGCCGCCAATGGATGGCGGCGCGCCGGTGCGGGGCAGGGCGATCTCCAGGGATGTTTGGCGCGTCGTGGAGGGGCAGCGTATCAAACTGAGCAACCTGGACAAAGTCTTGTTCCCCGACGGCATCACTAAAGGGCAGGTAATCGACTATTACGAACAGATCGCGCCAACCATGCTGCCCCACATCAAAGACCGTCCGCTCAACATGGAACGCTTCCCGGATGGCATCCAAAAGAAGGGCTTCTATCACAAAGAAGCGCCAGAATATTTCCC
>CAYJMC010000013.1:0-15930 GCA_964371335.1 uncultured Anaerolineaceae bacterium
TTGATTTCGTAGATTGCCCTCGTCTTGTTATCGCGAACCTTCCTAAAGCCAGCGGCTTCGTATAAGCCCATGGGCCCCGTCCATTGGGATCCGGGTGGTAGGCTGACATCGATCTTTGGGTAAGCCTGGAGGCGCGTCACGCCGCGAGCCTTGAGATCCGCGAGAACGCGGGCGAGCAGTTCCGCAGCCAGCCCGCGGCCGCGGAATTCCGGGGCAATCTGGAAGCAGGTGACCGCCCAGGCATCGGGATCAGGCTCGAGATTGAATTGGCCGACTAATTTCGCCAGCCGATCCCGCGGCCCCACCTGGCACCAGCCAGCTACCTTTCCATCTGCATAGAGTAGATAGCCATCATATTGTCCATCGTGTAGCAATTGTTCGCGGAGTTGGCGGTTGTCGGCCGCAGTTCGCGTGCCCCACTCTTCCCAGGTCGGCACCCACCAGGCAGTACAAAAGCATTCGCCGCCGACGCAAGTGTGAAAATCGAAGAAGTCGGATTCATTCTCTTGGCTTAGTCGCCGCACTTCGATCTGCATGGGGCTAAGTGTAAAGCAAAATCGGCCGGGGTTCCGGCCGATCCTTAGATTGTTTCGGCGGCGCTGCCGCCTCACAAGTCTGGGTGGGTGACGGGACTTGAACCCGCAACCACCGCATCCACAGTGCGGTGCTCTGCCAATTGAGCTACACCCACCACGTTCGATTATTCTAACATGCTGAAAATTACTTTAGAAGTAGGCTCAGCTGGTGTAAGAGCTGAGCGCGCGGGATGCCGCGCTGATTGCCAGAGCGCAGATCCTTCACGCTCACTTCGTTCTTCTTGATCTCGTCTGGGCCGAGCACCAGAACCAGCCGCGCTCCAATGCGGTCCGCGTGTTTGAATTGCTTCTGCAGCTTGTCGGCGCTCAGGTCGCTGGTGACCTTGAGTCCGGCGCGGCGCAACTCCGCAGCCAGGCTCAGCGAGTCGAGGATATGGTCCTGGTCGAAGGCGGTAACGTATATAGGCGCGCCGCTGCTCAGATCGGGGAGGTGACCGAAGGCCTGCAGCATCAGGCTGATGACTACGTTTCCAATAGCAAGGCCGACCGCTGGCACCGGATCCCCGCCTACGGCGTTTACCAGGTCATCGTAGCGCCCACCGCCGAAGATGGCGCGGAACTCGCCGGCGGTGTCCCAGGCTTCGAAAACGGTGCCGGTGTAATAGTCCAGGCCGCGGATAATATGCGGGGCAAAGCGCACGTAATCCTGGACACCACAAACGTCGATGGCTTTGAAGAAGCGCTGCAAGGTTGGGGATTTTTTCCAAAGGTCTTGATCTTCGATCAAGCTCTCGATGCCCATGAGCTGGGTCTCGTCCAAACCCAATTCTTTACCGCGCTCTCTCCAGGCACCAGCGCTAAGCTTGTTCCGCCGATCGATAAGATTGAACACATTCGTCCGCGCCTCTTTCTTTACGCCAAGCGCTTCAAGTTCCGACTGCATCAGTTGGCGATTGTTCACCAATATTTGCGTCTCGTTCGACCTGAGCCCAACATTCTTGAGAAAAGTAGCGGCGATGGCTGCGATTTCGGCATCCGCTTCAGGGGAATTGTCCCCAATTAGGTCGATGTTCCATTGGAAGAATTCTCTCGATCGTCCTTTCTGCGGCTTTTCGTAACGCCAGAATGGACCGAATGACCACCAGCGCAAGGGAAAAGTGAGCTGGCGCTGGCGGGCTGCCACCATGCGCGCCAGGGTCGGAGTGAGTTCGGGGCGCAAGGTGATGCGCTCGCCGCCACGATCCTCGAAGACGTAGGATTGCTTCTCGACAAGTTCGGCGCCGGATTTGGCGGCATACAAGTCGAAGCGTTCCAGCATCGGTCCTTCGTATTCCGAATAGCCAAAAGATTCGCAGACTTCGCGCATTCGGGCGTAAAGCCAGTTGCGCAGGGTCATCTCCTCGGGGTAATAGTCCAATGTTCCGCGAACAGGTTGAATGAGGGAAGGCATCGCGATGATTTTAGCACGGGAGGATAGGCTTGGTTTCTAGCCTCGCGGTAAAATTTTTCCTGGCCGGAGGCAAGATGAAAATAATCACCTGGAATGTCAATGGGTTGCGATCCCATCTCAAGGAAGAAAAGGGGACTTGGAAATGGATCAGGGAGCAGAAGCCCGACGTGATCTGCTTGCAGGAACTGAAATCAAAGCCGGAACAATTGACCGACGCGCAAATGGAGACCTTCAAGGGGTACACGGTGGCCTGGAATCCCGCGGAAAAGCCTGGATACAGTGGGGTCGCCACTATGGTGGCAAAGAAGACCAAGGAAGACATTATTGGCTTCGGCGTGCCAAAGTTCGACAAAGAAGGGCGCGTCATCCAAACCCGTTTCGATGACTTTGTGCTGCTGAATGTGTATTTCCCCAGCGGGACCACGGGAATGGTACGAGTGAAATTCAAACTGGAATTCTACGAAGCGCTGCTAAAGCACATCAAGAAGATCCACAAATCCGGTGAGAAAATCGTGCTGACTGGGGATTTCAATACTGCCCATAATGAAATCGACCTGGCGCGCCCAAAACAAAATCAAAAGACTTCCGGCTTTATGCCCGAAGAACGCGCCATGTTGAGCCGCTATTTCGACGAAGCTGGGTTGGTAGACACGTTCCGTACGCTGAATCCCGATAAGATTCAATACACCTGGTGGACGCAACGCTTCCCTACAGCGCGTGCGAACAATCTTGGCTGGCGTTTGGATTATTTCCTGGTGTCAAAGGATTTCTTTAAGAAAGTAAAAACCGTAACGATCTTCGACCAAGTCAAGGGTTCGGACCATTGCCCGGTGATGCTGGAGTTAAAGTAGACAAATTAAATTGTTCGCCATTGAACAAACATAGGGGCGGGTCTTAGACCCGCCCTTTTGATGAGGAAGGGTCTTAGAGACCCTCCCCTACGAATTACTGATAAGGCTTTAGCCCGAATAAAAGAAGAGGCTGGTCATTGACCAGCCTCTTTCTTAATCCTTGAGTTTTAGCCTACGTAATCTTTCAAGCGAACACGCACGCGCGGGTCGCGCAGCTTGCGCAGCGCCTGGGCCTCGATCTGGCGGACGCGTTCGCGGGTCACGCCGAGCTTGCGGCCCACATCGCTGAGGCTGTGCACGCGGCCGTCGTCCAGGCCAAAGCGCAGCCGCAGGATGCGGGCTTCGCGCAGCGGCAAGGTGTCTTCGATGGTGCGGAACAAATCTTCCTGCAGCAGGGTCTGCGCGGTACTCTCTTCGGGAGAGGGTGCAGTCTCGTCTTCGATGATCTCACCGAGGACGGAGTCTTCGTCGGCGCCGATCGGGGTCTCCAGCGAGTGCGGTTGGAAAGCGGCTTTTGTAATCAGCTCAACTTCCTGCGGGCTGGTGTCCAATGCATCCGCTAGTTCCATCAGCGTGGGTTCGCGGCGATATTCCTGCTTCAGGGTGTTCTTCATGCGCATCAGCCTGGCAATCTTATCGCCCATATGGGCGGGGATGCGAATAGTGCGCGACTTATTGGAGATAGCGCGGGTAATAGCCTGACGGATCCACCAGGTGGCGTAAGTGCTGAATTTGAAGCCGCGGCGATAGTCGAATTTCTTGGCGGCGCGCATCAGACCGATGTTGCCTTCCTGGATCAAATCGATCAGCGGCAAACCGCGGTTCATGTTTTTCTTGGCGATGCTAATCACCAGACGGGAGTTGGCCACGATCAGGTGCTGGCGCGCATCCCAACCCTTTTGCACATCCTCCAGCAGTTGCTTGCGCTTTGTGGGGGTCAGACCTTTCTCGGCCAGCTTGGCGCGGGCAGCGTTGCCGCGCTCCATGGCTTTTGCCAGATTCACTTCTTCCTTGGCGGTCAGCAGGGGCACGGAAGCGGCTTCGTTGAAATACAAGCGCACCAAATCGCTGGTGTCGGTTTCCATATCGTGGTCGTCGTGGGAGAGGTAGACTTCATTGACGGGTTCAACGTCTTCGTCATCCACATCATCCAATTCGGCTTCCCCCAAATCGGTCTCGTCGTCTTCGACGAGGGGTATACCCGCGCTGAGCAAAGCTTCGAAGATTTCTTCCAGCTGATCGGATTGGCGCTGTTCGCCAGGGACCAACCCAAGTACGTTATCGATGCTCACATAACCCTGTTTGCGACCCAGTTTCAGCAGGCGCTCCAGAGCTTCTTCTTCGTTGATTTCCTCGTGCTCAAACGCTTCGATGGTCTTTAAGTTCATTCTAAATTTAGTGCCTCCACAACCAGAGTAGCCTCGCCGGATTAACCGCTTATGAAAATCAACGAAGCCCAGTGACCTGTGTTATCGGCTAAAAGAATAGCTATAAAACAGGCAAAATTTGTCCGCCAGCTGGCGGATATTACAAGCAGCTCAATTAACGGCGTATCGGTGGTGAATTTGCCAGAAAAGGTTCTGGCTTGGGTGAACTGCTTGGGTCAGTGTAGCACGGGTGGCATTAGAAACTGATTTGCCTGGCATTAGTAGCTGGTTAATAAATTCCAACTCGCCGGTTAATAATTCCAGCTCGCTGGTTAATGATTCCGGTCCCCAGGCTAATTTTCCCGCCAGCAGCTCAAGGAATTACCCTACGCCACGCCAAAGCCACATAGCTAGCCGTGCCCTTCCAAGGGCAGGGTGTGGGCATCACTTTCGGTGAAGAATTGGCGATTAATCGTCTCGGGAGGGAAATAATGGTTCCCTTCGACCATAACCGTGTGGTCGCTTTCTGCTAAGACCTGGCCGTTCCAGATGGCTTTCGGCATATTTGCCCCGCTTTCTCGGCTAGTCACCTTGCGGATGATGCAGCTGCTGGATGCCATATTCGGCCGCTCCCAGCAACCCTGGCTCCGGATGTAGGATGATTTTCACGGGAAAACGCTCTAGGTAATACTCATACCCAATTTTGGCCTGAAAGGTACCCATGAAGCCATAGCGCTCGAAGGCGGGCAGTATACGTGGAGGGATGCCTCCTCCCAGGTACACGCCTCCTGTAGCGCCGAGCTGCAAAGCCAGGCTGCCCGCTTCACCAGCCAAAGCAGTGACAAAAATCTCAATGGTTTGCTGGCAAATCTCGGAGCCAGGCTTGGCCTCCATGGCGTTTTCAACGATGATACGGGTTGGATCCTCGGCGGTTGCCATTTCTCCGGCGAGCCAAGCCGGCTCCTGAGCACGGCCACTGACTTTGAGGAATTCATAAATGTTGGGGATGCCCACCCCGGCAGCAACATGCTCAACAGCCACTTGTTTGAATTTGCCGCGTAAATAGCCAAGCATTTCAACATGTACTGCATTCACGGGAGCGAAGTCGGCATGACCGCCCTCGGTAGCATAGGCGCGGTAACGGCCTGACGCCCAGGTCAGGAAACCGATGCCGAGACCTGTGCCTGGAGCCATAACAGCGATGGTGCCGCGTTTCTCAGGAATGCCTTTATTCAAGACTTTAAGTTCTTTGGGCTTGAGCAAGGGCACAGCGTTGGCGATTGCCATGAGGTCGTTGATCAGCCAGACGGCCTGCAGGTTGAACTCATTGCAGAGTTCCGAAGAATCGATCACCCAATTCAGGTTGGTGAGGCCGACTCGTCCTTCCACCACCGGGCCAGCAGCGCCAAAACAAGCCGCGACCACTGGCTCGCTAACTCCTTTGAGGTAGTTGCGCAAGACTTCCACCAAGCTAGGGTAATCCGCGCCCGCGTAGGTTTTGACTCGAGCCGGCTTGCGCGGGTCGCCTTGGGGGTCGACAAGCGCCACGCGCGTATTGGTGGCGCCAATGTCGCCGGCAAGTAGAAGGCCGGACTTCCTATTTCTTTTTCGGGTGGGAGACATTATTTATGCTTGCCTAATTATAGACGCTATGAAGAACTTGCTACACCAAGAATTCGGTAGAATTCGGGAGTGACTTTTCGCCGACAGACTTTCTCCATAATCGCAATTGTGATTCTCGGTCTCTTTGCAAGCGCCTGCCAGCGCCTTGCCCGCGTCAAGCCAACTGAACTCCCTACCCCTGCTTCCGGTGAAAGCATCTCGCCGGGAAATTACTCGTTCACCCTGGGGCCAGAAGGCGACCAACGCGAGGTGCTTGTGCACATTCCACCGGCTTATGATGGAAACTTATACCTTCCGCTGGTCATTGTCCTTCACGGCGGCGGTCAAAACGCGGAAGGTGTCCAGCGGTTAACGGAAATGGATGAGGACGCTGACCAATTTGGCTTTGTAGTGGCTTACCCGAACGGTAGCGGTCGTTTGGAGGAGCGCGTCCTCACCTGGAATTCAGGTCATTGTTGCGAATACGCGTTGGAAAGGCAGGTAGATGATGTGCAATTCATCGACTCATTGATCGATTCATTGATTCAGCAGTATGCAATTGATAAAAACCGTGTTTATTTGACTGGCATCTCTAATGGCGGCATGATGGCGTTTCGAGCCGCCGCTGAATTAGCAGATCAGGTTGCTGCAATAGCTCCCATCGCCGCAACCATCGGAGGGCAGGTACCTGAAACCGGTCTGGAATACATAATCCCAACTCCATCAGCTCCTGTTGCGGTGATCGCTTTCCATGGGATGCAGGACCACAATGTTCCCTACGAAGGCGGTATGGGGCCAGCCGCATTGAGCGAAGGACGGATTGATATATCGGTTGACCGATCGATCCAATTTTGGATGGAAGCCAACGGTTGCGACCCGTCGCCGCAGACCGAAACGGAAGCCGACGGCAACATCATTATTGATGCTTATTTAAACTGTGCGGGAAATGCTGATGTGGTGCTGGTCAGCATTGTAGATGGCGGCCATGCCTGGCCGGGCGCTAATCGGGGCCTGGCCTCGGATCCGCCGACGCAGGACATCTCGGCCAATGAGATGATGCTGGAATTCTTCCTGGCGCATCCAAAGAAGGAGTAAAAAACCGCTCGAGAAAGCGGTTTTACTTTGCCTTTGCCACTTGCGGTTACTTGATTTCCGTGTTTCCCCGCTAAGCAAGCTAGTTAGAAAATACCCCAATCAGCTCCAGCGCCCTGCTCCATGTAAGAAAGATCCCACAGTTCGGTGCCCATTTGGATGGTGGTGTCGTACTTTAGGGCTTCCGCAGCCTTCTGGCGCGTCATCTCCAAGAGAGCTGGGGCATAGGGACAAAAGGGCGTGGTCATAATCATGGTGACCGTGGCCTTGTTCTCTTTATCATCCAACTGAACGTTGCGAACCAACCCCAACTCAATCACATTGAGACCAATTTCAGGATCGACCACCTGCCGCAATAAACTCTCAACCGGCTCGGTGAGTTCGGGATGCGTACTTTCGATTTCCCAGATAGCCTGCTTGGCAGGGTCTTGCGATGCAACTGGACTCATAACGATTCAGCTCCGTTCAACTCGGAATATTTTCTTTAATAGCAGAAAGTGGAACCACGTAAGTGCAAAGGCTGTCCCCATGCAGTAAACAAGTCGTGCGCTCCGGCTCTACAGAAAGGACCTTGGCGATTAATCGTTTATCAATGGTGCAAACTTCTCCATGCTGCTGGCCAACATAGTAATAGGGACAACTGCTTTCTTTGATCAAGATTTCTTGATCATTCCGTTCGATTTGAACAGTGTACCCTTCACTGGTCAGCCAATCCTTGATCAATTCCAGGCGCTGGGTTAACGTGAGCCGATCGAAGTCTTCACCGCCGAGGTAATTGTCGCTGAGATCGGCAGCCAGCTTTTCAAACAAATTTTCGTAGGCGTCATTGGGAAGCTGGCTTTTCAATTGTTTCAGCAATTTATTCGTAAAGCGAATCGTGCGCCCAGGGAACAGTTCCATGCCAGCTTCGGTGAGGAAATACACTCGACGTGGACGCCCCACCCCGTGCCTCTCCGCTGTGGAATCGACTAACCCTTCGCCTTCCAATTTGACGATGTGATGGCGAACAGATATGGGATCGATCCTTACGGCTTCAGCCAGGTCATTGATGGTGCAGCGCTGCTTGGTTAGCAATTGCTGCAAGACGTGGTTACGAGTAGAGCCCATGGTGGCGACGAGTATAACATTCGAGGTTTTCAGTGTCAATATTTTAGAATATCCTCATAAATATTGACCCTGCAAAGCAAATCTGCTATAATTCACCCGCAATAAAATTACAACCAGGTTGAGAATTTTCTCGAGTTTCGCCTGATTAGTACAAGGAGAAATCCCTAATACATGTCCGAATTAGTCATCCGCGATTTGCGCGTCAAGGTAGCCGAAAACGAAATCCTGAAAGGGCTCAACCTAACCGTCGAACAAGGGAAGGTCCACGCTCTCATGGGCCCCAATGGCAGTGGCAAGTCTACGCTGGCCTACACGCTAATGGGTCACCCCGGCTACGAGGTAACCAGCGGAGAGGTGTTATTCAAGGGAAAGAATATCCTGGAATTAGACCCCGCCGAACGCTCTCATCTTGGTCTATTCCTGGCTTTCCAGTATCCGGTAGCTATTCCGGGCGTCAGCGTTGCAAACTTCCTGCGCACGGCCATCAATTCGCATCGCAAAGCCAAGGATCCTGAAGATAAGGGCTTGCCCATTCCTGAGTTCCGCAAGCTGCTCAAAGAAAAGATGGATCTGCTCAAGATGGACCACAGCTTCGCCGGGCGCTATTTGAACGAAGGTTTCTCCGGCGGCGAGAAGAAGCGCGCCGAAATCCTACAGATGGCCACGCTGAACCCGGAGATTGCCATCCTGGACGAAACCGACTCCGGCCTGGATATCGACGCCCTGCGCAACGTGGCCGAAGGCGTGGAAGCGCTGCGCAGCCCCAGTTTTGGCGCACTGGTCATCACCCACTATCAGCGCATCCTCAATTATGTGAAACCAGACGTAGTCCATATTATGTTGAATGGCAAGATCGCAGAAACCGGCGGCCCGGACCTAGCGCTCAAGCTCGAAGAGAGAGGCTACGATTGGGTGCGCGAGAAATATGATGAGAAGGTGACGGCGTAGCCGTCATTGCGAGGAAGGCGTTGCGTAGCAACGACAACGAAGCAATCTTCTGGACAATCTTGGGGATTACTTGGGGCGCAAAAGCGCCCTCGCAAAGACGAACCTAGAGGTGAAACATGGCACTGGATAAGACTGCCGAACGACATAAAGACGATGCGGAGTTGCTCTCCGGTATCGATGAATACAAGTACAACTTCGTCGACGAGGCGAAGCCGGTCTTCCGCACGCGCAAAGGATTGGACGAAGAGATCGTGCGCCAGATCAGCGCGAAAAAGGAAGAGCCCGAATGGATGCTGGAGTTCCGGCTCAAGGCGCTAAGGCATTTCCAATCGCGCCCGATGCCTGCCTGGGGCGGCGACCTCAGCAAACTGAACCTGGACGAGATTTATTTCTATTCCAAGCCCGCAGGAGCGGAAGGCAAAAACTGGGACGAGGTACCCGCAGACATCAAGCGCACCTTCGAACGATTGGGCATTCCCGAAGCCGAACAGAAGTTCCTCGCAGGCGTGGGTGCTCAATACGAATCGGAAATGGTGTATCACAACATTCAGCAGCATTTAGCTGAAAAAGGGGTAATCTTCAAGAGCATCGAGCACGGGCTCAGAGATCACCCCGACCTGTTCCGCGAATATTTCAGCAAGATCATCCCCATTGAAGACAATAAATTCGCCGCGCTGAACTCTGCGGTTTGGTCGGGCGGCTCTTTTGTGTACATCCCCAAAGGCGTCAAGGTGGAGATGCCTCTGCAAGCTTACTTCCGCGTGAACCAGGCAGACCAGGGCCAATTTGAACGTACCCTGATCATCGTTGAAGAAGGCGCTGAGGCACATTACGTTGAAGGCTGCACGGCTCCCATCTACACCACCGACTCTTTCCACAGCGGAGTAATCGAGATCATCGTAAAGAAGAACGCTCGCTTCCGCTACACCACAATCCAGAATTGGTCGAATAATATGTACAACCTTGTCACCCAGCGCGCCCATGTGCACGAGAATGGCACCATGGAGTGGGTGGACGCCAACTTGGGCAGCAAGCTGACCATGAAGTACCCGTCCTGTTATTTGCTGGGCGAAGGGGCGCATGGCGAGATCCTCTCCATGGCGTTCGCTTCGAAGAATCAACATCAGGATACTGGCGGCAAGGCGATCCACTTTGCGCCGAACACTACCAGCAAGATCACTTCGAAATCCATCAGCAAGAGCGGCGGACGCGCGTCATACCGTGGCCTGCTGAAAGTGCATCCAGAGGCCGAAGGCTCTAAGTCCAATGTGGTTTGCGACGCATTATTGCTCGACGAAACTTCGCGCTCGGACACCTATCCCTACATTGAAATCGACGCTGAAGATGTGACCGTGGGCCACGAGGCCTCAGTCTCGAAAGTCGGAGAGGAGCAACTCTTCTACCTAATGAGCCGCGGCATGAGTGCAGAGCAAGCTACCACCATGGTGGTTTCCGGCTTCATCGAGCCACTGGTGAAAGAGCTGCCCATGGAATATGCCATCGAGATGAACCGTCTGATCCAACTTCAGATGGAAGGCTCGATCGGCTGATCTGGTCGAACAAAAAATGGCAGGACGAAAAGTCACCCGCGTTATCAAACGCGTAACTCCAACTGGGCAACAAGCAGCACAACCGGCTGGCACTTTCCCCTTCACCAAAGAGATGATCCCATCATTCTCCAATGGCGCGAAGGAAGCCACATTCTTACGCACCTATCGCCAGCAAGCCTGGAAGCAATATGAATCACTAGGACTCCCGCAGATCACGGAAGAGGCCTGGCGCCGCACAGATATCCGCAATCTTCAGGCAGGCAGCTTCGCAATTCCGGACAAGAAGAAATCCGCCAAACTACAGGAAGTGCCAAAGCGGCTCCTTAAGCCGATCGCAGGCAAAGGGCATGGCGGCCAGATCATTCTCAGCCCATCTGGCGTCAGCATCGAACTTAGTAAAAGGATCGCTAAACAAGGCATTGTCTTCACCGATTTGGCGACTGCAGCAAAGAAGAATCCCGATGTGCTCAAGAAAGCACTCGGCCAGGTGGTGAAGCCTAGCGAAGGTAAGTTCGCTGCCATGGCCGCCGCCTTTGCCAGCCGCGGCGTCCTATTGTACGTTCCCAAAGGTGTAACGGTCGATGAACCGCTGCACTCCATGCTATGGGGTCCTGGCAGCGGGCTGGCCTACTTCTCGCACATCTTAGTTTGGGTAGACGATGGCGCGTCTGTGACCTACGTTCACGAAGCTAGCTCCCCCACCGCGGAAAATCAAAGCTTACACGCGGGCATCGTGGAGTTGCACGTAGGTGCAGGCGCCAGCCTGCGCTTCGTGGAACTTCAGTCCTGGGGCGAGCACATATGGAATTTCAGCCATGAGCGCGCCCGCCTGGAGCGGGATGCGAATTTGGACTGGATCTTTGGCGCCCTGGGCAGCCGTTTGACCAAGAATTTCTCCGAAATCAACCTCGAGGGTGAGGGCAGTACCGCCCGTATGTCTGGGTTCTATTTCACCGACGGAGAACAGCATCTGGACCACGATACCCAGCAGAATCACCTGGCCCCGCATACCACTAGCGACCTGCTCTTCAAAGGCGCCCTGGAGGATAAGAGCCGCTCAGTATGGCAGGGCATGATTCACGTAGCCCCCGGAGCCCAACGAACGGATGGCTACCAGGCCAACCGTAACCTGGTGCTCAGTAAGCACGCCCGAGCGGATTCCATCCCCGGCTTGGAAATCCAAGCCGACGATGTGCGTTGCACTCACGGCGCCACCGTGGGCAAGATCGACGAAACCGAACTATTTTACCTGCTCAGCCGCGGCATTCCGGATAGAGATGCCCGACGCCTGATTGTCGAAGGCTTCTTCGACCCCGTCATGCAGCGCATCCCCTACGAGGGCGTGCGCCAGCGGTTTCAGCAGGCTATTGTTCAGAAGTTGAAATGACTGTATATTGAGAGATTGGAGATTAGTGATTAGTAATTGGTAATTAGTAAGCGGAAAAAGACTGAAAAGTTTAAAGAGCATCAGGAGGCCCGATTGACAGAATTAAGATTTACCACTGCTCCCGACCGTGAGGATGTCTACAAAGTTGGCGAGCGGGTGGAAGTTTATTGCGACCACGAAGACGAGAAAGGCAACCGCGTGCGCGGCTGGCTGGAAGGCGTAGTCGTTCAGGTGGATCCCAAGATTGTTGCGGTGCAGTTCAACGAACCCGTGTATCTGACCGACGGTTGGATGGTGCCAGACCACGTGCTGTGGTGTCCACCCAATTCCCAGCAGATCCGCGCCGCCCGCAAAAGCAAACGCCGTCCAAGGAAATAGCAATGGCCATCCCAAAGGTGCAAGCGTTGGACGTAAAAAGCATCCGGGCGGATTTCCCGGTCCTCGATGTAGACGTTCGGCCGGGGGTCAAGCTGGTTTATCTGGATTCGGGGGCCAGCAGCCAAAAACCCAAGCAAGTCATCGATGCGATGGATTCGCTCTACCGCCAGGGATATTCAAACATTCATCGCGGCGTACACACCCTGGCCGAAGAATCCACTGCGGCTTACGAGAACGCGCGCGTCAAAGTAGCAAAGTTCATCAACGCCGCCAAGCCGCGCGAGATCATCTTCACCAAGAACGCCACCGAAGCGATCAACCTGGTCGCATATAGCTGGGGCCGCGCCAACCTGAAAACCGGCGACGTGGTGTTACTCACTGAGATGGAGCACCACGCCAACCTCGTCCCCTGGCAGATGCTGGCAGCGGAAAAAGGCGTTCGCTTGGAATTCATTCCAGTGAAAGAAGATTTCACGCTGGATATCGAAGCGCTGCCTGGTCTGCTCGATCAATTCAAGCCCAAATTAGTGGCATTCACGGCCATGTCCAATGTGTTGGGCACTATTACTCCCGCAGCGGAAATCATCAAGCAAGCTCACGCGGCTGGCGCGCTAACACTGATCGACGGCGCGCAATCGGTGCCGCATTTGGCGACCGATGTACGCGCTCTGGACGTTGATTTTCTTGCCTTCTCCGCCCACAAGATGCTGGGGCCAAGTGGATTGGGCGTGCTCTATGGCAAAGAAGCATTGCTGAAAGAAATGCCTCCCTTCCTGGGTGGTGGCGACATGATCAAGCGCGTGCAATTGCGCTCGTTCACGCCAAACGAGCTGCCGCAGAAATTCGAAGCGGGGACTCCGCCCATTGCTGAGGTGATCGGCTTGGGTGCGGCCGTTGACTATTTGAACAAAGTTGGAATGGATGCGATTGCTGCCCATGATCACGAATTGACTGAATATGCATTGGAACGCCTGGAAGAAGTTCCCGGTATATGGTTGTTCAGTTCGACCGCGGAGCACAAGAGCTCGAACGCATCGTTCACGTTCAAGGGCGTGCATCCGCACGACGTTGCTGAGATCCTCAATCGCCACGGAGTGGCCACACGCGCAGGGCACCATTGCGCCATGCCGGTGCATGAGAAGTTCGGCATTCCGGCCACCACACGGGCCAGTTTCTATTTGTACAATACCAAGGAAGAAATCGATCAACTGATCGAAGCGTTGTATAAAGTAAAGGAAATTTTCGGCTAATGGATGACTTGTACCGCGAACTTATCATCGACCGTTATCAGAACCCGCGCTTCCGCGGCGCGCTCGATCCGCATACGCACAGCTACGAAGACGACAACCCGGTTTGCGGAGATCACATTCGCATTGATCTGCGCGTGAATAATAAAGATGTGGTGACCGAGGCGCTGTTCAGCGGCGAAGGTTGCTCCATCTCGCAAGCCTCAGCCGATTTGCTGATGGAGAAGATCACAGGCATGCCGCTCACCGAGGTGCGCAAGCTCGGCAAGCAAGACGTCCTGGATATGCTCGGAATCGAGTTGGGCCCGGTGCGTCTGAAATGCGCGTTGCTTTCATTAAAAGTGTTGAAGGGCGGTGTTTATGGCCTGGATGAAGTCATGACACTAGACGAGCTTGCAGCGTCGTAATTACAACCTTGGTCGCATTTGTAGGGGCGGGTCTAGGACCCGCCCAATCATTTGAGGGAGGGTCTTAGACCCTCCCCTACGAAAACAAAACCGTTCTCCGACATGATTCTGGAGCTGCCATTGAACACCATTACATCGCCACGTTGGCAATGATATGACTTTCACCTACACCCAACTCGGTCCAAAAGAAGTCGATTTCGTTCCCGTGGCTGCTGAAAGCGAGCTACCAAACGGGGAACGGATTTTTGTAGAAATCGACAACCAGACCATCGTGGTCTTTAATATAGCAGGTCAATACTTCGCTATCAGCGATGTCTGCTCGCACGATAACGGACCAGTAGGAGAGGGCGAGTTGGAGGGTTACGAGATCATCTGCCCACGGCATGGCGCCCGTTTTGACGTCCGCAACGGCGAGGTGAAGGCGCTACCCGCCGTCATCGACATCCCAGCTTATCCCGTGCGCGTTGTAGAGGGGCAGATCGAGGTCGGGGTGCCGATTTCGGGTTAGCTTTACTAAGCTTGGGGTTTTATGAGGATCAGAGATTGAAAATGAATATCTGAAGCGCTTTCGAGTTCAACTACCCGAAATCTAAGGATTTCAAAAAACTTACTTACTTGTTTTTTCAACGATTCGTCGCTCCAATGCGAGAAGAAGCGCTTCGGCTCGGCGAAATCATCTTGATACACCCCTTGGCTGTCGGGACCCCCATATAGGCCCAAATAAAACAGACCTCCGGGCTTCATTATCCAAAAAACATTCTGCAAGGCTGTTTGGAACTCGGCCCTGGGGACGTGCAGCAAGCAGTTCAGCGAGTAGACCCCATCGAAGCTCTCAGGTGGCAGCTTCAGCTCGCAGACATCCATCACCTCGGCGCGCAAGCCTTTTTGGCGGCAATGAGTCACGTTTTCCTCGGTGAGATCGGTTGCCAACACGTCCAACCCATGGTCAGCAAAGAATTGAGCATCCCGTCCAATGCCAGCGCCGACTTCCAGAAGATTCTTCGAGTTGTTCTTTTCGAGCTGGGTGAGAAACACCTCGCGTTCTTCGATCTTCCAGGATTCGACTTCTCTGGCTTCGCGGGCATCTACCTGCCCCGCATAGGCGCGTTTTAATGCCATGCGCAGGTCGCTATCCATCGTTATTCCATTACCCGCCAACTTCGTTCAACCGCTTTCCGCTTCAAATCATCATCGGGGTGGAAGGCAACAGGGTTGCCCACCATTTCCAGCAAATAGATGTCTGTTACCGAATCGGCGTAGGCAGTACACGCTGAAAAGTCTATTTCTATCTCTCGTTCTCGCAACGTTTGCTTGGTCAGTTGAGCCTTCTGCTCATCGATGCAAACCGATCCTGAGAGCTTACCTGTGTAGCGGCCATTTCGGAGCTCAGGTTGCGTGCCCACGACTAAGTCAGCGCCTACTTCCTTAGCGATGGCTTCCTGAAGCGGTGTCAGGCCAGCGGAGACCAGCACTACTAAGTCGCCTCCGGCTCTGTGCTGTTTGATAAGATTCAGAGCGTCCAGGCGCCAAAATTTTTTTAGGTACTCCTCGGCCACCCAATCCCAAACCCCTTGCGCCTGCCCAGTGGAATAGCCGCGGATGAACCACGGCAGGTGTGCGGCCCAGAGCCGGCGAAACCCAGATTGAGAAACAAGTCCAATTTTGTAGAGCATGTAAATCGGCATATGGTATAGCCAGAAGTAACGGCGGGTCCAACGACGCAGCCCCCGGCTCTTGAAATATTCCAACATGCCGCGCCATACTCGTTCCGTGGTGAGCGTTCCATCAACATCGAAGAAAGCGGCTTTGACGGTCATACTTGGCGGAGTATACAGCGATTAGCAAGGCCGTCGAGAAATCGACTTCCAGACCCCAGGACCTCCCGACCATCAGAGTGGTACACTGACCGCGCCTCCGGCTTATATCTGATAGCTGAAAGCTGAGGGCTACCTCCAATGTTGACTCTATTCTTCATCCTTGCTTTCTTGTTCGTCTTTTTGAATGGTCT
>CAYJMC010000013.1:16030-44294 GCA_964371335.1 uncultured Anaerolineaceae bacterium
CTGCCTGGTCTAGGAAAAATCGCGCTGGCTTTGTTGATCTCACCGCCTCTAGGTTTGATCGCAGGGTATCTGGTGACCCGCATCATTTTTTTCCTGGCCAGACGCGCGACACCGCGCATCAGTCGAACCTTTCAGCGGCTGCAATTGTTTACATCTTTCGGGCTTGCACTCGGGCATGGATCCAACGATGCCCAGAAAACCATGGGCATTCTTGTGTTGGGTCTTCTGGCCGCCGGGCAACTGGAAGAATTTAGTGTGCCAAGCTGGGTCCTGGTGGCCTCGGCGGCCGGGATGGCATTGGGCACGGCGCTCGGCGGCTGGCGTATGATTCGCACACTGGGCGGACGGATCATGAAGGTACGACCGGTGCACGGCTTCGCTGCCCAGTTCGGCGGGCTGGGTGTGATGTGGGGCGCAGCCTTCCTGGGCGGACCCGTGAGCCTCACCCAGGTGATGAGCTCCAGCATCATGGGTGCAGGAGCCGCACAGCGCCTCAAAGGTGTGCGCTGGCAGGTAGGCCAGGAAATGTTGGCGGCCTGGTTGCTAACCATCCCCGTTTCCGGACTTGTAGCAGCTGGATGCTATTTTCTAATCGGCTTTTTTAGTTGAACGGAATGATCAAGATTATCTTCTACCAGTCTTTTTGCATACCGAACGAAAGAAATTCCAACATTCTCGTCCAACTCCAAGAAATTCTCGCCAGTTTTATAAGTTGCTAGGGCCTTCTCCAGAATATCAAAATATTGTTTGTCGAAGTTTTCCATCGCCCACTCGCCGCCCTCTTTTTTCGAGAGCACAAGTCCGTCTTTTAAGTATGCAATGGTTCGACAAGCGTTTAGTATTCCGTAAATTGTATTGCTGACAATATTCTTATCCAAATCATTGAAATCATATAAAAGAGATTTGACATACATTTCTTTCGGAATCTCGGAAAAAACCTCGTTAATCGGTAGTCCGCTCCAAGTAATGCCGCGCTTTTTCGTGATAGTAAAATGAGCAACTAGATCTGGATCAGTGTTTTGCTTTGAAAGATCGGTTTCATCTCTACGGTATTTGTCTTCGTATTCTTTCCCGAAGTGGAACTCAAATGGCGTTGGGAAAACGGGGTTTTTGGTTTGAGACAGAAGCACAACGCTCATTTCAATTCCTTTTGGGACGTTGTTACTTTCATTCAGTAAGATTTTGATTAATTTCTGCTTTTCTTCAACGCGTAATTTGCTACGGATTACAACTAAGAAATCAACATCGCTGACACGCGGATTGAAACAGCCCATTGCAATTGAGCCATGTACATAAAGCCCGACAAAATTGCCATCAAGCAATTCTTCTACTCGGTTATTCATATTGTCCAATAGCTTTTTTATTTCCGGCAAAATCTTAATTTGCTTCATAGAAAACCTCGAACTAGTATCTCGATTTCTACACTCGCATCTTCATCTCCCGCTTCAAACCAATGGATCTGCGGGTCATTCTTTTTGAACCAATTCGCCTGGCGCCTTACGAACATCCTTGTGGCATGTTTAATTTCGGCAATAGCTTCCTCTAAACTCAATTGACCGCTCAGATGTCTGATTAGCTGGTTGTATCCGATGGCAGACATGCTGGGCAGGTCTGGCGAATAGCCTTTAGCCATAAGACTTTGGACTTCTTCCAACCAGCCGGCCTCCAGCATAGCTGTAATCCGATCATCGATACGCTGATAGAGTTCCGTTCGCGGACGCATTAGGCCAATTTGTAGGACGCGATAAGGGGAATCAATACGCCCGCGTGCCTCAGAGAATCTCCTCCCAGTCGAAAAGATCACCTCCAGTGCGCGGATCGTGCGCCGCAGGTTGCGCGGGTCGATGCCTTCGGCGACCTCGGGATCCAACATCTGTAATCGGGTGTGCAATCCATCCTTCCCAATCTTGGCCGCCCAATCTTCTAACACAGAACGTAGCGCGGGTTGCGCGGCCAACTTCGGCGGCGCCCAGCCTTCCAGGATTGCACGGAGATATTGCCCGGTCCCGCCAACCAGGATTGGAAACTTTCCGCGCGAATGGATGTCCGCAATAGCATTCTTGGCGGCTCCCTGGAATAGAGCCAGGCTCCACACTTGGTCAGGATCCGCCACATCAATGAGATGGTGAGGCACGCGGGCGCGTTCCGCAGCGCTGGGTTTGGCCGTACCGATGTCCATGCCACGATAAAGCAGGCGCGAGTCCGCTGAGACGATTTCAGCGCCCAGGCGTACCGCGAGCTTAATGGAAACCTCGGTCTTTCCTACCGCGGTGGGGCCGACGATGGCAACAAGAGTAGGTCGCTGCGTGTGGGCTGCCACGTCGGCCTCTGGCCTCCTCGTAACGGCAAAAAGCGAAGCTTTCCTTGGCTTATTCCGCGAGGGCATTTTCGACATGGTTGATTTCAGGCGTCTCATCCGGGCGGCGGCGCACTGCCACTACATCCACGCGCCAGTCGCCATCGTGTTCGGGATGACTTTGCAGATAGCTTTCGGCCGCATCGGCCATGTGCTGTTGCTTGCTAGTGGAAACGGATTCTTCGGGATGCCCGTAAGCCTCGGAACTGCGCGCTTTGACCTCCACAAAGACTAATGTCGCGCCTTGGCGTACTAGTAAATCGATCTCACCGTATTCAGTGCGAATATTTCTCGCAACAATCTCGTAGCCTTTGGCCGCAAGATAATCGGCAGCGCGATCTTCTCCCCAGCGACCCAGGCTTTGCTTTTGCCCAAACATGGATTGCCCCTAAATATTAGCAAAGCCAGGCGGGAGCACATTGCCAAGTGTTAGCAGCCCCCTGCCCTCAACCAAGATCAGACATCCTAGCATCGTTGGGATGCAAATAGGGATCACTTTTTCCGAACATAGTCTATTTAGTATAACTTCCATCCAATTACTGTTGGTCGTGTACAATCGCCGCGTGGGTATTTCCCGGCATTTGCCTGACAGCGAGCGGCTGAGCGCCGTGATGGCGTTGATTATGCTTGCTTACGCCGCGGCGCGGTTCGTCCAATTGCCCGGGCGAACGCTGGCGCTCGACTTGGCAGGCATCTATCTCCCTTTGCTCATCAATACCAATACGATCGTGGCTGTCCTAGTTTCCGGGTTGACCGCCGCCGGCGCCGATTGGCTTTTGCGCGGCGAAAATGCGCTTGCCGGCAAATCTATTGCACGACACTGGTTACTACCGGCAATGACGGCGTGGATTCTCAGCCTCACGCTGGGGAATTTGCAGTTCGGTGCACAATGGTGGCTTGCATTTGCAGGGAGCGCGTTTCTATTGCTCGCCGTTCTGCTGGCCGAATACAGCAGCGCATTCAAGGAGAACCGTTTCAACTCGATTGCCACTATTGCACTCAGCGTTTTGACTTACGGTTTATTTCTGATATTGGCTATCACAGTACGCGGCTCAGCTCAGCGCTTATATTTAGCTTTCCCTGCTATAGCCGTCGGTAGTTTCTTCGCTGCCACTCGCGTCCAATTGCTGCAAGCAGACGCCGAATGGCGGCCCCTCCAGATGGTTGGCGTCGCTTTCATCGTCTCGCAGATCGCTGCAGCTTTGCACTACCTTCCCGTTTCCGCTTTGGGCTATGGTTTGATGCTGCTGGGTCTCCTTTATGCGTTGGGTCACTTTATCAACGCGCTGAATCTAGGGGAGCAGCCGCGGCAAGCAGCGTGGGAACCCTTAATAACCCTGACGGTGTTCTGGATACTGGCAATCTTTCTCCGTTAAACTCAAAAAAATCTGAAGGAGTACTGGTCACATGCAATCTTTGCCTCTCATCGGTGTCACCTTGCTTGGTTACATAATGGGGTCGATCCCTTTTGGTTACATGCTGGTGCGCCTGACCACGGGTCAGGACATCCGCGAGCTTCATAGCGGTCGTAGCGGTGGCACAAACGCCATGAGGGCTGCGGGCGCGTGGGTGGGCGTGCTGACCGGGATTCTCGATGGGTTAAAGGCTTACTTCGCAGTTCAGCTTTCCATGATCCTGTTGCCTGGCGACGTGTTGGCCGCGGCCCTGGCGCCCGCCGCCGCCGTATTGGGGCACAACTATTCGATGTTCCTAGTGCAACGCAATGAAAATGGCAAATTAGTTTTGGGGGGTGGCGCCGGCGGCGCGCCCGTTGCTGGAGGCGCCGCCGGGCTCTGGTTGCCCAGCCTCTACATCATTTTGCCTATCGGCTTGCTTATCTATTACTTCGTAGGTTACGCATCTTTGACCACACTGAGCGCGGGGGTTATGGCCCTGTTGATCTTTGGCATCGGTGCAATTGCTGGAATCTTTCCCTGGGAATATTTGAGTTTCGGCTTTATCTCCCTGTTTCTCCTTTTTTGGGCGCTCCGCCCCAACCTAAAGCGACTGCGCGAAGGGACAGAGCGGCGGCACGGGTTTCGCGGCGCGAAGAACCAATAATTTCCCTAATAATCGATTGGTCTAGCGAACCAACAAACTATCTACCCTCGAAGTACATCTCCGACCCTTCGGGGACTTTTCCATACTCCTGGCGATACAGTGCGATCAAATTGCGGTGATGGAGCTGCTCCGCTAATCCGGCAATGAGGACCCGGCTCTTGCCGCAATCCTCAACGTGGATGGTCTCCAGAATGTCCAACGGGTACCTGCGCCGGGCTGCACTGCGCACGGCCTTTCGGATCTCGTTCAGGTAATTGAGGTCGGCGCGCAGTGCGGCTTCGATCTCGCCGCGCAGCACAATTTCGCCGTGGCCTGGCACCAGGTTCTCCAGCCCCATCTTGCCGATCTTTTTCAACGACGCGATCATATCGTCTATGTCGCCATCGACGATGGTGGGCAGCGCCATAAAAGTGTCGCCGCTGAACAAGATGCGATCTTCCTCCACGAGCACGGCGATGGAGTCTGCACTGTGCCCTGGGAGAGAGAACACGCTCAGGGTCTTCTTCCCAACCTGGATATTCAACTCGCCTTTTTCGAAAGTAAGGCTGGGCAGGATGATTTCGACACTCCGCAGCTGCGGATTTTCGTTCTTTTCGGCTTCCAGCGCCGCAACCCCTCGCGTCCGCAGCATTTCGTAGCAATCCTGGTGGGAAATGACCAGGGCGCCGGGAAAGAAACTGTTTCCCCAGCTATGATCCGCATGGTAATGCGTGTTGATGATGTAGCGAACCGGGACGCGAAGTTCCCGTTCGATAAATGAACTTAGGTCGCGGGTCTCCTCAGGCAGCGCCAGCGTGTCGATCAGCACCGCACCGTCAGGGCCGGTGATGACGCCCGCGGTCACCTGGGCATACAGGCTGCTCTGGAAGACATAGACGTTATCGGCAATTCTTTCGTGATGCATTCAAATTCCGTTAGGAGAACGGGCGAAGAATAGCATAGGCAGTATGCTCAGTCAAGAATTGTGAAATCTATCACGATAAGTGCCGATTTGACAGCTCTCCCCGGCATCTGTATAATCCGATCAACACTATATTGGTTTGCCAGGTCAGTACGCGGCTGGGCACTCCCAGCGAGGGTGTGGCCAAAGGCTGAAAGCCCCCCGAGTTGCCCATCGCAGAAAGTCGCCTGGTTTGCCACCGAAGAATAGCCAAAAGAAATGCATTTTCTCTTTTGGCTTACTAGACCGGTGCGGGTTGCCCGATACAGCATTTGAGCGCATAAGGCTGGTTTTCAGCCGAATGAAGCTGAGGTGGTACCGCGGAGCGCCTTCCGTCCTCACGACGAAGGCGTTTTTGTTTAACCAAGGAAGGCTTTGCCTTCCGCAGTTGCGAGAAGCCGCGCGAGAGCGAGGCGATGTGGCAATCCCGTTCATCGGAGGACGAATTGGCGGAACAGACCTTACCGAAAACCTACGACTTCAAGGCCACTGAGGAGCGCATCTACGCGTGGTGGGAAGAACAGGGCTTCTTCCAGCCAAGCAACGACCCGCGCAAGCCTGGCTTCGATGCCACGAAGAAACCATTCGTGATCTCCATCCCACCCCCCAACGTGACGGGTGAATTGCACCTGGGCCATGCCATGTTTGTGGCAATGGAAGATTTGATGATCCGCTATAACCGAATGAAGGGGGTCCCCACCCTGTGGGTGCCCGGCACCGACCATGCCGGCATCGCTACCCAGCTCAAAGTGGAGGAAGACATTCTGCGTACCGAAGAGGTGACCCGCGACGAGCTCGGCCGCGAGGAATTCCTCAAACGCACCTGGACCTGGAAGGAAAAGTATCACCGAATTATTTCCAAACAGATCCGCCGATTGGGAGCGTCTTGCGACTGGTCGCGGGAACGTTTTACGCTGGACGAAGGCTTGTCAAAGGCAGTGCGCGAGGCTTTTGTACGCCTTTACAAAAAGGGACTCATCTACCGCGGCCCGCGGCTGATCAACTGGTCGCCGCGACTGCGCACGGCGGTTTCCGACCTCGAAGTGGAATACAGCGAGGAGGAGGGCCAGTTATTTTTCTTCAAATACCGCATCAAGGGTTCAACGGAGTTCATTCCGGTGGCAACCACGCGGCCGGAGACCATCCTGGGCGACACAGCAGTTGCTGTGCATCCCGAGGACGACCGCTACAAGAAATTCGTCGGCGCCACGGCCTTGGTGCCCATGCTGGATCGGGAGATCCCGGTGATCGGCGACGAATACGTAGACCGCGAATTCGGCACCGGCGCGCTGAAGATTACTCCTGGCCACGACCCAAACGATTACCAAATCGGTGCGCGCCACAAGTTGCCAATCATCTCGGTGCTGGATCAGGCTGCACACATCACGAAAGTGGGTGGAGCCTACGCGGGGATGGATCGTTTTGACGCTCGCAAGAAGCTGTGGGCGGATATGCAGGCCGCCAACCTAACCATCAAGACCGAACGTTACTTGCAGCGCGTGCCGCGCTCGCAGCGCGGCGGCGAGATCGTGGAGCCGATGATCTCCACTCAATGGTTCGTGACGATCAAACCACTGGCCGAACCCGCACTGGCCGCGGTGGAATCCGGGCGCATCAAGATCGTGCCAGAGTATTTCACCAAGGTATATCGCAATTGGATGGAGAATATCCAGGATTGGTGCATCAGCCGCCAGCTTTGGTGGGGTCATCGCATTCCGGTGTGGTACGCGCCTGACGGCACGATGTTCTGCGCTTACAACGAAGAAGAAGCGCATGCGGAGGCAAAGAAGCATTTCGGTAAAGCGCTGGAACTGACCCAGGACCCGGACGTGCTCGATACTTGGTTTTCCTCCGGACTATGGCCATTCTCTACATTGGGCTGGCCAGAGCAATCCGAGGATCTGCAATACTTCTATCCCACATCCGTGCTCGAAACCGGGTACGACATCCTGTTCTTCTGGGTGGCGCGCATGATCATGATGGGCATCGAGTTCACCGGGCAACCGCCCTTCCATACCGTGTACCTTCACGGGCTGGTGCGTGACGACCAGGGGCGCAAAATGAGCAAGACCATCGGCAACGTGATTGATCCACTCGAGGTCATGGACAAGTACGGCACCGACGCGCTGCGCTTCACACTTCTGGTGGGTTCGACACCTGGACAGGATGTAAACCTCAGCTTGGAGAAGGTGGCCGCCAACCGCAACTTTGCCAACAAACTCTGGAATGCCAGCCGCTTCGTGTTCGGCGCGCTAGCCGCCGCGCCCAAAGGGCAGAAGGCCAAACTGGACTGGACCCTTGCCGACTCATGGATCTGGGCGCGAGTCAAACAGTTGCTGGCAACCACGAATCGACTCTTCGAGAACAACCAGTACGGCGAAGCTGGCCGCCAGACCTACGAATTCTTCTGGAACGAGTTCGCCGACTGGTACATCGAGATCGCCAAGCTGCAAATCGCGGAGGGCGGCGACCGTGCCTTCAAGACCGCGGATCTGCTGGTGCGCGTGCTTGATATCAGCCTGCGACTGCTGCATCCATTCACGCCTTTCGTGACTGAGGAACTTTGGATGCGGCTTAAGGAAGCAGCGATCGCAAACCCAAACATCAATCCGGAGAAGAAAGGCAATTGGCCGGCCGCATTGATCGTGGCGGAATGGCCAAAGCCGATCGCTCTTGAAGAATGGGAGGAAGGGACGCTGCGCGATTTCGGCATCTTCCAGGACCTGGTGCGCGCCATCCGTAATCTGCGCGCGGAAAAAGGCATCAAGCCCGGTCAGAAAATCGCTGGCCAACTAGTCTCGCAAGAATGCTATAACCTGCTCGAGCAGGAAAAGACCGCGCTGACTGCGCTGGCCCAATTGGATCCGGCGCAATTGACTATCACCAGATCTCTCAAGGAGCGTCCGGAAAATGCAATTTCGCTGGTGTCCGGCCCCGTGGAGGTGTACTTTCCCTTATCTGGGCTAACTGACCCCGCTGAAGAGCGGGCGCGCCTGGAGCGCGAACTAAGCGAGGTCCGCGCCCAAATCCAGCGGCTGGAAACCTTACTGAACAGCGACTTTGCCAACAAAGCACCCGCCGCAGTAGTAGAAAAAGAGGAGACGCGGCTGCAGGGATTCCGGACCACTGCGACCAGCCTTGAGGAACAAATGAAGGCAATGCAATAGGAAAAGAATCTCAACGCCCGCGTCCAGGCGCTTGACGGGAATGCAGATTACCCTGTTCCAGTTGCTGGGCAAATAAGGCGAGAAAGACTAGGAATTGAAAAAGACCGTCTTCAACGACGGTCTTTGGTGTCGGGGCGAGAGGATTTGAACCTCCGACCCCTTGCACCCCATGCAAGAGCGCTGCGAGGTGAGACTTCGCACGGACTGCGCCATTCTTCCTCTTCGGGCCAGCCTGGCGTCCGCGTACAAATAAAAAGAAAGACCGTCAACCAGACGGTCTTTGGTGTCGGGGCGAGAGGATTTGAACCTCCGACCCCTTGCACCCCATGCAAGTGCGCTACCGGACTGCGCCACGCCCCGATACGAAAAGAGATTATAACAGCAGCGCGACGGAACCAGGGCCTCACTGAACGCAAAGCTGGAACAATCCTTGCAACAGATACGTCTACAAACTAGCACTGGTTACTTGTCGCTTATCGCGCCTGGCAGTGCTAAAATCTATTCGATAGCCGTTCCCGCGGGAGAGTGAGATATGCGTAAAACAAAAATGAACTATCAAAAAATCCTTGGCTTGGCCATCGCGGCTGTGTTTCTATTGAGTGCCTGCCGTGCCCCTGCCGCCCAGGAAGCAACCCAGGACATCAACGCCCTCTACACGCAGGTGGCGGGCACCTTGATGGCCCAAGGCCAGGTGTCCACTCAGGCGCCGGTCGCCACGAACACGCCCCTGGTTACCACAGCCACTCCTTCGCCGTCGCTGCCCACGGCAACTGCCAGCAATACCCCAATTCCAGCCACGAACACCCCGGCCGCGGTCTGCAACCAGGCAGCCTTCATCTCTGATGTCACCGTAAAAGACGGCACACAGATGAGCAAAGGCGAAGATTTCACCAAGACCTGGCGCATCAAGAACACGGGTACCTGCACATGGGACGAGGATTACACCATCGTCTTCAGCTCCGGTACAAACTTGGCTAACAAATCCAGCTACGACCTGCCCGAGGACGTCAGCCCGGGTGAAACGGTGGATATTTCCATCTCAATGGAAGCTCCCGACAAAAACGGGACTTATAAGAGCAGCTGGGTCTTCCGCAGCGACACCGGCGCGACCTTTGGCGTTGGCGGTTCGGGCGGCTCGGCAGGCGTGCCCTTCTTCGCGCTCATCAAAGTAGGTACCGGCAGCACTTCGAGCTCCGGTAACATCAAGTATGACTTTGCAGACAATTTCTGCGATGCCGATTGGGATAGCCATTCCAAGAATAACCTGCCTTGCCCAGGGGCTAACCAGGGCGACAACGGTTTCGTTTTGGTACTGCAAAATCCCGAACTGGAAACAGGCGTCAAAGAAAATGAACCTGCCATTTGGATGCGCCCCTCCCACGAAGGCAACGGTTGGATACGCGGTGTCTTTCCAGACTATGAGGTCAAGGACGACGATCACTTCGTGGCTACCATCGGCTGCCTGGATAACAACCCCAATTGCCGCGTGACTTTCACGCTTAGCTACATCAAATCGAATGGCGACGAAGTCGTGCTGGGCACCTGGGATGAGAAATTCGATGAACTGGTGCGCGGTGTCGACATCGATTTGTCCTCACTGGCCGGCAAAGATCTGAACTTCGTGCTTACTGTTGACACCGGCAACAACAACTTCGCGCAGGCTAATGCCTTCTGGCTTGCGCCAGTGATTGAGAATCAATAATAAACAGGACGCAATCCCCAAAAAAGAGGCGCCTTTCGGGCGCCTCTTTTTGATGAAAGCCAATCTCATGCTAAAATTTGCGTAATCAACTTGTGAGGAGGTTGTGGTGGCCACTTTTGATATCTTCAAGGACGTAAAAAACGAATTTCGTTTTAACCTGAAAGCTGATAACGGAGAGAGGATTCTGCATAGTGAAAGCTATAAAAATATAGATGGCGCTCGGAATGGCATCAAGTCTGTGAAGGAAAACGCCTCCAACGACGCACGCTACACAAGGGAGACCTCAACCAATGGGCAGTTCTTCTTTACGCTGCGCGCCGCCAACCACGAAGTCATTGGCACCAGCGAGATGTATAAAGACGAGGGGAACCGCGATGAAGGCATTGCAGACGTCAAACGCCTTGCGCCCGACGCGCAAGTAAAAGAGCCACTCTAAACAAAAAGGCCGCTCGATATCGAGCGGCCTTTTACTAGTGGGGTTGTTCAGCCCTGACCGGATTGCGTATTTCGCCGATGCCCTCGATGCTGGTTACCAGTTCGTCGCCATCTGCCAGCAATCCTACGCCCGCAGGGGTGCCAGTGAGCAACACATCGCCGGGCTCCAGTGTCATCACCGAGGAGGCATAAGCCACTAATTGCCGTACGGGGAACACCATATCGCGCGTGGATCCCATCTGTCGCAGCTCTCCATTTACCGTGCAGGTGATCACGGCGTCTGCCGGATCCAACTCGGTTTCAATCCAAGGACCAAGCGGGCAAAAGGTGTCGAAGCCTTTGCCGCGCGTCCACTGCCCGTCACGGCGTTGCAAGTCCCTGGCGGTGACGTCGTTGGCAATTGTATAACCCAGAATGGCATCTTTGGCGCCTTCGAGATCCAGCCAGCGAGAGCGCTTCCCGACGACAACAGCCAATTCCGCTTCGTGTTCGACTCGCTGAGACTGTGGCGGTAAAAGGATCGTCTCGTCGGGACCGATCACTGAAGATGGAGGCTTTAGGAACAATAGAGGGACCTCGGGGACCTCGACGTCGTGCTCGTGGGCGTGCGCCGCGTAGTTACGACCCACGCAAATAATCTTGCTCGGGGTTACCGGCGGGAGCAAACGCAAATCGCTAAGCGGCACCTCGGCTGCGGCTCGCCGAAAAGATTCAAATGGCGAACCTTCTATCAGACCGGTCTTGTCACCGAGCACCCAGCCGAATTGAACTTTGCCACTTTTGTCTAGAAATCGTATGATTCTCATCCGGTTTAGTTGGTCCGTCCGGGTTTGGAGCCGGAGAGTTTGCGCAACACCTTTTCCATCTTAGTCTGATTTTCCTTATAGCGTTCAGGATAACGCCACCGCAACGCCGAACCCAGCGTGTGCACCAACGCGCCAAGCACCACGGGGCCAGCTTCGCTCTGCTCTTGAGGCTGCACTTCAAGGATGATATCGGCTCGCCGGGCAGAATCAAAAGACGCCCCGCCCACAATAGCCGCCCTTTCGAGACCAAGCGTCTGCGCCTGCGCCAGAGCCGCCGAAATCAGCGGTGTCTCGCCGGCCAAATCCAGGACTAACAGCAAGTCTCCGCCCGTGGCGCCTGCCAAGCCGCGAGCAACGGCACTTTCTTCTGCCGCCAGGCGGTGCCCGAGGACCCCCACCGACTGCAGATGGCGCATCAGTTCATCCACCACAGACTGCGCAAAGGCATCTGCGAGCACCAAGACGCGCTTCGCCTGCCCTAATGCCTTCAGCAGAGACTGCAACGGAGCCGGATCCATCAGGCGGCGGGCGCGTTCCACGGCTTCGCCTAATTCTTTGAAAGTGCGGTCGGTGACGCCCGTCAGGGTATCGGCACCAGGGGCTTCCTTCTGACGGATTAGCATGTCTTGCAAGACACGCGCCTTGATTTCGTCCTGCAAATCGGGAAAGCCAGAATAGCCCAAGGCCTGGGCGAAGCGCACTACGGTGGCCGCATCCACATCCACTTCGTGCGCTAATTCTGATGCCGTCATTAACGCGGCCTGCACGTAGGAATCCAGTATATAATCCGCCAAACGCTGAAAGCTTTTGGAGAGATTAGGACGAGCCGAGCGGATGCGCTCCGCGTACGAGCCCGAAGGCATGCGGCGAACTATAGCACATAAAATTGCATCGGGCAAAAATTATGCAATTCAGATTGCAAGCCGTAGCGTTAGCCAACATGTATAATTCGTCTGCCGGGCGAGTAGCTCAGTTGGTTAGAGCGCTTCCCTTACAAGGAAGAAGTCGTAGGTTCGAGTCCTATCTCGCCCATTGATCGACAAAGGCCCGGTATGTCCGCAAAAGCTCCCAAATGGGAATTCCTGGAACTGAAAATCACTCACGGCGCGGTGCAAGTCGTGGATGGTGAATTCCAGCCTCCTGCCCAGCCTGCCAAGTCCGATCCTTACGATTACGTGAAAGGTATGATCGCCGATGGGTGGCAACTGGTCACTCGTTCAGGTTCGCTGTCCGGCGAATTCTCCGTTGTACTGAAGCGCCCGCTTGCCGAGTAACACCGTTCCCGCACAACCTTAACTAACCTTAACTAAAGGAAGGCTCGATGAACTCCGTCGACGCATGGACTGTCTTTTGGGTTGCCTTGGGCACGGCTATTGCCACCGGCTTGGGCGCTCTTCCCTTTTTCTTGATCCGCCAATTTTCACGCAAGTGGCTCGGGATTTTCAACGCGGCCGCAGCCGGTCTTATGCTCGGCGCGTCGGTGGGACTTATCAATGAGGGAGTAACGATAAATCTTGGATTATTGACGTTGGGTACGCTGGCGGGTTTACTCCTAATTATGTTTTTAAGCGATCGCCTGGAACATAAGCACGGTGAAAACCTGAATATCACGAATACTGCCGGCGGTGTCCGTGGATTCTTGATCATCGGCATAATGACCATCCACTCCTTCGCCGAAGGAATAGGGATTGGGGTGGCTTACGGAGGCGGAGAAACTCTGGGAACCTTCATAGCTGCCGCTATCGCTATCCACAATATCCCCGAAGGCTTGGCCATTAGCCTTGTCCTGGTCCCTAGGGGCAGCTCACCCCTGCGGGCCAGTCTATGGAGCGTGTTCTCCAGCCTTCCGCAGCCCTTAATAGCGGTGCCAGCCTTTCTTTTTGTCCTTTACTTTCGTCCCTTCCTGCCGTTTGGCCTGGGACTGGCTGCAGGAGCCATGCTATGGATGGTGTTTTCTGACCTCATTCCCGAAGCTCTGGAGGAAACCAACCATAACATCGTAGGCACGGTGGTTACCATTGCCTTAGCGGGCATGATAGCCGTGCAAGCCCTCCTTTAGGCGTCCGGGCCGATAAAACCGTTGGTGACATATGTCACCTAGGAGCGGGGACAATAGACAACGGGTGAATATTGCCTTCCCAGCTATAGTGTGACCAGAAAGAAACGCCGGAGCATGGCTTTTGATTGCTGCCGCGGCGGGAACGGCTTGCGGGAACAGTCTCAAGACTGAAGCCACAAGGCATCGCTAAGCGCGATGAGCGGCAGAGTCAAAGCGGCGAAGCTAAGTCACGCCGGCCAGAGGCGAACTGGTCGGAGCGTACGAAAAGCTGCAGCCGAAAAGCTCCGGCGTTTTCTCTCTATTTACGCCTGCGAGTCTTTCTCGCCGATCCTTGCACCCCCTCAACATACTTGATATAGGCATCTTTGGGAACTTTGGCTACGGTCTCTGCAATCAGTTCAATAGGCAGATCTTCAGCTTTTCTAAAGTGGACACAAGACTTGCCCATATCCAATTTTTTGCCGCTCACTTTGTACTTGGCCTTGAACCACTTTTCAATTTCCGGATTGCCGTAGACGGCCATCAGATAGAGGGAGTTGTAGTTTTTCTGCGCAGCAAGTCCCACGATCCCCAGCGGCTGCCCGTTATAGGTATCAGGATAATCTTCTAACGGGATGTAATATCCGATCATTCCATATTGCATTCCCTCAACGTAACCCTTGGGGAGATTATCCAGGATTAGCTTGCGGACTGTCACGATGTCCTTTTGTCTTGTCTTTGGCAAGGAAGCTATATATTCATCCACAGTTTTCGCATTGCTGCTAACCATCGTGCCTCCAAATATGTAAATAGTTTTTTATTTTACTAGATCAATAAGCTTGGCCTGGAACCGGAGAGTACGCAGGACGAATTTCCCAACATTCCCTTGCTGGTTAAGCCTTCAGCCCTCTCAACAAATGAGCTCATAGCTTGGCAACCCGCTGCTGGAACGCGTTGTTCAGAACCCTTTCTTGACCCGACCCTAACGCAGGACTACAATTTAGTCATGGCAACGAAAAAAAAGCAATCCGATTTCCTGTTCCGCGGCAGTTTGGCTTCTCTTGATCCCGACGTTTACGAATTAATTCAACTGGAAGCTGAACGCCAATACAGGCGCATCATTCTCATACCCAGCGAAAGCAGCGCACCGCTGGCGGTGCGCGAAGCTCTCTCGTCTGCCTTTCAAAATATCTATGCCGAAGGCTATCCCGATGAAGAATCGCGCTGGCTCACCGAAAAAGAGATCCTAAATTACGAAGTCCGCTTGGGGCAATATCGCCGCGAAGCCGATCCGCGCTACTACAAAGGCGTCGAGTACGCAGATGCCATCGAGGCGTTAGCCCGCCGCCGCGTAGCAGAGACCTTTGCCACCAACGGGATCAGAGCCGACCAACTGTATGTGAATGTGCAGGCGCTTTCCGGTGCGCCTGCCAACAACGCCGTTTATCACGCGCTGGTAAGCCCGGGGGACACGGTCATGGGTATGAACTTGCTCCATGGCGGCCACCTGTCACATGGCTCGCCTGTGAATCGTTCGGGAAAGTATTACAAGATTGTCCATTACACCGTCGACCCGGAAACCGAGCGCATCGATTACGAAGCGGTCGCCGAGTTGGCTGCGGCTAACAAGCCCAAAATGATCATCGGCGGTTTTTCTTCGTATCCCTGGGCAGCAGACTGGGCTGCCTTGCGCCGAATTGCCGATTCAGTTGGGGCGTACTTGCTGGCAGACATTGCACACGTCGCGGGACTGATCGCGGCGGGCGTCTATCCCTCCCCCATTGGGCACGCACACGTAATTACCTCGACCACGCACAAGACGCTAAATGGACCCCGCGGCGCGATCATCATCACCACGGACAAGAAACTGGCGGAGAAGATTGACCGCGCCGTTTTCCCCGGTGAACAGGGCGGTCCGCATGTCAACGCGTTTGCCGCGCTGGCGCTCACATTCAAGATCGCCCAGACCAAGGAGTTCAAAACTCTGCAGGCGCAAGTCGTCAAGAATTGCGCCGCGCTCACTGAGCGCTTGAAAGCCCGTGGCTTCCGCATTCCATACGGCGGCACGAATTCGCATCTAACCAACCTGGACTGCAAATCAGTCAAAGGTCCCGATGGCACGGTGCTTTCGGGCGACATGGCCGCCCGCATCCTCGACTTGGCCGGGCTGGTAGTCAATCGCAACACAATCCCCGGAGATAAATCGGCGATGAACCCATCGGGGATCCGCCTTGGCACGCCTTGGATCACCCAGCGCGGATTCAAGGAGAAGGAAAGCGAACAGGTTGCAGACCTGATCGCAGATGTCCTGCTGGCTTGCACCCCTTACCGCGATCGTTCGGCAGCCTCTCTGAGCCAACGCGCTAAAGTAGATTTCAATGTCCTCGAGGAAACCAAACTAAAAGTTCGCCTCCTGGCCGAGAAGGCCGGCATCGACTTTAAACCGCCCCACCATGGATATCCCCACTTCTTTTACATTGACGACAAGCCGAAGAGTAAATCTGCATGGGTGGGACTAGAAGTCAGCGGCTTGCGGGCGGAGAGCTTACTTAATATCGCGTTGTCGACGGACATCGAAAAGTCGGCAAAGGCGGCTATGCAGCCCACCGGCTTACATACGCCACAGGGTGATATCAAGGCCGGCGTTAGACCGCTGGGTAACGATAACTACTTAATCGGCGTCCCGCGCGCCAAGTTTGGCTTGGCCGCGGCCTGGCTGCGGGCTCTCTCAGATGGCTTTGTTGCAATCGATCCTAGAGACTTGCAGCGCAAAGCGCCTGGTCCTGTGGCAGTACGTGGATCCAAACTCAAGGTCAGTGCGCCCAAAGGCAAGGCACAGATTGAGGCCAAACCGTTCGCTATCGGCTATACGAAGGCGAACGGAAAAGCGCTGCCGGACTTTTCCTGGCAGCCATCTGCCGATTCCTCGCTCAGGCGCACGCCTCTATTTGACACTCACGTTGCCCTTGGCGCCAAGATTGTGCCCTTCGCAGGCTGGGAAATGCCGCTGCGTTATTCCTCGGTGCGCGAAGAACATCTGGCGGTGCGCAATGCGGCAGGTTTGTTCGACGTCGCCCACATGGGTGTCTACGACGCCAGCGGCCCGCAAGCAGCCGCTTTCCTGGATTCCGTTTGTGGAAACGACATCACCGGTTTGCCAATCGGGCAATCCGTGTACACACATTTCCTGGACCCTGACGCCAAAGTCATCGATGACCTGATCGTCTACCGTTTGGCAAAGGAACATTTCCTGATCGTAGTCAACGCGTCCAATGACGACAAGAATTGGGCATGGTTGAATGGCGTGCGCGAAGGAAAAGTATGTGTCGATCGCCAGCGGCCATGGGCGCTGGCCTACGGTCGCGCCCTGCGGCTACGCAACCTGCGCGATAAAAGCTCGGGCAAAGACATGCGTGTGGACCTGGCCCTGCAAGGCCCCAAGTCTCGCAAGATTCTTCTGGAATTCGAATCGAGAGCCGCGGATAAGCAGCGCATCCAGAAGATGAAGCGCTTCGGGGTGATTCAAGTCAGCCTGAACGGTATCGACCTCATCGTTTCGCGTACCGGCTACACCGGAGAGCCGCTGTCATTCGAGCTCTTCGTACATCCCGAAAAAGCTCAGGCTCTGTGGAAGTCGCTATTCAAAGTTGGTGAGCAGTATGGCCTGAAACCTATTGGCTTAGGTGCACGCGACTCACTGCGCATCGAAGCCGGGCTGCCGCTTTATGGCCAGGAATTGGCCGGGCCGCTGAACCTGGGGCCGGCTGACGCCGGCTTCCGCACCTTTGTGGATGGAACCAAGCCGTGGTTCATAGGCCGCAGCGCCTACCTTGCCCATGAAGAAAAGCGAACTCGTGAAGTGGTTCGCTTCCGCTTCCCACCGGCGGTGCGAATGGCCCACCAGGGTGACCCTGTGGCCGACAAAGACGGAAAGTTAATCGGCGAGGTGACCAGCTGCTCCCTCGATAGCGAAGGCACGCTCACGGGTCAAGCCTATGTTGATAAGAAGTTCGGCAAGGAAGGATCGACATTCTTCGTATATCAGGGCATGCATGGCAAAGACATTACAGGAACTACGCCAACTGAAGCGACAGTATTGAGTCGTTTCCTTAAATAGTAAGGAGTTAATAAGCCGTGGGTGATGGGGCGGCGTAATCGCCGCCCTGTTTGTTTTAGTGAACAAGGCAATGGGAAAGCAAGTAAACTAATCACGATGAGAGCAACAAACAGATTGGCAATTCTCGCCCTTCTCTTACTGGCGATTGCCCTTTCGTGCAATACGATCACTAAGCTTGGAGAGGCAACCACAACTCCCACGGACAGGCCAATCCCGCCTGAACCTGATTTTGAGCCAACGCCGACCTTCGATGCGCCTCCCAACCCGAACCCCGGTCCAGATGGCATCGGGGACCCCTATTTCGAAGATTTAGGTAATGGCGGTTACGATGTCCAGCATTACAACATCGCTCTCGATGTGGATATGGATGCAAATGAAATTTCGGGTTCCACCACCATCGACGCGATTGCTACCCAACAATTAACCAGTCTGAACCTGGAACTGCTTGGCCTCGTCATCGAAGAAATCAGCGTCAACGGCGAGCCAGCGCTTTTTGAACGCAACGGCAACGAGCTGACAATCTATCTTCCACAGCCTTTTTCTCAGGACGCTTCACTGCAAATAGTGATTGGGTATTATGGGACGCCGGGAGAGGGGGCCAACAACTCGGCGCTTCCCGAATATTCCGAGGGATGGATTTATTATGGCAATGGCGTGGTTGTTGCCGGCGAACCGACCGGCGCGTCCACCTGGTATCCGGTCAATGAGCACCCATTGGATAAAGCCACTTATTCGTTTGCGATTACTGTCGACCAACCTTATGAAGCGGCCGCCAACGGAGTGCTCGATGGCGTGGAGGTAAGCAGTTCCGAATCCACATTCCGCTGGGTAATGGACGATCCCATTGCACCCTATCTGGTCACCCTGGCCATCGGCGAATTCCACATAGAGGAAGATGTCGGACCTTCGGGCGTTCGGATTCGAAATTATTTTGGGGTCGGCGTGACCGAAGAGGTACGCGATGATTTTGCCCTTCAGGGGAATATGATCGCCTTTTTCGAGGAGGTCTTCGGGCCTTATCCTTTTGATGTCTATGGCGTCGTGGTGCACGATCGGGACCTGGGCTTTGCCTTGGAGACCGCTACCCTGGTAGTTTTTGGCGATGGGTTCACGGATGAATATGTTGTAGCCCACGAACTTTCCCACATGTGGTTCGGCGACTCCGTCGGCTTGACGGTATGGAAGGATATCTGGCTAAACGAGGGCTTTGCCACGTATGCGAGCATGTTGTGGAACGAACACGCTTACGGGCAAGACGCGCTGGACGATGAAGTTCGCTCGAATTACGAGCAGCTAGCTCTGTATGGCGAATTTCTAAGCGGCGAACCAATTGGGGATCCGGGTGCGGATAACTTGTTTGGTTACGATATCTATTACCGCGGCGCTCTCACACTCCACGCGCTGCGATTGAAGGTCGGAGACGAGGCTTTCTTTGACATCCTGCGAACGTACAGCCAGCGATTCGCGCACTCCAACGCGACCACCGCCGATTTCATCACTATTGCCGAAGAGGTGAGCGGCCAGCAACTGGATGAATTCTTCGACGCCTGGCTATATCAGGTAGACCTGCCAGATATCCCCGAGGCGGGTCTATCCGTCGGAGATTTCCGCGAGTAAGGGGTCTTATTCTGGGAAGACGACGTCTTCCTTTCCTGAAAGCTTTTCTTCGATCTTCTCGATGACGATATCCAAGTGCTTGGGATGATGGACAAAATCCAGACTGCCGGAGGGTACCTTCAGCACCGGGCATAGGTCGAACTTGGCCATCCATTCGTTATAAAAACCTTCGAGCAGACGCAAGTAATCGGCTGTAATGCCTTTCTCAATATCGCGCCCTCGGGTGTGGATGCGATTCAACAACGCGTCCACAGGGGCGTGCAGGAAGATTAGCAAATCTGGCCAGGGCAGGTACTCGATGATCATCTTGTACACACGCTCGTAGGTGGACAGGTCCTCGGCGCTCAGATTGCCGAGTTGGTGCAGGGCGCGGGCAAAGATATGGAAATCTTCGTAGATGCTGCGGTCAAGGATGTAAGAATGCGGATCGCGGTAGGCAATTAAATGCTGCTCGGCGCGCTGCCCCAGTAGAAACACTTGCAGGTGGAATGACCATTGACCCATATTCCCATAGAATTTGCCCAGATACGGATTACCCTCGATAGTCTCGAAACCGGTATGCCAGCCCAGCCTGGCGCCCAGTTTCTGCGCAAGCGAGGTTTTGCCGGCTCCGATATTGCCGGCTACAAGCACGAGTCGTTTAGCAGCCATATGTCAGCAGGGAGTTAGGCGTTGGACAGTCGACAGTATACAGGAAAAGTTAGTTGCTTTCCTTGATCAGCAGTGCTTCGCGAGGCCAACCATCGATTTGCGACCTCAACACCAGCTCGGCAACGGGTCGTGGACGGATATCTCGTTGGAGAAGCTCTGCCACAGGTACCCAAACGGGCGCATAGGTGCCGTATGCCGTGGGAACTAAACCCAAGATCTCCTCGCCTTGGCCAGTGCCAAATTCACCACTAATTACTTCCGCCAAATAATGAAATTGACTTTTGCCTTTGAAGATAACTTCGGCAACCAGAGGACCCACATTGACCTCAAGCCCCAATTCTTCCTTGATCTCGCGGGCAACAGTCTCAATCTGAGATTCGCCTTCTTCGATTTGGCCGCCGGGAAAAATATAGTAGATTTGACCAGCGCGGTTCCGTTTGATGAGGGCAAGCGAACCGCCTTTAAGGATAATGGCAGCAGCGCGGGCCATGGTCATATGCGTCCCACCTGGCACGCTCTCAGGATTTTTTCTTTTACTAAATCGATATTCTCTTCGATTTCCCTGTTGCGGAATCGGATTAATTTGTATCCCCAGGAAACAAGTTCCTCTTTTCTTTTCAAGTCCTCATCCTGCTGTTTGATGTGTATTTTCCCTTCTATTTCAACAATCAACTTCACTTCAGCACAGTAGAAATCAACAATGTAGTTTGCAATAATATGCTGGCGTCGAAATTTGTAATTCCCCAACCTCCGGCTACGAAGTTCTTGCCACAATTTATACTCCGATTGTGTTTGTTCTCGGCGGAGGCGACGAGATTGCTCAAACAATGGATTAACTCGATGATGCGGTGTTTTCATTGACGGAGAACCTCACCCCCCTTCCCCCTCTCCTGCAAAAGCTGGAGAGGGGGCGAATGGCGATGATAAAACGGTCTTCATCGCAGGGGGTGAGGCTTTTTTCATTCTTCTCGTTTCCTCAAATGAGGAAACAGGATGACTTCGCGGATATTCGGCTGGTCCGTGAACAGCATGGTCAAGCGGTCTATGCCCATGCCGAAGCCGCCATTGGGCGGCATTCCGTAACGCATGGCCCGCAGGTAATCCTCATCCATCGGATGCAATTCCTCGTCGTCTGCCTTTAGGCTGCGGCTCATTTCCTCGAAACGGGCGAGTTGGTCCAGCGGGTCATTGAGTTCGGTAAAGGCGTTGCAAATCTCAAAGCCGCCCATGTAGCCTTCAAAGCGCTCCACAATCTGCGGGTTGCCAGGCAGGCTTTTTGCAAGCGGCGAAACATCGCGAGGGTAATTAAAAAGGAATGTGGGTTGAATCAGTCGAGGCTCTATTTGTGCGCCAATCATGTCGTCAATCAGCTTGCCGCGTGAGGCTCCCGGCGGAACATTGTAACTTTTTGCCGACATGGCTGCCGCGAGGCTGGCCGCGTCCGGGTGCTTTTCGAGGTCAATTCCGGCAAATTCAAGGACGGCCTCACTGAGTTCGATGCGCGGCCAATCCCTGCCCAGGTCGATCTTGCTCCCCTGGTACGTGAATTTGGTTCCCCCCAGCACTTGCTTACCGGTGAAGAGCAGCATTTCTTCGGTGAATTCCATGACGCGCTGGTAATCAGCATATGCCATATAGAACTCAAGCATGGTGAATTCGGGATTGTGTTTGCGGTCCACTCCTTCGTTGCGGAAATCGCGGCCAATCTCGTACACTCGCTCGAACCCCCCTACCAGCAGGCGCTTAAGATACAACTCAAATGAAATCCGCAGATATAAATCCTGCTTTAGCTGGTTGTGATGAGTGGTGAACGGTCGGGCCGCCGCCCCTCCATAAACGGGCTGCAGCACGGGCGTCTCGACCTCGATGAAATCTTTGCTATCCATGAACTCGCGCAGGGCGCGGGTGATGGCGGCCCGCACGCGGAAAATTTCGCGCACCTCAGGATTCACCGCCAGGTCCGCATAGCGTTGGCGATAGCGCAGCTCGGGATCGGCCAGGGTGGCGTGACGCACCACTTCACCGCCGATCTCTTCATCCTTGGCCGCGGGCAGCGGCGTGATAGCCTTCGCAATCATACGGAATTCTTCGACGCGCAAGCTAATCTCGCCAGCTTTGGTGCGGAACATTTCGCCGGTCGCCTGCACAAAGTCGCCAATGTCGTAATAATCGCGGAATTGATCTAGTTTTTCCGCGCCAACGTCATTAGCGCGTAAAAATAGCTGGAGGCTACCGTGCCCATCTTCGATGTGGGCAAAAATGATCTTGCCCATGGTACGAATAGAGCGCACACGGCCCACTACTGTGGCACTTAAGGCTTTTTTGCTTTTCTTTTTCTCGGATTTTTCGAATGCCTTGACCGCCTCACTGCTGGTATGACTGCGGTGTACACGCGGCGGGAAAGGTTCGGTGCCCTCGGCGCGCAGATGCTGCAGTTTTTCCAGCCGCCCGCGCTCTATATCAGAGTATTCGTACGTTTCGACCATGATTACCCTTTTTTGTGATTATTACACGGAAAAACGAACCTTGCCTTGCTTAGTAACGCGGGAGATGAGCCAAGCGAAGGATTCCTTCGGATCGCCTTTGACGCCCAAACCACCACAACAAAAAGACCCGTGCGTTGCCTTTACGCTACGGGTCCCTAAAGGCTAACGATTACTTCTTTAATCCACTTTCATCAGCTTCACGGAGAAATTACCCGAAGGCGCCTGGACGTCCACCTTGTCGCCTTCCTTCTTGCCTAGTAAGGCACGTCCCAGCGGTGATTCGAGCGAGATCTTGCCCTCCCGTGGGTTGGCTTCTGCTGCGCCCACGATTCGGTATTCCTCTGGTTTGCGGCGGCCCTGCTGGATGGTGACTACTGAGCCAACCTCTACAACCCCACCCTTTTTGTTCTTGTGCTCCTCAATCAGGGTGGCATTGGCCAGGATTAGTTCAAGCTCTTTGATCCGGCCTTCCACGAAGGATTGCTCGTTCTTAGCCGCCTCGAACTCCGGGTCCTCAACAAACTCCCCAAGGCTGTTTTCGGCCGCCTCGCGCAAGCGCTCCGCAATCTCCTTGCGACGAACATTGCGAAGATTGTCCAGTTCATCCTGGAGCTTCTTTTGACCTTCTTTCGTAAGATACTCAGTTGCCATATTTGCCTCGTGGCTCTCGCCCAAAACGTTCGCCAAGCCTGATCAATAATCCTGGGAACGACTCTGCCTATAAAAAAACCTTGCTGTGAGCGAGTTCCCGCAATCAAGCTCGCCGACAGCGCCGGTAAATATAGCACATCTTGAAGCCAAAATCAAGAACGAATGTTCGGCGCCCGGCATCGAAAACGAAGAACTTGCCCGCCTAATTGGCGGGTGATACACTCATCCCCGTGACTCTCTTTAGCCAAAAAGACCCCGTCAAACGTCTACGGGTCCGATACATTCTTGCGGCCATAGCGCTTGCCACGTTACCTTGTTATCTAACTGGCTACGTGGCCGCACAGTGGCGCCTGAGCCAAACGCCGACCCCCACCGCCAGTAGCACGCCCACTGCCACCGCAAGCCCCACAAACACAAGCACACCAACCAATACATCGACTGCGACCCCCACATCGACCGCCACGGCGACCAGGACGAATACTCCGACCAATACATCCACCTGGACATCCACATCGACGTTTACCCCGACATATACACCCAGTTTCACTAACACATTCACAGCTACCGCAACCCCGTTACCCACGAGCACATCCACAGAGACCCCGACGACGGGACCCTGACGCACGCTTTTCCCACCCAAAGGATAAAATGACCCGGATGCGCCTTTTATTGCGAGCCCTCGCATTCTTTGGGCTTCTTTTGTTAATCAGCGCCTGCAACCCAACACCTGCGCCCCAGGTAACCGCTAGCGTCACGCCTTTGGAAAGTTCGACAACTGAGCCGACGCACACTCCTGGCAGCGAACTTGGCGGGGCGATTGTGCTTACTGTATGGTTGCCCCCGGCCTTTGACACTGCCGGCGGAAACCTTTCAGCCAACATGCTGCTTGGCAGGCTGGCTGAATTTACCGAGCAACACCCTCAAGTGCGTATAGAAACGCGCCTCAAGGCCGAGGAAGGCACCGGAGGCCTGCTGGATTCCTTGCTGTCGGCGCAGGCAGCAGCGCCGCTGTCTCAACCGGACTTGGTCTTATTGCCACATGTTCAATTACAGGCTGCAGTTCAAAGCCGAGTGCTCGCCCCCATGACGGGTCTCACCACTGAGCATGAATCAGACGATTGGTACCCTTTCGCGCAGCAAATGATAGCTGCGGATGGGCAAGCCTTCGGCTTGCCATTTGCTGCCGATGCCTTGGTGGTCGCCTACCGTCCGACCGCAATCAGCGACATCCCGGCCAATTGGTCTGCATTGCTTGAGGCCCGCCGTCCATTGGGCTTGGCCGTTGCCGATCCTTGGGCCCAATTTACCTTGGCAGAACTTTCTGCATTGCAATCCGAGTCTGAGAGATCGGAATTTTCCTTTTCACAAGACCAACTGACGCAGTTATTCGAGTTCTATGCCAGCGCTCAGGAACGCGGCATTTTCCCTTTCTGGCTCACGCAATATCAGACCTACGAACAAAGCTGGCAGGCGTTCACAGAAGGTCGCGTGCCGATGGTGGTTGCCTGGACCAGCAAGTTGTTCGATACCCGCAACGTGGACATCAGCGGGGCGCCGTTGCCCACACACAATGGCGATTACTTTACTTTGGTCAAGGGCTGGGTTTGGGCGATCAGCACGCCTTACCCTGAACGCGTCGAACTGGTTGCCGAATTGGCTGAATTCCTAAGCACCCCGGAATTCATCGCTCAATGGAGCGCCGCTGCCGGGATGCTTCCGCCGCGAGCCAGCTCATTGGCGGCTTGGTCGCCGGATGCCAAACAGGCGCTCGCCAGTCAAATAATTGCTGATGCGGCTGCGCTGCCTCCTCAGGCCACGCTGGAGCTTTGGGGGACATCGCTGGCAGACGCGATGGTGGCCATCTTGAAGCAGGAGCAGACGCCACAGGAAGCTATGCAAGCCGTGTTGGCGGCCGTAGCGAACCCGGAATAATGCCTACTTGACGATGCAAACGGGCGAGGATAAGATGCCTGCGGTCGGCGATTAGAGCACTACTCGTGTTTGTTTATACAATCCCGCCGAACGTAAAACGCCTACACATGGCCAAAGAAGCCAAAACCCCCCAGAGCATTCCAAAAGAAAAGCAACCCGAAGCCGAACTCCAGATCCCTGTTACTGGGGCGAGCACGGTAAACAGCGTTTTTGCGCGCCTGCTTGGCAGGATTCCCGCTTCCTGGCGGCGTTACGTTGGCGTGACTATCGTTGTTGTGTTTGCCTTGCTCATCGTTGGCGTTATGCGCAACTATGCCGCCGGCATCGAAGAGGCCCGCCAGGAACAGTTGTATGCCACGGCACAGGCTTTGGCTCAGCCTCAAATAGACGCTGTCACCGGCGGCGAAGCCGGTGCGTTGATGCCCTCGTTTTCCATGGCAGCTTCGCAGTTTTCGGTAGGTATATCGCGGCGGGCTTCGCTGAACACCATTATTCCCAGTAGGCCGCGCGTTGGTATCGAACTCTACACAGTGGCGCAAGGTGATACCCTGTTTGCCATCGCGGAAAAATATGATCTGCAACCTCAGAGCATCCTTTGGTTCAATTTTGATGCATTAGGAGATAACCCTGCTCTGATCCAGCCCGGGCTGGTATTGAACATCCCCCCGGTCGACGGAGTTCTGCACGAGTATAAGGCAGGCGAAAGTCTTGCTGCCATTGCCGAGTTTTACAGTTACTCGACGGAGCCCACAGCCCAGGACATCATTGAATGGCCCGGTAACGATTTAGACCCGTATGAAACCAACATCGATAATCCCAATGTCCTTGATGGGACTTTGCTGATTGTCCCCAACGGTAGCCGCGAACTGCGCGATTGGGGCCCGCCTGCTGTCACCCGCGACAACCCGGCCGTGGCGGCTTATTACGGGCCAGGCGCCTGCGGTGCTATTTACGAAGGCGCAATAGGAAACGGATCTTTTGCCTGGCCCACTTCCTTGAAATACCTGTCTGGGAACGACTACGATCCCAGCATTCACCGCGGTATTGACATCGCCGGCGCCGAAGGCAATCCCATCTATGCGACCGACAGCGGAGTGGTGGTGTATGCTGGCGCCAGTAATTTTGGGTATGGGAATCTGCTGGTGATCGACCACGGCAACGGCTGGCAGTCGGCCTATGCCCACTTACAATCTATTGCTGTAAGCTGCGGCATGAACGTTGGACAAGGCGAAGTAGTTGCCGCCTTGGGTAACACAGGGAACTCTACCGGTCCTCACTTGCATTTTGAGCTCAACAGCTCCTCTTACGGGAAAGTCAATCCCTGGGATTTCCTGATCCAGTAACAATCAAACCCCACCTGAACGGTGGGGTTTTTGTTTGGTATCATCCAAGTCTTCGCCATATTACAAAAGGAGTAATGAAAATGTTGAGCAAGGCGTTTGCCATGGCATCGCTGCCCGCCGAGGATATCCAGCGGGCCATCAAGTTTTATACCGAAATGCTCGGCGTCAAAAAGGTTGCTGAACCTTTCGAGGGCGGGGTGATTTTCGAGGCGGGCAATGGCAGCCAGTTCTTCGTATACCAGCGCGCCCGCACGAAAGCCGAGCATACCGTGCTCAATTTCATGGTGGACGACATCGAGGCAACGGTAAAAGCGTTGGCTGGCAAAGGTGTGAAATTTGAGCAATACGACATGCCCGGCTTCAAGACCGATGCTCTCGGGATTGCGGAAATTGAGGGACAGAAAGCGGCCTGGTTGACGGACACAGAAGGCAACATTATTGCTATCGAAGAGCATTGATCGCACGGCCGCTTGTCGGCGGTTGGGGCGGGTGCTATAATGCGCGCCTCTCGGGCGCGTAGCTCAGCTGGTTAGAGCGCACGGTTCACATCCGTGAGGTCAAGGGTTCGAGTCCCCTCGCGCCCACAAAAAAATCCACCGAACGGTGGATTTTTTGTTCATGCGCGTTTCAATTTGCGAAATAAATTCTCGAGATCTATTGCTGTCTTTTCCCACGAATATTTTTCGGCTTCGCCGCGGGCGACCGCGCCCATGCGTTCAAGCCTCGGCGTTTCACGCAGCAATTCTGCCAGCCTTGCCGCCATTTCTTCCGCTGAGCCTTCCTGCACATGGAAGCCGGTGACACCATCTTGCACTAAGTAGGCCAAGCCCCCCACCCTGGACGCGATCACAGGGCGCCCACAGGCCATCGCTTCAAGGGCAACCATGCCAAAGGATTCTGAGTATGAGGGCATCACCACCACATCGGCGGCCGCGTAATAGGCAGGCAGCTCGCGTTGGCGCCGGCTGCCGAGAAAGTGAACACGTTGCTCCATGTTCAGGTCGGCGACCAGTTTCCGCAACCTGGCCATCTCTGAGCCGAGTTGCTCCAGGCTTTCCTCTACATCGCCGCCAATGATTTGCACGCGAAAGGGTCTGCTAAGTTCTCCGGAGGTCACCAGCAGTTGAGAGGCCCGAATCAAAGTATCGATGCCTTTTAGCGCTTCAATGCGGCCGACAAAAAGTATCTGAAACTCGCCTACAGGCAGGCCCAGGGCAGCCCGCGCAGCGGCTTTGTTCATCGGGCGGAATTGATCCAAATCTACGCCGGGAGAGATAACGGCCGCTCGATCGCTGCGCAATTCGTACAGCCATTGCAGATCGGCGCGTTCTGCCGGTGTAGCGGCCACAACCATTTCTGCGGCGGCCAGTACTCGGCGCTCCCCACGGATGCGTTCGTCGCTCTCTCGTTCGCCGAGCATGGCAATACGGTTCTTGACTAAGCCCAGCGTATGGAACATCACCACCATGGGGACGCTCCAAGCTGCCTTAAGGTGCTCGCCAACCAAACCGGACATCCAGTAATGCGCATTGATCAGGTCATAGTTCAGCTGCGCTCGCTGAGCAAACTCCAAGACGCGTTGGGCAAACTCCGGGATAAAGGTGGCCAGCTCGTTCTTCTCCACCTCGCGATGAGGCCCTGCAGCCAACGTGATTAGCCTGGCGCCTTGGACAATGGCTTGCTCCTCATCCTTCATACCCCGGGTGAAAATGTCCACTCGGTGGCCGCGTTTCGCCAGCTGTGCTGCCAACTCGCGCACATAGACGTTCATCCCCCCGCTGTGCTTGCCACCCAGCGCGGCCAGGGGACTTGTGTGGTATGAAAGCATGCAGATATTCAATGGAGGTTACTTAGTCTAGTAATCAAATCGGTTAATCAGTTAATCGGTTAATCAAGAACGGATTCTTGTTTGCAAATTCTGCCCCGGTTATAATCGCCACTCGCATGGAGTTTGGCGCTTTT
>CAYJMC010000013.1:44394-51506 GCA_964371335.1 uncultured Anaerolineaceae bacterium
CCTGCGTAGCCCCTCAGTGGAGTTCGGCGCATTTTTCTTTTGCCGAACTCCAAAAGCAGGCCAGTTTGCTTGCAAACTGAAGCCTGCGTAGGCCACCGTAGCTCAGCTGGCAGAGCAGTCGCTTCGTAAGCGACGGGTCGTGGGTTCGAGTCCCACCGGTGGCTCTTTGATCAGTAGACAGATGACCGTTGACGGTTGACAGAAAAGACACCAGTCTCTACTCCTCAATCTTCGTATTTCGCTCTTTTGCCCTTTCTTCCTTTTCCTTAATCCTTTTCACAATGTGCTCACGCACGTCCATATAAGCGTCGCTCATTTCGGCGCGGTGCCGGCTGAATAAAACTGTCCAGAGGGGCTTGTACTTGTGATCGAGCCATTCCAGGGCCTTGGCCGCGTCTCCGCCCCCTACTTTGAGAGCGCGGTTCAGCAACCGCGCAAAGTTGCGCTGGTAAATTTCGCGGTCGTATCCAGACATAAGCCGCGTCATTATAACCATGCGAGTTTTCGCGCCCATCCCTTATAATCTCTTCATGCCCTCTGCTGCCCCTACACCGCTTGTAATTGGCATTGCCGGCGGCAGCGGTTCGGGGAAAACCACCGTTTCCCAGGCAATCCTGCAGCGCGCCGGCCTGGAAAACGCCGTATATATCCAGCACGATTCGTACTACAAAGACCTTAGCGATCTGCCGCCTGCCCAACGCGCCACCACGAACTTCGACCACCCCAACTCGCTGGAAACCGAGCTGATGGTAGAGCATGTCCGTCAGCTCAAAGCCGGCCATCCCATCGAAGTCCCCACCTATGATTTCACATCCCACACTCGGCGCAAAGAGACGCATCGGCTTGAACCCCGGCCCGTCGTCATCGTTGAGGGCATCCTGCTCTTCACCGAGCCGAAGATGCGCGAACTCTGCGACCTAAAGCTCTTCGTGGACACCGACGCCGATATCCGCTTCATCCGCCGCCTGGAACGCGATATCGCCGAGCGCGGCCGCAGCCTGGAGTCCGTTATCAACCAATACCAGGCAACCGTGCGCCCCATGCACCTGGAGTTCGTCGAGCCTTCCAAGCGCTATGCAGACCTCATCGTGCCCGAGGGCGGCTACAACCAGGTCGCAATGGACGTATTCATGGCGCGCATCGAAGCCAAGCTGCGCGAATTCAGACAAACCACGCCGCCGGCGCCTGCCGGAGTGAAAGGATAGGACGAATGGCACACCAATGGAGCAAGCCTCCCGCGCTGGAGATCAACCCGAAGAAGATCTACAAGGCAACCATTACTACCGACAAGGGCAAGATGGTCTTCAAGCTGCACGCCGATAAAGTCCCTAACACGGTGAACAATTTCGTCTTCCTGGCGCGGCAGGGGTATTATGATGGCACCGTTTTCCATCGCGTGATCAACGATTTTATGGCCCAGGGTGGCGACCCCACTGCCACCGGCAGCGGCGGCCCGGGCTATTCCTTCCAGGACGAATTCCATCCCAGTTTGCGACATAACAAGCGCGGTATCCTTTCGATGGCTAACGCCGGCCCTAACACCAACGGTTCCCAATTTTTCATCACCCACCGTGCAACGCCACACCTCGACGACAAGCACTCTGTCTTCGGGGAGTTGATCGAGGGCGAGGAAGTTTTAATGGCCATTCCGGCTCGCGACCCTGGCAACAAGAAGGTCCCGGCTGGCCAGTTAGTCTCTGTAACAATCTCAGAAGAGGGCTGACTCACCGGCACTTCATCGACAAGGTTGGAGATTGCTTCGTCGAGCAGCGCCTTTAAAAAGGCGCAAAACGCTCTCCTCGCAATGACGGATTCGCAATGACGGATTCCTCGGGCCGCATACGTTTGCTGCGCATCCTCACCATCCTATTGGTGGTGGTGCTCAGCCTGGCCATCTTCGCCATACCCCGGGAAAGGCTTGAACAGCTGGAGGCGCTGGGTTATGCCGGCATTTTCCTCATTTGTCTCCTCGCCTACGCAACGGTGATACTCCCTGTTCCAGCGGGCGTGCTTGTGTTCACCATGGGTGCGCAGCTTTCGCCGATCGGGTTGGCGCTGGCCGCGGGTTCCGGCGCCGCGCTGGGTGAACTCTCCGGATACATTGCGGGTTATACCGGCCAGGCGTTTGCCGAAAAAACTAAGGCATACAAGCGAGTGACCACCTGGGTGCAGCGCAATGGGCCGCTCACGATTCTCCTCTTGGCTTTCTTTCCCAATCCGTTCTTCGATCTCACCGGCATCGCTGCCGGCGCGTTGCGTGTCCCTATGCGCGTTTTCCTTTTTTGGTGCTGGATAGGCGAAACACTGAAGATGCTGGTGATCGCATTTGCCGGTGCGGGTTTGCTGACCATTCCCTGGGTCAAAGATATTTTCGTGAGATGAATTTCATAATCGAAATCAATTCTTCGACAAATTCTTGCGTTCACCGTCTTTGCGAGCCCGCGCTAGCGGGCGAAGCAATCCCCAAGCTTTGTGCGATAGGTTTTTTGGGGATTGCTTCGTCGCCGCTTTGCGGCTCCTCGCAAAGACAATTGAGGCATTCATCCTCTCCATGGAGCTACTATGACAGATTCCAAACTTATTGACAAATACATCACCGATCACCTCGACGAAAGCCTGGATGAACTGGCCAAGCTTTGCGCCATTCCCAGCATCGCGGCGCAAAACCGCGGGCTGGACGAGTGCGCCGCGCTGGTAGCCGAGATGCTGGAGCGCCGCGGCTTCAAGGCTGAGATCATGCCCTCGGGCGGGGCGCCGGTTGTCTACGGCGAACGCAAAGGCAAAGCCAACAAGACCTTGCTCTTCTACAACCATTACGACGTGCAGCCGCCCGAACCGCTGGAGTTGTGGGAGTCGCCGCCCTTCGAGGCCTCACGCCGCAACGGGATGATGTTCGCCCGCGGGGTCAGCGACGACAAAGGCCACTTTGTCAGCCGGCTCTTCGCGCTGGACGCATTGCTGGCGCAGGATCCCGAGCTGCCCTGCAACGTCAAGTTCGCCGTCGAGGGCGAAGAGGAGATCGGCAGTGTGCACATCCCCGCGTTCGTAGAGAAGCACGCCAAGAAACTGGCGGCCGATGCCTGCATCTGGGAGTTCGGCTACGTCGACCACCGCGACGTCCCCATGCAGGTGATGGGCATGCGCGGCATCTGCTACGTCCAACTCGACATCGAATGCCTTACCCAGGACGTGCACTCCGGCTTGGGTGGTTCTATCTTCCCAAATGCCGCCTGGCGCTTGGTCTGGGCGCTTTCCACGTTGAAGGGTCCCGACGAGAGGATTCGCATCCCCCACCATTACGACAATGTGCTGCCGCCCAGCCAGCGCGACCGCGAGATGGCGGCCAAACTGCCTTATGAAGGCGACGAATACCGCCAGCGCTATGGCGTGAAGGAATTCCTGCGCGGAACAGACGGGCACCCCGATTTGCACCTGCAGGAGACCCTGGAGCCCACCTGCACGATCTGCGGCCTCACCTCTGGCTATCAGGGCGCAGGCAGCAAGACTGTGTTGCCTGCCAAGGCCTCCGCCAAGGTGGATTTCCGCCTGGTGCCCAACCAGACGCCGGAAGAGGTGCTCAAGAACCTGCGAGCACATCTGGATGCCGAAGGCTTCCAGGATGTGCAGATCACCTATCTAGGCGGCGAAGCGCCCGGCCGCACCGACCCCGACGATCCCTTCGTCAATCTGGTGGTGCACACTGCTAAAGACGTGTACGGCGTGCCGCAGGAGCAGGTGCCGATGTCTGGCGGGTCGGGGCCCAACCACGCTTTCCTGCATTTTTTGAAACTCCCAGTGGCGGTGGCAGGGCTCGGCTACCCCGGCAACCAGGTGCACGCCCCCAACGAAAATATCAGGGAAGATCTGTACATAAAAGCCACTCAGCACGTAACCAGGGTAATCAGCGAGTTCGCCAAAAGCAGTTGACAGAAGACAGCGGACAGTTAGACAGAAAACAAGATACTGAAGGAAGGTACAAGCTAATTACTAATGCGTGGACTCCGCTTTACTCGGAGTCGAGGCTTTAGCCGGGGCGTTCAGGTTCGTAAACTCGAGAGCGGGTCTTAGACCTAAAGCCTGGATTCCACTTCGCTCGGAGTCGAGGCTTTAGCCGGGGTGTTCAAGTTCGTATACTCGAGAGCGGGTCCCACCCCAACCTTTACCCAGCCTTCGGCCTCCTCCGCAACAAGCTCCTTGACAAGCCCCATTCCCCCTTGACATAGACCATATGTTCTAATATGCTGTACCCAGATGAAGCACGAAGACTGGATCCGCTACCGCCGCCAGGAAGCCGTACGGGCGGCCTTGCAGTTTGGCGAACGCCCGAAAACCGACGCCGAAAAGGTCGCTGAGCTGCGCGCCGAGGTGGATGGGCTGGCGGACCGCCTGAAGGCTGAATTACTGGCCGAGCTCAAGGTCGAGATCGAACGCCTTATCACCAGCATCGCCATCGTTGAAGAATCGGAGGCATCCCATGCAGATCGCTAACTCCCCCGCCCTAAACGGCTCCCAAGAGGCCGCCTTGCTAAGCTTGCAAAATGCTATCGTGCGGCTGGCCAGCAAGCCTCCCAGCCGCCCCGGCGCCCAACAGCGCCAGGAGCTCAACACCCTGGTAGAACAGGCGCTGGAAGCTTACCGGGAGTACATGAAAGTCGCCGTTGGCAGATAACCAACGGTAATCCATGGTTCTTAAACCAAAGAAGCGGGTTATCCACCCGCTTCTCGTTTGTCATTGAATTGTTGGGTTACTCGGTCACGGTGAAATCGGTGTGCATGCCCAACTGGAAGTGGCCGGCGATGTTGCACAGTAGCACATAATGCCCGGGCGTCAGGGTGACAGTGAGTTCGGCGCTGTCACCGGCGGCGAGATCCTCCACCTCATCGACGGGGGTGAACAGGCTCTCGTCGACCAGCAGGTCCTCGCCCACTGGCAGGTCGGCCGCCATGGTGTCTGTTTGCACGACCACGAATTCGTGCACAGTCATTTCAGAATCATTCTGGATCTGAAAAGTGATTTCACCCGCCTTAGCCGTGTTCGTCGAAAGCTGCATTTCATAATCAGTCAGGGTTGCGTCGACTGTGGTGGGACCGCCGCAGGCCGCCAGAACCGCGGCAAGGAACACGGTACAGGCTGCGAGGGCTGCTTTGGTGCGGAACTGCTTTTTCATTTCTTCTCTCCTGAATAAAGGCGAATTAGAGATTTATTTTACACCCAAATTTATCAAGGAGAGGCACACCACCTTGGCAAAGCTAGCCAGATAAAGAGACCCGGCGAGAGACGCGAAAAGCTAACGCCACAGACTTGTTGTTTAAGAAATACAGAAAGTAAGCAGGACGGCAAGGGAGTTGACTTCAAAACCGCGAATCCCTATACTGAGTTACCGCAAGCCTGCTTCAGTCTTTCTGAAGAAGGCTTGTTGTATTTAACGGAGAAGAAAAGCGAAAACCCCTCAATAGATTACAGGAGGGAGCAACCTTGCCATCCACGCTAACTTTCGATCTCTTTCGATTGCTCCGTCAATCCTGAAAGGAGAATGAAATGCGGATCATCAAACGCGGTTTATTAGCCGTCATGGCGCTTGTGCTGTTGGCATCCAGCGCCGCGCCAGCTGCGGCTGCCGGCACCATTCACGTCCAATTCCAAAACAATACCGGAAGCCGAGTCTGGCTTTATTTGAGCGGCCCCGCCTCTTACTCGCTGGCGCTCACCGTGGGAAAGACCAGCGCGGATGTATTGCAAGGCAAATACAGCTATTCGTATCAGGCTTGCGGCACAACCATTACTGGCACGTTCAACGTGCGCAAGAACGGCGACAGCCTGACACTGTCCAAGTGTGGAAATACGACCAGCCGCTCAGACATGGTGCGGATAAAGATCCAGAATAAAACGGGTTTCCAAGTCAGGATCACTTTAACTGCGCAGACAAGCTATGCCTACACCATCAATATGGGAAATTCCGCCACGGATGAAGTCGTTCCCGGCCGATACACCTATTCTTATCAAAGCTGCGGCAAAACCGTTACGGGAAAGTTCCAGGCCCAGAAGAATGGCGCCACGCTGACCCTGCCCAAGTGCGGTAAGGATGCAGGCAGCGGTCAGGCGAAGGTAACGATTTTCAATAATACAGGCGAATCCCTTACCATCCGCTTTTTCGGCGATCAAAACTACACCTTCGTTCTTCCGGGGGGCCGGTCGCGAGTGTTCATCAAACCTGGGAAATATTCTTACACGGCGATCGCTTGCGGTGACACCCTGTCAGGTTCTGGCAACTTTAAAGGCGGATCCAAGTTGGCCTACTATTGCTACTAGCGGCTACCCAAGCTACCGCCACCAGGACGGGTGGCGCCTCAGCGGCCGGAGCATGGCGGCAATTTCCGGGTCCCGCATCTGAGCCGCCAGCAGATCATCGACAAGGTCTTCCTTGTTCACCATATCGTAGCGCATCTTGGCAACAGTTTCGATCTCGTCGAGGCGGCGCAGGACGATACGACGAAGGCGTTTGGGTGGTTGTTTATTCATAGATCTTCCCCAGCACGATTTATCCTTCTAGGCGGCATTGTAGGTTGTGCTCGTGTTGTCGATGTTGTCGGTGTTGTCGATGTTGTCGATGTTGTCGGTGTTGTCGATGTTGTCGGTGTTGTCGGTGTTGTCGGTGTTGTCGATGTTTTATCAAAAACAATCGGTAAATCCGTTAATCCGTTAATCGCAATGTCAGTAGAATCGATTAATCGATTAACTGATTAACAGATTTTTCACTTGCGCCACCTAAGGGTGAGCTCTTGCCCTCAGACGCTGCTCCGAAGCCACTTCTAGTTCTCGATTTCGAGCGAGCGCCGAGCTGACGCTGGGCTACCGGTAGCGGGTGACTGGTGGCAGCGATCCCGGGATGCTGCGTGCTCACAGTACACACTCACAGCGTTGGCCGCGCTCCTCAGAGTTTCGTTGCTCGGCGCCAGCCGAGTAGAAATCTCCAACGCGTTGCGAAGCAACGCACGCGCTCGCCTTTGGTCGAGGGGATATTAATGACACAGATCTGGGAATGCGGGGGGATTTGCAGAGAATGTCAAGCAGTTTGACTGGTGGGTGATTATGCCCTTAGCGAATGCAGACC
>CAYJMC010000014.1:0-51037 GCA_964371335.1 uncultured Anaerolineaceae bacterium
CCTATCTATATGAAGGCGGCGCCATGGCCGCGCTGGGCGGCATCCAGCCGCGCACGTTGCGCAACCAGCCGGACGGCACGCTGCTGCTGGAAGAGATCCAGGCTGCCATTCGCGAAGATGACCCGCACTACCCCATCACGCGGCTAATTGCGCTGGAAAATACGCACAATCGCTGCAACGGGGTTCCACTTTCGGCGGAATACATTCGATCGGTTGGAGACCTGGCAAAGAAAAACAAACTTGCGCTCCACATCGATGGCGCCCGCATTTTCAATGCCGCGGTCGCGTTGGGGATACCTGCCAGCCAGCTTGTGACGCCCGCGGATTCGGTTACCTTCTGCCTTAGCAAAGGCCTTTGCGCTCCCGTCGGCTCGGTGTTATGCGGCTCAAAAGAATTCATCGCCAAAGCATTACGCGCGCGCAAACAATTGGGAGGCGGCATGCGGCAGGCGGGCATCCTGGCTGCCGCCGGCATCATTGCGCTGGAGAAAATGGTAGACCGATTAGCTGAAGATCACCAACGCGCGGCGCGTCTGGCAGCCGGCTTGGCCGAGATCCCGCAGTTGCGCGTCTTTGCTCAATACACCAATATCATCCGTTTTCAATTTGCAGAAGAGGGCAGGATGGACCCCGATAAGTTGACGTCTGGATTGGCTAAAGAAGGGATACGTATCGGGTATGGCGGTCCTTGGGGTTTTCGGGTTGTTACTCACTACTGGATTGATGACGCTGCAATGGAAAAGACACTGGGCGCATTTCGCAAAGTATTTAAGACGCAGTAATGCTCGAAATGACGAAGAGGGGTCAATGATATAATGCTTGTCTTACTGTTTTTGCCATCGCATTAATGTTGGAGACAATTTAATGGCTGATTTCCTCACCGTCCACGACATCGACAAGGCAGCCCAACAAGTTCAAAAGCGCAGTAAACACAAACCCCGGGTGGGGCTTATCCTAGGTACAGGTCTCGGGCCACTTGCCGAAGCTGTCGAAGAAGCTGATACCATCCCCTATGCCGAAGTGCCGGGATGGCCAATCTCAAGCGTCCAAGGTCACGTTGGCCGCCTGGTATTAGGAAAGTTGGAAGCACAACCCGTTGTCGTCATGCAAGGCCGCACGCACTACTACGAGGGCTACGACATGCCCCGCATTGGCTTGCCGGTGCGCGTCATGCAGCGCCTGGGGATTGAAATATTGATAGTGACCAATGCAGCTGGGGCGGTGAATCCCGAATTCGAACCTGGCGACCTGATGATGCTCAACGATCATCTCAATTTGCTCGGCATGGCAGGACAGAATCCACTGCGGGGCCCCAACCTGGATTCGTTAGGCCCGCGCTTTCCCGACATGAGCCAGGTTTACGACCGCAAGTTGCAGAGCATGACCCGTCTGGTAGCGGAGGAAGAAAAAATCAATTTGCGCGAAGGCGTGTACTGCTGCCTGGCCGGGCCCAGCTTTGAGACCCCGACCGACCTGCGTTTCCTGTTAAAAGCAGGCGTGGACGCGGTAGGCATGTCTACTGTTCCCGAAGCGATTGTGGCGCGCCACGGCGGCACCCGCGTACTGGGCGTCTCCGGTATCAGCAACAAAGCCAACCTGGATGGGGCCACAGAGACCAGCCACGAAGAAGTCCTGGAAGCTGGCCGGGTGCTGGTACCTAAGTTGACGAAATTGATTCGAGGGGTGCTGCGAAAGTTGTCTTAACGGAGGTGGGGATTGCCACGCTTCGCTAACGCTCGCTCGCAATGATTTAACCGGTAGTCTTTACGAATGGCGGAAGTATTACGGTTTTTTGTACAGTACGAGGCGGTTCTATATTTTGTTCTAGGGTTGGGTGGCATCATTTATTTGTATCGCTTCTGGCTGGCCTGGCAGGAAGTGCGCCTGGCAGTCTACGGATTGGAGCGCGAGGCTTCGCGTGCCCGCCTTAATCAGGCTGCCATTATCTTGTTCATCCTTTTAGTTCTCGCGGTCTTCGTTTTTACCATGGTTACTTTCGTGGCCACTACTCTTCCCGCCCAAGCTCTGCTGGCGACCCCGACTCTGGATTTTTCCGCCAACTCCCCATTCGATCAATTAGAGACCCCTCAACAAAGCGCCAGCGTGGCAACCGCAACGCCGCTTCCTACGGTGAGCATCGACCCGGAGGGGTGCGTTGAGAATAGCATCATCATTACAGAGCCGGCGGCCGGGGATGCGCTGCAAGGCGCCGTGGAAGTGCGCGGTACCGTGGACGTGGCCAACTTCGGCTTCTACAAATTCGAAGTGGCGCGCGCCGAGGAAGAATTGTGGCTTACTATTCAGGCTGGCCGCAACGTAGTGCGCGACGGCGTTTTGGTGGAAAATTGGGATACCTCGCGTCTGCCCGCCGGGAATTACGTGCTTCAGCTGCTGGTCACCAATAGTTCCGGGGAGGAACTGCCACCATGCCGGATACCCGTTCGAATTGAGTTGCCGCAATGAACGACACTAAATTGGCGCTGCGAGTTCGCGCCGCCACAGAAGATGATTATCAAAGCCTGCTGGATTTAGACCACGGATTTTCCACCGAGTACGTCTGGCAGATGGAACTTGGCCAGGAGAGCCCGCGCATGGGCGCCCAGTTCCGCGAGACCCGCTTGCCGCGTCCCATGCAGGTGAAGTATCCGCGCTCGGGCGATCGCCTGCAAGTCGAATGGAAACAGCGCGCCGCCCTCTTGCTGGGTGAGAGCGATTCCAAGGTTGTTGGTTACGCCAGTTTGTCGTCCGGTTTGGCGCCGGGCGCCATCTGGCTAACCGATTTGGTCGTAGACGTGCCCTACCGTCGCAAAGGTGTGGGCTCACGTCTAATTTCCGCGGCTCAGAAGTGGGCGCGGGAACACGGACACGACCGTCTTGTCCTAGAAATGCAATCCAAAAACTACCCGGCCATTAAGCTGGCTCAAAAATTAGCCTTCGAATTTTCCGGTTACAACGACCGTTATTACGAGAACCAGGACATCGCATTGTTCTTTGCCAAACGATTGACTTAAAAAAGGCTCCCGATCAACCAAACCACCATTAGTTAACCATTACCAATTTAGATGATTTTAGATACTTTAGAAACCCTCAACCGAGTCTTCGAAGCCGGCATTGCCATCACTGCCTTATCGCTTTTTTTGCGGGCGCTCACGTTCAACCTGCGCGACCGCGTCTCGCGCGCCTTCGCCGTCATCCTGGCTTGCATGATGATCAGCTCGGCAGGGGAGGCCGTGTCCGCATCATTGGCGGGGCAGGCCGGCCTTGATTTCTGGTTGCATTTCCAATGGCTGGGCACCATCTTTTTGCCGGCTGCTTACCTGCATTTTTCCGACGCCCTGCTGGAAACCACCGGCCGCCCGTCGCGCGGCCGCCGGCGGCTGGCAGTCCGTCTTTCCTACCTCATGTCTGCCGCCTTCCTGATATTGCTGGCTACAGGCCGGCTGCTCGGCCCGCCGGTTCCCAACGGTGAACCGGTTCCACACCTTGGTCGCACTTCCCTTTCCTGGGTATTCACCGCCTATTACGTGATTATCATCGTCTTGGCCCTGTGGACCATGTGGCGCGCCTGGCAGCGCACCGTGCTTTCGGCCAGCCGCCGCCGCATGACTTATTTGTTCATGGGTTCGCTGGTCTTGGCGCTGGGTGCTTACCCATTCCTGATTGTAGGCTCCGGGGTGGCCGGCTCTTTCCCGGAGATCTTCCTGCTCAGCGCTGCTATTGGAAGCATCCTGGTATTCTGGGCTATGGTGGCCATGGCCTATGCCACCGCCTTCTTCGGCGTGCCCTGGCCCGACCGGGTGGTAAAGAGCCGCCTGTTTCGTTGGTTGGTACGGGGACCTGGAACGGTATTTATTGTCCTATTGCTTCTTCCAGGCGTTAGCCAAATCAGCGCCTTCTTCCAAACCAGCGAAGCCGTGATGCTCCCCATTTTGGTGGCGTTGTCCGCTTTGCTCACCTCACACGTGCTCACACTGGCTCTGCCCACATTGGAAAATTGGCTGCTATTTAACGGAGAGGGAACTGACGCGCAATTCGTGCAGAATTTGCAAGAGCGTGTGCTGACCACCTCGGACCTGCGCCAATTCCTGGAGGCACTGCTCTCTGCAGTCTGCGACCGCTTCCAGACCAAGTCCGCGTTCGTGGCCATACTCGAGGACGGCAAGGTCCAGGAGCTGCTGGAAGTAGGCGACAAGAAATTGCTTGGCAAGAGGAAAATTTCGGATGAACTCGAACAGCTGGCCCTGCACGCCAATGGAGAACCTCACACCTTCTCTTGGGATTCGTTCTGGCTGGTACCTCTGCATGCCCCGCAAGATCATGCGCTGATCGGACTGCTCGGCGTGCGCCGCACACGCAAACCCGAATTGAGCGAGGAGCAGCACGAGGCACTGCTCAATCTGGGCGAACGCGCCGCGCTGGCCATCGACGATCGCCGCCAGCAAACGCAAGCCCTCAGTTCTCTGCAACTCCTAAGCCCGCGCGTCGACTTGATCCAGCGTCTGCGCGCCGCCTCCCGTTTCGATCAAAGTGAAGTGCTCAGCGATTTGGGCAGCCTGCCCGAATATAGCGATCTGGTGCGCTGGGTCAAGGAAGCGCTGACCCATTATTGGGGCGGTCCTCGCCTTACCGACAGCCCGCTTCGCGGTTTGCAGGTCGTCAAGAAAGCCTTGAAAGAGCACGAAGGCAATCCGGCCCAAGCCATGCGCAGCATCTTGCAGGAAGCTATCGAACGCAACAAACCCGAAGGGGAACCGCGCCTGAACGGCGAGTGGATGCTCTACAACTTGCTGGAAATGAAATTCCTGCAGGGCCGCAAGGTTCGCGAAGTGGCGACGCGCCTGGCGATGTCTGAAGCCGATTTGTATCGCAAGCAACGCGTGGCCATCGAATCCGTGGCGCGCAGTTTATTGGAAATGGAAACCAGCATGTTCGAACAGAATAATGGAAAGGAAGAGAAAAAGTGAACCCGTATAACAATTCAGAATCCCAAGCCCACGTTTCAGATTCCTCGGGGAACGACGACGGTTGGTGGAAATCCATCCTGGCCGAGGAGCAGAAGTATGCCGGAGCCGAGCGCCGCCCCAGGCGCAGACCAACTGCGCAGCGCGCCAATGGGGAGAGAAAACCTGCCCCTCCGCGTGCTCCCATGGAACGCAAGCCCCAAACTCTGGATTGGGTCGATTGGACCCGGGTGCTGGAACTACAAGAACAGGAAACCGTCTGCTATGCGGAAGTAGTGGGCTTCAATCGCGGCGGCTTGTTAGTGCGCACCCAGGAATTCCAAGGGTTTGTGCCGCGCTCGCACCTTGCGGCAGCCACCAACGGCCAGAAGATCACCGAGCACTTACTGGAATCCTACGTGGGCCACGAAATGGAGTTGAAAGTCATCGAATGCGATCCGGAACGCGGCCGCATCGTCCTCTCGGAACGCGCGGCGCAATCCGCGCCCGGCTCGCGGCATGGTTTGCTGCAAACGCTGCAAGTGGGCCAACAACTCGAAGGGGTGGTAACCAATGTGACTCCTTTCGGTCTTTTCATTGACCTTGGCGGCGTAGAAGGCCTGGTTCACATTTCCGAGCTTTCCTGGGGCCGCGTCGGCCACCCGCGCGAAGTAGCCAGTCCCGGCGATAAGCTGAATGTCGTGGTTCTTGAATTGCAAACGGACCGCGGCCGCGTTTCGCTTTCCGTCAAGCGCGGCCTGCCCAATCCCTGGGCGAGTGCCCAGGAGCGCTATCCGATCGGCTCCGATTTCGAGGCCGAAATCACGGAAGTAGTGCATTTTGGCGCGTTTGCCAAATTGGAGGAGGGCCTCGAGGGCTTGATCCACATCACTCAAATGGGGTTACATCACCGCCTGGACCCGCGCCTGGTTTTGGAATCTGGCATGAAGGTCAAAGTGCGCGTCTTGCAAGTAGAGGGAGAGAGGCAGCGCCTCAGCCTCCAGCTTCTTGGCGAGCCTTGGAAGGAAAAGGATTCCGAAGGACCATCCTGGCTCGATACTCCCGGAGACCATGCGTAAGCAGCGGAACCCGGCGGCCTCACAGCCGCGATTCGGTTTCCTCGCCCGGTTGCAAAGCTTCCGCCTGAACCTCGGCTCCTACATTGCCGAGGCCATCGGCATGCTTCTGCTCGCCGGCGCTTTGCTTACCTTGCTCGGCCAGCTGGAGTTAACTGCGGGCACCATCCTGAATCCCTGGATAGATCTGTTGCGACGCTGGCTGGGGTGGGGCGCGATCCTGATCGTGCTCACACTGGCTTCGGCTGGCTGGCGTTTGCTCATCAGCCGGCGCACCACTTACGGTTTTGCCTGGGGCCGGGTAGTGGCCGAAGAGGTGGCTGCCTTTTCCGCGCTGGGCTTGCTCAGCCTCTTCCTTGGCCAATCTCTCGAAACTGCGGAGTCAGGCGACGCAGGGGGCCTGGTGGGTTGGGGGCTTGTGGAAAGCCTGCGTCTGCTCTTTGGAAGCTTCTTGCCAGATTGGCTTGCCCTTAGCATTGCCGGTTTCATTTTGATTGCCATATTTCTAGTGGCTGCCTTGTCTTCTTTGCGGCAGACGGCCTGGTTGCGCTCTTCGATTCAAGCTCCACATATTGCGGCCGTTCCAAGTGCGACACCGGTCCTTTCCATATCTCCCGTTGACGAAAAAACGGCACAGCCCGAAGCCCTCGCCAACAGGCAGCGCTCGGCCCGTATCCCAGCGGAGTTCCGTAAGGATTTTCGTATCGAGGAAAAACCGGCCAAGCCCGCCAAGCCTATTCGCCGCTCCGCGGACCTGCCCCCGTTGGATCTGTTGGCTGAGGAGCAAAGTTCTCGTCCCGACGAGCGCCACATCAATCAAATGGCAGGATTGCTGGAAAAGACGTTGGCTGAATTCGGCATCCCGGCGCGCGTCGTCGGATTCCAGGTCGGTCCCACCGTCACCCAATTCCATCTTGAGCCCGGATACATCGAGAAAGCCGGCGATGAAGACAGCGAGAATCGCCAAAAGGTGCGCGTGGCGCAGATCTCCGCGCTACAACGCGACCTGGCGCTGGCGCTCTCCGCGCAGCGACTGCGCATCCAGGCGCCGGTGCCGGGGCGTTCTTACGTGGGCGTCGAAGTGCCCAATTCGCGCACCAGCTTGGTGCGCTTGCGCCCTATTCTGGAGAGCCAGCCATTCCACAAGCTAGCTTCGCCTTTAGGCATGGCCCTGGGCCGGGATGTTTCCGGCACCCCCATCGCCGCGGATCTAGCCAAGATGCCGCACCTGTTGGTGGCCGGGACCACCGGCTCCGGCAAGTCGGTGTTGATTTCAGCCATCGCCATCTGCCTGGTGATGAACAACAGCCCCGAGGACTTGCGGCTGGTGATGATCGACCCGAAGATGGTGGAGTTGGTGCGCTTCAATGGGCTGCCCCATTTATTGGGCAAGGTGGAAACCGAACTCGAACGCATCAACGCGGTTTTGCGTTGGGTGGTGGCGGAGATGCAGCGCCGCTATAAGTTGCTTGAGGCGGCGCGGGTACGTGACATCGAAGGCTATAACCAGAAAGCAGCGCGGAAAACAGATGATGAACATTTGCCACGCATCGTTGTATTGATCGACGAACTGGCCGACTTGATGATGTCTACCGCCGAGCATACCGAAGCCACCCTGGTGCGGCTGGCGCAAATGGCGCGCGCCACCGGCATCCATCTGGTCGTCGCCACCCAGCGTCCGAGCACTGATGTTGTCACAGGTCTAATCAAAGCCAACTTCCCCGCACGGATATCGTTTGCCGTGGCCTCTTCAATTGATTCGCGCGTCATCCTCGACACCACTGGGGCCGAATCGCTGCTTGGTCGCGGCGACATGCTCTATCTGGCGCCCGAAGCCGCGGCCCCGCTGCGCTCCCAAGGTGTGATGATCACCGATCAAGAGATCGAAGCGGTGATCGACTATTGGCAACAAGCCTGGGAAGCCGCGGAGCCCGAGGCAGCGCCCTGGGATGGTTTGATGCAAAAAGAAGCCATGATCTCCGATAGGGACGACTTGATCGAGAAGGCCATCGCCGAGATCCGCCGCACGGGAAAATCCAGCGCCTCGCATTTGCAACGGGCGTTGCGTATCGGTTATCCGCGCGCGGCGCGCTTGGTAGATGAGCTCGAGGAAATGGGCGTGTTAGGCCCTGTGCAGAGCGGGGGTCGCGAGCGCGAAGTGCTGATGAATTTGGACAACTTCAACGCATCCGAAGACGGAGAGGAATGAAGACGCGCACATCTGCTCCGGAGATCGAACGATCACAAAATGGGCGAAGACAAATCCTGGATAGCAAACGAGAAGGTCCAAAACAGATCACCTTCACCGACCGACTACGAATCAACTTCCGCTTCATACTCGATCCGGCAGTTGAATTCCTCAACCGAATCGGCGTCCATCCCAACCATCTCACGGCCATTGGGGTTCTGGGCACAACGGCTGCGGCATACCTTGTTTCGCAGGACCAGTTCACTTGGGCGGGAATCCTGGTGTTGGTTATTGGCCCGGTGGACGCCCTGGACGGCCCGCTGGCGCGCCGCCGCGGCGAACCGCAAGCCTTTGGCGCCTTCGTGGACTCGGTGGCCGACCGTTACTCGGAACTGGCGCTGTATGCCGGCCTGCTCTGGGTGGCGCAAGCCAGCGGGGACTGGCGCCTCAGCTTTCTGGTCTATTTCGCCGCCTTCGGCTCAGTGCTGGTTTCGTATGTGCGCGCCCGGGCGCAAAGCCTGGGGATGGACGCCAGGGGCGGTCTGTTCACTCGCGTCGAGCGCTTCATCATCATGACGGCTTGCCTGATTCTCAGCATTCCATTTATCGGGGTGGGCATCTTGGCAATCGGTACAAATCTCACTGCAATACAGCGCGTTTTACATGTAAGGAGGATGTCGAAAGAGGCGTGATTTCCTATTTGCCATGCTGAGCGAAGCGAAGCATCCATCCGTGACTTGTTTTCCGAGCGCTGCTCGATTTGTAGAACGTGACATGGATGGATTCCCATTCGCTTCGCTCTGGGCAGACTTCGCGGCGCACGGTTTGCCTTCGGCAACCTTAGCTTGCTCAGAATGGCAAATGCTGCAGGCTAACTGACTATTAGACTAATTGACCAAATGTCCATCGACCAATACGGCATTCACCTCGGGCCCCTATATCTCCACTTCTACGGCCTCATCATCGTGCTCGGCATCCTGGCCGGCACGCTATTAATCGAGCGGCTGGCAAAAGCCCGCGGCATGAACGCGCAATTCATCTGGGACAGCCTGGTCTGGACCATGGTTGGCGGGGTCATTGGCGCCCGCCTCTGGCATATCTTCACGCCGCCCCCATCGTCGATCGAGGTTGGCTTGACCACCCAGTTCTACCTGACGCATCCGCTGGATGCGCTGGCCATCTGGAACGGCGGGCTCGGCATCCCGGGCGCGGTCATCGGGGGCGGGTTGGCGATGTATGTACTCGCCCGCAAGCGCGGTGAAAACTTCCTCGCCTGGGCGGACGTGATCGCGCCGGGTCTGGCGCTGGGCCAGGCCATCGGCCGCTGGGCGAACTTCGTCAACCAGGAACTGTACGGCGCACCAACCGACCTACCCTGGGCAATTACCATCCCGCCTGAAAAACGGCTAGCTGGATTTGAGCAGTTCTCAACTTATCACCCCTTGTTTTTGTACGAATCTCTGTGGAGCCTGGCAACGGTTTTCTTCCTTATCTGGGTCGCTAGGAAATACAGCGCCCACCTTAAGACAGGCGATGTCTTCCTGATTTACCTAATCACTTATCCCACTATACGTTTCCTGCTTGATTTCTTGCGCTTAGACGCGTCCATGGTAGCGGGCATCAATGCCAACCAGGCAGTGATGTTGGTGGTTGGGGTGGCAGCTCTGGGTACGTTGTTGATAAAGCATCGACGCGGTTCATAATAGATGCCTCGACTTTTCGTGGGAGCTTAGGGGGTCGGAAAACCTTGTTAAGTTAGTCGTAGCTACGGAGGCAGTAATGAAGAAAGAAACGATTCAGTGGCTCCTTGATGGGGATGCCTGGATTGCCTACCGGACACGCCTAGATCTGCTCGAACAATCTGAAACTACCAAGGAAGTCCGGGCTGCACGTAAGGCTATGCTTGCAGACGCGAAGATCAGTGCTATTTTGAAGGAGTTGAAAAATTGGCCGGGAATCGTTTTAAGCAGCCACAAATCCGCAAGCCAACCTTTCCATAAATTAACATTTATCGCGGATCTGGGATTTAAAGTCAATGATCCTCCGATTAATAAGATCGTGCGCCGGGTAATGGAACATCAATCAAGACAAGGTCCTTTTCAGTTGCCCACCAATGTGCCCACGCAATACGGTGGCAGTGGAAAAGATGAGTGGGCGTGGGCTTTATGCGATGCCCCTGTCATTGTCTACGCCCTGATAAAGATGGGCTTGGGAGATCATCCAAAAATCCAACGGGCCATTCAATATTTAGATGGATTAGTAAAAGAAAATGGATGGCCATGTGCCGTCTCGCCGGAACTGGGAAAATTCAGTGGCCCGGGCCGCAAGGGTGACCCTTGCCCTTATGCAACACTCGTTATGCTAAAAGTGTTGGCACAAATTCCCGACTTACGAGAAGGTCCATCGGCGAAAATCGGCACGGAGACGCTGCTTTCATTGTGGGATCATAGTAAACAGCAGCACCCTTACATGTTTTTCATGGGGACTGACTTTAGAAGGCTTAAGGCGCCGTTGTTTTGGTATGACATCCTTCACGTACTTGAAGTCTTAAGTCAATTTCGACATGTAAAGAAAGATGCTCGTTTTAGGCAAATGGTGAAAATTGTTAGTGGTAAAAGCGTTGGCGATGATAGGTACGTCCCCGAGTCGATCTGGACCGCATGGAAAGATTGGGATTTTGGACAAAAGAAAATCCCATCCCGGGGACTTACATTGCAGGTGCAGCGTATTTTGAAGCGTTCTTTGAACTAATAATCCAACCGCGGGGTAAGGCAATTAGAAAGCCAAAAAACGGCAATGGGCCGAACCGTTCTTACCATTCTTATTAATCTGGTATTTCTGCTTGCGCCATTAATTGTTCCAGTCTCCGTCCAAGCCCAAACTGATTCACCGCCGCCGCGCAAAGCCATCATCATCGAAACATACACCCAGCACGAATGGTGGCTGCTCGCCTGGGCGGATAATACGCTTGCCTGCCGCATCCTCACTGAGGATGACGGCCAACCCAGCCTTTCCGAAGTCCAGGCAGATTGTCCTGAGGAAGTTTTCAGCCTTTGGCTGGAGTACCCGTTCTGTGAAGCGGCTACAAACGCGGGGGACCTCACTACATGCTCCGGATACTACCTTTTTTATCTTGGCTCTCATCAGGCGGAGCGTGAAGTTGAGATCGAACTCCCTTCACCCTCGGTCTCTCTTTCGCTGGATGGCTGTACACAGGCCGGTACCGAGACGCGCTGCGCGTTATTGCCCACCCTGGTCTTTGCGGCTACAGAACCTTTAGCAGACCACCGCATCATCAGTGTCAGTTACACGTACCGGGGAGATACCCACAGCTGCGAAGGACCAACTTGTTCTGTTTCATTAGGCCCCACACCTCTGTTTGGCGACCGTCTCCTCTTTTGGGCTAAGTCCTCTTACGGGGACAGTACACTGATTTTCGAGGCTTCGATACGCGTAAAACCCGCCGGAGATGGAAGCTGGCAAGTCGACATTCTCAGCACACAATGGGAAACCGCCGTCGAGGCGTTCGCGTTGGAGTGGGGCGCCTTTCCTCCATTAGGGGAATCCCCCGTTTGGTTGTCTCATCCCGCCGATGCATCTTCGCTGGCTTCGCATGAGCATTACCATTACCTTGCGGGCCAGCTTATCAACGCCGGGGCTGTCGACGCGTCAGCCTGCGCCGACGGCGGGCGGCTTCCAAACGGATATGCGAGTCAATGCGGCCTTGAATTAGCCCTGGATGCCGTGATCAGTTGGCAGAACCGATTCGACCAGGTCATTTTCGATGCGGCTGGCCGCCACGACCTATCCCCCCGGTTATTGAAGAATCTCATCGCACGCGAAAGCCAATTCTGGCCGGGCACTTATCTGCTCAGCCCGAATGAATATGGTCTGGCCCGGCTGACCGAAACCGGCGCGGATACCATTCTTATGTGGAATCAGGCCTTCTTTGCCCAATTCTGTCCCCAGTTTCTTTTCGAAGAAGTATGTGAACGCGGATATATCCAGTTGCAGCCCGTGCACCAAGAATTATTGCGGGGAGCCTTGTCCACGCGGGTAAACCTGGTCTGTGCCATCTGCGAATACGGTTTCGACTTCGACCGGACCGATTACAACATTGAATTGATTGCACAATCTCTGCTGGCCAACGCCGCCCAGGTTGGCCAAATGCTGACTAATCTGACAAAGATTTCGCCCGGAGCGAGTACGAGTTATGAAGACCTTTGGCGGTTCACCTTAGTCAACTACAACGCCGGACCGGGTTGCCTGACTGCCGCGCTCAAGCCAGCTGTCAAGGCGCATGCCGATCTGAACTGGGCGGGTATTTCCTCCCGTCTTCGCGGGGATTGTCGCGCCGCAATCGAATATGTAGAAGCAATCACCGCACAATAGGGTTCGGGAAACAAAAAACGGGCCTTCGCCCGTTGCTTTTACCAGCCCTGAATGTAACTTCCCCAATCCTGATTGTGACTAAGGTAGCGCCCGAAAATGTACTGCGCTGAGGCCGTGGGGGCAGATGGGTGGTTAAGGAGGCGCATCCCGGCGCTGTCGGCCATGCGGCCGCCCTTGCGGTGGTTGCAAACCCTGCAGGCGGTCACCAGATTGTCCCAACTGTGCTTGCCTCCCAGCCGCCGCGGGATCACATGATCCAGCGTCAGATCCAAGCCGTCGCGGCCGCAATACTGGCAAGTGTAATTGTCCCGCCGGAAAACTTCCTGCTTGTTCAATTTCACACTGGGGCGGGGGCGCTTGATCATGCGCTCGAGACGAATGACCGATGGCGCCGGATAGATTGTTTGGTAGGTATGGATCTCGCCACGCCCGTTGAGCAGCATGGAAGCTTTGTCGGAGAAGATCAAACCGACCGCGCGCCGAATGGTGCAGACATTCAGCGGCTCGTAATTCGCGTTGAGGACAAGGACGGGTTCCTTTAGATTACTTTGCATAAGGCCGCCGTGAGTTACACAACAGGCGGAATTATAGCATACGCGTGCTATAATGCTTTTTAATGTTGCATGATTGTTTCGTTTACGATTATTATCAGACCTGAACCTTGTTTGGCGATGGTCTTTGTGCGCGCCCTCGCCTTTGAGGGCATTGTTATTTAAAACCGACCACAAAGGCACAAAGAACACAAAGAGAAAAGGATTCTTTGTGCTCTTCGTGGCTTTGTGGTTAACTAGAGACGGCATGAACATAGACGAACAAGTAGCCACGCTGATGCAAGGCACCGAATACGGTGACGAGCAGCTGCGCCGTGCCATGGAAGCCGAGCTGCGGGAACGCTTGCTGGATGCCGAGAAGACCGGAAACAAGCTGCGCGTCTACCTGGGCATCGACCCGCGCACTACTGATCTCCATCTCGGCCACACCATTCCGCTACGCAAGCTGCGCCAGTTCCAGGACCTGGGCCATCACATCATCTTCGTTGTGGGGACCTACACTTCACTGATCGGTGACCCTTCTGACCAGGATAAGCTACGCCCGCTGCTCACCCAAGAGCAGGTGGAGGAAAACGCGCGCAGCTATGCAGAACAAGCTTTCCGCGTGCTGGATCGCGACAAGACTGAGGTGCGTTACAACGGCGAGTGGCTTTCCAAAGTGACCTTCGCGGACTTGATCGGCTTCGCGTCCAACTTCACCATTCAACAATTCCTGACCCGCGAGAATTTCCATCTGCGCTGGGAAAAGGGCGATCCCATCTACCTGCATGAGACCTTCTACTCCATCATGCAGGCTTATGATGCCTTTGTGCTCAAGGCTGACGTGCAGGTAGGCGGTACAGACCAGCTCTTCAACATTATGACCGCGGGGCGCAAACTGATGACCGCGCTGGGCGCCAAGCCGAATATCGGCATCATCATGGGCATCTTGCCGGGCACCGACGGCGTCATCCGCATGAGCAAGTCGCTGGGCAACCACATCCCGCTCAACACTGATGCCCACGATATGTTCGGCAAAGTGATGAGCGTGCCCGACATTGCCATGGGAAGCTATATGCGCCTGACCACGCGCTGGACGGCCAGCCAAATCGCCGCGAAGGAAAAGGCGCTGGCGGATGGCAGCCTGCATCCGCGCGACGCGAAAACCGAACTGGCCGTCGAAATTACGGAGATCTTCTACGGTGCTGAAGCCGCCAAGGCCGCCCGCAAGCAGTTCGCGCGCGTCTTTCAACAGGGCAACGCCCCCGAGCGCCTGCCTGTCTTCAAGGCCACGGCGAAACACACGGTATTAGACGTCTTGATCCAGGCCAAATTAGCCAAGAGCAAGAGCGAAGCTCGCCGCCTGATCGAACAGGGCGGCGTCCGCCTGGACGGCAAGGCCCTCGAAGATCCAGTCGAAGCCTTCCCAGGCCCCGGCGTTTTGCAAGTAGGGAAACGAAGGTTTATCCGAGTGGAGATGTAAGAGTTAGATTCAGCAGCCTATCTGTTCTCGTCACTGCGAGCGAAGCGATGCAGCTCGAATCATAATGACATCAATAAGATCATTGACGTCGTAAGCGCACTCAGTTTACGGCGTTTTTATTTGGTATCAGCTTAGGTTTCTCGAGATTGCTTCGTCGGCAGCGCCGTTAAAACTTGTCCCGAGCGAGCCAACTTGTTGGCGACGAGGGAGCGGCGCTAAGCGCCTCCTCGCAATGACGAATCTATGGCGCCCCGAATTCTAGGTCGGCGCGACCTTTAGATCGTTGAACCGCGCCGTGTGCGGCCCCAGATAGTCGCCAAAGAAACCTGTTTCCTGGCTCCACTTAACGTTCCCTAAGGCATCCAGCACGTTACCGATCAGCTGTCCACCTTTGAAAGGCTTGGCCTTTCCATTCTCCACCAGGTAGCCCAGGCGAATCTCCGAAGCAAAATCACCGCTGACACTGTCAGGGTGGAACCAGGAGAACATCATCACCTCGACATAAGGTTCGGCAAGAAGGTCCTTCGCTGGAGTGTGCCCTGCAGCTACTTCGATATTCCCTATTCCCCCAGTAGCGGCGATGTTTAAGTAATCAGCATATTTCTGGGAAGTAACAAAAGTCTTCAACACGTTGCCGCGCACGATCTCCACGCGTTGAGCAGCCAAGCCCTCGTCGTCGAACAGGTCTGATTGATTGCCGAATGGGACTGTGCGATTTCCCCAAAAAGTGAATGGATCGCCCTTTACCTCACCACTGAACACGGACTTGCCGATCTCCCAGGGTGACACCTTGGCATATTTGGAAGCGCCGGCGCTGAGGGTCAACAATGGGCCAATCGCCAACGCGTCCGGAGCCATGAAGTTTGCCAAGGCATCGCGACGCAGAACTACAGCGCCTTGCCAGTTGGGTGGAGGCGTTGGATCCAGCAGGTCCCTGGTGAATTGTGCCCGGTTAGCAACCTCGGTTTTTATGTGAAGATCAGAAGCTCGGCGGCGGGTGATCTCGCGATGAGTCTCTGAATTCTTTTCGCCTTTCCGGCTCTGCAGCACGAATTCGATCTCAATATGCGTGGCTTCTTGCTGCGCGTCGATACCTTTGCTGTTCACCAGGTGTATGGCTTCCGTTTCGGCAAAGCACTCCGCAGAGGTCAAATGCACATCCGGGAAATTCGCCGCCTGTTGAATTTGTTTCATCGTATCCACAGTGACCTTGGCAGCATCTCCTTTGATCAACTGATCTACCAGAGGAACGTTCGGCAATGCACCTGGCCCCGGCATACCGTGCGGCGGATTAGCTACCAAGCCAGCTACCAATGCCGCTTCATCAATGGCGGCGCGAATGTCGCCGCCAGGCAACAGGGTCGCCGGTCCGCTGCCCATGGCTGCAGAACCATCGGCTGCCTTGGTATTGCGCAAGACGTCGATGCGATATTTCTCATCACTCACCTCGCGCTCGGCTTCAATGCCAGATGGCACCGCGTAGACCTGGGCGCCACGCGTGATGATATGGCGTACTGTCCACCCCGCCAGGTCATTGCGGGCGTTCAACTCAGCGATTATTTTGTCTAGCATATTTATCCCAATGTGGCTTTGAGGAGGAGGTGTGGTCCGCCTGAGGAAACAGGAATGACCTCTTTGTGACCTTTACCGCAAAATCCGGCGTCCAGGATCATCTGGTCGCTGACCGCGGAAACACTTTGCAGTACTTTGGGCACAAATCCGGAAATTCCCACAGGAGCGAAGACCTTGTCTGTGATCTTGCCACCTTTGATCTCCTGCCCATAGTGGCAAGTCACCTGGATGCCCCAGCCTTGCGGGTCTTCCATCCCGGAAGACCAGCGATCCAAGTAGATCCCATAATCAACTTGAGCCAGCATATCTTCAAGGCTTGTTTCACCCGCCCCAAAAAATGTGTTGCTCATGCGGGCATAGGCTTTGCGACTGAAATCCTGGCGTCTCCCATTGGCTGAGCGCGGGATGTTCAGAGCCGTGGCGGAGTAGAAATCGGTGATACCGCGGCGGAAGGTTCCATTTTCGACGATATGCGCTGGCGAAGCCAGTTGGCCTTCGTCGTCGAAGAAATAGGATCCCCAGGCTTCGCTAATGCTTGGATCATCCAGGATGTTGACCAATGGTGAGCCGACCGTCTTATCGATGTAATGGGCGGCCATTGCCCTTTCTTTTAGGAACATGTCCGTTTCCACGCCATGACCAAAGGATTCGTGGCAGATGGTTCCGCTAACGCCTGGCGCCGAAACGATCTGGTATTCGCCGGGTTCAATGCGCCCGGCGGTCAATAACGCGGTGGCGCTTTTAACCAGCGCCTGAATTTCTTCGTCACTGAAATCCAAAAGCTCCCAGCCGCCAGTTCCGGATTTCGAGATCCAATCGTAGCGGACCTGGCCGTCGGAACCGGAAACAAACAGCATCAAGGTTACACGCACTCGGGTGACTCCTTGCGCCAGATCAGCCCAGCGGTTGTTGAAAACCGAGAACTCGTTCATTTCTAGATAAAAAACGCGTGCATTCACAATGCGCGAATCCAAACCTTTGGCGCGCGCATGCAATTGGCGCAAGCGGTCTAGTTTTTGTTGCATCGGCATGCTGAACGGATCGATCTGAGCCCTAGTAGTGAAGTCCCCGCGGCGTTCTTGTTGCGGTGAAGGCTTATAGGATTTGGCGTAGCTTTCCGAAGCCACCAGATCATCTGCCGCTTTGGAAACGTCCTTGAGCGAATAGCCCGCGACGGCGCGTTCATATATTGTTTTCCCGTCGAACACCGTCAGCACAGTCCCTGCGGTAGGCGGAATAAATAACTCTGTGACTTGCTCTTCGCGGTTATCGATCGTAATGCGCGTACCCTGACGCGAGGCAAGCAATGCGGCGAAATAAGGCGCAGCTTTCTCTGCCTGGGCCACCAGGCCGGGCAATGCGGGCCGAAGCTCCGCCATGGCTGTCGGTAGATTTAATTCATTCATGGGGCTCCCTTCGAATGATGCGAAGCTATTATAAAGGGGAGATGAAACCTTATTGCGAGTTGCTGGATAGTTGCCTATTGGCTGGTTCCGATGGCATCCAACAACAATTCCCTTCCAATTGAACGCGCCATTGCGGGACGGTCGCTTTCCAGCAGTACGACCACGCACTTACCGGTTTCGTTTCCCGCCAACCCAGGAAGGGTGCCGCCCAAAAACCAAGTACTTGGCTGGCCTTCATCTCCGATTCCCTGGCCGGTCATCTCCCAAACAGGAAGGTTCGCCGCAGCCAGACTCTGCGCCACAGAAGTTGCAGTACTCCGGCTGAATACCTCGGCCATGGACGGTTCCTGCAACAAGTTTTCCAATATGCCATCCGGCTGCTGGACAGCGAAAGTAATCTGTGGAGCCACGAGTCGACCATCATTGCTGAGCGAGCACGCGGCCAAGGCCATCTGCAGCGGACTAATCCAAAGATTGTCCAGGCCGATAGCGGCCGCTTCCGGACGGTCCAGGCTGGTCGGGGCGGTTTCGGCGTGGATATCTAAGGGCAGCGTCGGAGCGGTGTAAAAGCCGAGATCTGTAAACAGGTCCAGCAGGCGTTCTCCGCCTAAAGCCAGGCCTAATTGCGCCAGCGCCCCCGGACATCCGACTTTGATGAGCTGTGGCCAGCTCTCCGGATCTTGCGGTTCGCGTGCACATTCGTAACGCTGTTCATCGAGTGCAAACGAAAGCTCTGTGGGCAAGATCGGCTCAACTTTGTCCATTTGGGCCGCCGCCCATAGGAATGGCCCTAATGCCGAGCCTGGTGCGTAGGCGCCTTGCGCGGCGCGATTGAGCAGCGGGGAATCGTCCGATGACGAAATTGCTTCCCAGTCATCGTTGAGCGATTCAGGATCGAACGACGGTCCCGAGGCCATGACCAGTAGTTCGCCCGTTTCCGCGTCCATCACCACAGCGGCGCCTGGCTCGTCGGCGAGCAATTCGGCGGCTCGCAGTTCGAGATCTAGATCGATGGTGAGCCGCACGTCCAAACCGGGTGCTGGTTGGCCATAAATCAAATGATTGAGCCAAACTGTGAATGCCGGCTGGTGCTCTTCTCCGCGCAAGATGGGATCGAGGCCGTCTTCCAGGCCCGATTGGCCGAATGTTGGGTGGGAGTATCCAGTTACATTGGCGAGTTGGGGATAGCGATATTCTCTCGTATAGTCGCCGGGTTCTCCACCGGTTTCGTTGAGGACGCGGCCTTCACGATCGGCCAACGCGCCGCGCGGCACGAAACTATCCGATTCGGCGCGACGGACATTGTCGGTGCGGGTCAACAAGTCCGCGCCGCGTACCACGCCCCACCAGCCGCTGATGATTGCTGCCAACCCAAACGCACCCATCAGGATGCCCGCCACAATCAAAGTGGGACGCCAATTCGTAACCGGCGTCGAACGCTTTATGCCTGCGTTGCTGACCAGGCTGAGCAGCAGCAATGCAAAAAAGGAAGCCAGCATCGAAGAGCCGCCGTAAGAAACGAATGGCAGGGTAACCCCGGTAAGAGGCAACATGCGGATGTTGCCACCCACAATCAACAAACTCTGGCTGGCCAGGTACGCGCTGAGGCCGATGGCGAGGTATCGCTGATACGCGTCGCGCGCCTGCAGCGATATTCGCAGAGCGCGCACACAGAGGAAAACAATTATCAGCAGCAAACCGATTGCGCCCAGTAATCCGGTTTCTTCGACAATCGAAGTGTAAATAAAATCACTGTGCGAAACTGGAACCACACCGGGCAGTCCCATGCCGGGACCGCGGCCGAAGACTCCACCGGATGCGACAGCCAGCAGGCCCTGGATGATTTGATATGCGCTGCCGGCAGGATCCGCCCATGGGTTGAGCCAGGCTTCTACTCTTTGGTGAACAAGGCCAACCAGTTCGTATCCCGCAATCAGAGCAAGAATCAGAATAAATAAGGAAGCGAATAGCACGCGGCGTTTGCCTGCGGCTGCATAGACGAGGATGGTGTAGATAAAGATGAAAACCCAGGCGGTTCCCAGATCATGCTGGATTAGCAACAAGAGCAAGGCAAGTCCAGTCATGAGCGCGGTGGGCGCCAGCAGAGGCAACAAGCCCGGCGTCAGGGGTTGCCGCTCGGCGAGATAAGCGGCCAGGTAGGCGATGAGCAATAGCTTGAGTATTTCCGACGGTTGGAAGTAAACACCCCCCCAGCCAAGCCAGAGGCGGGGACCGATCCCCGAGGGATTGGTGCCAAAGAAAAAGGTGAGCGCAGTGATCAGGAAGCCGGCCAGCAGCCAAAGATATTTGTAGCGGCGCAAAACCGGCAGGATCTGATCCTTCCAGCGCAGCGCGAGCACGAACAACGCGGCGCAAAAGGCCAGCCACAATGTCTGACGAAAACCAAACTCGATGGTCAGCCGCCAAACGGTTAGCAGTCCCCAGCCACAAAGTAAGCCTGCCAAAGGAACAAGATACGGATCGCGGTTAGGCAGCCAGCGGCGCGCCTGGTGGTCGAGGAAGAAGAAGACTGCAACCCATACAAAGATGCCCAGCCAATGCACCCAGCGCAGTTCGCTGAACCCATCAAAGGAGCGATCGCGCACCGCGGGGGATATGGTGAGCGCCAGCGCGTAGGCTCCGAGGAATAAAGCCGCCAGCCTCAACAAGCTGGCGGAAATGCTGGCAGGCACCAGCGCGCGCAATGGTTGTGGTCCTCTCATTTGCTTACGTACTTATCCACCAGTAAGCCGAGTTTTTTCCGCTGGGTCTTGGAGATGTGCTGCCGGCTGGTAACCAAGGCGTTGGCCAGCGCAGTATCACAATCACATTCCTGATTGGACTTGAGGTTGGAGGCGAGATTGCGGATGGCGTCTTGCGCCAGTTTGAGATTCTTCTGCATGGTAGTCATGACCATCTCAACGTTGACTGGCTCCGCGTGCCAGACGTCGAAATCAGTGACGTGCGCCATGACCGCGTAGCAGAGCTCGGCTTCACGAGCCAGGAAAGCTTCGGGCGAGGTGGTCATACCGATGATGGCGTGACCCCAGGAGCGGAAGTTATTGGACTCGGACCGCGTGGAAAAACGAGGCCCGTCGACGGTGATGTACGATCCGCCGTAATGCACTTTGGCCTTGGCCGCTTTGCAAGCCTTGAATAGCTGCTTGCCGAAGGCGTTGCAGAACGGTTCCGCCACGCTGACATGAGCCACCAGGCCGGGGTCATCGAAGAAAGAGCGAGCGCGAACGTGAGTGAAATCGAAGAGCTGATCCGGGATGACGACGTTGCCCGGCGCGTAATCCTCGCGCAGCGACCCGCAGGCGCTGACTGCAGCCACGAAACGCACCCCCAGCGACTTGAGCGCGTAGATGTTGGCGCGGTAATTCACCCGATGGGGCGGGATGGTGTGGCCGGCGCCGTGCCGCGCCAGGAAGGCAATGCGCCGTCCAGCCAGCGTGCCCAGCACTACCGGCGAACTGGGCTCGCCAAATGGCGTGGCAACGGTTCTTTGGCTGACCTCTTTGAGCCCGGGAATCGAATAAAGCCCGGAGCCCCCGATTACACCCAATTCAGGCTTTTCTTTCATTTGATCAATTCTTCCGCGTCCTCATCAAAAGCCACCGAAAAGCTCACCTGGCCGCAGCGAATCTGGTCATGGTTTGCCAGCACTGCCGGGGCGCTCAAGGCGGCGCCGTTCAGGAAAGTGCCATTGCGTGAATCCAAATCCTCCAGCCACCATTGATCATGATGGTACACCATGCGAGCATGACGTGAGGAGACAGTGTCGTTAGGGAGCACCCACTCGCAGCTGGGGTGGCGGCCAATCACAACTTCCGGCAGGGTAAACCGCAATTTTTCTGAACTTTCATATTGGCCTAAGAGCGAAACGTTCAGGGCGGGGACTTTTTGTTTGGCCAGGGTATATGCCTGGTTTTTTAGATCGCGCCAGATCACTAATAGACTCCAGCCCAAAAAAGCATACAGAGCCACAATCATTAGCAGGCGCAGGCCAAGCAGAAGCGTCGCGCTGAGATCCGCCATCTGGGTCAGGCTGTCGGGTGGTTCCCGTTTTGGCCTGGCCGGAACTCCTGTGTCTCGGAACCAGATTGAGCGGCATCCTGCCCGTAAATCAAAGGGACACCGGCCAGGTTGATGACGTCTCCGGCCAGAAGGGCGGCGGTCTTCACTTCAAGGTTGTTGATTTTCGAACCGCCAGTGGAGCCCAGGTCGAAGAAATGGTAATGCCCGGAAATGGCGCGCAATTGGGCGTGGCGGCGCGAAACCTGTGGATTCTCGATGACCAGGTGATTATCGTTTTTGCGGCCAATATTTACGATGGGAAGATTGAGGGGAAAGATTTCGGTGCCGCCGACAATTAGAAAGGCGCCAGCCGGGATTTGGTGGCTCGCGGGTTCAGCCGCCTTGCGCAAGGATTGGGTCTGTGTAATATTCTCACCGGCCCCGGAGCAGCGCACCCGGAATTCGCCTGCGGGCAGGTCCTCTTGAGGAACCACATGCAAGATTAGCTCACCCGGAATCTGGATGCCCGATTGTCCCGCCGCCAGCAATAGGGCTGCTTTGATTTCATCCAGGACGGGGTGATTGGCCTTCAGGGAGGCGGCGTGTTCGGCGCTGGCTTGGATGGTGTAGATACTGGGGGCGACCAGGATATCTCCCTCGGCAAAATGCACTTCGGCCTGCATAGCCTCGATGAGACTGGCCGCAAGGTTACTTTTTGTATCTTGTGAGGAGAAGAGCCGGGCTGTACCTTCTTCAATGAATCGCTGGATGCGGGCTTCAAAGCGGCTGAGGGAACTGTTCATCGGTTGTATTTTATCGTTTTACGGCTTAGCGCGCTGAATGCCCGTGACTTTTATCCTGGCTTAATTCGTTATACTGATTGCGGGAACTTGTTCGAACATGTTGGAAAATGCAGGTTACGAGGAACGCGAGCACATGGCCGACTGGTCGCTGCACGTCTGGGCGCCCGATCTGGCAGGTTTGTTAGAACAGGCAGCCAAGGGAATGGCGGATTTATCGGGGATAAAGGCTAAGGATGGAGAGCGAGTCAAACAGGCGATCAGGGTGGAATCCACCGATGCTGAAGGATTGTTGGTGAACTTCCTCGGCGAATTGTTGCATTTGATGGACAGGGAGGGCCTGGTCTTCGATAGTTTCAAATTAACGGTCGCTGAGAATGTGTTGCAGGCTACCATGGAAGGATCACCCATCTCCGAGCGCAAAAAGGAAATCAAAGCGGTCACCTATCACAATCTAAAAATAGAAAAGAAAACCAAAGGCCTGGAAGCGGAAATTGTTTTTGATGTTTGAAGGTAAATGATGGTGGCGCTCACTGACCTCAAGAAAATCAGCGACGTGGAATGGGAAATCCCCATGACATTCCGCAGCGACATGCGCGTGCCCGTCGCCATCTTCGCTACCCGCGAATTGCTCGAAGCCGTTGCCGGTGATAAATCGCTTGACCAAGCCGTGAACGCGGCCACGTTGCCCGGGCTGGTTGGCCGCGTCCTGGTGATGCCCGATATGCACCAGGGATATGGCTTCCCCATCGGGGGCGTTGCTGCCACCAAGTATCCCGAAGGCGTCATCTCTCCCGGCGCGATTGGTTACGACATCAATTGCGGAGTACGTTTGCTCGCCTCTCAAATCGAGTTGGAGAAAGTATCGGCCGAACTCGATGATTTAGCCGCGGCGCTGAATCGTCACTGTCCCAGCGGTGTGGGAGTCAGCGGTCACTATCGCTTGAATGAAAGGGAATTGGATCAAGTGATGCGCGACGGCGCCCAATGGGCGCTGAAGAAAAACTTCGCCAGTGAAGCTGACCTGAGCCGCACGGAAGAATTCGGCCGCATCCAGGGGGCCGACCCGACCAAGGTCAGCCGGCGCGCCAAGCAACGCGGCGCCAATCAGCTCGGCACCCTGGGCGCCGGAAACCACTTTATCGAAGTGGATGTGGTCGACCAAATCTTCGACCTGGATGCCGCCCAGGTGATGGGATTACGTGAAGGCTGCCTGACCCTGATGATTCATTGCGGTTCACGCGGTTTTGGCCACCAGATTTGTACCGATTACGTGCGCGATTTCCAGACCGCGGTGCAGCGCTACAACATCCAATTGCCGGACCGTGAGCTGGTTTGCGCGCCTATGGATTCTCCGGAAGGGAAGGCCTACATGGGCGCCATGCACGCCGCGGCCAACTTCGCGTTTGCCAACCGGCAATTGCTGGCTTATCACGCCCGCCAAGCCTTCGAAGAAAGCCTGGCTGGCCGGGTGAAAAATTGGCGCCTGCATCAGGTTTACGATATCGCCCACAATATGGGCAAAGTCGAATCACACAAGGTGGATGGCAAGAGCCTGAAAGTATGTGTGCACCGAAAAGGGGCCACGCGCGCCTTTGGCCCCGGTACACCGGGGCTGCCGGGCGAATTCCAGAAGATAGGGCAACCGGTTTTGGTCCCCGGCAGCATGGGCACCGCCTCCTGGGTGCTGGTCGGCACCGAAGGCAGCATGGCGCGTTCCTTTGGGTCAACCTGCCATGGCGCAGGCCGCACGATGAGTCGTTCCAGGGCCAAGAAGACCGTGCGTGGCAGCGAGCTGCGCGAAGAGCTGGAGGCACGCGGCATCCATGTGCAGGCTGGCTCGCTGCCCGGATTGGCGGAGGAGGCGCCCCAGGCGTACAAGGATGTGGACGAGGTTGTGGAAACGGTCGCCAGGGCGGGCATCGCTCGCAAGGTCGCCCGACTGCGGCCGGTGGCGGTGGTTAAGGGATAGGCAAGGAAAGCTCTGCTTTCCGCAGTTGCGAGGAGGACGTTGCGTAGCAACGCCGACGAAGCAAGCCCCGAGTTGGATTTCGGATTGGCATGTATTGCAATTTATGTTGAGTACGCAGGTTAGCAGGGAACAAAATCATTCGAGAGAGCGTCTTAAAAAACCTAAAACCATTGCGAGACCACGTGTGGACGAAGCAATCTCCAAGATCGAACTGGGGGATTGCCACGCTCGCTGACGCTCGCTCGCAATGTTTAATAATGAAGGAATGAAAATGAAACAAATGACATTTCTTGTTGCCTTATTGGTGCTAAGCCTGGCAGCATGTGCTCCCGTTCAAGCAACACCGGCGGGCGACCCGCGGGGAGACGCCGTTTACATCAATAGCACGGACCTGCTGGTTGCAGAGAGTTACCCAGTTCAGATCTTCCTGCATATCACCGGCGAACTGCCAACCCCCTGCCACGAATTCCGTTCGCAGGTGGCGGCGCCAGATGAACAGAACCGCATCTTTGTGACTGCCTGGAGCGAGAGCAATCCAGCGGCGATCTGCGTCCAGATGCTGGAGCCGTTCGAAATCAGCGTTCCAGTCCGCATGGACGGCGTGGCCGAGGGCACCTACACCGTTTGGCTAAACAGTGAGTTGGTGGGAGAATTTAGCTACCCGGCCTAAAAATGAACACACACAATTTCCTTTTTGCCTTATTGTTGATTGTCATAACCGCAGCTTGCTCGCCGACAGGAACCCCGGTGCGCGAACCCGTTTACGTAGGGGAGACCGAGATTTCGGCGATGCTCGCTGATCCAGCGTACATCTCATTGCATATCACCGGCGACCTGCCGACTGCCTGTCACGAGTTCCACTACGAATATGAAGGCCCGGAAAATGGCCGCATCGACGTGACCGTGTACAGCACGATCAGCCCAGCAGCGACCTGCATCCAGGGGTTACACTCATTTGATGAAACCATCGAGATCCCGATGGCTGGACAGCCGGATGGAAATTACGAGATTTACCTCAACGGCAGTTTCGTTGGGGAAATTGAATTGGTAAGCAGCGGCTAGTCACATTCGCTCGGGCGTTTCAGCAGATTTATCGCCCCCAAGCAAAATAATGTAATAAAAAAGGCGCATATTGCGCCTTTTTTGTTTGCAAAAATCTTGTTTCTATTTGTGCAGCCGTTCTTTGAAGGCCCTGGTCAGGGCAGGGATAATCTCATAGAGATCGCCCACTATGCCGAAGCGCGCCAGTTTAAAGATTGGCGCGTCGGCATCTTTGTTGATGGCCACGATCACCTTGGCGGTGCGCATGCCTGCTAAATGCTGGATGGCGCCCGAGATGCCCGCGGCTATGTACAAGTCTGGCGAAACCACTTTGCCGGTCTGGCCAACCTGATGCGCGTAGGGGATGTAGCCGGCGTCCACGGCCGCTCGGCTGGCGCCGACTGCAGCGCCCAGCGCTTCAGCCAGTTCACCCAGCATTTTGAAGCCTTGTTGCGCCCGCCAAATCTCCTTTTGCTTTTCGTCCGTGATCTCGGCAGGGGGTTGCAGATTGGGGTTACTGGATAACCCCCGTCCGCCAGAAACGATCACCGCCGCGTCGCCAAGGCTGACGCGTCCCTCAGTGGTGGCATAATCCACCACTTTCGTAGGGATCTGGTCTTCACCTAATACAGGCGAAACTTTGGTGACTGTCCCGGAGCGGCTGGTATCCGCGACCGGTTTACCAAATGCACGGACGCGCAAGGTAAGCAATGCGGGTTTTGTTGAGCAGGTCACCTTCGCCAGCAGCTTGCCCGCGTAAATGGGGCGGGTGGCAGTGAACTTTCCACCTTCGTGTTTGATGTCGATGACATCCGGTATTACTCCGGTGTCCAAATCGATGGCTGCCATGGCCGCTAACTCGCGGCCGCGGGTGCTGGTGGTGAAAAATATCGCCTCGGGTTGAGCATCCTTGGCTAATTTGGAAAGCAGACTCGCAAACGGTTCCGGGCGATAATCCGCCAGGCTGGCGTCGTCGGCGAGCAAGACTTCGTCGGCGCCATTATGGAATGCGGTTTGCGCCATGTTCTCGACACCCTGGCCGAAAACAAGCGCGCTGACAGAGGCGCCCATCTCGCCAGCAATCTTGCGAGCCGCGCCCACCACTTCCCATGATGCCGGCAGCGGCTTGCCCTTGAAATGATCAATGTAAACGTAAATTTTCCCCCCAGTTGAATGATTGGTAGCCATCACAGCACCCCTTCTGCGATTAATTTGTCAGCCAGCGTGGCTGCGATTTCATCGGCGTTGGCGCCAGAGATGATCTCGTTAGTCACTTCGCGCTTGGGCGGGCTGATAAGTTCGGGCCAGCTGATTTTGGCTTTAGGCGCCGAGATGGCCAGGTCGGCCAAGGTCCACGTGGGGATTTCCGCTTTGGATGCTTTGCGGATGCCCATAAAGGAGGGATAACGCGGCTCGCCGAAATCCTTGACAATGCTAAGGACGGCGGGCAGTTTCCCTTCGACGATTTGGCGCCCTTCCTCGATGCCGCGTTCGACGCGGATTGTCTTGGCGGATGGATCCAGTTGGGATATGGATGCTACCAAAGTGAGGGCGGGCCAACCCAGGACGCGGGCAGCCATGGCGGCGGTCAGCCCGGTGTCCGAATCAATGGCCTGTTTGCCAAAGACAGCCAGGTCAACGTCGCCCAGTTCCTGTAGGGCTGCGGCCAACACGCGGGCAATAGCGGCCGAATCTATCGACTTCAGCGCGGGGTCGCTGATTAAAATCGCTTGGGCGCAGCCCATAGCCAGGGCATGTTTGAGGGCTTCCTTGGCGCTCTCGCCTCCCAAACTGAAGGCGGTCACCTCGCCGCCGTGTTTCTCGGCCAAGGACAACGCGGCTTCCACCGCGTATTCGTCCCATGGGTTGATCACCAAGGGCGCGTCGCCCCAGGACACCATGCCGTTTTCGACCGTTACTTTAGCGGCCGAATCAGGCACTTGTTTTACAAAGACTGCGATCTTCAAACTTCCTCCAAATCCAAACCTTAACCACAAAGTCATTAAGAACACAAAGACTTTTTTATTAATTACTTAGTGTCCTTTGTGTCTTTGTGGTAAATCTTTTTGCTTTTCTACGCTTGCCACGCCTCCGCGTTGTAGGCCGGCAATTCGCAACGCAGGTCAGCGTCGTCGCGGTAACCGAGCGCGTAGCCGGCCTGCATGAGCTGGTGAATTTCGCTGGTGCCCTCGTAGATCACCGCACCCCGCGAATTGCGCAGATAGCGTTCGACATCATATTCGTCGCTATAACCGTAGGCGCCGTGCACTTGAATAGCTTCATTGGCCGCATCGAACGACGCATCGGTGGCGTACCACTTGGCCAGCGAGGTCTCGCGCGTATTGCGCTGGCCCATATTTTTCATCCATCCCGCTCTCAGATACAACAGACGGGCGGCTTCATATTGTTGCACCATGTAAGCGATCTTTTGCTGCACCAATTGGAACTGGCCGATCTCGCGATTGAAGGCTTTGCGGTCGTGGGCATATTTCACGCTGGCTTCCAAACTGGCGCGGATCAGTCCGGTGGCGCCAGCGGCAACCGTGTAGCGGCCGTTATCCAGGCAGGACATGGCGATCTTGAATCCTTCGCCCTCCTGGCCCAGGAGATTCTCGGCGGGGATGTGCACGTCTTGCATCGAAATCCAGCCGGTGGAACCGGCGCGCATCCCAAGCTTGCCGTGAATATCGCCGGTCTTTACACCTTTGCGGTCAAGTTCGAGGATGAACGCGGAAAGCCCTTCGTGTGGGTCGGCGGCATTCGGATTGGTGATCATGACAACCAAGGCGTGATGAGCCTTGGTGGCCAGAGAGATCCACATCTTTTCGCCGTTTAGTACGTATTCGTCCCCGACCTTTTTAGCAGTGCCTTTCATGCCGGCAACATCGGAACCAGCACCGGGTTCGGTGAGGCCAAAACAAGCGATCTTCTCGCCCTTGGCTTGCGGCACCAGGAATTTCTGTTTTTGCTCCTCGGTAGCCCATTGGAGCAGGGCCATGCTGTTCAAGCCCATGTGCACCGACATCACCACGCGTAAGGTGCTGTCCGCGGCTTCCAGCTCCTCGCAGACCAAGCCGAGCGCGAGGTAATCGAACCCCTGGCCGCCATAACGAACAGGAACGTTGATTCCCAGAATACCAAGTTCGGCCATGCGCGGCAAAATGAACGGGGCCATTTCCTGCTTGCGGTCCCATTCTTTGATGACGGGAATCACCTCTTTTTGGGCAAATTCCCGCACCATGTTCTGCACCATGCGGTGCTCTTCACTTAGTTGAAAATCCATGAAACCTCTTGGGAATGTGTTGGCTTGACAAATGTAAGACAAGCGCAGGCATTATACCGCGAGGGGCTGGAGCACCTAGCTATCACACATCTCCACGTAACCAATGCCAGGAGTACGATGTGTAGCCGCAACGATCTTTCAACTCGTATAATCGACTTATGCGGCAATTTTTTGTTCGGCGCGCCTGGATTGGCATAGTGATTGGCTTGATTTTGATCCTCCTGCCCAATGCATTCCTGCGAAGCTGGTTGCCGGTTGCTGGGCAAATCCCGACCCCAACGTTACTGCCAACGGTCGATCCCTTGGAACTAAGCTACGAACAGGGCCTTGAGTTGGCGGCTACCGACCCGCTGGCGGCGCTGCCATTGTTCGAAGAAATCGCTTTTTCGTCGCACCCCATGGCTGAATCAGCGCGAGCCCTGGCGCAAGCCATCCAGTCCGGTCGTCTGGCCAATAACCCCGCTTATCTGTTAACGGTAAGCGGCCAGGCCCTGGGAGCGATCGGTGAATGGAAACTGGCGCAAGAAGCATTGCTGAACGCCCTGCAATTGGAGCCCGAATACGCCGAGGCCTGGGCTTACCTGGGGGAAGCCCAGCAACAAAATGGCGAAGACGGATACCCCGCGTTGCAAAGGGCGCTGGACCTCGATCCCAAATCGTTATCCGCACTGCTGTTTACGGCACTGTACTGGCAGCGGCAGCAGAATTATTTGCGAGCCGAATTGCTCTTCCATCGTGCGGCTTTGATGGAACCGGAAAACGCTCCGATACAGGTGCAATGGGGGCAGAATTCGATGCTGGCGGGTGATGTCAGTGACGCGCGCGAGCATTTTGAGAAGGCCGCCGAGCTTTCACCGGATGACTTGGAAATCTGGGTTTATGTGGCTCGCTACTGCGTAGATGCCGAGTTATTCGTGGGGGAACTTGGGCTGCCTGCGGCACTGAGGGTAGTGCGCGATCAACCCGACAACGCGGAGGCCAGGGTGCTTGTCGGCAGGGCGTATCTAGCGATGGGTAATAAAGTGGCCGCCAAGGTGTACCTGGAGCAAGCGGTCAACCTTCACCCGGAATACATGCCTGCCCACTATTATTTCGGGCTTTTCCTGCTCGCCGACGAAGAAAACGAACAGGCATTCGTACACCTGAACCAGGTCATCGAACTGGCGCCAGGCAGCCGGGAAGCCGAATTGGCTGGCGAGTTGATAGTTCGATATTCCCATTAAGGGTTGGCGGGCTGCCATGCTAGAATCCATTCATCGCCTAGAGATTGGAGAGAAGAATGCAAACCCGTAATTTAGCAGTGGTATTGTTTTTGGCCTTAGCGGTTTCTGCATGCGGCGGAGCGGTGTCCACCCCGGAATCCGGTGTCCTATTGCAGGATGATTTTTCCGAACCTGGCAGCGGGTGGGACCGCGTAAATGAAGCCGAAGGTTCGACCGATTATCAGGATGGCGGTTACCGGATTTTTGTCAATGAGATTAACTATTCGGTCTGGGCTAACCCAAACCAGGCGTCGTACACCGATGTGCGGGTTGAAGTGGATGCCCGCAAGATCGGGGGGGAAGACGACAATGAATTTGGCATCATCTGCCGACATGCCGACGCAGGCAACTACTATGCCGCTGTGATCAGCAGCGATGGGTTCTTTGGTTTCTGGCGACGTACCGATGGTGGCGATCTGGCGATCATTGGCTATGACCAAATGCAAACTAGCGATGCCATCCACCTTGGTAGCGAGAGTAACCACATCCGATTGGATTGTGTAGGTTCCACCTTGACCCTGTATGCCAATGGGCAAATGCTTGGTGAGGCCAGCGATAGCACAATCCCCAGCGGGGATGTGGGTTTGTATGCGGGAACCTTTGATGTTGCAGGAACAGATGTGCTGTTCGACAATTTCATTGTGTACGAACCCTAGAAATCGAGCGGGTTGGGGGACTTGACCACCTTCAAGAGTAAATCTAATATGGAAGGTATGCTCTAAGTCTGAGCATACCTTTTCTGTTTAGGAGATCAGATGGCTGAACAAGACTGCGTGTTTTGCAAAATTGTCGCCGGCGAATTGCCGTCCGATCAGGTTTATCACGACGATTTGGTCACTGCGTTTCGTGACAATCATCCCTTGGCGCCGTCCCACATCTTAATTGTCCCAAACGAACATTTAGTGAATACCAACGATCTGAAGCAGGATCATGCCGATGTGGCTGCCAGGATGCTTACTTTGGTGCCTGAAATTGCAAAAAATGAAGGAATAGCCGAAAGTGGGTACCGATTGATTATGAATGCAGGCCATGACGGTAACCAGGTTGTGATGCACATGCATATGCATTTGCTGGGCGGCCACCGCATGAAACATCCGATGGGCTAGTCTAATGATCCTTGCTAAGGGTTGAAGGAATTGTGTATGCAAGTCCACCCCCGCAAGGTGAGTTTTTACCCCAAGGTATAATCATTCCTATGGCTGTAAAAAGCGATCTAGAAGCCGCGCTCAGGGATGCGATGCGCGCCAATGATGCGGTGCGCAAAAGCACTTTGCGGGTCGCGCTGACCGCAATTAAAGAAGCCGAAGTCCAGAAGATGAGCGAGCTCGATGACCCGGCGGTTCTTGCCATCCTGCAGAAGGAAGTCAAATCGCGGCAAGAAGCTTTGGCTGAAGCCGAGAAGGCGGGCCGACAAGACCTGGTGGAAAATGCCAAAGCCGAGATGAAAGTTTTGGAAGGATTTTTGCCTAAGGGGCTTAGCGAACAAGAACTTGAGGCAATTGTCCAGGCGGCCATAACCGAAGTGGGCGCCAGCACCCCGGCTGACATGGGCAAGGTGATGAAGGCTGTGTTGCCCAAAGTACAAGGCCGCGCCGATGGGGGACAAGTCAGCCAACTCGTCCGAAGTAAGCTGCAAGGTTAATTCGTTTTCCCAGTATGACTGAGCCAACTACCCCCCAGCGACGAAGCCGCTGGTCAAGTCGCCACACTTTTCTGGTTGCCTTGTGGCTGGTCTGCGTGGTTTTATCGTTTTTTCTCCTGGTGATGCCATTCATCACGACGCAAGCCAGCCTGCGTCTGCAGGAGGGGGATGTGGCAGGCCAGGATATTTTGGCGCCGCAAACCCTCAGCTATCAGAGTGAAGTGCTGACCCTGCAGCAGCGCGAAGAGAGCGCCAACGCGGTGTCGCCAGTCTATGGCCCAGCAGATGCCGACGTGGCGCGTGAACAGTTAGCTCGCTTGCGCACTGCACTCAATTTCATCAATACGGTTCGGCAGGACAGCTATGCTTCCCTCGAGCAGAAGATCAGTGACCTTTCCGCACTTCAAAATGTGAACCTTAGCCAGGGGAGCGCCCAAGCGATATTGTTGCTCGATGAAGCTGCCTGGCAAAACATCCAGCAAGAAACCATCGTCGTTCTCGAACAGGTGATGCGCAACACGATTCGCCAGAACCGGCTCGAAGAGGCCAAACAAAGCATCCCGGCCCTGGTGAGTCTCTCGATCCCCCAAGAGCAGGCGGACCTGATAGCCGAACTGGCTTCTTCCTTTGTGGTCCCCAACAGCTTTTATTCCGACAGCCTCACCCAAGCGGCACGCGAAGAAGCCAGCGCCGCTATACAGCCGGTGGTGCGCACCTTTTTGAGCGACGAGATTATCGTGCAGCGTGGCGAAGTCATCGGGTCCGAGGATTTGGAGGCGCTGCAGGAATTCGGGCTGGTGCAGGCCGAAGCCGGCTGGCAGGATTTTGTGGCGGCAGCCGCCATTACGCTGGCCATATTCGTTCTTGTGGTTTTGTATTTGCGATATAGACCCACGCTTCTGGATGACCTGCGCGGGTTAACCCTGGTGGCGGTTTTGTTTGTCCTGTTCTTGGCAGCCGCGCGATTGACAATAGTAGACCGCACGGTAGTGCCTTACATCTTCCCCATTGCCGGCTTTGGCTTACTGGTGGCAAGTCTATTTAACCCGCAGGCCGCGATCATCTTTGGGTTCGTGCTGAGCGTATTGGCCGCTTACAACTTACCCAATGCTTTCGACCTCACTTTGTATTATTTGCTCGGCACCGTCTTCGGAATTTTATTCCTCAGACGAGCGCAGCGGGTGATGGCGTACTTCTGGGCCGGTGCGGCGGTCAGTGTGGCCAGTGCAGCCGTAATTATTGCCTACCGTTTGCCCCTGGCCTCGACCGATCTGCTGGGATTGTTGACGCTGATTGGCGCAGCAGTGCTCAACGGGTTTGTGGCCGCCAGTTTGACTATTGTCCTGCAGTTGTTCCTGGCGCAATGGCTGGGGTTAACGACGACCATCCAATTGCTCGAATTGGCTCGACCAGACCATCCCTTGTTGCAGTTCATCCTGCGCAATGCGCCGGGCACCTACCAGCACAGCCTGCTGATCGCTAATTTGTCGGAGCAGGCGGCGGAAGCCATTGGCGCCGATGCGTTGTTGACGCGCGTGGGTTCGCTTTATCATGACGCCGGCAAAGCACGGCAGCCGCATTACTTCATCGAAAACCAAGTGCCCGGCAGCACCAATCCCCACGACGCATTGAGCCCTAAAGAGAGCGCCGCCATGATATTGCGACATGTGCCGGATGGGCTGCAGCTGGCGGCCAAACACCACTTACCCAAGCGCATCGTCGACTTTATTGCCGAACACCATGGCACCTTGATTACCCGATACCAGTACGCCAAGGCGCTGGAAGCGGCCGGGGGAAATGAGAAGAAGATCAATCTAGCCGACTATCAGTACTCCGGTCCGCGGCCGCAATCGCGGGAAACGGCGCTGGTCATGTTGGCGGATGGCAGTGAAGCGCGCACCCGCGCCGAACGGCCCAAGACCCGAGAAGAATTGCGCGCCCTGGTGAAAAGCGTCATCGATAACCGCGTAGCCCAGGGGCAACTGGACGATACGGGTATGACCATGCATGACTTGAAGCTCGTTCTAGAGTCATACGTTTCCGGATTACGCGGTGTGTATCATCCCCGGCTTATCTATCCAGAGTTGGATGAGCAAAACATGGGCTCTCTGGACGCACAACCGATCATGAAAACGACAACGCCCAAGTCATGATTCATCTGAATGTCGAGCCGGCTTATAAAGAAGCGAAGATAGAAAAACTACTGACTAAGGCCGCCGAGTCCGCGCTCAAATATGAGGGAATGCAGGCGAATGAGTTGTCGCTGGTAATTACCGGGGATAAGAAATTAGTGGAATTAAATACTCGATTTCGAGGAATTAAGGAAGTAACAGACGTTTTGTCTTTCCCTTCAGACATGGATGCAGGGAGTGGGCCGCGGTATTTAGGGGATATAGTCATTTCGCTCCCTCGTGCCAGGGCGCAGGCGAAGGCCGCAGGTCATCCCACATCTGACGAGTTGCAGTTGCTAACGGTTCACGGTGTCTTGCACCTTTTGGGATATGACCACGGGAAACCGCACCAGAAAGCCAAAATGTGGGCCGCACAAGACGAAATCCTGCGCGAGTTGGGGATTAAGATCAAGATCGATGGCGCTGTAACCGATCAAAGCAAATGAGAGACTTTCTCCGCAGCCGATGGGGCTCATTTCGCCCCGCCTTGGAGGGTTGGCGGCACGTGTTTGGCACCCAGCCCAATGCCCGGGTCCACGCGGTTATCAGCTTTGCTGTAATTTCCGCCGGGTTCTGGGTTCAACTCGATACCGGCAGTTGGGCGCTGATCGTGCTTGCCATGGCACTGGTGTGGGTCGCGGAATTTGTGAATACAGCCGTCGAGGCCCTAGTAGATTTGGCCAGCCCCGACCACCATCCTTTGGCCAAGGTCGCCAAAGATGTGAGTGCGGCCGCGGTTGTTATCGCCGCATTGGCGGCTGTGATAATCGGCCTCTTAGTGCTGGGCCCACCCCTTTGGGCGCGGGCGAATGAACTTTATTCGTCAAACTAGCAGCAATATTCATTTTTATTTGGAGTTCTTGGTTGACTTTATCCCAACGCCAAAAGCGATTCGATTCGTTGCAGAAAGAAATGCGCGCCTGCAGGGCTTGTCTGCAGGCCGGATATTTTGTCCAGCCGCCAGCAATCACCAAAGGTAGATTGGGCGCCAAGATCATGACGATCGGCCAGGCGCCCGGCATCACCGAGGTGGAGGCCGGGCGCCCCTTCAATGCAGGCAGCGGCAAGCGATTATTTCAATGGCTGGCCAATGCGGGGATTGACGAAAATTGGTTCCGGCGCACCCAATACATGACCGCGGTGACGAAATGCTTTCCGGGCAAGGTTAAAAACGCTAGCGGAGATCGCGTTCCCTCGCGAACTGAACAGGAGCTTTGCCGCCATTTTCTTGAGGATGAATTGAGATTGGTCAACCCAAAATTGATCATCCCAATTGGGCGGCTTGCTATCGAAAAATTCTACGGGGCTGAACAAAAGCTGGAAGAATTAATTGGCACCGAAGAGGAAATAGATGGGCGATGGATTGTCCCATTTCCTCATCCTTCGGGGGCTAGCCGTTGGCATCAGTTAGCGGAGAATCGAGAACGAATCGACGCCGCTATCGCCCTGATTGCCCGGCGTTATCGCCAGCTCTTTCCGAGGCGATTCAATCTTTGACCGTAGTGCTCAGGTCTTTTCGATAGGCATCGGCGAAAAGGGCCGGGGTGCCGCCGGTGTGCCAGAAGAGCACTCGGTCCATTTTGCTAAAGAAACCTTTGCGGATCAAATTTATTAGGCCGGCTGCGGCGCGGCCAGTGTATGCCGGATCGACCAGAATCCCTTCGCATTGGGCAAATAGTTCGATAGCCTCGCGCTCCGGTGCCCCCATCACGGCGTAACCGCCGCCTAAAAAATTGTCGTTGACCAAAACCTCACCCTCGGAAACGGAAATGGTCTCTCCAAGCAGCGAAGCTGTTTCCCGGGCGAGTAGGGCAATACGCAGCCGCAGGTCGCTGGCGCGCTCGTCCACGCTAATGCCGAGTATTTTCCCGCGGAAACCGAGGAGATGGGCACCAGCAAGCAATCCGGCTTGCGTGCCGCCCGAAGAAGTGGCGAACACAATCCAGTCGGGATTGACATTTTGGTCTATAAGCTCCTTCAGAGCTAAGGCATAAGCGGCTGCGCCGATTGGGTTGGAACCACCATATGGAATTAGGAATGGTTTGCGCCCCGCTGTTTTAGTTTCCGCGAAAACGGCTTGAAGGGTAGCTTCTCGGGCTGTTTTAGTAGTCCAGCGGATTTCGGCATTAAGCAGCTTGTCGAGCAAAAGATTCGCTGAAAGGAACTCCGGTTGCCGGCCGACGAGCACCAAAATGGAGTCGAGTCCCAGGCTGGCCGCGGCAGCCGCAGTTTGGCGGCAATGGTTGGACTGGATAGCGCCTGCGGTGATCAATAGGTCTGCATTCTCTGCTTGGGCAGCGGCACACAAGGTCTCTAGTTTGCGAGTCTTGTTGCCCCCGAAAGCCAAACCCGTGAGGTCATCGCGCTTGATCCAAATCTCGGGGCCGTCCAGGTGGGCTGAAAGTCTGAGCAGGGAGTGCACCGGGGTTGGCAGGTGTGCCAATTCGATACGGGGCAGCGTGTTCATCCGGGTTCTCCGGCGAGCACCTGACGGCGAGTGCCACGGCGCCCGCGCCATCGCATCACAGAAATGATGCGTGGCAAAACTTGAGTATAAAGTGAATAGACTAAGGGCTTGATAGGTAGGTCCCAGGCGCCGATGCGGCGAGCCTCGAAAGCGCCCAAGCCAAGCTTGAAGCGATAGACACCCCACATGGGATCATCTTCATGGAATTCGTCCGGGGCGCCCCAGAGATCGTAGGTGTGGCAGCCGGCTTTCTGGCTGGTCTTGATGGCTTCCCATTGCAATAAGTAATTGGGCATCCATTCGCGCGCCTGGTCGCGAGACATGCCGTATAGATACCAAGACTGTTTGCCGAAGATAAAAAGCATCAGGCCGGCTACGGCCTGGCCTTCTACTTCGGCGATCAGCGGGGTTAGCATTCCCGCTTCGAAGAAGCGTTCCCAGACGGCACGGTAATAATCCTCGGAGCGGATGACAAAACCGTCGCGCACGGAGGTCTCGGCATACATGCGATAAAGGAGCGGAAAATCCTGCGGGATGCCATGGCGGATCTTTACGCCCTTGCGTTCAGCCAAGCGCAGGTTGTAACGGGTTTTTTGCTTCATGGCGGCAAGCAACTCGTCCTCTGATTTGCGCAGGTCTATTAACATGGTGTTGCGCATCTGTATCTGCTCATGGGAAAATCGCCAGCCTGTTTGTTTTAACTCATTGACGAAGGATATTCCTATTGGATCTTCGCTTCCCTTTTTTTCATCTGAAAGCCCGACGCCAAGATTTACGTCCGGGTCGATCTTGATAAAGAAGGCACCCGTCGAGCGAGCAAAATCTGCCAAGTCGGCAAGAACACGCGCGCGGAGCCCTGCATCTGACCAATCTCGCAGCAGCGGCCCTTTAGGGGCATAGAGCATGCAAACGCGACGACCTGTTCCAGGGATATGGAGGCTGCGCTGCAGGATCTGGGCGGCGGCTACCAGCTGTCCGTCTGTACTTTGCCAGGTTTTGTAATGAGCTTCCCATCCGAATGGTTTTTTTGCCTCAGCCCATTGGCGAGTTTGCAGCAAATGGGGGTTGGGCAGCTGCGAGATTAGCGCGTTCCAGTTGTAAGGATCTAAGTGCAATTCCAAAATGAATCCAATCAGGCGACAGCAGTAAAATCAGGCGGGGGAGCGCTGCCGATCTCAGCGCCGGGCAACAGCTCGTTCAAAAGGTTAACGGTTTCTTTATCGTTGGACTGCTTAGCTAGATCAATTAGTTTCGAGACCGCAGCCTGAAGTTTTTCTCCTGTAAGTTGCTCGGGTTCAATCACCTGCCGGATGTCAGGATGACTCGTGTTTTTGTATTCAGCGCCCTCTTCCCACAATTGTTCACTTAGTTTCTCGCCTGGTCGTAGCCCGCTGAATTCGATTTGGATGTCTTCGCCAGGCTCTAGACCCGAGAGACGGATCAGGTCATTGGCCAAATCCAGTATCCGCACCGGCTGACCCATCTCAAGCATGTAAAGCTGGCCCTGCTGCGCAAATGCCGAGGCCTGCAGAACCAGGTGCACGGCTTCCGGGATGGTCATGAAATAACGCTCCATATCAGGGTGTGTAACCGTCACCGGCCCGCCAACCGCGATTTGCTGTTTGAAGAGTGGCACCACACTGCCGCGGCTGCCGAGTACATTACCAAAGCGAACCACTGTGTATGATCGCGTCCCGTTACTGGATGCATCCAGCACAATCCATTCGGCAATGCGTTTGGTAGCGCCGTACACACTGGAAGGTTGAACAGCCTTGTCAGTGGAAACCATGACAAGGCGAGGGATGCTTAATTCTTCGGCAGCCGCCACTACATTCTTTGTGCCTAGAACATTGTTCGTGATCGCTTCCGAAATGTTTGCTTCCATTAAAGGAACATGCTTATGCGCTGCCGTATGGAAGAGGATGTCAGGATTATATTTCTTGAACACTTCAGTCAATCTATTCAAGTCCCTGATATCTGCTATGACGGGCTGGAGGTTCAAATCGGGATAATCGCTGATTAGTTCGATGAAGATCTCGAAAATGCTGTTCTCGCCATGGCCGAGCAGGATCAATTGAGAAGGAGACCAACGGGCGACCTGCCGGCACAATTCGCTGGCGATTGAGCCACCTGCGCCAGTGACAAGTACTCGTTTGCCGCGCAGGCTGCTGCCTACGCTCTTGCGGTCGATTTGGGTAGGCTGTCGGCGCAACAGGTCGGTGATGTCCACTTCGCGCAGCCGGTTAACGCTCACCTTGCCGCCGATCAATTCATAGATACCAGGCATGGTTCGGAAGGGCACGTCTGCCTGCCGACTGGCTTCGGCCGCCTGGCGCAGGATGGACCCGGGTGCACTGGGAATAGCCATGATGACTTCATCAGCCTTCAATAATTGCGCCTGTTTTGGAAGGTCACTCAGAGCGCCAACTACGGGCACTCCATAAATACGCTGGCCCTGTTTCTCGGTGTCGTCATCCAGATATCCAACTGGCACCAATGACAGTTGGGGGTTCTTTTGCAGTTCGCGAACCACCAAGGCGCCCGCGTCGCCTGCTCCTACAATCAAGGCTTTACGCGCTTTGGCGCCCGAGGCACGCTCTACCGCGGCGCGGTTTTCGGCTAACAGGCGTAACCCGAAGCGCAAACCACCCACGGCGCCCAGTGAAATCAGCCAATCGAAAACAGGGAGGGATAGCGCCATGGGCGCAAATACGCGGAAGTAATAGAGCGTGTATATGACCAAAGCAACTAATGCTGAAGCTGCGCTAACTGCCCAGATGATGAGTCGCATTTCGCCAATGGAGGCGTAAGCCCAAATTCTCTGGTAAAGACCAAAACGACGGTAAACGAATGGCTTAATTAGCAAAGCTACAAGCAGCATCCAGAACAGGGCGGGCAAATAGTCAAGGAGAAGTTGTTCGAGGTTAAGACGCAGTATGAACGCGAAAAGAACGCCTAGAACGATCAAAACCAGGTCGGCGAAAAACAATTTATTGACGCGGAACCAAGATTGCAGCGTCATGCGCGCCACTCCGCCACGCAACGCTTCAACCCCTCGCTTAACGGGGTCTGAGCCTTGAAATTGAGCAATTCGGCGGCCAGGGTTGGATCGCCGACGGAACGAGGTAGATCGCCCAGACGCCTTTCGACAAACTCGGCTTCAGGCCCGTCTGGGAAAATGGAATAAAGAACATCTAATAAGTCGAGCAAATTGGTTTCGGATCCCGAACAGACGTTGATCACTCGGCCAGCCGCGCTTTCAGATTCGGCCGCCAAAAGATTGGCGCGAACCACATCGGCCACGTAGATAAAGTCACGAGTCTGTAAACCGTCGCCGTAAACAAGTGGAGCTGACTCCGCCTTTAACCTCTCGATGAATCGAGGGATAGCGGCCGCATACATAGACTTGAGCGACTGGCGAGGTCCATAGACATTGAAATATCGCAATGCGACGACCGGCAACTGATAGGTTAACGTGTAAAGACTGGCCAGGTTTTCATTGAACTGCTTTGAAGTCGCGTATGGCGAGGGGCAATCCGTATCAGCTCCTTCGCGCAACGGGTATTCTGTGCTGGCACCGTACACCGCGGCGCTGGACGCGAGGACTACTTGACGCACGGAGGCCTGGCGAGCCGCCTCCAGCAATTCGATAACCCCTGAAACATTGATATCGAAACAGTCGCGTGGATTCTCAATGGACTCGGGAACGGAAACAAAAGCCGCTTCATGAAAAATCAACTCGATATCCTTCATGGCTTTTAGGACATCGGCGCGATTGCGCAGGTCCCCTTGAATTATCTCGATCTTATTTTCGATCCCACGTAGATTCTTTGGATCACCTGAAGAGAAATTGTCCAATACGCGAACACGATCGCCGCGGGCGATTAGGGCTTCAGTCAGGTGGGAACCGATAAACCCGGCCCCTCCCGTAACGAGAACGCGAGTCACTTAGCGCCCTCGGAAACCGAATATCGTGCCGATGGTGCGCAGCAAGATGATGAAATCAAGGATAGGCCCGCGGCGCTTGATGTAATACAAATCGTATTCAAGTTTTATACTCATATCTTCGAGGGTGGCTGCGTAACCAAAGTTCACCTGCGCCCACCCGGTGATACCGGGCTTTTCCAACAGGCGTGCACGATAAAAAGGGATTAGTTCCTCGAAATGGCGCATCAATTCAGGTCTTTCGGGCCGCGGGCCGACCAAAGACATATCGCCACGTAACACATTGATGAATTGGGGCCATTCGTCCATGTGGGTTTTACGCAGGAAGCGGCCGACAAGTGTGCTGCGCTGGTCATCTTCTAGCGCCAGTTGTGGCTTCCCGGTCTCCTCGGCGTCCAGACGCATCGTACGGAATTTGATGATGCGATAGGTTTTGCCGCCTTTCCCTGCTCTTGTCTGGGAAAAAATTATGGGCCGGCCCGAGTCGACAAGAATAGCCAGTGCAATGAACGGGGTCAGGATGATCAGGATCAATACGCCAACGAGGCCGCCAATGATATCGAACAGGCGCTTGGCCATAAGATAAAAGCGGTTCACGCGGGCTTCATCCACAAAGGAGCGCAAAAGCCAATCGGCCTCAAGGTAATTTACTGGGACGCGGTCTAGCAACTCCTCATAGGCGACAGGCATGCGCACGATTTCCACGCCCTGCTCCTGCGCATCCAACAGCGCGCGAAAGGTATCGTCGCGCATCCGCCCGCTGATGGCTACCAAAATGTCGGAAATTCCATGCTGCTCGACTAGTGGGAGCAGCAATCCGCCATTTCCCAATACTTTTTGGCCTTCGATTTTGCCGCCCATTTTTTGCGGGTCGTCATCCAGCACCCCGAAGATTTGGTAAGGAACTGGTCTGATGTTGTTGATCACCTTAAGCAGGGCTTGCCCGCTAATGCCCGCGCCTACCAAGATTGCCCGGCGTGTGAATTGAGGTGAGGTGAAAACACGAATGTACAGCAGGCGCCAGAGGGCTGTCAGGAACCAGGCAGTCAAGGCGAAACTTGCTACGCCGCGGCGCGGCAGGGAACCAGGCGCCGAAGCGAAATAGAAGATGAAATAAATGCCCATGCCAATCAGTGCGGCGGTGACCAGTCCAGTTAGGGTTTGCCTCCAATTGGAGGCTCGATGAGGGTTGTAGGTTTCTATTAGCAGGACAAGCCAGAACAACGGAAGAAAGTAAAACCAGGAGGGTGGACGGAGCTGAAGGAATTGGATTGCCTGGCGGACATTTTCAACTTCGATGCCAGTTGCCCAAAAATAGAGAGCGACCGCCAAGGCAATCCCGGCCATGGCCAGGTCGCCGAGTATGAGCAGCACGCGGCGCTCGCTGACACCCAGGCGCCAAGCCCTGGTAGTCGAGGATTGTTTGGATTCAGCCATTCTAGAGGGCGGCAATCGATTGGCGCCCTGAGGTAGCGAAAGACCAGAGAAATGCAGACCCCCAGGACAAATGCATAGTTGCAATGGCCAGGGGAACGCCGAGGGTTAGCTGCATTTTTCTGTGTTCCAGGGCTGTGCGCAGTGCCGCGCCAAAAAGGATTGCAAAATATGATACCACCTCGGCTAATAGCAACCAAAACGCCCAAGGCCAGATCAAACCAAACAAGGGAAACGCAACCAGGCTGAGGACAAGTAGCGGAGGCAAAGCCTGGCGCAAACGCAGAGTTTTTGGATAGCGCCGAAGCATGCGTAATTTCCAATAGCCGTAGCGCGCGTACTGGCGGGCTAATTCAAAAAGGGTGGGACGAGCGAAATATACCGAGCGGATGGCTGGGTCAAGCCAAACTTTGCCGCCGGCCTGCCGGATCCGGGTATTGAACTCATAATCCTCATTGCTTAACAAGGTTTCGTCAAAACCGCCAATTCGATCAATCAAGTCCCGTCGAAAGGCCCCAAAGGGAACCGTGTCTACTTCGCGGACACGATCGGTGAAACGGTAGAAGGCGTCGCCAACGCCTAATGGATGGCTGGCGGCGATGGCAATGGATTCGGCTATCCACCCTCGGGCGCCTGGCCTGATATCCCAAACCCCGCCAACATTCCAGCCGCGGCCGGCTTCCAGCGCAGCGATGCTTTTGCTGACGTAGTCCGGTTGGGGGACGCAGTGAGCATCTAACCGGATAATGTATTCGCCCGTAGCTACAGCAATAGCCAAATTCAGACCCGTTGGAATGAAGCGAACTGGGTTATCGATAACTTTGACATCCAGTTTTGTGTTGCGATGCTGGAAATCTGAAATACGGGCGCGTGTGCCATCGGTTGACAAACCGTCGGCGATCACGATCTCCAAATTTTTGTGCGGGAAATCCTGGGCAAAGATCGCCTCGAGGAGTTGGGTAATCGTTTTTTCTTCATTGAGACAGGGAATGATGATGGTGACGCGAGCCATTTAAAGAATTCTATTCGAAAGCCGCAAAATTGATGGCTATTAGGCCAGAGGTAATCGCACAACAAAGCGAGAGCCAAATCCCGGCTCGCTCTCCACGTGGATGGTTCCACGATGCGCTTGCACGATTTGCCTGGCGATAGAGAGGCCCAATCCGCTGCCTCGCCCACCGCCGGCTTTGCGCGATTTATCCACTTGGTAGAACCGTTCAAAGATGCGTGTCGCTTCTTCGGGAGGGATGCCCGGGCCGGTATCGCTAACGATCAACTTTGCATCTCCCTTTTCGCTGGTAGCCGAAACGCGGACTTGGCCATCTTCGGGAGTGTGTTTAATAGCGTTGTCGAGGAGATTGGTCAAGACTTGGGTCAAGCGGTCATGATCTCCAGAAATCTTTATGCCCGTATCAGCATCCATTGTTAGGGAAACCCTGGCTGAACTCGCTAAAGGCGCCATTTTTTCGACGACTTCGCGCATCAGTCCTTTGACATCAATGGATTGCCTGTCTAGAGGAGCGCTGCCAGAATCCAGGCGAGCCAGGTCAAGCAGATCAACGACTAATCTATGCATTCGCCCCGCTTCCTCATAGATGACTTGGGCGGCCTGTTTGAGCGCCGCACCACTACTAGCCGTGCCATCCAGGATGGCTTGCGCGAAGCCCTGGATCGAGGTAAGAGGGGTGCGCAGTTCGTGGGATACATTGGCGACGAAATCGCGCTGAGACTGTTGACTGGCCGCGACCTTGCTCCCCATCTCATTAAAAGTCTGAGCCAATGACTGGATCTCGGAGGGCCCTTCAGGTCGAATGGTGCGCATTTGGCCCTTTGTCAACTCGCGCGCCGCGACTGCAACTCGCCGTAGCGGTGACGTGATCCAACGTGTCATCAGAAATGCGAGCAGGAGAGACAGCAAGAAAGCCAAGAGCCCGGCTCGCCAGATGGGCGGGAATAATTCGTCGGTAAAAAAGGAAAGCAAAGGCGCTCGCGGACGCAAGACCGCGACAATTAAAGTGAATCTCCTGGGAAGATTTCGTGAGGTGTAAATCCAGGTTTGTCCCTTTAAGTCATTAAATTCAGCGATCCCGACACCGCCCTGCGAATGGGCGGCGACCTGGGACGCGGGAAGAGGGTCTTCAACGTCCGCGCGTGAATCGGCTAGCAAAGCACCATCGGGGGAGAGAAGCGCCACGCGCACATCCAGCAAGGCGTCGGCTTGCCCGACGGCTCTCTCCAAGGTGGCTTGATCTTCAGTCTGCAAGTTGGTGATGGGTTGGCGGTGCAGAGCATTGGCGGCCAGCACCAGATTGATTTCAGCTTCCCTTGCCAGCCTTGGATTGCGCACCAGGAAAAAAACGAGAGAGAGAGTGACAACGCCCAAGATGGCGGCAATCAGGGCAAGGTAAGTGAGCAGAAGGCGAGAATTAATGGAACGGAACATCAGGTTTGCAACTTGTAACCAACACCGGTCACGGTTTCTATTTTCACGCCGCTGCCTTGAAGTTTCTTACGCAGCTGGGCGATATGTACATCTACAGTACGCGTTTCCCCAAAGTATTCGTATCCCCATGCCAATTGCAAACACTGCTCACGGCTCAACACCAGCCCCTTATGCTGGGCGAGGGCGATTAGGAGGTCAAACTCCTGAGTACGCAGGTTAATTTGTTTGCCATTTGCAGACACCTCGTGCTTTGCCGGTTCGATGATGAGATCGCCGATGTGAATCGGATTCGTCGAATCAGGCATCCGCGAACTTCGCCTTAGCAAGGCTTTGATTCGCGCGACCAGCTCGCGGGGATTGAAAGGCTTGGTGAGGTAATCGTCAGCGCCCATTTCCAGACCGACAATTTTGTCGACGTCATCATCGCGGGCAGTCAGCATCAGGATGGGAATAGGATTGTTTTCGGCGCGCAAGCGCCGGCAAACTTCAAAGCCATCGAGCAATGGCAACATAAGGTCCAAGACCATTAGGGCAGGCCGCTGTTTGCGAATGGCTTCCAGCGCCGCCTGGCCATCGCCCACTGCCTGGGTACGGAAGCCTTCTTGTTTCAGATAGAGTGCTGCCAGGTCGGTAATGTTGTGTTCATCATCGACCAGCAGGATCAGTTCACCCGACACTTCTAAAGGTGGGCAATCACTTCGATTTCGACCAGGGCGCCGCCCGGTAAAGCGACTACTTGAAACGTGGACCGGGCCGGGGGTTCCTGGCTAAAATATTGAGAGTAGATTTCATTTACGGCACCGAAATCGGCGATATCTTTGAGGAATAATGTGGTCTTGACCACATGGTCAAAGGACGCCCCTGCTGTTCTTAGCAGAGTGCCGGTGTTCTCCAGCGCCTGCTTGGCTTCTGCGGCAACCCCGCCAGAAACAAGCTTGCCCGTCTTTGGATCCAACCCGATTTGGCCTGAGGTGAATACCAGGTGACCGAAACGGATGGCCGGAGAATAAGGTCCGATTGGTTTCGCCCCGTTGCTTGGGAAGATAACTTGTTTTGAAGAATGGGACATATTCACCTCACTTTTTTGAACAGATTTCTCTCATTTTACCTAGGACATGTAATCAGGATGTAAAGCCCTTAGCGGACGTTTTGACTGAGGAAAGAGGAGAGGAAGTTCAGAATTACTGAAAATAGGTAGCTCGCGCCCGGTACTGCAATGCTTCAGCCAGGTGATTGGGCGCAATACGCTCGACTCCGCTAAGATCCGCGATGGTGCGGGCCAGCTTGAGCACACGGTGATAGGCGCGCGCCGTAAGTTGCATTTGGGCCATGGCTGCCTTTATTAAGCTCCGGCCTTCTTCATTCAATTCGCAAAATTTACGCACATCGGCAACGGCCATGTCCGCATTGTGATGGATCTTCGTAGCGGTGAAGCGCTCCCTCTGTACTTGGCGTGCAGCTTCCACCCGGCCGCGTACGGCTTCTGAGGGTTCGCCCAGACGCTCGTCGCTGAGTTTTTCATAATTCACGCGCGGCACTTCCACATGGATATCGATTCGGTCGAGCAATGGCCCTGAGAGCCGTTTCTGATAGCGCGTGATTGTGCTGGAGGAACAGGTACAGGGCTTGATGGGATCGCCGTAATAACCGCAGGGACAAGGGTTCATCGCGCCCACCAATTGGAAGTTGGCTGGAAAAGTAAGCGAACCCTGTGCGCGGCTGATAGTCACCATCTTGTCTTCGAGAGGTTGGCGCATCACCTCAAGCACCCGAGGCCCAAATTCTACGATTTCGTCCAGGAAGAGCACGCCCATATGTGCCAGTGAGATCTCGCCCGGCTGCGGCCAGTTGCCTCCACCAACCAGGCCGGCGTGCGAGATGGTGTGATGGGGCGAGCGGAAAGGTCGCGTTCGGATCAAGGGACGGCTTTCGGGCAACTGATCAGAGACCGAGTAAATGCGTGTAACGTCGAGAGCTTCCTCGATGGTTAATTTGGGAAGAATGCCCGGCAGGGCGCGAGCCAGCAGCGTTTTACCCGCGCCGGGAGGACCCACCATTAGCATATTGTGGCCGCCGGCCGCCGCAATCTCCAGGGCGCGTTTAACTTGTTCCTGCCCTTTAACTTCGCGCAGGTCAGTAATTGCCGGGTCGATGGATTGAACCTCCTGCGATTTTTCCCGCCTGTACGGCGCAATCAGTTTATTTCCTAGCAGGTGATCAGCCAACTCGCGCAGGTTCGATACTGGCAAAATCTCGAGGTCAGGAATCAGCCCGGCTTCGGCGGCGTCCTCCTTGGGAACGAACAGGCGCCTAATTCCCTGGTCACGAGCCAGGGCAGCCATCGGTAGCACTCCGCGCACATGACGTACCACTCCATCTAGTGATAACTCGCCGAGCACAACCGAACCGTCCAGGCTGTTGAAAGGAATCTGGTCCGTGCAAATCAACACGCCGAGCGCAATGGGTAAATCGTAGACCGGGCCTGCCTTGTGGACTGTACCTGGCGCCAGATTCACGGTGACGTGATGGCGTGGAAACAAGAATCCTGAATTCTTCACCGCCGCGTGGACGCGTTCGCGGCTTTCCTGCACAGCTGCGTCCGGCAAGCCCACCACAATAGTTTTGGGCAACCCGGAGCGGTGATCGACTTCCACTTCAACAATCACCCCGTCCAAGCCGATGACCGCGCAGGAAAGAACCCGGGCTAGCATTCGCTAAGTGTAGGTGTGGCGGAGAAACTTGTCAATGAAATGCTGAAACAAAGGCCCTGCTCGTGCAGGGCCTTTGTTTCTATTCGTGAAAACCGGATATCTAATAGTAAATGCAGAAGAATTTTAAATTTCCACCCGCTTTTATGGTGCCACTATCTGTTGAGCCTCCGCAGCCGTAAGCCGTGTAGTTGTATTTACCCTTTGCCACTTTGAGTTGCGAGGTTCCTGGCGAAACATAAAAAGTGTAGTTTTGCGGGCCAGTTAGATAAATTGTGATAGTGCCGCTTGTGTCATTTTTTATCTTAATTTTCCCCTCACCCGCTGCCTTCGCGCCTCCCTCTTTCCCGCACTTAGGCAGGGTTAGGGTGGCACCCGCTTTTTTCACCTTGAAAGTGCCGGTATTTGTCTTTCCACAAGCAGTGTAGGAATATTTGTAAGTCCCGGGAACCAGCTCAGATTTAGTTTTACCAGTGTTAAGAGTCAAGTAAACCGTAGCGGGACCCGTAAGAGTGATTCTGACCGAAGCCCCCGTCTTGTTTTGGAACTGAACATTGACCTTGTCTTTGGTTCTTTCAGGCGCCGCGAAAGCGGGCGCCACCGCGGACAGCAGCAAGACGGCTGCTAAGACCCCTGAGATGGCAATTCTCCATATGCGCATGGGACTCTCCTCCGACACAAGTTGGCTAATTTGAATGACTGCGCCCGCGAAGTCAATAAGCCCCTGGCATATTTATCGTATGCAAATTGACGTTTTTAGTCAAGGGACGTTTTACCTAGCTTGCTGGCATCTAGCCGGGAAGATAGAATTTGGTTCGATGGATCAGTCTCTCTCGCGTCGAGAATTTTTGAAGCTGGCTGGCTTGTCGGCTTTCGCTGGGGCAGCTGCGGCCTGGAGTCCTGGCGGCAAAAGACAAGCTACAACCCAACTCGTCGGCCGTGTGGCTTATGAGTCGGTTAGCGTCTTTGATACACCGCGCTTGAATGCAAATACCCTGGGTTATCACTTCCGAGACGAATTGCTGAATATTGAGTATCCGGTCACTCCATTCACGGGTCCTGCCTATAACCCGCTTTGGTACCACCTCGCTGACGGATACGTCCATAGCGGGCTAATCCAGCCCGTAAGCACCCATTACAACGAAGTGATGGAAAGCGTGCCGGAGACCGGGCAGCTTTGTAGAGTCACCATACCCTTTACGCGGCCTTACACATATTCTTCCCAGGGTGGCTGGCAACCTGAGAAGCGCTATTTGCTCTACTATCAGTCCAATCATTGGGTCACCGGGGTTGTTGATGGACCTGTTGGCAAACGCTGGTATCAGATTACGGAATCCTGGGAAGGCGTGCAATATTATGCTGAAGCAAGCCATTTGCAGCCAATCATGGATGAGGACCTTGCCCTCATTTCCCCTGATGTTCCAGCCAATGAAAAACGAATTGAAATTTCTCTCCGTGGACAAAGCCTAACGGCTTACGAGGCCGATCAAGTGGTACTGCGCATCCCGATTTCATCTGGAGTGAAAAATTCTGGCTTAGGGGCATTGCCCACTGAAACGCCAAAAGGCAGATTCAACATCTTTTCCAAACTGCCGACTAAATATATGGGCGATAATCGTTTGACCGATACTCTAGGAGACCGCTTTCTGCCCGGTGTCCCGTGGACGGCGTTTTTTGCCGAGGGTGGATATGCAATCCATGGGGCTTATTGGCATAACAATTTCGGCGCGCCCATGAGTCGCGGTTGCGTAAATGTGCGTCCCGACAATGCCCAGTGGCTGTATCGCTGGATGACTCCTGTTGCCGGATCGGATGACTGGGAGGTCACAGGTCGTGGCACAACGGTAATTATCGATTAGGTTTTATACATCCACATACTTGCACTGGAATTGAAAATCGTTTCGTTTTAGGGGTTATGATGTGAGCTATCGATTTTGCGGGTACTCTCCTCAGTGCAGCCAGCCAACGAAGCCCCAATTGCTGAAACCCTAACCCCTTCGCGCCGTTTTCGGGCATCCGCAATCTATTTCGTCACCTTCGCCGGCTATTCAGCCATTGGGCCTTATATCGCCTTGTACTATTCTTCCCTGGGATTCAGCGGTTTGGAGATCGGGATGCTGCTGGGCGTCGGTCCGCTGTTGAGTCTTATCGCGACGCCTTTCTGGAACGGGCTTGCTGACTCAAGGAATAAACATCGTTCGGTTTTGATGGCTGGTGTGGCCACCATTGTCATTATCAATGCCATCTTTCCATTCTTGCAGAAATTTGTTTTGATTTTTGGGGCAGTTTTTCTGATTGCCGCTTTTTCGTCACATGTGTTCTCTCTGCAGGACAGCGCTACGATCCACATGCTTGGCGGGCAAAGAGACCAGTATGGTCGAATCCGCCTGTGGGGCACCATAGGTTGGGGATTGGGGGCGCCGCTTTTCGGCATTTTCTTGGATAAGGCCGGCCTCATGTGGATGTTTTGGATTTATGCCGGCATGATGCTGATTGATTTCTTTTTGGTTCGAGGACTTCGGTTTGAGGAGGATACGGAACACAGTAATTATCTGGCGGGGCTAAAAAGATTGCTTGGTGATCCGGGCTGGTTGCTTTTCCTTCTAACTGTATTCCTTTCGGCTGTTGGTATGTCGGCGCATAACGGCTTTCTTTCCCTACTGATAAAAGACATGGGCTCCCTCCATTCGATTTTGGGTTTCGTTTTGCCCGTATCTACCGCGCTTGGAGTCATGTTGGCCGCCTCCACAATTTTCGAGTTGCCGGTTATGTTCTTCGCCGCGCCTCTGTTGCATCGGCTTGGGAATCGAGGAGCGTTGTATTTAGCCATCGGGTTGATAGGAACGCGTAATCTGGTTTACGCATTTGTGACAGATGCGACTCAGGTTCTATTGATTCAAGTTGTCCACGGCCTGACTTTTGCACTGGTTTGGCTGGCCGGTGTCAATTACGCGGCTGCCCATGCGCCGCGTGGGCTGAATGCCACTGCCCAGGGGTTGTTCAGTACCGTGCTTCTTAGTGTTGGGTTCGCGGTTGGCAATCTATTAAGCGGAGCGCTCATCGATCAACTTGGGGTGCAGGAAATGTTTGCGGCCATGGGGATCCTTGTCTTTGTAAGTCTTGCCGTCATCCTATTGGCTAATAAAAGAGTCTACGTATTGCGTCGGACCTAATGCGCTTTTTTTAGAAATGAAATCCCATCTCCTTTACAATCCTATTTAGCTAAGGTAAACTCACCATTCGATGTGTGCGGCCGGTATATTTTCTTTCCGGCTCTTATTGCGCTTCCGGCCGCGGAAGAACAACTTTGTTTTGTGGAGTCAATTAATGTCTGAAAACACCCCATCTCCCGAGGCCCAGTTTAAACAGAAAGATAAAGTGCAAGGCAAGGTTGTAAAGACAACCCTGGCTGGGGCTGTGGTGGATATTGGTGCGGGGAAACTTGCGGTGGTTCCGATTTCACAGTTGCGCAAAGAACCCGTACGGCGTGTCGAAGACATCCTAAAAGAAGGCGACTCAGTGGATGCCTGGGTGCGTCGTGTGGACCCCAAGCAGGGTCGCGTCGAACTTACCTTGATTCAGCCGCTGGGGATGGAATGGCGCGAATTAAAGAAAGACATGGTGGTTAGCGGTAAAGTGACTAAGCTGGAAAAGTTTGGCGCTTTTGTGGATATCGGCGCCGAACGCCCCGGCTTGCTCCACGTGAGTGAGATGTCGCATGATTATGTGCGCAAACCCGAGGACGTGGTCAGTATCGGACAGGAAATTCAAGTGCGGGTCCTGGATGCCAATCGCCGCAAGAAACAGATCAAATTGAGCATGAAGGCGCTGTCGCCAGAACCCGAGGCCCATAACGAGCCCGAGGCAGAACCGGAGAAGCCGGAGAAGCCTGCACCCACGGCTATGGAGATGGCCTTGCGCAAGGCCATGTCTGAAGGTGAGCAGCCGGCCGCAAAAGTGTCGAAAGGCAAATCCACAAAAAAATCGGCCAAACCGGATATGGAAGAAATCTTGGCCAGGACTCTGGAAACCCGACCAAAGGCAAAGTAGTATCTACCCGAATTAGTTCTAAGCAACAACCCGAAGTAACCTCGCTACACCCCTTTCCATTTTTTGGGTTTCCTGCTTTCTCCCATAAGCGGGCTGCGCTATTCAGCGACTGTTTTGCATCCACTATCTTGTAGTTAGATCTCTAAGGAATAGAACTTCGGTTTGGTACAATCAAATTCTAAGGTATAAACTTTGAGTTTTGCGCTCTTAGC
>CAYJMC010000015.1:0-18913 GCA_964371335.1 uncultured Anaerolineaceae bacterium
GTTTCCGTTGCAGGTGCAACGGGCTGGCCGGCCTGAAGAGTTGCCGCCACTATCGTAGCGATTTCGTCTTCGGAAACCTGGGCACTGCAAGCTGACAGCAAAACGGCTGCGGTAAGAATAAGCAATTTACGCATGAGACCTCCGGGCGAAACTTGGATTATAAGGCAGATGCAAAAAGACGAGACCTTTGTCTCGTCTTTTAGTGGAGATGGCGGGAATCGAACCCGCGTCCGAACGATTAGGTGCATGCACATCTACGAGCGTAGTCGGTTGTGCTTGTCGCCGCATGGCCCACAATCGACAAGGGGGTCCACGCGGCCATCCGTTGTGTCTTTCACGCACTAAACGGAGTCGTACGCGGCACTCCGGCATTGTCTCGCCCGTTCTCTCCCAGCCGGAGGGAGGGAGAGGCGGACGCGGCTCACAGGGAGCCGGGCAACTCTTGGCTAGCCGGTTTTACGCGGCGAGCGGGAGAGCTGCGTAGTCAGTGCTTTTGGCACTTGATTGTTGCGCTGAGTTAACGAGGTCGGCGCCTCTCGGCTCGCAATGCACGACCAGCCTCATCCGTCGAAGCCAGTCATCCCCATTGCAAAATTATAGCATTTGGACGTAAGCGAAGTATTAGAAGGTAGCCGCTGGGGAAAGAATAGTCTCCACAATCCCTGACGCGCCTCTACATAATTCCTCCACACTAATTGGATACCGTAGCTGTGTAAATCAAAATCACTTACTGGAGGTAAGTATGTCTCAAATCGGTTTCTTCTCTCGGTTTATCAATCTCTTGTTTCTCATTGGCCTGGTCGCTGTAGGCGGGTTCATGGCCTACCAAGCTGGCGTTGCGCAGGGAATGGTGCAGGCGCCAGAAATTGCGCAAGCGATCCAAGGCGGGGAGGCCGTATCCGCTCCCAGTTATGCATATCTGGATGGGCTTGGATATCCCTTCCTCAACTTCTTTGGAACGGTCTGCCTATCAATCCTATTTATCTTCCTTTTCTTTGGATTGGTAAAGTTCATCTTTTGCTCAAGGCGCTGGCAGGCAGATGGATCAGATGTCAGCAGTAATTTGAACCAGGTTGTATAGAACTTCTCCCCAATAATGGATTAGACAGGAAGAATGCAAAATGAAAGCGATCATACATGAGAAGTATGGCTCATCCGATGTCCTCGAACTCCGGGAAATCGACAAGCCGGTGCCCACCGACGATGAATTGCTGGTACGGGTTCATGCCTCATCCATCAATGCCCTGGATTGGCGCGTGATGAGAGGCACTCCCTATGCGGCACGCCCCATGATGGGTGGAGTATTCAAACCCTCCGACCCGCGCCTGGGCACCGATGTAGCCGGGAAAGTGGAAGCTGTTGGAAAAAATGTGACTCAGTTCAAGCTAGGCGACGAAGTCTTCGGCTTACGGTCAGGCGCCTTCGCCGAATATGTCACCGGCCCCGGGGAGGCATTTGCGCCCAAACCCGGCAATGTGACTTTCCAGCATGCTGCTTGTGTAGGGGCTGCAGGGCTCAGCGCTTTGCAGGGCTTGCGCGATATCGGGAAAATCCAACCCGGGCACAAAGTGCTCATCAACGGCGCAGGGGGAGGCGTTGGCATTTTCGCAGTGCAGATCGCCAAACATTTCGGCGCCGAGGTAACAGCAGTCACCAGCACGGGCAAGATGGAGATGGTCAAAGCGATCGGCGCTGACCAGGTGATCGACTACACCCAAAAGGATTTCACCAAAGGCAGCCGGATCTTCGACATCCTCTTTGACATTTCGGGAGACCATTCGGTTTCTGACATGTTACGCGTCGTGCAACCTGATGGGATGCTGATATTGGTCGGCTCCATCTCCAAAAATAAGATGGTCGGGCCATTGGCTTTGCCGATCAAGGCGGCCCTGATGTCGCGTTTTGTTCGCCAGAAGCTGGCTTTCTTTATCGCCAAAAGAAAAAAGGAGGACCTGCTCCTCCTGGGGGAACTGCTCGAAAAAGGGAAGCTCGTTCCCGTGATCGATAAAACGTACCAACTGAGCGAGACACCGCAGGCAGTTGCTTACGTCGAAAAAGGGAACGCCAAAGGAAAAGTCGTCATCAGCGTGAAAGCCTAAAAAATAGGGAAGTGGACGCTCTGTCCCTTCCCTATTTTTTTCCCTTATACTCTTCCCATGCCCGAACTCATCCTCGTCGTAGATGACGAACCCAAGATCCTTCGCCTAACGCGCGACTATCTGGTGAAGCAAGGCTTCCGCGTCACCTCTGCTGCCGACGGTCAATCAGCGCTAGGCGCTGCCCGCAGAGAAAAACCTGATCTGATTATCCTCGACCTCATGCTGCCGAAGTTGGATGGCCGGGATGTGTGCAAAATCCTGCGGCGGGAAAGCGACGTGCCCATCATCATGCTCACCGCGTTAGGGGAAGAAATAGACCAGGTCACCGGCCTCGAAATCGGCGCTGACGATTACATCACCAAACCGTTCTCCCCGCGCGCGTTGGTGGCGAGGGTTCGCGCCCTTCTGCGACGCACGCGCGGGGTAGTCAGAGCCCCAAGCATGATTCGCGTCGCTGGACTTGAGATCGACTCCCAGAGATATAGCGTGACGTTCAAAGGAAAACCAATCAAACTAACTCGCAATGAATTCAAATTGTTGCAATTGCTTGCCAGCCGGCCGGGGCAAACTCTCAACCGCAGCCAATTACTGGAAGACCTGCATGGCACCGCCTCCAGCTTCGACCGCAGCGTAGATTCGCACATCAAGAATCTGCGCAAAAAACTCGAAAGCGCTACTGGAACAGGGATGATCGAAACGGTGTATGGGATCGGTTACCGTTTCAATAGGTAAACAGTGACGAAATGACTCAGATTCCAGACGAAACCTCCAAAACGACCCACGGAAGGGAATGGCAAGGAGGAATGCGATTCTTGCCAGTAGCCCTTTTTTTCATTGCCGTCATCTTAATTTTTATTGGCGGTTCAGCAGCGCTCCTGTATAACCTTTTCTCCGAATACTCCGGGATAAGAAATATATGGCTCCTGGTGTGCGGCGTTCCCTTTGCCCTGGTTATCGTCGTAATCATCATTATCTTTAATCTTTACACCCGCTTTGGTAAACCATTGAGACAAATCTTCGGCGCCATCGATTCTGTCGCCGAAGGCGATCTCAGCGTGCGTGTACCCGAAGATAGTTCCCCTCAATTTGGTGAATTGATCAAACGCTTCAATAAGATGGTCATTGAGCTGGAACGCGCCGATCAGCAACGCCGCAACCTCACCGCGGACATCGCCCACGAACTGCGTACGCCGCTGCATATTATCCAGGGGAAATTAGAGGGCATCACGGATGGAGTTTATGAGGCAACGCCCCAACACATCAACGATGCGCTGGAAGAAACCAAGTTACTGGGACGCCTGGTGAACGACCTGCAAACGCTTTCGCTCGCCGAAACGGGTCAGCTCCCGCTACACAAAACCCACTTCTTGCTCGGCGACCTCATTCGAGACATCAGTTCAAATTTTTCCTCTCAAGCCGCGTCCCTTGGCGTCCAACTGGAAACAAGAATCAGCAACCCAAGCCGGCAAATCACGGCCGATTATGTCAGGTTGACTCAGGTCTTTTCCAACTTAATTTCAAATGCACTTCGTCACACACCCAAAGGCGGGACGATTTCGCTTGAGACCGAATCCTTTGATGGCGAGCAAAGACTTACTCGTATCCGGGTCAAAGACACGGGCGAAGGCATACCAGCCGAAGACCTCCCATTCATTTTCGACAGATTTTGGCGTGCTGAAAAATCTCGCACCCGCGATGGTCACGCCAACAGCGGGTTGGGGCTGGCGATCGCAAAGCAACTTATCCACGCGCACGGCGGGACGATCGATGTGGAAAGTGAAGTGAGCAAGGGCACAAGTTTTGTAATTGAGTTGCCAGAATAATACGCTGATCTCTGGCCAAAGAAGAAAACGCTCAAACCGAGGTGGTGTTTAGCGAGGCCAGGCCTTTTCGAACCGCTTCCGTTTCCGAAGTCATGAGTTCAACGACGATTCCATCCTGATCTTCAAGGGTAACTCCCAACAATCCGTCACGTTCAAGAGTTTTTGTTTCTTTATCCTTCACGCGCTCGAAGACAGAGAGCCAACCAACTTCGTCGGGAATGAGGAAAGCGTAGGAGTTGAGGCCGGTGAGATCATTTTCGCGGCGCGGCGCGTTGAGGCTGTGCCAGGTATTGGCGCCAACATGGTGGTGGTAGCCGCCTGCGGCGAAGAAAAGTGCGGTCGGCATCGCCATCATTACATCCAAGCCCAAACGGTGACGATAGAAGGCATCCGTGGTTGCCAGGTCGGTTACCTGAAGATGAATGTGGCCGATATCCATGCCGGGATCCACCTTTCCGGCTTGGGCCGCAGCCTGGTCGGCTTCTTCCAGCAGCTTTCGCAAATCCAGCGGCAGGTTGCCGGTTTGAAGGACCTCGTCCAGCCTGGGCCACTCCTCCCGCGGCCGATCGCGGTAAAGCTCGATGCCATTGCCTTCAGGGTCAGCCAAATAGACGGCTTCGCTGAACTGATGATCCGCGGCGCCCTGCAACGGATAGCGGGCCTCCACGATTCGGAGCAGCGTGCTGGCTAGCGGCACACGTCCAGGGAAACGAAAGGCAGTGTGATAGAGGCCAGCATGGTGTGAGTTTGAAGGCGCAGGGCGAGCCTCTTTGCTTTCGATTAAGGTCAACAAGGTAGGCGGCTGGCCTGTAGAAGAAAACCTGGCGTAGGCATCAGTCTTTTCGATCACCTGCATGCCCATCAGGTCACCGTAGAATGCCATCAAGTTCGCCAGATCGCGCACGTGATATTCGACGTGGGCAATGTGGGTGGAGGGATGAATATGGAAGGAGTTATTTGTCATATTGACACATAGACGATTATCTATTATTATTTATTACATAGATAGCTATCTATGTAAGTCATCCAGCGAAAGGAGCCAACATGTTCGCAAAGGACGAAGAACTGGCCGTCATTGGTGACGGCGGTTGTTGCGGCGGCACCGGCTGCTGCTAGACGCAAGCCAAAAGAAGGCTTGCTACGGGAGTATGCTAGCGGGATTCGCCGCTGACGCAACTCCATCCCTCGGCGGGCGGTTTAGACACCGCCCGCGTTTATTTTATCTCTGACAATTGAACGATTTGATCGGCAGCTTTTGATTCGGGGGCGAATGTAGTTATCAACTGGCCGCAGCAAAAGGCAACTTTTTCCTGGTTTAGCAAGTAATAGGTATTCTTGCCTTTCTCTTCAGCCTTCACCAGGCCAGCTTCCCGAAGGACGGCCAGATGGTGTGACACCGTGGGCTGGCTGACGTTTACCGCGGCGACGATCTGATTCACGTTGCGCCATTCACAACAGCAGCTTTCCATGATCTGCTGCCGCGTGGGGTCTGCTAAAACCTTGGCAAAAGCAACCGGATCCAGAGAGTTTGCTTTCATTTTCATATTGACAGTTTTCGATATAAGTTTAATGCCGGGGCGGGAGCTTGTCAATATCGTGAGACATATTTCACCATGTTATATTCCCAACGATGAAACTCCTTTCCCTCAGCGATCAGATCCTCGAATTCATCTACAGTCCCTACGTAAAAGAACGGTTCGCCGATGTAGATCTGGTGCTGGGCTGCGGTGACCTGCCCTACTATTATCTCGAATATCTGGTGGACCAGCTCGGCAAGCCTGTCTACTATGTCCGCGGCAACCACGCTGCGACGGTGGAATACTCTGAAGGCGCCAGCCGCAAGGGACCTTGGGGTGCTGTGGACTTGCACAGGCAAGTAGTGAATTACCAGGGTCTCCTGATGGCGGGGTTAGAGGGCAGCGTGCGTTACCGAAAAGGTCCCTTTATGTACACTCAATCGGAAATGTGGAGCATGGTGCTGGGTTTGGCGCCGCGGCTGGTGGCCAACGCGGCGCGCCATGGGCGCGCTTTAGACCTTCTGGCCACTCACGCACCACCCTGGGGCATACAAGACCAGCAAGATCCGGCGCATCAAGGATTCAAGGCAATACGCTGGCTACTCAGAGTTTTCAAGCCGCGCTATCATTTCCACGGGCACATTCATGTATACAACCATGAGACTCCCGTGCTTACTCGCTTTCACGACACATTGGTAATCAATACCTATGGTTACCGCGAAACGAATTTGCATCTGCACCCGATGCCAAAGCCCGGCCAGGTAACCACCCCGCAGGGTAACCATGGACGATAACGGCGGCACTTACTCCTCAGCGGTAACGGATTTCAGGCGCGCCAGGCGCCGCGCGGACATGCAAGAGATCTTAGCGCGCCTGGGGGGAAGCAAGCGCAACCGACTGTTGTCATTCGAAAAGGTGCGACGCTCCATCGCCGAGGAAAGACTGCTGCCGCGGGTGTTGCGCAATATTCCCATGGACGCCATCGTGGGGTCCGTAGGCCGCTACGAAGATTTCAATCGCCAGTTCCTGCCGCGGCAAGAAGCACAGTTAGGGCGCTGGGCGCGGGTACGCACAGCATTCGAATACTCGGGCTTGCCGCCTATCGAGGTGTACAAAATCGGCGAAGTGTACTTCGTGCTTGACGGCCATCATCGGGTTTCAGTAGCGCGGCAATTGGGCGCCAAGGAAATCGAGGCTTACGTTACGGAGATTCCCAGCAAGGTGCCACTGTCTCCCGAAGATGACGCTGACGATTTGATTATTAAGACCGAACAGGCTCGCTTTTTGGAGGACACGCGACTGGCCGAATTACATCCCGAGGTAGACCTTAGCGTCACGGCGCCGGGCCGCTATGAGCAGTTGCGCGAACATATCGCCGCGCATCGCTACTTCATGGGCATAGATCAAAAGCGGGAAGTTGGCTATGAAGAAGCCGTGCAGCATTGGCTGAACGAGGTGTATTTTCCGGCAATCGCCGTTATCCGCAGACTGGATCTTCTGCGAGATTTCCCCAAACGCACCGAGACGGACATTTATTTGTGGCTTATGAAGCACCGCGCTGAACTAACCAAGCAGCTTGGTTGGGACCTAGGCACTGAGGAGGCCGCTGCCCATTTGTGGAACCGTCTCTATACCAAGCCGAGACGACTCTGGGAACGCTTTAGGCGTTTTTTGAGTCGAGTGTTTCCAATCAAAGCGCTGCAGATGAGCCCAGTACCTACCGAGTGGCGGCTTAGTCGCGGCAAGTTACGGGCGGGAGAGAGTTTGTTCCCGCGCATCCTGGTGCCCATCAGCGGGGAAGACCAGAGCTGGATGGCGGTGGACATGGCGATCATGGTGGCGCAGCGCGAGCAAAGCGAGTTGCGCGGCGTGCATGTGGTAAACGCGGAGGATAAGAAAGACAGCGCCAAGGTAGAGGGCATCCGCGAGGAATTCAAAAAACGGCTGGCGAAGACCGGCATCCGCGGGCGGCTGGTTTTGGAGCAAGGGAACATTTCGCGCCGCGTGGAGGAGCGTTCTCACTGGAGCGATCTTGTTGTGCTGCACCTCAAGCACCCGCCCGGTGACCAACCCATGCAGCGCCTGCTTTCGGGCTTGCGCGCTTTTTTGCAGCGCAGTCCGCGGCCCGCGCTGGTGGTGGTGGAGGCTTCGCAAATGAAGCACGCGTTGGTGGCCTACGATGGTAGCCACAAAGCTCAAGAAGCGCTGTATCTGGCCGCGTATCTGGCTGGCTGCTGGGGTACCAAGATCACGGTATTGACATCGCTGGAAAAGAGCTTAAAGGAAAGCCTAAATCTACAAAAAGCTAAAGGTTATTTAATATCGCAAGAGGTGGAGGCGAACTACATCCAGCGGCGCGGCCCGGCCGGCCCGGCCGTGGTCGCTGAGGCCGCAGATAGCGGCTGCGATTTCGTATTAATGGGTGGTTATGGCCAGGCTCCCCTGATCGAACTTATGTGGGGCAGCACACTGGATCACGTGTTGCGCGAATTTAGGGGGCCGGTGTGGATTTGCAGCTGATCAGCAATTCAACCCTTGATTTTGATTGACACCAGCTCAGGCTTCGCCTAAACTCCCGAATAATGTCTATGCGCATGATTTACGGGAGAACCTATGCCATTTGAAGTTGCTACTGCAATCCATGCCCGCTCTACCCTGCCACCGACGATCCAGGGATGGGAGATCTTCCTACAGGATCAGGGTAACTCAATACATACGGTAAAGGCTTTTGCGGCAGACCTCCGGTTGCTGGCCTCCTACTTGCCCGCCGACCAACCCGTCGGAAAGATAACAACTAAGGACCTTGATACTTTCCTCGATTGGATGCAAAACGAACGCGGTGTACCCTGCAGCCCCAAAACCTTTGCCCGGCGCGTCACCTCTATCAAGTCCTTCTTTCGCTGGCTGCAAGGCGCCGGTGCCGTGCTAGCCGATCCTGCCGAGCGCGTGCTGCAAAAGAGCGTGATTAGCCCGTTGCCGGATGTGTTGACCCCAGATGATATGGAAAAGGTCCTGAAGGTCGCTGACCGGCAGCGCCGCGGTCGCAAACCGGATGCGCGCACATACACCCTCGTTTCGGTCTTGTTGCACACCGGCATCAAAAAAGGCGAGTGCCTGGCGCTTAAGACCAATCATGTTGACCTGGAGGCCCCTGGCGGGCCGCTGCTATTTGTGCGCTACGCCAGCCCCAAGAACCGATACAAAGAACGAAAGATTATTTTGCCCGAAGAGTGGGTAGACGCGTACGAGGAATACCGCGAGCAATACGATCTTAGCGAAGCGCTCTTCCCTTGGTCGCCGCGCCGGCTTGAATATTTGCTGGAAGATTTGGGCAGGGAAGCCGGATTGAAAAACCAACTCTCGTTCCTGATGTGCCGTTGGTCATGCGCGCTGCATGACATGCTCAACGGCATGGATGAAAACACGCTCCGGCAAAAGCTTGGCGTATCGGAAATCCAGTGGCGTGAGTTGGGAATGAAGCTGCACCAATTGCGGGGCGACGAGCAGTTAGCCCTATTCTAGGCTACAACCATTTCACGACAATATCCCCAATCACGTCAGCGGCCTCGTCGCCCTGGTCGGCCGCGTTGGAAAGATGTCGATAAATTTCACGTAATTTCAGAATTTGCATCATCCCGTCGATATCTTTGGGCGTCTTGAACAAATCCGCTAACGCTTCGCGATAGACATGTTCGACACGGTTCTCAAGCGATTTGGCACGAACGGCGTGGTCGCTGGCCACGTTGGGATGGTCCTGCAATTGCTGCACAGCTCGGTAAATTTCCATGGCGGCGTCAGCCAGCAATGAAACAATTCTTTCGATATAGGGATTTCCCTCGACTTCAAACAACTTGATTTCGTCCATGGTGGTGTTGGCGTAATCGAGGATATCGTCGATATTCAGCGACAGGGCAAAAATGTCTTCGCGGTCGAAAGGGGTAACGAAGGTGTCGTTCAATTCATCCACCAGTACCCGGCGAACTTCGTCGCCCTCTTTTTCGGCGCGATTTAGTTCTTCGATCAGCTTCGGGTTGGGTTCGCGCAGGTAGCGACGCAACGCGTCCAGGCCCTGGACCGTGAGCTCGGCTTGCTTGATCAGCAATTCCAGGAAGCGGTTCTTCTTGCGATTGCGCGCGAACAATTTCATTTCACTCTCCCATTAGACTGCAACAATTTCACCTGCAGAACCCGCCGGCTCTCTTTACGCAAACGATATGGATGCGCCAGCCGATACCCCGGTACCCAAACAATATCTTCGCCTTTGCATAGCAACGGCCAGGTCTCACGCGCACGTTTAGGCAGCTTTTCGTTGATCATGAAATCCGCTAATTTTTGGGAACCACTCTCCATACCCAATGGTTGGAATCGGTCGCCGGGGTGCCGGCGTCGAAGAACCAACTCGTCACCAATGCTGTCCTGGTCCAGCCAAGCTTGGAACGGATCGGAATTGTTGATTGCTCTATGGTCACCCGCTTCGTGAAGTTCAAATCGCCAGCCCCGATTTAGTTCGAGGCTCGCGGGCGCCTCGATGTGAAGTTCGCTGGCAGGCGCCTGTGGCCAGTCGACAGGCAGCTCCGCTTCCCAGTCGGCGACCCAAAGATGGTCGCCTTCAACCAGCAGGCTTAGGCCGGCGACCCAATCCCCTGGCGCGGAAGCGGAATTCTGGGCGAGGTCCAAGGCACGTTGAATAGCCTCGTAATCCAGGTCGCGTAAGCCAGGTCGCAATTCTTGGGCAGCACGACGCAAGAGGAATCGCCGCAGAGCCAGGGGCTCGACCATGAAAGTTGGCCGATTTAACTGAATGTAATCTTTGCTGCGCTGGCCGAGGCAACGCTTCCACGCTCCTTCAGCCAATTCTTCCAGCACTTCGGTTTCGGCAGTCAACAAGTCGGCGGTTCGGTGCAAGCGTTGCATGATACCAGGGGAAATTTGTTCCAGTGTGGGGAGTAACTCATGGCGAAGACGATTACGGAAAAAGGTGGTGTCCAGGTTGGACTGGTCCCGGACAGGCTGCAGACCGTTTTCCCGGCAGTAATCCAGGATTTCCTGGCGCCAGAAACCTAGCAACGGGCGCACCAGCGGGATAGCGGCGCTCCAGGGGTTAGGGAGAGAACGCAGGGCCATGCCGCGCAACCCGCGAGGACCGGCGCCCCTAAGCAAATGCATAAGCACCGTTTCGACCTGGTCATCGGCATTGTGCGCCACGGCAACTGCCTGGGCGCCCTGGCTGCTCGCCACCCCGAAGAGGTACTCGTAACGCAGCTCACGGGCGGCCTCCTCGATGGACATCGAATGTTGGCGGGCATGGGCGGCAACATCGCCGCGCTCAGTAAAAAAGGGGAGACTGTAGCCCGCTGCAATTTCTTCGGCTTGGTGGGCCTCCTCAGCGGATTCGGGGCGCAGTCCGTGGTCGAAGTGCGCGACCAAAACGGGTACGCTTTCGGCTTGTAATGCATGCAGCAAGGCAAGCGAATCGGGACCGCCGGAAAAACCCAGCACCAGCGGCGCGTCAAGCACGAGCGCGCACTCTCCCTGCAGGATTTTTGCCAGACTATCAAACTTCACAAGCGAATTATAGCCCTCGTATCTGCATCATTTTCTCGACTATTTGTATACTTAATTCCCCTGTAAACTCTTTTGCATCTATGCTAGACTGAATCCTGAAATGCCTGCTACCCGACAAACCTCGGCACAAAAAATCCTGGTAGTTGACGACGACCTAGATACCCTGAAGCTGGTAGGCACGACGCTGGAAAAACAAGGCTACATTATCGTCGCTGCCAAAGACGGGGTGGAAGCATTGGAAAAAGTCGCCGAGCACATACCCGATCTCATTCTGCTGGATATCATGATGCCCAGGATGGATGGCTACGAGGTCACCCGCCAACTGCGCTCCGACCCATCCACGGCCAGCATTCCTATCGTTTTATTCACCGCCAAAGGCCAGGTTGAAGACAAGGTGGCTGGCCTTGAGGTGGGCGCCGACGAATATCTCACCAAGCCCACCCACCCCGCTGAACTGATCGCTCGGGTGCGCAACTTACTCAAGCGCCCAACTTCCATACAGTCCCAAGTGCCGGAAAGTCGCACGACAAGCCTGGGTATGGTTGTAGGCATTATGGCAGGCAAAGGCGGTCAGGGCGTATCTACACTGGCTGTGAATCTAGCTGCCGGCTTCCATCAGCGCTTTGAAGGATCGCAGGTTTTGTTGGCAGAACTGCGGCCGGGATACGGGGACATCAGTATCCACTTTGGTTACAAGAATCCCCAGGGACTAAACACCTTATTGAAGAAAAATGCCCAAGAAATCCATCGCGGCGCGGTGGAGAATGCCCTGGTTACCCACAAATCGGGCATCAGGATGCTGCTCAGCTCTCATCAACCAACGGATGTATCCCTGTCTTCGTCTGCCAAACAGATGGTTTCCATCGTACGAGAATTGGCGCGTATCGCCCCATACACGGTACTCGATCTCGGAGTAGGATTGCATGCAAGCGCCCAGCGTGCCTTGGAGCAATGCACCAGGCTGATCCTGGTGGTCGAACCAGATCCCATCACGATGACACATACGAAAAGTTTGCTGGATGATTTGAAAAAAATCGGTTTTTCATCCGAAAATATCGTGGCCGCGATGGTGCATCGAGTGCGAACGGAACAGGCGATGAGCGCAGCAGATATCCAACGCACTCTCGGCTTGGAAATCAGCGCCGTCTTTACTCCGGCGCCAGAACTGGCTCATCAAGCGGCTCAAACCCACCAATCCATGCTGGCGGTCGATCCGAATAGCTACACAGCTCAGCAAACTCTGAAATTGGTGGACCTGATAACGGAACCGGTCGCCAATTAGCGCGCCCCACGTCGCCCGAACTGCTTTTCCAACAGATCGATCGATAAGTGAATCATCGTCGGCCGCCCATGAGGACAGGTGCGCGGCGCCACGCAGGCTTCGAGGTCGCGCAATAAGGCGCGCTGCTCTTCAACGGATAGGAACTGACCGGCTTTGACGGCGACCCGTTTACAGATACGGGCAATCAGCTTTGCCTGGATTTCTTTCTCCAGCGGGGCTTCGTCTTCTTCGAAATCTTCGACGACGGCGCGCAGCGCGTCTTCTGGGTTTATGCCCAATAGCAACGAGGGGATTGATCGGACTTTGTAAGTTTGCGGACCAAACGGTTCAATTTCAAAGCCAAGCGCTTGAAGTACAGGAATTTGGCCTTCAAGTAAATCTGCTTGCGCGGAAGGCAACTCGACCGTGACCGGCTCGAGCAGGATCTGAGAAGCCGGTTTGCTGCGTTGTGACTGGAAGCGCTCAAAGAGCACGCGCTCATGTGCTGCGTGCTGGTCGACCAGGTACAAACCATCGGGACCTTCGGCGACCAGGTAAGCTGAGCCAACTTGGCCCACCAGCCTAAGCAAGGGCACCCCGCTGCCCGGCAGGCTAGGCTGAGGCGCGGACATTACCGCCGGTGGGGTTTCGCCTTCCGATTGCTGTTCAATTTGTTCGGTCTGTGGCACCGGCATGGGCCGCCAAGCCAATCCTGGCTGGACAGGATCAAGCGTCGGTAAGGGGGAATTGGCCAGCAACGCGCGGCGGATGGCACGCTGCACGGCGCTGAACACTTTGTCCCGGTCAGCAAAGCGCACTTCGGCCTTGGCAGGATGGACGTTCACGTCCACCGCGTCCAGCGGCAACTGGATGAACAGGCTGGCTATAGGGAAGCGTCCTACCATCAGCATGCCGTGATATGCCTGCAAGACAGCGGCTGCCAGCGCCGGGTCCTGCACCCAGCGCCCGTTCACAAAAAAGGTGAGGTCGGAGCGATTGGCGCGGGTCAGGTCCATTGGGCTGATAAAACCTGTGACACCGATTTCTTCGTTGGCTGCATCTACTTCGATCATGCGGCGCGCCAACGAGGCATCGTAGAGTGCTGCCAGCACTTCGCGGCGGTCACCGCCGCCGCTGGTGTGCAAGCTTGGCCGGCCTTCGATTTCCAGCGAGAAGCGAATGTTTGGATACGCGAGCGCGTAGCGGGCTACCAGTTGACTTATCTGGCGGCGCTCGGTGGCCTCGCTCTTGAGGAATTTGCGGCGCGCGGGAATGTTGTAGAACAAGTCGTCCACGCGCACCAAGGTGCCCGGCGGTGCGCCAAGCTCCTCAACCTTGCCCGGATGTCCCGTATCCGCCTGGACGCGGGCAGCAGCTTTTACTGCGTGCGGGCGCGAAATCAAGGTAAGCCGCGCCACAGAGGCCATGGCTGCCAGCGCTTCTCCGCGGAAGCCCAAGGTGCGAATGCGGACCAGATCCTCGGCGCTGCTGATCTTGCTGGTGGCATGCCGCTGCAGGGCTAGCCAGATCTCCTCGGCGGGGATGCCTTGTCCATCATCGCTGACCTCGATCAGGCGCTGGCCTGCGCCTTCGATACGAATGTTAATCTGGGTTGCGCCTGCATCCAGCGCATTTTCAATGAGTTCCTTGACTACCGAAGCCGGCCGCTCAACCACCTCCCCAGCTGCAATTTGTGAAGCTAATGCATCTGGTAAGACTCTAATGGGCATAAGGCAAGCGTAAAACGGAAGGAGTGATGCGTCAAGGATTACTGATCAGCTTATTATTGGATACAATTTAACGATTCTCACGCCATTCAAAATTGAGGATTTATTCCAACCAAATAGGAGAGCAAAAAGATGTTCGTCAAACCAATTTCGTTTTCTCGCAAATGGCTAGTTCCAATACTTTTGGGATCTACCTTGTTGCTGGCAGCTTGCGGCGGCGGATCACCGACTGATGAAACGGGTGAAGAGGCTACCACGGCTCCAGACTCTGGGGGCGCGGATTCAGGGGCTCAGCCAACGGCCGCCGCAAATGAAGGCGCTGATATCGGTGCCTGCGCCAATCCTTATTTCCCAGTTGTTAACGGGGCTACATGGACTTACTCTGTAACCGGTGGAATTAAGGACTTTAGCTACACTGACACGATCACCAACGTAAGTGCGGAAGGGTTTACCCTGAACAGTTCGTTCGATCTTGAAGGTGGACTGCAACGCACTCAAGCTTGGGGCTGCCAGGCAAATGGATTAGTAGCCTTGGAATATAACGGCGGCCCGTCGGCAGCTTTATCAACGGAAGCTATGAATGCCGAGTTCCATACTACCGGGGTCACCGGTGTCACGATTCCAACTAACTTGGCCGTTGGGTCAAGCTGGACTCAAACCATGGATGTCGAAGGTGACATGACCATCGGTGAGGGCTTGACTGGTGCAGCCACCGGCAATGTTTCCTTCGCAGCCAATGCAGTTGGTACCGAATCTGTTTCCACGGCTGCGGGGACCTTCGATGCCATTAAGGTTGAGATACAACAAGATTTCAGCCTAACGGCCAATATCGGAGGGGTGAGCATGCCTGTTACTTTCACAGGAACGACAACTGCCTGGTACGCTTCCGGGGTGGGAATGGTCAAGTCAGTGGTAACTGAAAACCTGATGGGTAGCACTACAACCATCGAGTTGCAAAGTTACTCAATTCCATAGATTAGCTGACAAATCAAAAGCGCCCGCCAAATGGCGGGCGCTTTTGTTCGCATTACGCTTTCGACAACCGATCGAACCAGCGCGGGCTGGAAGTTGCTTTGCCTTTGTTCCAAAGCTGGTATGTTAGCTGCATGTGCCCGATGTGCAAACTATAGTGGTAAATGACATGGTGAATTGCCCAACGAACGGCGACGGCATGATCATCTTTCATAAAGCTGTCGTCGAGTTGTTCCGGTTTCAGCGCGCCCAGAACCTCCTGTGTTTCTTCTCCCACTCGGCGCAGGCGGGCCAACGGTTCCTCGGCCGAGGTAGCTATATAGCGGAATTCAGCATCCCGATCACGTGTTTGCGGGTATCTACCGATGCATTCGGCAATCCAGAAACGCTCGGCGCCGGCAACGTGAACAGCCAACACTGCAAGCGAATTCGTAGGATCGGCGCCAGCCGGCAGGCTGGGGCGCCAATTCAACCCCTCTGGAGGAACATCTTTGATAATGCCACCCACCTGGGCGCGTAAGTCTTCGAGGGAAGCGAGATATTGTTGGATTTCGGCGAACATTGCAGACCTCGCTAATCCAGAACAGATTCATTCAGCTTATTTCGAAAGTGAATCTTACTTCACTATTCCGCCCTCGGTTAACTTGCGCAAATCACCCAGGGCTTTTTTGATCTCGTCGGCGCTAACTTTGCGATCCTGGCTTACATGCTTAAGTTCGCCGGCATTCGCTTTTTCCACCGCCACCTCGCCTACTGTGCGGTTTTCCTTAAGCGCCTGTTTTACCAGAGCCGCGCCAGCCTGATAGCCGATCAACGGATTGAGCGCCGTAATGATGATGGCGTTGCGAGCCAGCCAACCTTCAGCCTTCTCTTTATTAGCAGTCAGCCCAACCACACATTTATCGGTAAAGGCACGCAGCGATCCTATCATTACTTGCATCATCTCAAACAAATTGTGAGCGATGATTGGCATCATCACGTTCAACTCGAGTTGCCCTGCCTGGACGGCCAACGCCACCGTGGTGTCGCAACCGATCACATGGAACATGGCCATATCGGTCATCTCGGCCATCACCGGGTTCACCTTGCCGGGCATGATGCTGGATCCGGGCTGCAGAATTGGCAGCCGCAGCTCATCCAATCCGGTAGACGGCCCTGAAGCCAGCAAGCGAAAGTCATTGGCGATGCGAATCATGGTAAGCGCCAGCGTGCGCATCGACGCCGAAAAATCAGCGGCGTCTGCCAGGGACTGCATGCTCTCGAATAAATTATCGGAGGTGTTCAATTCAAGCCCGGTAATTTCAGACAGATGCTTGACCATGCGGGCATGATATTCCGGGTGAGCATTCAGCCCGGTGCCCGTTGCTGTGCCGCCAATGGGCATACGGCGCAGCATGTCACCGGCCCGCCGAATGCGTTCGCCATCGCGCGTTACCGCTTTGGCGTAGCCGCCGAATTCCTGTCCCAGGCGCACGGGCACCGCATCCTGCAGATGGGTGCGTCCTGATTTCACAATCGGGTCGAATTCCTTGGCTTTCGTGGCCAACGCGGCCGCCAAACCATCCACGACATCGAGCAATTCATCCAGGCGCCAGAGGCAGCCCAGACGGATGGCTGTGGGTATGGTGTCGTTAGTCGATTGGGCCATGTTCACGTGATCGTTTGGATTCACGAGGCTTTTGCCGACTTCACCGCCAAGCAATTGTGTGGCACGACTGGCGACTACCTCGTTGACGTTCATGTTGTGGCTGGTGCCCGCGCCGGCTTGGAAGGGATCAACCACAAACTGGTCATCCCACTTACCCTCCATAACTTCGGCTGCCGCTTTGGAGATTGCCTCGGCTTTTTCCTTGTCAAGCAAGCCGAGCGCGTGGTTCACGTCGGCAGCCGCGCGCTTGATGGCCGCCATGGACCAAATGAATGCGCGCCAAGGTTTTAGACCCGAAATAAGAAAATTGTCGACAGCGCGCTGAGTCTGCGCACCATACAATGCATTCGCCGGGACGCGAACTTCACCTAAGGAGTCTTTTTCAATCCGAACTGAGTCTGCCATAATCGCCTTCCTTTGCTCGCCTTTATCTTATTCTATTTCTATGCCGCCGGAAGAAAAAGAGGAAGCTTCTGCTTCCTCTTCATTCTTCGGCGAAAGACTATGCAATTTGCCTGCGGTTATTTCGCGTGCTGCTGCCAGCCTTCCCAATACCCGGGCCCGTTCTGGAAGTAATCGTAATTGGGCTGGATATCGGGGCGCAGGTTCACGGTTTCGCCGGCCTGTAACACCTTGGTGCTATCCATCTTCACGGCGTGGCCGTGGTGGTTGCTGCCTTCGTATACCTGGTCGAAGCCAGGGGTGCCTACCGGCTGCGCAATGCGTTCGCCGCCCTTGGCCGCGTACGCTTCCGGGACCTCGTCCTCGGTGAAGATGGCCTCGAACGGGCACTCCGGGATGCAAGCGCCGCAGTCGATGCAGGTGGCTGGGTCGATGTAGTACCAGGGATATTTATCCTGGGGCATACCAGGAACGATGCATTCCACCGGGCAAACATCCACGCAGCCGCCGTCTCGCAGGCACAAACTGGTAATGATATGGGTCATACTGGTGGTCCTCCGTTAGACCGAAAATTATCCGCCGGTTTGGTCGTTAGCCGGCGAAGCGTTTACTCACTTCGTCCCAATTTACCACGTTCCACCATGCGGCGATGTAATCCGGGCGGCGGTTCTGGTAATTGAGGTAATAGGCGTGCTCCCAAACATCAATGCCCAATATGGGAGTGAGGCCGTTTGACATGGGATTGTCCTGATTAGGTGTGGCCACTACACTGAGCGCGCCACTCTGGTCCTTGACCAGCCAGCCCCATCCGCTGCCGAACTGGCCCACAGCTGCTGCGGCGAGCTTCTCTTTGAATGTCTTGAAATCCCCAAATGCTTTCTTGATTGCATCTGCCAGCCCGCCAGAGGGTTCGCCGCCGCCTTTGGGAGACATAATTTGCCAGAACATGCTGTGATTCCAATGGCCGCCGCCGTTGTTGCGCACCGCGGTGCGGATGTCTTCGGGGACAGCGTTCAAATCTTTGAGCAGATCTTCGACTGATTTGTTGGCGAGGTCAGCATGTTTCTCGATAGCCGCGTTCAGATTGTTGATATAAGCTTGGTGGTGCTTGTCGTGATGGATTTCCATCGTGCGCGCATCGATGTGCGGTTCCAAAGCGTTGAATTCATAGGGGAGTTTGGGAAGGGTGAATACCATTGTTGCTCCTTTTCAACTGCACAGGTTACTGGAAAAAACGACCAGTAAATTGCTGCGTTACAATTCGTGGCGAACGAATCGATTGTAATTGCGCCCCACCCCTTTGTCAAGAAAATCACAAATTAATCGCTTGGACGCGCCCTCAACCCCAAAATTTCCACCGGATTTCATCCGAACGCATCTGGTGCTTCTCCTCGGCATCTTCGCCGTCGCATCAGCTTCATTGCTCATACGATTCGCTCAACGCGAAGTCGCTTCTCTGGTGATCGCCGCTTACCGCATGGGCCTCTCCGGTTTAATCCTCATACCATTCACTATCCCCCGCTACAACGCCGAGTTGCGCAAGCTTTCACGGCGCGAGTTGCTGCTCGCCGCGCTCGCCGGATTGTTCCTGGCGCTACATTTCGCCACCTGGATCCTGTCGTTGGAGTACACCTCCGTGGCCAGCTCCGTGGTATTGGTGACTACGAACCCCTTATGGGTTGCGCTGCTTGCGCCGTTCGTGCTCAAGGAACGGCTGTCGCCGCTCATCGTGATCGGTCTGCTGGTGGCTCTGGCCGGCACGGTGGTCATCGGCCTCAGCGATGCCTGCGAGCAAACAGCCGCAGGCTTGGCCTGCCCACCGCTTAGCCAATTCGTTCAGGGCAAAGCCTTCTGGGGCGATCTGCTGGCGCTAGCCGGTGCTTGGACTGGGGCAGGTTA
>CAYJMC010000015.1:19013-46666 GCA_964371335.1 uncultured Anaerolineaceae bacterium
AAGCCTTCTGGGGCGATCTGCTGGCGCTAGCCGGTGCTTGGACTGGGGCAGGTTACATCCTTATTGGTCGCAGCCTGCGCCCCACGTTGTCCCTGACCCCATACATCTTCTTGGTTTATGGCATGGCTGGATTGATTTTGATCGGTATGGTAGCCGTTTCCGGGCTACCTGCTTTTGGCTTCTCCCCGATAATCTACCTATATTTGCTCTTACTGGCCTTACTACCCCAATTGTTGGGACATTCCAGCTTTAACTGGGCATTGGCACACCTGCCAGCTTCTTACGTATCGATAGCCCTCCTGGGAGAGCCGGTGGGTGCCAGCATCCTGGCAGCCGTACTCCTGGGGGAGTCCCCCAGCGAACTGAAGCTCGCCGGGGTGGGCTTGATCCTGGCCGGGATTTTAATTGCCACACTTAGAGCCAACAGCCAGCCTGCCCCTGTGTATAATAAAAATCTCAACGCATAAGGAAGGAGACGACCAATGCTCATCCGTTGCATCCATTGTTTCACTCCCTTCACGATGACTGAGGAGGCCATGTATGCCGCCCTCGACGAGGTGGAGGCCAAGGGTTACAAGCACTACAATGCTTATTGCCCCCGCTGCGGTCGCCCCAACATGGTGGCGCGCGCCCAGCTCGAGCGCGAAGCCCCCGGCTGGGCTCCGCGGCCATCCGCTCCCGGCGCCGCTGCCCCAGTGCCAACCTCTCCCGGGATAATGCCTATGAGACCGCCGGTGGTTACTTCGCCGCCAGCAGCGAAACCGTCGCCAACACCTACTAAACCTTTGCCTTCGATTAAGGCTGCGGCGGCGAAGCCCAAAGCCGCCCCAAAGAAGGCAGCCGCCAAACCCAAGAAGGCAGCTGCGAAGAAAACAGCGGCCAAGAAAGCCGCCAAGAAACCTTCAAAGGCCAAGACGACTAAGGCTAAGAGCATCGCCAAGAAAAAAGGCGGCGCGAAGAAAAAGAAGAAGTAAAACAATTGAGACCAAAACGGGCAGGTTTGGTAACCTGCCCGTTTTCCGTTTAAGTGCTTCTTCCAGAGGCTTGATTCAACTTAGCTATCCTCTCTGCCAGCGCATTGGTCAGCGCCTCGGCTTCCACGCGCCAGCCCCAATTGCCCAGGGCGCGGCCGGGATAGTTCATGCGCGCTTCGGTGCCCAGTTCCAGGAAATCCTGCAGCGGCGCCACAACCAGGTTGGCGCGCGAATCCCAGAGCATGCGGATCATGTCCCAGGCGATGTGCTTGCCATCACTGCCCATATAGTCCAGACAGAATTTACGTTCAGCCTCCGGCGCGTTAGCAAACCAGCCTACCGCGGTGTCATTATCATGCGTGCCAGTGTACGCCACGCAGTTCTCGGGATAGTTGTGCGGCAGGAACTGGTGTGTGTGATCGGAGTCGAAGCCGAACTGGAAGACCTTCATTCCGGGTAGTCCGAAATCATCACGCAGTTTAATCACTATAGGCGATCCTTCGCCGCCGAGGTCTTCGGCAATGAGTGGCAGTCCGCCCAGCTTGTCGCGCACTATTTGCAGGAAATCCGCGCCGGGACCCAGTTCCCACTTTCCGTTCTCGGCGGTGGTCTCATTAGCGGGTATCGCATAGTAATCCGCGAAGCCGCGGAAATGGTCGAGGCGCAGCACGTCAACTAGATCCAGGTTGGCTCGCAGGCGCTCCAGCCACCACGCGTAGCCGTGCTTCTTCATTACATCCCAGCGATACAGCGGGTTTCCCCAAAGCTGACCGGTGGCCGAAAACATGTCGGGCGGCACGCCGGCCACGCGATAGGACCTCCCGTGCACATCCATCTCAAATAGATGGCGGTGAACCCAAACGTCGGCGCTGTCCGGCGCGGCGTAGATAGGCAGATCCCCGATCAAGCGGATATTCAATTCGGCCATGCGGCGGCGAAGCCGCGCCCATTGACGGAAGAAGAGAAATTGCTGGAATGCAAAATAGGATTGGGTGGACGCGAATTGCTTGCGCGCCGCAATCATCGCTTCCGGCCCGCGGTCGCGCAGATCGCCGGGCCAAGTCGTCCAGGCGCGCAATTCCTGTTGCTGCTTGATCGTCATAAAAAGGCTGAAATCTTCCAGCCAGGCGGATTGTCGGTGACGGAACTCTTCGAATTCGGCGCGCAGCTGTGGCAGTTCGCTGAGGCGCATGAAGGCTACCTGGAACAGGCCGCGCTTCCATTCGATCATGGTGTGGAAATCAACGCGTTGAGTTGGAAAATGGGAAACGTTTTGTAAATGCTCTGCATCGATCAATCCATCTTCAAGCATCAAATCAGGGCTGACCATGACCGGATTGCCGGCGAAGGACGAGAATGATTGATAGGGAGAATCGCCATAGCCTGTGGGGCCCAGCGGCAACACCTGCCACCATTGGCAGCCCGTTGCCGAGAGGAAATCCAGCCAGTCATACGCCCCCTGCCCCAAGTCTCCGATCCCGTATGGACTGGGGAGACTGGTGACGTGCAACAAGATTCCGGATTTGTGTTGGAAGTCCATCAAGCGGGCATTCTACCTTGATTAAACCGAAGGGTCAGAATTAATACGCGCGATTAACTGATTAACGGATCAATCGATCAATCTGTTAATCGGTTAATCAAAAGAAGTTATTCGTCGACCCGTTTATCCGGCACGATGTATATCAGCGGCAAACTGACCAGGGTTACCGCATACTTGACCAGCAGATTCACGATAAAGATGCCCCATACCGATTCCCAAGGCAGCACGCCGCCAAAAGCGCCGATCGAGAAAATGAGATTGTCCACCGGCACGCTAAGGCTGTTGCTGAGCAGTACGCGCAGCCATTGATAGCGATGCGTGATGCGCGTGACGACCAGGTGGTAGATCTCGGTGTCCATCAGTTCACTGGCGACCTCAGCGACGATGGAGGCTAATACGATGCGCCAAACCGGCGCCAGCACAGCGGTGAACTCTGCGCCCAGGCCCCAGCCCGGGTCGCTGGGGAAAGCCGCCGCCCACATCAGGTAGGCAGCCATAAGCAGATTGATGACCCCCGCGCTGATAATGAGTACGCGGGCGTTGTGGCGACCCAGGACTTTGTGCACCACGTCGCGTAAGGTGAATGTGATCGGATAGATGAAGGTACCCATGTCGACTGCCAAGCCCGCTATCAGGCCGATTTTCAGGCTGGCAATATCCGAGAGCATTTGCGCAGCGATGTAAGCGGCAACCACGATCACGGCTATGGCGGGTATCGATTGGCGGACTTGTTTTGTTTTCATTTCTCAATCCTTCCGCATTAGAATGAAAAAAGAACGGCCAGCGTTCTAACCACAGTTTTGATAAGCCGGGTGGGCTGTAACCGGCAAACGCCATAAAGTGGCGATTGAAATCATCACTTTATGAAAGTACATCACATTATAATCACTGTGTTCGTTCGTCACAGTAGACATGAGCGCAATGGAAAGCCTTACTGAAAAGACCTGTGTCCCTTGCAGGGGAGACCAACCTGCCTTCACGCCCGCTCAAATTAAGGAATACAAGCCACAGGTGCCCGACTGGGAATTAGTGCAAGAAAATGACGTCCCGCGCCTGCGGCGCGCCTTCAAGTTCAAGAATTTCGCCGAGGCGCTGACCTTCACCCAAAAAGTGGGGGAACTCGCCGAGGAGCAAGGCCATCATCCGGTCATCAGCACAGAATGGGGCAAGGTTACGGTGACCTGGTGGACGCATAAGATCAAAGGCTTGCATCAAAACGACTTCATCATGGCCGCCAAGACCGATAAGCTCTACGCCAATTTGGGCTAGTTGCAACCTTGCGAAGAGCCTCTTTGAGCGAATCGGTTGGACTAAGACCATTTTGATTTCAACATCAACCTTCGCAAGATTCCTGGTCAGTTCATTCATTGCCTTGCAGCTGTTGGCGTGTAGTGTTCCGCCTGACGCGACGAATCAGCCTGGAGCGGGAAACCAAGTGCCAGGACAAACACAGGCCTCCGCTTCCGAAACGGCAGAAGTGGTTCCCACCGCGACTGCATCCTCGACCCCGGAAAACATTCCCGATCTATCGAGGGAGACCATCATCCTTGCCGCATTCTGCGACCAGTCCAGTCTACTGGCGAGTGACAACTCGGGCCGCATCCGGGCCTTACAGGACGCGGTGGCCGCCATCAATGAAAGTGGAGGCATCTTCGGGGCAGAGCTGGATTTACGCTTAATAGACACTCAAGGGAATTCAGATGAATCCCAACGGGCATTGGCGCGAACAGTGCGCCAAATCGGTGAGGGTCCATTAGTGTTGATTTGCGACCCGCAGACCGAAGCCGCCTTGGGCGAGATGCTGAACGAAGACGAAATTCCGGCGCTTGGCCCCGGCGATTTTGCTATTCGCGGCGAATTTATCTTCGGCGTGGACGCCAATCCCCAAGAGCATCTCGGCTACTTCCTCGATGATTTGGCTGCCCATTGGGCCAAACGCAAACCCGAAGGTGCGGGCGATGAGATCCGGCTGGCGTTGATAGCCTGGCCCGCAGAGGTCGGCGGTCCATTGACCAGCGAGGAATTCTTATCGGACCTCGAAGACCTGAATATACAGATCGTCCACCAGGTCGAATTGCCTGCAGAATTGAATGCGAATATCTTCGACCTCATCTACCAACTCCGCGACGCGAATGCAAACGTCATCTTTACCAATATGCGCGGCTTCGGGCTGGCAGCGCTGCTGAATGCGCTGGATGCGTTAGGGTTGCGCGACCGTTTCGTCGTGGGTACTCCGGCCTCAGGATACAACCGCCAACTCTTCGAGTACCTGGCCAATCCCACAAATTCACAGGGCTTGTACCTCACCTCAGCCTGGGCTTGGTGGAGCGAAGAGGAACATCCAGGCATTCAATCAGCAAGGAGAATAGGTGCCGGCGAAGAGATGAGCGACTGGGGCTACATCCAGATGGCGGGCGCGGTTGCGCTGGCGCAGCGCGTGCTGGAGAATGCGATACTCGATGTCGGATTCGAAGCGCTGAGCCCTGAAGCGGTCGCCCGTGCACTGAACGCTCTGGTAGATTATCCAGTGATGTCAGGGTTGTTCACCGTGGACTATTCGGGCGGGACGCGATCGCTGGATCAGTTGCACATCTGGGCGGCCGGAGTTACGCCCGGTGAATTGGAACTTGTAGAATGACAATTCATACCAGATGCACAACGGGACGCCCTGATCAGATGCCCAGCAGTCGCACTGTTGGGCGGGCCGTTGCAACTGCGCCCCATCTTTAAGTTTTCGGAGTCAAGGCTTCAGCCGGTTCTCAGGTAATCCGGCTAAAGCCTCGACTCTTGACTATTTAACCGAATCCCATCGGATAACTTAGTAGGTTGTCTCTGCCACTTTTTTCAGCAAACGATCGCGTTTGATCGCGTCGCCCAGTTTCACTTCACGCGCTCCCAGGTATTTAACAAAATCCTTCACGCAATCCTGCAGCGCAGAGAGCATGGCCTCATTCTTTTTATCCACTCCGGATTGCCACCACCAATTCTGGATCGTAAACCTCTTGCTGGCGCGGTCGTAGGCCGGATCCAGGCGGGCGACGAGGCGGTCGCCATAGAGAACGGGCAATACGTAATAACCATATTGGCGCTTGGAGGCAGGCACATACACCTCCCAGCGGTAAAAGAAATCAAAGAGCTGCTCCAACAGATCGCGATCCCACATCAAATTGTCCAATGGCGCCAGGAAAGCTGCACTCAGTTTACTGCTGCCGCGTTTTGCAGCCTTTTCCAATTCCGGAAGGTCCACTCGTCGAATAAAAAAATCTTGTCCTGAGACTCCCTCCACGTCTACGCGGGCCACTTCACCGCGCCCTTGAAGGCGGGCAAGCGAAGTAGGAAAGCTGCCTCCTTTGGAACGCATGATGCCTACCCACTGGTTGCTGCTGCCTCCCGGGCGGATCATTCCCATCGCGGCGATGCGACGCATTACATGCCAGTCCTTATAGCTTTCAGGCGAGGAATGAGGATGGGTTTCTTCTTTTGGGCGCCCATTCAGCCAACGTTTGGACAAATCGAAATATCTGCGTGTTCCCACCCGGTGATGGACAATGACCTCGCCCGAGATGAACATAATATCCAGCGCAATGCGGGCGGCGCGGGCATTGTTTCCCCACCACCATTGCATGCGCGTATCCTCTTCGAGCTCCAGGGATGAAAGGGGGCCGCGCTCTTCCAATTCCTTACGCACCCATTCGAGTAGTTTTGTGGCCTTGGCGGTGCTTGTGTGCCCCGTGTATTCTTTGCCCATGACTTCACGATAGCCGGCAAAATAAGGCCAGTCCTCCACGGGATAGATCGACATCACTTTGTCGAAACCGTCCACGAGTTTGCGGTCGCTGTAGAGAGCTTCATCGAGCATTGCGGGCCGATAGCCCTTCACGCGGGATTGCAACACCAGGTGCGGGTTTTGACCCACGACATTGATCGGATCGTATTGGATGCAATTCACATGGCGCACGTAATCCAGCACGCCCTGTTTGCCAGTCAATTTGCGCGGCGGCAGCAAGCGATGATGGGTCAGCAGGAAACGGCGAGCCTGCTCTTTGCTGATGGTGAATTCAATCGGAAGACCTTTGGACGACATGGCGAGGAATCTTATCACTGCGCCCTGGCTATAATCATCACATGAGAGATGAAGAAGTTCGCGCAGGTGTCCTGGCCGAACTCGAGAAGGCCCGCGCCGAATTCCACGCGCTGTACAATTCACTAACCGAAGAGGATTTCCGGCGCCGCAGTCTAAATCCGGGCTGGACCAATGGTGAGGTCCTGTTCCACATTACCCTTGGTTTTATGCTCCTGCCCGTGCTGATTCCTGTTATGAAGTTATTCGGCCGACTGCCCATGGGGGTATCAAAAGCTTTAGCGGGCGCACTGAATTTCTCAACTCCATTCTTCAACTGGATTAACGGCCTGGGCCCTCGAGGAGGAGCGAAGGTTTATTCCATGGAAAAGATGAGCCGAAAGTTCGACCGCACCCTGGACGCGGTCAGGCGCACCGCAGATTCCGTCAAGCCGCATCAATGGGCTTTGCGCATGCACATGCCAAATCGTTGGGATCCCATGTTTGGCGAAACCCGCACTATTGAGGGCGCCTTCTATTACATGACCGGCCACATGCGCTTTCATTTTGGGCAAATTGCCCAGCAATAGCGATGATCCTGGCTCTCATCACCGACCTCTTTTTCGTATCCCGGGTACAGGCTGCTGCCAAGGGCGCTGGGCTCGCCTTTGAAACCTTGGATGCCTACAAAACGGCTTTTGAGTTCATCAAAATGCTGCGTGGCTGCCCTCCTTTGCTCATTGTGCTCGATCTCAATTCTGCGCTCCCCTGGCCCGAATGGCTTCCCGCCGCTAAAGCCGATCCGCAAACCGCATCTATTCCTTGGCTGGCCTTCGGGTCGCACATGAATCCGCCGCGGCTGGCGGCCGCCAGGCACGCGGGCGCCGACAAAGTGGTTCCCAAGTCGCAATTAGCAACCGAACTTGAAAGATTGGTGAAAGCTTTGGCTGAACAGGGATGAAAGCGGACCATAAAAAAAGGAGACGCGCTCGGCGCGTCTCCTTTTTTTGCAAACTACGGTCGCGGTTAGAACGCACCCATGAAGGCGAAACCAGCCACCAGCGAACCCAAGATGGCGGTGACCACGAAGATAACCACCCAGGCGATGACGATTGTGATGATCGTCTGCGTCCAGTCGAGGCCAAGAGCTTCCTTGACCGCAATGGCCGAAGAGATTGCGCCGAGGATGAGGGCGGCAAATCCCAAAATGCCGGAAAGGCAAATGAAGGCAGGGCTGATCAGAATGAGAATCCCCAGAACGCCGACAACTTGCCAGACATAGGCCAGGCCAACCGTGCGAACAATCTCATCGAAAGTCGCTTTGGCCTGGAACATGGAATTGGCCACGAACATAATGACATAGGCGCCAACGGCGAAGGCAACCACGCCAATGACCATGCTGACCACGGCGCTGACCAGCGATCCTCCGGTGACAGCCGCCGCGCCGCCAAAGTCACCGAGTTCGCCCAACGCGCCCAATGTGGCTGTGGCGACGGCACCGGCAACCAGGAAGCTGACAAGCTGGTTGATCAGATTGACGCCAATAACGATCCCCCAGGCCGTCGGCGTGAAAGAGGCATCTTTCTTCACCTCGGCATACACTTCACGTTTGAACATGAAGGCCCCAATGATTCGGTCCATTAACATAGCTATCTCCTTTGAAAGGACGGATGAGAACTTCTATGTTGCATTAACACCAAATTAGCAGAAAGTTCCTAAGCCTACAAGTCCTGAATTCCAGGAATTCCCCCCAGTCCCTTGGCCTGCTGCACCGCCCTCACCACGGCCTGTGCGACGACCTCGGCGGCGTAGCCGCCCACGATGTTGACGTCGGCCTTGCGCTTGCCGGTTGCCAGGGTAAATAGCGTGTCGCCGTCCAGCATAGTGTTTGCCGGGCGGATGCTGCGGGCGATGCCGTTCATGGCCATGCGCGCCACTTTTGTCGATCCCTCCTTGTCGAACCTGGCGTTAGTGGCCACGACCCCGATCACTGTGTTGTAGGCAGATTGGCCGCCCTGGCGCTGGGCAAAGCCCAGAATGCTGCGCCCAACCAAACTTTTCATCACTTGCATAGTATCGGCGAAGGGCCCTTTGCCGATTTTAATTGGGCCTTTCTTCAACGTGCGCACCCCGGCGATTATGTTCCCGGTCTCGGGGTCGATGACATCACCGAAAGCGTTCACCGCCACAATGGCGCCCACCTGCACCCCGGCACCGATCTCCATGGCGGCTGTACCGATGCCGCCCTTCATGGCTTGCCCGATTCCCAAAATTTTTCCCACCGTGGCGCCAGTGCCCGCTCCCACGCTGCCTTCCGCGGGCGCCGACTTCCCGGCATTGAGGCAAGCTTGATAGCCCATCTCCGCATCAGGGCGGCGCGTGCTCGAGCCGATGCCCAAATCGAAAAGAATGGCAGCGGGCACAATAGGCACGCGCGCTACACCGACATTGAACCCGACTTTCTTCTCTTCAAGAAAACGCACGGCGCCGCTGGCTGCGTCCAGGCCGAAGGCCGAGCCGCCGGCGAGCATAACCGCGTGCACTTTATCGACAAGATGCACAGGGTGCAAGGCGTCAGTCTCCCGCGTGCCGGGCGCGCCGCCGCGCTGGTCCACGCCGCCTACGGCGCCTTTCTCGCAAAGGATGACAGTGCAACCGGTGATGGCTTCGAAATCCTGTGCGTGGCCAACGCGAATTCCATCGATGAGAGTTATCGAAATATTCGATTTACCACTTTTAGCTGACCTAATGTTAGCCATTGGGCACCTCTTCAGGTCATAAATGAATGACCACAAAGTCACAAAGGCCACAAAGATTCTTAAGATAATAATTCTTTGTGCTCTTTGTGTCTTTGTGGTTAGCCTTTACCCGAACCTTTGTCTCCGCGCCTCTCGTGCAATCGATGACCGAAACCGGGCATGCGGCGGCTGTATTCGACATCCATCAGGGGCGATGTAATGAGGAAATCGGCAGTGGCGCGATTGGATGCGGTGGGGATGTTGTGCAAGACCGCCAGGCGCAATAGCGCCTTCACATCCGGATCGTGCGGTTGCGGCTCCAGCGGGTCCCAGAAGAAAACTAGCATATCCAGGTCGCGCGTGGCGATCGCCGCGCCAATTTGCTGGTCGCCGCCCAGCGGGCCGCTCATAAAACGGTTTACGGTGAGACCAGTCTCAGAGGAGATGAGTGCGCCGGTGCCGCCGGTGCCAAACAAATCGTGATGAGTGAGTTCATCCTGATTGTGTTTTACCCATTCGACCAGGTCATCTTTGCGGCCATCGTGGGCAACGAGGGCAATGCGTTTCTTGGCAGGTAGTATTTCGGTAGGCATATAGAATCCTTTCAGCGTGCACCGGCACTATAACTATAAGCCAAATCCAAGCGACAGACAGCGGCAAAATCAATTCGGAAGGAAAATTGATTTCACAGGCGGTTTACAATAATGCTGCAAGCGAGGAATCTCGTTGAAGAAATAGGCACCAGGTGAAAATAATCGTAAATGCCGATGATTTTGGCCGCTCGAGTGCCGTCAATAAAGCGGTGATGCGCGCCCACCAGGAGGGTCTTCTCACCAGCGCGAGTCTGATGACGACTGGAGATGCTTTCGATGAAGCCGCAGCACTGGCTCAAAAAACACCCACATTAGCGGTCGGGTTGCATCTGGTAGTGGCAAATGGGCGTTCTGTCTTACCTCACAATAAGGTCCCTCATCTGGTTAATGAAGAAGGGTATTTCTCAGCCAATCTGCTTCGCATAGGATTCCGTTACCAGCTAAACCAAGAAGCCCGCGAGGAACTTAGACAGGAAATATTGGCTCAATTCGAGCGTTTTACGTCGACGGGGTTACCCCTCTCACATGTCGATGGCCATCTCCACATGCACCTCCACCCGGCGGTGTTCAACCTAATCCTTCCACTGGCAGTTCGATTTGGCGCCAAAGGCATCCGTGTGCCGCGAGACGATTTATGGCTGGCTTTACGATTTGACTGGCACAACGCTACGACAAAGGCAGTGTGGGCCATCATCTTCAGATTGCTGGGCCGCTGGTGCCTGGGTCGATTGCGGAGCCAACCCTTGGTGGTTCCACATCGGGTGTATGGCTTGATGCAGACCGGCAGGATGAGCGAAAATTACGTGGCAGGCTTGTTGCGAAACCTCAATGTGTCGACTGCAGAACTGTTTTTTCACCCAACTACAGATGCCAAGGGCGAAGAATTTGGTCCCAATCCCGGGGACTTAGCTACTCTACTGAGCACCGCCGTACGTGAAATAATCCGAACGCGCGGCTTGGATTTAGCCACTTACCCAATCCTTTATGAAGAAGCGAAGGGTGCATTTGCCCCTTCCTCTACCAAATTAATGGCGCGATAAGTCCTTTAAGATGCTGCAATTTACCGTAGTGATTTTCATTATTTTCAGCTGGCTGTTTTGGTTGATTACCCTGTTTCTGGTGCAAATCTTCTTCCGACCGGCCAAAACACAGAAACCTAGTGGCTTTACGCCTCCTGTATCTATCCTCAAGCCCCTCAAGGGCGTGGATGAACAGGCTTATGAAAATTTTGCGAGTTTCTGTCGCCAGGAGTATCCGGACTTCGAGGTTGTTTTTGGCGTTGCCGATCCTGCTGATCCGGTCGTTCCGATCGTGGAGCGTTTGAAACGCGATTTTCCACGATGCCAGATCCGCCTCCGCGTCTTCAAGCCTTTCGGGGCAAACCGCAAAGCCAGCTTGTTGCACGGCCTGGCCGCAAACGCCAGATACGAAATCCTGGTGATCAGCGACAGCGATATGCGGGTCACTCCGGATTATCTGCAGCGCGCGGTTGCGCCATTAGCCGACAGGAAGATTGGGCTTGTCACTTGCCCTTACCAGGGCGATCTGGCATCCACGTTTACAGCTCGGCTGGAAGCACTCCATATGGGCGCCACGTTCTTACCCTCGATGCTGGCCGGCAGAAGTTTTCTGAACATGCGCTTTGCGTTGGGTGCAACTGTGGCTCTAAGGCGCAGTGACTTGGCGCGCATAGGCGGTTTTGCAGCAATAGCCAACTACTTGGCTGACGATTACCAATTGGGTGCTCGCATCGCCGACTTGGGTTTGCGCGTGCATCTGTCGGATTACATCGTAACCAGCATCCTGGGCGCAACCACTTTCCGGGACCAGTGGCATCGCGAAGTACGCTGGGCGCGCTGCAACCGGGTCAGTCGACCTCTCGAATACCCGGGCCTGTTGCTCTCTTTTAGCACGCCACTGTCTTTTGGCTTGCTCATCCTCTCGGATTTCTCGAACTTGGCCTGGCAGATATTGGCTATTTCGATGTCCTTGCGCTGGGCGGTTGCCTGGCTGGTCACCACCTATACGCGAGACTGGGATACCAAGCGCTGGCTGATATGGCTACCCATCCGCGACATGCTAAGTCTGCTGACGTGGCTGGCCGGCTTTTTTGGCAGGCGAGTGACATGGCGCGGCGAAGATTTCATACTGATGGAAAACGGGTTGATGCGACCGGCCCCGCCACGCGCGATCCATTTCGGCCTGGGAGCTTGGCACTTTACCAGGCGCTGGTAACCGAAGCGCCAACTCAATGCAGCCGTGCGCCGAATCATACGCGGACTAGATGTGGTAATTCGCCGCCTTAAAGGTGTGTATGAATTCTCTGCCGAAACGAATTGCCTTTTGCGCCTGCGCCTCACAAGTGCGTCTCATGAACTAAGGCTGCCTGACGTCGAGATTCCCGCGGGATCAAGCGTTTTGGAGCTCCATTTGTGGAATGAACGCGTCCCGCCTATGCCCGAAAAAGGGCCGGACCTTGCCTGGGCACTGAAGGTGCAGCGCATGTCGATCGCCTCTTTTCAAGCGGTTGCCGCCCACATTCGAAATGATCGGCAATTGGCGAACGTCAAAGCCATTGGCGGTCCAACCGCAATGCTGACTCCCGGTGATCCATCCGGTGGAGAAAGCTTGATGCGCCGGCTGGGCTTTGTTATCTTCCCTTACGTAAATCCGTTAGGGAGATTCGGAGAATTCTGGGAAAACCTCTACACCTGGATGCTAATCTGGACCTTCAATGCACCCAGCGCGCGGCATCGTCAAGTGTTGCGGATGCGCCGCAGTGAAATTTGGATGTCCGTTGAGGATTTTCTTCGCCGTTACGGCCCAAGCCATCAGCCCCACGTGCTGATCCGGGCCTGACTCAAGCGGTAAAAAATAAAGTCCACCGTTAGGAAGCTGCCGTTCTCTCCGAGGTTATTTCAAAAAAGAGAAGTTCTTTGGATTAACCGCGGCGTTAATGCGCTGCCCGAGCAGTTGCCAACTCACTGAAAAAAGGATCAAGACTAAGGTAACGGGAATGAAGGTCCACCAATAGGTAAAACCCAAGGTCGGGCCGACAATCCAATTTCGTGACGCGGCAATCATCACCCCCCATTCCGTAATATTGCTGATGCCGATGAATACCAGCGCCGCCTCCAGGATCACCATGCCGCCAATATCCCTGCTGATCAACACGATGAGGGGCGTAACGATGTTAGGCAGAATGTGCCGGAAGAAAATCTTCCAATTACTTAATCCCGTCACTCGCGCCGCGTCTACGTAGGCTTGAGTTTTTTGCTGCTGGATAGAAGCAAATGTCATCCGGCTATACGGCATCCACGAAAACAGGATCAGGGCCACCATTACGGGATGAATATGCAAATCGGCCATCAATTGCTGAAAGTCATTGAGGGGTAAGGCGATGCTGCCAGCCGATACCGGCCTCAGTATTTGGATGAACAATAGGATGGCGGCAAGGGATGGGAACGCGATAAAGGCGTCCGTTATCCGCATGCCGACCCGCGCAAAAATGCCGCCCAGCAGATTGCTGGCAGCTCCGATAAGGATTCCAATGGTCGAAGTCAATAAAGTGACCGTGAGACCAAACACCAGAGCAGATCGCGTCCCCCAAACTAATGAGTGGAAAACATCGAATCCCCCGGGAAAGGTGCCCAAGATAAATTCATCACCAGGGGGTATCGGCGTTTCTGCAATGCCGGCAACACGATTGAAGGCGGGTTCGGCCTGATCCATTGCGGGCGAAAGGATTGGCGCCATTGCGGCTGCAATGAAAAATACCGTCACGAGCACAAGTGGAATCAGATTGCGAAAATCACCAAAGAAACGCAAGAACAACATACGCAGCAAGGCTATTGTTCTCCCAGATGCAGGCGCGGGTCCGCCAAACCTTGGATGATGTCCAAAACAAAGGTGACCGCGAGCACCACAACAACGCTGTAAACAGCAAACCCCATGGCTAAGGGGACATCGGGAATGGTCCCCAGGCTTTTGGTGAGCAATTCAGACACGCCATTCCAGTTGAAGATCACTTCCACAACAAACACACCCGTTACCAATTGAGCGGCCGTCAGCCCCGTGTGGGTCAGAGCGGGCAGCAAAGCATTGCGGAGAGCATAACGAAAGAGGATCTTGCGGTCTTTCATTCCTATGCTGCGGGCAAGCAACAAATATTCCTTCTGCAGTTCTTCGATCACGCTGGCACGCGTGACGAGGATCAGCGAAGCCAGGTGGAAGGCCGCCAGCGTAATCACCGGGAGCACAAGGTGACGCACGGCTTCCCAGCTGATATCAGGTCGTAGGTTCAGTAGCCCATCCAAGGTAATAAAACCAGTCGGCGCTAAAAATTGGTCGCTGCGGATCAATGCACTTTCTTGGTATCCAATCCTGGAAAGATCGAACCATCCCAATTGCACGTAGAAAATTGTGATGAGTATCAAACCAAGAATATAAGGCGGGATGGCCGTGGCTATGTAAGATGCGGCGCGAACAGCAACCTCAGCAGGGTGCCCCTGTCGCCAGGCAATCCAGGCTCCGACGAACAATGCAACGGGAATGTAAACCAGGAAAGAATAAAAAGTCAGTTCAAGAGTAGCCGGCGATCTTATCGCAATTGCAGGGTACACCTCGCGAAAAGTAGGGCTGAGTCCCCAATCCCCCTTGAGGAGATCCCCCAGCCAGCGAGCATATTGAATAGGGAGAGGGTCATCCAGCCCGAAAGCCTCGATTGCCCTATCGAGCTCGGCTCGAATCGCGTTTGTATCCAGGTATTTAAGTCGCTCTGGAAGGTAATTCCTGGCCCTTTCCTCAGGCGGAACAAGCAAGGTAACCGACATCACCGCGAAGGTGACAATTAAGAATGTGACAATTCCGTTCAATAGGCGGCCAACCAAAAATAATAGAAAAGGCAAACTACGCCTAAACCAAGCTTGTTTGATATGTACCTTGGGCGATCCGGATTTTTTTGGTTGGTGATCGGTGGGCAGCAGCCCCAAGAATGGGTTCAGCACGAGTTAAATACCAGGATAAGTCCTCTGGAGTTTAAGCCGGTTCTGGCGAACTAATTTCTAGGGACGCAGCCGCAAAGGTCGCAGCTACCACGCGTAGGCTTCCGGCGCCGGGCTGCCGGGGCCGGGCCATAAGTCATCAAGAATCTTCAGCATCTCCTCGCTGAGTTCGAAATCCAGAGACTTTAGGCCATTTTCCAGTTGCTCCATTGTGCGAGGTCCGATGATGGGCGCCGTAACCGCGGGCTGATGCAGCAGCCAAGCCAAAGCCATTGTCCCCGGTTCGGTTTTTTGCACTTTGCAAAATTCCTCGTAGGCTTTCAATTGTTTCCCTTTCTTCTTGACTTCCTCCTGGACATCCCCGGAGGCCCGGCGGCTGCCTGCAGGCCTCTCAAAGGCGCCGGCCAACATGCCCTCGGCCAGGGGACTGTAAGGGAGAAGGCCCAAACCGTAATGTTGGCAGGCGGGAATCACCTCCAACTCTATGCTGCGTCTGCTGAGGTTGTACACACTCTGCTCGCAAACCAGACCCATGAAGTTGCGCGCCTTGGCGGCTTCCTGAGCTTGGGCAATATGCCAGCCGGCAAAGTTGGAACTACCCACATAGATCACCTTGCCCTGCTGGACCAAGATTTCCATTGCCTGCCAGATCTCCTCCCAAGGCGTAGTGCGGTCGACGTGATGCATCTGATAGAGATCGATGTGGTCTGTCTTCAGCCGGCGCAGGCTCTCCTCCGCGTGGCGGCGAATATGGTAGGCAGACAACGTGTGCTCTTCGTTTGGCGCCTTGCCCATGCGGCCGTACACCTTGGTGGCGATAACAACCTTTTCGCGGCGCCCTCCACCCTGCGCAAACCATTTCCCGACGATTTGTTCCGTCACCCCTTCGCCCATCTTCCAGCCATACACGTTGGCGGTATCGAAAACATTGATGCCGGAGTCCAAAGCCCTATCCATGATGGCGAAACTGTCCGGCTCAGTAGTCTTGGGTCCAAAATTCATGGTGCCCAGGCAGAGGCGACTTACCAGCAGACCGCTGCGGCCAAGATGCGTGTAATCCATGTCATCTCCTTCACTTCAATCATTGCGAGCCCGTGAAACGGGCACATTCGCGGAGCCTGCCCTGAGTGGAACGAACGGGCTCAGTGTGAACTCCGCAATCCCCTCTCCCTTAGCTAACAGTCTTGGGCATTGCATCGTCAGGCTTCGCCTTCCTCGCAAAGGGCTTCCCACGCAGCACTATCCAAAGATAGATGGCCTCGACCACCAGAGCGGCGCTCATACCAAAGGCCGCCATCGAGACGCCCGGCTGGTTCAGCAATACCCCTGCGAGCAGAACCGCAACCAGCGTAAGCAATTCCAACACCATGGCGACCGCCTGCGGGCGCGTATTGCGTTGCGCGGTGAGCAAGCCGCGCGACGTGGTGACGAATGATAAAGCCAATGGCATCAGGAGCGCCAGCCCCGCACCTTGCTGGGCAATACTGGAAAGGTCCGTGGTCACACCAATGAGGGAATGGAAATACACTCCAGAGAGGGGTGTGAACGCCACCAGTGCGAGGAAAACGGTTAATGTCAATCCCACTCCAAAGGCAAAGCGCCGAATGGCGGCTTGACTTTCTCTTTCTTCATTGAGGGCGATGGTAACTTCGGGTAGTGCCATTTCTGGGGCGCGGGTGATAAACAGCAAGCCGTTCAACACCGGCCACGCGGCCAGATTCAGTTCGGGGTTGGCGCTGCGCGCCAATGCCGCGGCGATGATGGGTTGCGTGAACAAGTAGAGCAGGTTGCTGGTTGCCAGCGGCCAGTGGAAATTCACCAGCTCGCGGTAGCCAAGGTCAGGCAAGTTCGACTGCATCGCGTCGCCGCCAAAGCGTTCGGCCACCAGGCGCGCTGAAGCCCAATGTGCATAAATGGCCTCGGCCGTAACGCCCACGCTGAGCGCCAAAGTGCCCACCACGATGCCGGGCGCGTGCAAAAAATAAGCGAAAATGGTCGCGGTTCCCGCAGATCCCAGCAGGCGCAGCACAGTGCCGCGACCCACCTGGCCGCTGTGGCCGTAGCGAATCATGATGCCCTGGCGGAAGCGACGCCAGGCGATGGCTGCCGACCAGGGAAGCATGAGCTGCAAGCCCAGACGTACGGGCGCCAGCAGGCTCTCGGGAACGCCCATAATGGTCTTGACCACGATGTCGAACAGCGGGGTCCAGCCGAGCAGGAACTGCAGCAGCGTGGTTGCCAACATCAAGTGCAAGGTAAACCGTCGCAGCATCTGGTAGTTCTGGCGGCTGCGCGCCAGCGCGGTGCTGGTAGCCAGCAGCGAGATAACCGGGCTTTCGATGGTGATGCTGAGGGACATCGCCAGACCGAAAGCGGCGATCATGCGTTCCGCTTCGCTGAGGCGGGCCAGTGCGGCGCTGATGTAGGGGGACTCCAACGCCATTAATAGCCAGCTGGCCGCCAGAGGCAGCCAGGTGAGCAAAATGCGTTTTTGAGTCAGGGCCTGGGGATTTGCGTAATGAGCGTCTGCGATGGCCACTAAATCAGTCTACCATGCTGGCTTTTAACAAAAAAACCCCACTGTGCCGTGCGTAGCGGGGGTTTTGAACCTGCAGATGCAGGTGGTGCCCTCTCCGGAAAGTTCGGCTTTGGCCTCACGGCCTATTGCGTCCTCTTCCGAAATCAGGGCTCCATATGTTTCGTGTTGGTCCAAAACGTAAAGGCCACAAGCACGAACACAGCAGGGCTAACTTCTTATACCACAAACAGATTAAAAGGAATCGACGCAGGTGTTAACAAAGCCAAAAGCAATAAACAGTAAATTAGTGGACAAGGGCGGTTTGATTCCTGAGTGCCCATTTGCCGTTTTTTTTTACACCTTTAAACCACAAAGGCACAGGACACAAAGAGAAAACAATTGAAAACCTTTGTGGCTTTGTGGGTGAGATTGGGTTAATTACTTCTTTGGCAATTCGACTTTGATGTGCAAGTCTTTCAACTGCTGTGCGTCCGCCGGGCTAGGCGCGTTGGCCATTACATCGCGGGCGGCTTGATTCTTCGGGAAAGCAATCACGTCTCGGATGTTGTCTTCGTCGGCGAACATCATCGCCAATCGGTCCAGACCGGAGGCGATGCCACCATGCGGCGGGGCGCCGTATTCGAATGCTTCCAACATGTGCCCGAATCTCTGTTGGGCAACTTCCTCTGGGATGCCAATGAGCTTAAAGATGCGAGATTGCAGGGCTCGGTCATGAATACGGATCGACCCGCCACACACTTCGAGATTATTCAGCACCATATCGTACTGAGAGCCGCGCATATTAGCCGGGTCCTTCTCGATCAGGCCGATATCCTCTGGCACCGGCATGGTGAATGGGTGCTGGCTGGGGTCCCAACGTTTTTCTTCTTCGTTCCAGAATGCAAAGGGGAAATCGAGCACCCAGCAGAACGCCAGCAGGTTCGGGTCGAGCAAATTGAGCTTTTCGGCCAGAAACACACGCAAACGTCCCAGTGAGGTGAAGACCGCCTCGGGCTTGTCCGCCACGAATAGAAGCAAGTCACCCTTTTCCGCGCCCATGCGGGATTTCAAAGAAGCGAGGCCGTCAGCGTTCAGGAATTTGCTGAACGAGGATCGCTCTTCTCCCTCGGGCGTAATAGCCAGGTACGCCAGGCCCTTGGCGCCAAATTGCCTGGCGAATTCGGTCAGTTCATCGATTTCTTTGCGGCTGTAGTTGCCGAGGCCCTTTGCGTTGATCCCGCGGACATGCCCGCCGCTGGCAACGGCTTCCTCGAATACTTTGAAGCCCGAATCCTTCGCTAGTTCGGTGACATCTTGTAATTCCATGCCGAAGCGCATGTCGGGGTTGTCCTTGCCAAAGCGCGCCATGGCTTCTTTGTAGGCGAGCCGCGGGAAAGGAGTCGTCATGATCTTCTTGTGCGGCAAGAGGTCCTTGACCATGGCCGTGTACATCTTCTCCATCAGCTCCATCACGTCTTCACGCTGCACAAAGGACATCTCCAAGTCAAGCTGGGTGAACTCCGGTTGGCGGTCGGCGCGCAAGTCTTCGTCGCGGAAACAGCGCGCGATCTGGAAGTAGCGCTCGAAGCCCGCCACCATCAGCAGCTGCTTGAGCTGCTGCGGCGACTGCGGCAGCGCGTAGAACTCACCGGGATGTATTCGGGATGGCACTAGGTAGTCGCGAGCACCTTCGGGTGTGGTTTTGAAGAGAATAGGCGTCTCGATCTCCAGGAATCCTTCTTTATCCAAATAATCGCGAATGTATTTGATGATCCTATGGCGAATGGCAAGGTTCTTTTGCATCCTTTCTCGCCGCAGATCCAGATAGCGATACTTAAGACGGGTATCCTCGTCCACGGTTTCTTCCTTATTAATGGCAAATGGCGGCGTCTTGGCCGTGTTGAGCACCGTGACTTCGCTGATCGCCACCTCAACCTCACCAGAGGCGAGATCGGGGTTGGCCATGCCCGCGGGGCGCTTGCGCACGGTACCCACAATCTGCAGTACCCATTCGTTGCGCACCGGCTCGAAAGCCTGGTGCGCTGCGGGTGCTTTTTCGGGATCAGTCACCACTTGCACCAGACCCGTTCGGTCGCGCAAATCGATAAAGGTGAGGCCGCCGTGGTCGCGGCGGCGGTGGACCCAACCTGCCAGGGTCACCTGTTGGCCAACGTGGGAGGCGCGTAGTTCGCCGCAAGAATGTGTTTTTTGCATAAAGACTCCTCAGTTAGTTCATTAGTCCCTTAGTCTCCTAGTCACTTAGTCAGCTTTTTTAACTAAGTGACTACCCAACTATCCGACTAAGTGACTAAAAAACAAAACGCCCGCCGCAAAGCGCCGAGCGAGAGGTAGTTCAGCAGCATTAAAACGGCAGCCGAACTTTAATTCTCCCGCCCCGATTGGGGGGCATTATTGTTGTCGTTATTGTTGTTGACCAATTGCCTGAACATTTTTCGGATTATAGCATAAGGAAGCGCTTGAGCATCGATTAGTTCCCCAACGTGCTCTTATCAGTTGAGGGATTGGTCAATCCAGCGCAATCGAACGTCCTTCAACACGTGCCCGCATTCAGGGCACTGGAAGCCAGACCCGCCGCGCATGTTGTAGAAGGTGGCTAGGTAATTCAACGTTTCCGTCTGGAAGCTTTTACCGCAGTCTGGGCAGGATGCCTTCCATTTGGTGAACAATTGCTGGGTCACCTGCTGAGTGTTCTTGCCGCTGGCCAACAAAGCGCGGGCCAAGGACTGCTCCATAGCCTCCAATTTCTCGAGGCACAAAAGGATTTCGGGGTTCTGGTGAGAAAGTGCTGCCTCCACAAACTCGGTTACTGCGTTTCGCTTTACGGCTAGCATGGGCTCCTCCGCAGGCGCGATTCCTATGTTGCCATTATTTAGGATTCTGCGTCCCATGGGTTGAGGCATTTGTCCCCTACAAGGGAGGATATATAGCCCTGCAACTATCGCGAGTATTTGTGTATCCTTTCACTAATCAAATATGGAAATGCCTCCATATTTGGATATACGGAAGAAACGAGGAACTGAAATGAACACTATCTTGAGAGATGAGATCTGCCTGTTGCACGCACACCTGTGCGGCGCCCTGGCGGACTCCAACCGCATCTTGATCCTCTATTCCCTGCAGAAGGGCCCGCGCAATGTGGGTGAACTGGTGGACGAGCTGCAACTCCCCCAGCCCACCGTGTCCCGGCACCTGAAAGTGCTTCACCAGAGCGGGCTAGCCTTGCGCAAGCGCGAAGGCCACACGGTCATCTACACCCTGCGCGATCCACGCGTCATCCAGGCCCTGGATCTTTTGCGCGGCGTCCTGGCCGACAATTTGGAAAAACAATCTACTTTGGCGCGGACTGCATCGCGGCAACTCGCATCGAGCAACTAGGTTCGCATCGATCGATGCGAACCGTATTGCGAGCGTGGCAATCTGTTTTAGAAAGGGACCTTTTTTAACAATGAAAACCTTACTTATCCTGGGCGGGGGCACCGCAGGCACCATGGTGGCCAACAAGTTGGCCAAGAAACTAGATGCGGACCATTGGCGTATCACCGTTGTGGACAAAAACGAGACCCATTACTACCAGCCCGGCTTCATCTACGTTCCCTTCGGCGTTTACAGCCCCGAAGACACTGTGCGCCCAAAACGCCGCGTGATCAATAAACGCGTCGACATCATCTTCTCCGACATCGAAGTGATCGAGCTCGAAGCGAACCGCGTGCGCCTGGAGAATGGCCAAAACATTCCGTACGATATTTTGGTCATCGCCACCGGTTGCGAGATCCGCCCCGATCAAATCCAGGGCCTGACCGACGCCGGATGGAAAGAGAACATCTTCGATTTCTACACGCTGGAAGGCGCCGCGGCGCTGCACAAGTTCCTGGAGAAATTCGAAGGCGGCCGCATGGTGCTCAACATTGCAGAGATGCCCATCAAATGCCCTGTGGCTCCACTGGAATTCGTCTTTCTGGCCGATTGGTATTTCACCCACCGCGGCATCCGCGACAAGGTGGATATCACCTACACAACCCCGCTGCCCGGCGCGTTCACCAAACCCATCGCTTCACAAGCCCTTGGCCATTTCATGAAGAAGAAGGGCATCAACCTGGCGTCCGACTTCGTCGTAAGCGAAGTGGATGGCGGCAAGCAGTTGCTGAAATCCTGGGATGGACGCGAAGTTCCTTATGACCTGTTGGTCACCATCCCCACCAATATGGGTGTGAAGGCTATCGAGCGCTCCGGGATGGGAGATGATTTGAACTTCATCCCCACTGATCATCACACTTTGCAATCCAAGACCTACGAGAATGTCTGGGTGCTAGGTGATGCGACTAATGTTCCCACCTCCAAATCAGGTTCGGTGGCTCACTTCGAACATGAGATCGTGGTCGAAAACATCTTGCGCCAGATCAAAGGACAGTCCCCAAAGGCTGCGTTCGACGGGCATGCCAATTGTTTCATCGAATCCGGATTCAACAAAGGTTTGATGATCGATTTCAACTACGAGACCGAACCGCTGGTCGGTTATTACCCGATGCCCCGGGTGGGACCATTCAGCCTGCTCAAGGAAACGCAGATCAATCATCTAGGCAAGCTGGGATTCCGCTGGATCTATTGGAACATTTTGATGCCCGGCCATCACCTGCCGGTCAGCAATCAAATGAGCATGATGGGCAAGCAGAAGCTCGTACCATCGCTGGCTCAGAATTAGCGAAGCCTCATTGGAATCTAACCTTGCGAAGGCTGACCTTGAAATCCACGTTGTCCTCAAATCCAATCCTTCGCAAGGTTGAGAAAAGAGAGAAGAAAGGAGCAAAAATGGTACTTGCAAAGCCCGCTTCAATTAAGGATGTGGAGTTCAACGCAGAAGGATACATGACAGATCCCCACGCGTGGACTCCGGAGATCGCCGAGGAGATTGCCAAGAGAGAGGGCATTCAACTCACCGATCGCCACTGGGCGGTGATCAACTTCGCCCGCGCCGAATACGAAGCCACCGGCGAAGCCCCCACCCTGCGCCGCATTACCAAAACCAGCGGAGTGGACACCAAAGAGATGTACAGCTTATTCCCCACCGGACCTGCCAAACTGGCCGCTAAGATGGCCGGGTTGGCCAAGCCGACAGGATGCATTTAGTGAATTAAACCACTACGAGCCCGCGCAGCGGGCGTGGCAACCTCACATTTCCGTGGTGGAGATTGCTTCGCTCGCAATGACGAATATCTGAAAAGGAGAAGCAATGAGCAATAACGGAAAGGAAGCAACCCGCAAGCTGTGCATCATCGCCAGCAAGGGTTCGCTGGACATGGCCTACCCGCCCTTGATCCTGGGCAATGCAGCCCGCATGATGGGCATCGAAACCCATGTGTTCTTCACCTTCTGGGGCCTGGACATCATCAGCAAGGCCAAGATAAAGAAGCTGCATGTAGCCACCGTGGGAAATCCCAGCATGAATGCCTGGGGCATGAACATTCAAACGATGGTTGGTGGATTGCCAGGCATGGCCGAATTCGCTTCATCCATGATGAAGAAAGAGATCGACAAGTTGGGATTCCCGCCAGTGGATGAGTTCGTGCAAACCCTGTCGGATTCCGGCGCCAAATTGTATGGCTGCAAGATGTCTATGGACATGATGAAGCTCACCAAGGAAGATCTGGTCGAAGGGGCCGAAGTGCTGGGCGCTATGGAGTTCCTCGAGATCGCCGACGGCGCACAGATTATCTTTGTTTGACGCGAGGGCGTCACTGTTTCGCAACGTATCCTCCTTTTAAGGCAAACGCACCGCCATGGCGGTGCGTTTGTCAACTGCTGCCACGTGTCGTTCTGAGCAGGTTTGAAATATCTACCCAAGAAAGATTACGACAGCGAGGAAACCAAACCCGCGGCCGGATTTGGTTTCCTACCCTTGCAAAGTTACATGATTTACTAACGTAGGGTGCGCAATTGCACGTTGCGTACGGTCTCATCGACCGCCACTGGCCGCTTGCTGGGCACGTAACGCAACTGCGGATTCAATTCCGTCACCGGCGTTTCACCGGAGCGGGATGCCCAATTGGCGCCGCCAAACCTCAGGCGCAGCCGCCCGCAGCGCGGGCAGGCCAGCGAAGGTGAGGTTGCGGCTTCAGCACCCTCCCTGCAATACGGGCAGTACAACACAAGAAGCGGGTAACCGGGAGTAGCCATGCGGGCAAGCTTAGCGCGCCCGCTGCCGGATTGCATGAGATTCCGAGAAGGGGAGGATTAAGGGAACCCTACGAAAGACCTACGCCTGCCGAAAAGATTAATGCTTTGAGAGCAGTAGCTCGGGTGGGAATCGAACCCACAAGAGGTTGCCCTCGGAGGATTTTAAGTCCTCTGCGTCTGCCAGTTCCGCCACCGAGCCACTGAGGATTTTAACCTCATTCTGTAATCCGGTGAACAGGGCCCGGTTTCAGTTTGCTCATTCGCTGATCACCGTCTCCAGTGTATCGGGGTCATAACGCACACTGACTGTGGCCCCAGGTTGTAAGCGCGCAAGCTGGCTCATCCCCACGATTTTTTCTGTTTCTGCCTGAAACGGACTGCCGTCCTCTCGCTGCACTTCCAGGGTGAAATGAACTAGCGGGAGGCGGTTGATGTAAGTTCCTGTATCGTTCATGGAGACAATGCACGCCGTTGCAGTTCGTCCGGAGCGTAATACCTTGCGGTTAAGCAGGCCACCGAGCAAGGGCGCTCCAAACATCAAGGCCATCGCAGCGAACATCAGCCCGAAAGTCAATATCATGGAAACCGAGGTCAAGAGCGACATATCCCCGCCGCGTGCAGTTAGTAAGCCAGGGAAGTACCGGTTAACAAAAGCGGCAAACCGGATGCCCGTGCTGCCGAATTCCTGCGCCATTCCAACGAATATAAAAATAAATGGCACCCACATGAAAATAAAAAGAAGTGTGCCGGCCTTACGCAAGATGCCGATGAGATTCATGTTCATTGCTTACCTCTTTGGCGAATGAAGGTTCCCGCAATTCTAAATCGCCAATCCGGAATCAGCGATCCGCAATCTTGTTCAACAGCCTTGCCCATCTCGATGCCACCCTGACCCACGGGCCGCTGCCTTGCGCCTGGAACTCAGCCTCCCGAATTACTCGCCGCAAGCTATCCGCATCCGTGAATTCTGGCAGCTTCATGGTGGCCCGCCCCACTTCCTCAGAAGTGTGCGCATCGGATCCCGCCGTGCCTGGCAGCCCAAACCTCTTTGCGAACTCGGCGGCTTCTGCGTTGTAGCGTGGCGACAAATTACGCGAATTGAATGTCTCGATGGCGTCCACCAGCGGAGCCAGTTCCTCCATATCCTCCTGCGTCCAGCGGCTGCGTCGCTGGTCAAACGGGTGCGAGACGCTGATAAATGCGCCTTGCTCCCGCAGGCGGCTGATGGCCTCGCGGTAAGGCGTCCCCCTTGGAATCTCCTCTGTTACGAATGCCGCCAACAGCTCTCCTTTGTCAGTCAATACCTCTTCGCCGACGATCACGCGTTCCGCATCCAGCCGCTGCGCGGCCAGCGCCCCGGCGATGCTCCAGTGGTCCGTGACCACCACCCGGTCGACGCCGCGTGCCCGGCAGGCAGCCAACAGCTCTTCGGGCTTCATGCGGCTATCGGGAGAGGCATTCGTATGGCAATGGAATTCGACGGTCAACACAAGGCGCTATTCTATCGCTGGCTGAAAAATCTCACCACAAAGGCACAAAGCCCACAAAGAAATCTGTTACTTAAAAAGCTTTGTGCCCTTTGTTTCGTTGTGGTTATGGAGTTTAGATTAAAGATCGGCCGCAGTTGAACTGCGGGCAGCCCAGCTGTGCTACTGCTGGGGCAACAAGAATCAGGGTTAGGGAAACCTGATTACTGTTCACGGTTCGCTGATTACGCCTTTCGACTAAAATCATCTCGTATGTCCAACTCGTGGAAGCGCGCTTGGCGCCGTTTGCTCGGTCTCGTAGCACTTGTCGCCGCGGTTTACATATTTCTGCTCATCTGGCAGGGCGGCCTATCATCCGGCGCAGCGCGATTCAGCTTACTCCTGGACCTATTGCTTTTCGGCCTCGGCTTCCTTTTCTGGATGCTCGTCTTCGCTCATTTCGTACTCCCGTTGCGCACACCGATAGAGGCGCTGGAAGTCGCGGTCGAAATGCTGAAGGCTCTGCTGGGCAGGCGCCCGGCCGCGGTCTTCATCAAGGATGGCGAGCCAGTTTCTGCAACTACTGGCCAACCCGCGCGATTACTCTTGCTGGATGGCGCCAGCGCGGTTGTGCTGCATAATGAATCGGCCTATACGCGCGCTATCGGTCCTGGCTTGAGCGTCAGCCGTGGCAATGAACACATTGCAGGCGTATTGGACTTGCGAAAACAACGTCGCTGCCTGGGACCGCTCCCGGAAGAAGACCCCTTTGCTCCTCAAGGTCTCGACGAAAGCCAGGTGGCTTATCATGCGCGGCAGCACCGTCGCGGTCAAACCAGCGCCATTACTAGCGACAACGTCGAGGTGGCGGCGCGCATCGAAGTGGAATTGCGCGTCGAGGGCCGCGAAGGCCAGGGCGGTTCTGCCTTTGGTTTCCAAGCCGATGCGGCCTGGCGCGCCATCGCCTACGAGGGCGTTGCCGCCCAGACTCCCTCGGATGCCCGCGGTCGACAGCTAAGCTGGGATTGGCTGCCCGTGCATTTGGCCGCAGACCTGTGGCGCGAATACCTACGCAAATTCCCTATTGTCGATCTGTTCGAGCAAACGCGCGATTCACACACCACGCTGGAATTTATTGGAAGCTGTATCAATAAACGGCTGCAAGAAGCCATCGTCCCTGAACTCGATGAGCGCGGCGCAGCCACCGGACGCCAATACAGCAGCCCCGAATATCAAATATTGCGCAGCCGCGGCCTGCGTGTACTGTCCGTAAACATCCGCGAAGTGCATTTGGAGCGCGAACAAGCAGAAGCGCATCGCATCGCCGATTGGGCGGCTGCCTGGGAGCAGCGCGCGGTGCAGCGACAACAGGATGCCGGAGCTTCCAAGGCGGATTCTGCCGCCCAGTCGCGCAAGGCGGCGGCCATCAAACTGGCTCGCCGCGCCAGCCGCGCCTTGTACCTACGGCTGCTTAAAACCGATGGGCGGGCCGTGCCTCCTCCCGACGAGAAAGAAACTCTTGAGCTGCTGATCAGCGGAGCTCTTGATGCCGGCGGTGCAAATCAAAAATTGCGAATGCTGGCCAATCAGCTGAAAAACGATAAGGAGTCGAGGCTTTAGCCGGAATTGACAATGGCGCGCACTAAACGACCTAGCAAATCTGCTGGCCAGCACGCTGATGCCTTGGCCGGAATTTGGCGCTGGGCGTTTGAGCCATCACCTGCCGCCGCGTTGCGACGCAGGATTACGCTTTGGCTGTTGATGGCTGCGTTCCTCGGCTTATTGTTCACCTTTCGCACGCAGGGCATACCGATATGGCTGGCGTTGTTTACGCCGGCCAGCCTTGGCCATCTGCTGGTAGCTGTCTTTGTATTTTGGCTGGCGCTCAGTTCCGCGGCAGCCGTGCTGCAGACGTTATTTCCAGTCGTATCAACCAGCGACGCGCGCAACCATATACTGCGGACTGCATTTGGCGGTCGCTATGAAACGCTACATACCCATGGCGCCCAAGACCTGTTGGAAGATAACCACAACTCTCTGGCTCATTCGGGCGGCCCAGGCTGGCTCAAGGTTCATCTTGAAACCGCCGCCATCACCGAACGCCCGGATGGCAGCGCCCGTGTCCTGGGTCCCAGTCCGCGGCCAGCCCTACTCGGCGGTTTTGAGCGCCTGCGTGCCGTGCTTCACCTGAAAGAGCAGGTGCTCACCCTCAACGTGTGGGCGCGCAGTCGCGACGGAATCCGCGTGCGCGTGGAGGGTGCCCGCCTGGTTTACAGCCTGCTGCGCGGTAAACGCGAACCCAGCCTCCAGCAACCCTACCCTTTCGACACCAAAGCCGCGCCGGACTTGGTCTACGGCCAACGCGGGGAGCAATCTGCGCGCCGCTCGACGAAGCTGGCAAGCGGAAATTTAGTGGCCGAGCAAGGCCAGGTACTCTTCGAACGAGAGTTGCAGGAATTCATCGGCCAATTCACCTTGGGTGAATTGCTTGCCAAGGAAAGCTTGCTTTCCGCTGTTGCGAGAGCCCGTCCCGAGCGAGCCGCCCTTGGCGGCGACGAGGGAAGGCCGG
>CAYJMC010000016.1:0-19317 GCA_964371335.1 uncultured Anaerolineaceae bacterium
TCGGCATGACCATGGGTGCCTTGACGAACTGATCCACGTACTTGCGCGTCCCGCCAATGGCCAGCAGTTCGAATAATCGTGCAAATTGGTCTTCCCACTTTTTAATGATCTTAGTCTTGATGCTTTTGTCGAGATTCCACAGGTCTGCCTTGAAGGGTCCCAGCGCCTGCTTGCGGAAAGAATAGTGGAATTGCTCCACGCTCTGATCCGGCTTGCGCTCCTTGCCAAATTTCTGGTTGACGTACAAATAAACCGCGCTCATGAAAGGCTCCGGCAGGCAGTCGTAGCACATGTTCTGGAAATTGGTGGCCAGGTGCACCTCACAGGCTTCGGATTCCACGAACTTTCCGAAAGCCGTTTCCGGAAGCGTTGATGCGCCATGCTGCACCGCGCCGGCGAAGCCAAAGCTGTCGCGAGCCACGCGGCTCAGCGCAAACAGGGTGTCGAAATCTACTTTCACCTTTGCCAAGGTCCCATCGGGCAGCACCACACCGCCGTGCGATGTTCCGGTTTGGATGCTGATTTTGCTCAGCCCTACCATCCCTGGGGCGCGGCCGGTTAGCGCTTCGCCGTATTCTTCGATGTAGGCGCGCATCTCCTCTTCGTTGGAGTTGCGCCCGCCCACCTCGCCGATCTCGCCGCCGACGGAAACGGTAACCGCCTCCGGGCTTCGCTGTCGGATGAATTCAGTGAGGTGCGCCGTGACCACCGCGTTCTGCCGCTGTTGCTCTCGTTCACCGATAAGGCTGAGGTCAACCAGTGTGGACGCGTCGATATCGATGTTGAAAAAGCCCGCCTGCAGTGCCTCTGCAGTCAGCGCTTCCAGCGCCTCGATCTCCGCCTTCGGGTTGTCTTTGTATTTCTTGACAGACACCTGGAAATGGTCCCCCTGGATGAATACTGGTCCTTGATAACCCTCGGCGATCGCCGCGCAAAGGATATTGGTCGCATACTCGGCGGGGCGCTGCTCGGTGTAACCGATCTCCGAGCGGGCGATCTCGAAAATAAATGCGCCCGCATCGATCTTCTTCACATTACGAAAGACGGCTCGCGCCGCGTCGTAGGGCAGGGCGCGCAGGTTCATCGCCGGCACAGTAAAGATCGGCGGAACCTCCCCACGACCGCGGGCAAGGTACAGGTCGTGAATGCTGGCGGGGACGGCTCCCAGGTCTAGCGCCAGCAGGCGGGTGAGGTAGCGCGCCCAGGCTTGCTCCTCACCGCTGCCGAGTGCGGAAACCCGCGCCCATTCCCCGATCTTGGAGCGGGCTTTTTGTTCGTCCAGGACCATCAAACCATGGTCGTCGTATTCAATGCTCTTTCCAAGTAAAGAGATGACCTTTTTCAAGGCGTTATCTTGGGTCATGACGGGTCCTTTGGAATAAATAACGGGTAAACAATTTGGATTGTAACATCGGCCTCCGTTCGGTCCCACTAAAAAAACTGCGCGGCCTCCTTAGTCGTCACGTCGGCAAAGCAACATCGGTAGGGGCGGGGTCTCCCCGCCCTCAATTTCATTGGGCGCAGCATGCTGCGCAGGAATCAATGCGTACCATCACATATAAACTACCCTTGATATAGTCTAAATTTGGAATCTGTCAAATCAAAGTTTCTCTCAGGCCTGGAGTAAGTTAAAACGAAGGAACTGCCCGCCAACCTCCTCGTATTTATTATTCATGGTGTCGCGAGGTTACGAGATGATTGGGTGCTTTTTGAAAAATTCCCAGATAATTTCATTGGCGTTAATATCCTGACTGGTTTTCCCAATGAGAAATTCTGACAAATACTGGTTTCCTTGTGGCCACGTATGGCCGCCGCCATTTATGGTGATAAAAACAATACTTGCGTCATCGCGGCAGCCCGTGTAATCTTCCTGCGTTACTTTAGTACCGTCGTTGGTCTTGTCGGGGAGGTTTTTCTTTATGGATGTTGTGTCGCAATTATTACGCGCAACCCACTCCGAAACAGTTTTAGGAGCTGATAAAAAACGCCTTCTTTGCCTCCGCCTAGTCTTCCCACCCCTCCATCGTAGGGCCATGCCGGGTCGCTGGTACCGTGTATTTGAAGAACTGGAATCGCCCTTGAGGGTGCGCAGGACGAAACCGCACCGAATTGATTACCGCCGGCAATCGGCGCTATCGCTGCTATGCGGTCGGAAAGCTCGCAAGCCAAACGATGACTCATTGCTGCACCATTTGAAATTCCAGTTGCAAAAATTTGTTTTTTATCAACATTTACCAACATTTCCAAGTCATCAAGGAGCTCCCGAAAATATTTAATGTCATCTATTTTATTTTTACAGGCGTATTCACTCACGCAGAGATATCCATTTTCTCCGCCACCAGCATTCCATGTTCGGATATTCTTTGCTCCTGGATTGGATGTTCCGTTTGGATAAACCACTACAAATCCCTCCCGGTCGGCCAATTTGTTCAAACATTTTGGATCGCTCAGATCACCGTTTGGGCAGGTTACTTTTGCCGCACTTTCGCTATTCGCACCTCCGCCGTGAATCGCCAAGACTACTGCAAATTGTTTAGAAGGGTTGTAGCCGTCAGGAATATGAATAGTGTAAGAACGGCTCGGCCAATTTTTAATTACTCTGGTGTAATCTCCCGGAACAAGATTTGGAAACTCGGATGTCGCCTGGATTTCCGGGGCAGTGGTGGGTTGGCCCTGATCGCTAGGGCTATTGACTTGAACTTCTGAGCCACACGCCAAAGCGGTCAAGAAAAGAGCGATTAAAACTACATAAAGAGCCTTTTTTGTTCTCATATCTCCTCCATATTGGTTTGGCAACGAAACAATACTTGAAATCCAGAATTAAGCAAGGACGCTTCCAAGCTGAATCCTCTTCAGCCCAATTGCTTAACCCAGACGATTAAGCGCTGGTATATTGTTAATAGGCAAAAAATGGTCCTTGAGTGGTCATATCGATGACTAACGAAATCATCCCCTACCTAGAAATGTGTCAACGTGAAGGACTTAGCCTTCAGCGAGGGATGAACTTTCAAGCTGGCAATGGTTATTCGATAATTTTGATGTCAATCCGAAAGAACGCACCCTACCAAGATAGATTCGAAGATGATGGATCAACTCTAATTTACGAAGGTCACGATATCTCGAAACGTAGCGGTGCACCTGATCCTAAAACAGTTGATCAACCGGAACGTACACCAACAGGATCATTTACTGAGAATGGCAAGTTTCACAAGGCAGCTCAGGAATACAAGAATGGGCTGCGGCTACCCGAAAAAATAAAGGTTTACGAGAAAATCCACGACGGTATCTGGTCGTACAACGGGGTGTTCGACCTCGTAGATTCATGGAAGGAAAACGACCGCCAGCGCAATGTGTTCAAGTTCAAGTTGGTAGCCATTGAGGATGACATGGTACAAAACCCAACACAAGTACTAGCAAGCGAACACCGCCGGATCATTCCTACGGTAGTCAAGCTGGAAGTCTGGAAGCGGGACGAGGGAAAATGTGTAATGTGCGGCGCAACGAACGAGCTGCACTTCGATCACATCATCCCTTATTCTCTTGGTGGAACGTCATTGAGGGCCGATAACGTGCAATTGTTATGCGCTAGACACAACTTGGCGAAGAGGGACAAAATTGAATGAACGCAGCACCAACTGGGCGCAGGTGTGCAAGCCGCTTAGTATTAACTAACACGGCCTGAAAGAAGCTTTTCTAGACCAATTAGGGCTGCGACCCCAGCCTAAATGGTTATTACATATTTCATACATCTTTCCATGTATAATCGTTTTCGAGTGCGCCTTGCACGACCTTAGTGAGGAGTAAGCATGTCTGATTTCTTAGGAAAAGTTCAAAGCGAATCCGACCTGCTCAGCAAGCTGGCAGGCAAGATCCCCGGTTTCAGCGGCTACGTGGATCGAGAAAACCGCCGCGCCGCAGATAAACTGCTGCGCGAATCCATCGCCGCAAAGTTTGACCAGGTTTGGACCCAGGTTACCAATGTCCAGAAAGACATGGCCTCTGCGGGCGAAATGAAATACCTGGACGATCTGGAAGGCGTTGCCACCAAGATCCGCACCTTCATCGACAAAGTAACCACGGCCAGCTACGGCTACGCCGGCTTCTTCGATGCGGTCAAGATCAACAAAGAAGAGCTGGTCAAGCTCTACGAATTCGACCTGGCTCTGGTGGACAAGGCCGACGAGCTTTCGCGCGGCGTCGACAACGTTGTCGCATCCAAGGATACCGACGGTATGCCCGCCGCGATCAGCAACGTGGTGACTCTCAGCCGCGAGCTGGTTTCCACCTATGAAAAACGCAGCGAAGTCATCATGGAATTGGACCAGGCTGCTCCGGCAGCATAACCCGACACTATCCATTACTCCTTAGGAGGAGAACATGGCTCGAATTTTTGACGTAATCGAATATCCAGATGAGATGAAGGAAGAGATCGTGCATCGCTTCCCAGAGAGCGGCGCGGGAGATTTCCGCCTCGGCTCCCAGGTGATCGTGCGCGAATCTCAGAGCGCGGTTTTCTTCCGCGATGGTAAGGCGCTGGACGTGTTCAAGCCCGGCCGCCACACCATTGCCACCGCCAACATCCCCCTGCTGGTAAATCTGCTTGGCGTAGCGTTCAACGGCCGCAGCCCCTTCACCGCCGAGGTCTATTTCGTGTCTCGACGCGAGTTCCTCGATCGCAAATGGGGCACTCCTCAACCTATCGTCATGCAGACCCCCGGCATCGGTTTGGGCTGGCTGCTGCTGCAGGGCTTCGGCACCTATGCCTATAAAGTGGAGGATCCACAACAATTTGTCACCCAGGTCGTCGGCCAGCAAGGTGTATATGACACGGGAGATATTGAGAACGATTTGCGTTCTCGTTTGCTGCGTAGCTTCTCCGACTTTCTCGGAGAGATGAAGGGCAAATACACCACCGTGCAAGACATCATCGGCAATCAGGAGGAGATCAGCGCCGCAGTACGCGCCAAGGCAAATGATGACTTCGAAGCGCGCGGCCTGGTGCTCAAAGGCTTTGTGATCGCCAACCTCACGCCGTCTCGCACCACAGCCGAGGCATTACGTGAAATGGGCCTGCTCGATACGCAGGCGTACACCCAGCTGCAAGCGGCTGACGCGATGCGAGAAGCCGCCGCCAACCCCACGGGTGGCGCAGGGCTTACCGCAGGCATTGGCGCCGGATTGGGCATTGGCCAAGTGATGGGCGAGGCGCTCAAAGGGGCTACCGCTGTAAAAGCGGTTCAAGAGATGCCGGAGATCATGACCACCGCTGAGGCGGCTGGGGTGCTCAAAGTTCCGGAGAAAAACATCCTGGCTGCGATCGAAGCCAAGGAATTGAAAGCCAAGAAGGTGGGCGACGAATATCGGGTAACCAAAGCGAACCTGGAGAAATACTTGTCAGGAGAATAAAAGCAAAACAGGCCGCGGCGAAAGCCGCGGCCTTTCTATCGAATGAGGGAGGGAAAATACAATCAAATGGGAGCAACCAAAATCTAATTACGACATGAGAGGAGGGAGAAGAAGATAGCATATTCGCGGAAAGTAATCCAGGCTGGGTGGACTTGAGCAAGGAATGGTTCACGGACGGAAGAATTACACTGTCATTCCGATGAGGGCGCTTAGTGCCGCTCCCTTGTCGCCGCGGAGCGGCTCGCTCGGGACATGTTTTAACGGCACTGCCCGAAGAGGAATCCCTTTGGGAACGGTAACTGGATGCAGAATCCGATTTCTTTAGAATGCAGCATCCAAAAGGGATTTCTCCTCAGCCTTCGGCTTCGTCGAAATGACAAAGAGGCTTGGCTAGTTGAATTGGGTAAAGTGTGGGCGATGACTTCTGGGGATGCGACTTATTTTCCAATCCCTTCTTGGACAGCGTGCTTCTTCCGCTTTCAGTTCGCCGCGAGCCCGCCATTTGAAACGGTGCGCATAGGCGTTCGGCTTGCCTTCGAGGACATCCGTCGGAGTTGAGGTTCGAGCGCCGTGTTCACCCCAAAGACGCCACCGCCACCGCCAACGACAAGGATATGCGATGATTTAGTGGACGTCGAAATTTTTCTCGCCGGCGCGGATTGGAACATCGAGCCGATTCTCGGCTGGAGGGATCGGACAATTCCAAAACTCGTTGTACGCGCAATAGGGGTTATAAGCTAAGTTGAAATCGATCAGGAATTTTCCATTGGGTAATTGTTCAGGATCCAGGTAGCGTCCTGCGCCGTACGTCTCCGATCCAGCGAGCGAATCAACGAACGGCAGGAAGTAACCGTTCGGGCTGCTGAACAAAGTAAGCTGCGCTTCTTTGCCTTCTACTTTGAACGAAAATCGACTGTATCGTGTGTAGGTCTTAACGTCCCCGGTGGATGTTGGCAACTCAACTTTTTCAAAATCGGGAAAAGGAGTAATGCCGATTTCAAACTGGAGATCAGGGTTCTCGGGAAAATAGTTCAATCCGCCGAAGTGCGCTTGTTGTTCGGGTGTCAGCGGGCCATTTGAGTCCGAGGAGAAGAACTGATCTTTCTGTTGACGGAACTCCTTAAGGGATGTCATGCCAGAAGTTTACTCCACCCATTCAACAAAACAGCCCGAAGTCGAAACTTTGGGCTGTTTTGTTCGGGAACTGCGACTAATTAACTTACCAGGCGGATCAGATAGGGCACCACTATGTTTAATAACAAGCCGATGGTAAAGAATTCGCCGGCCTGGCGATTGAAGTGCATAGCCCAGCCGACGTACCACAGGGGCCAAACGGTCCAGCCTTCGGGAGCCTTCTTGGGTTTGGGCTCCGAGTACATCTTCCAGGTGGTGCGCAGGCGTCCGATGGCAAAGAATGTTAGCAGCACCCCGGCGCCGGTGTATCCCAGCAACACAAGTGCCACGATCAGGATATAGAAGAGCACGAAAGTGACTTTGTTCAAGGCGCGCGCCCGTTGTTCACCCAGCAGAACAGGCACCGACCGGACGCCGACTTTCTTGTCGGCCTCTATCTTATCGATATGCTTGCCGACCAGCACAGAAGCCACAATCAATCCGTAGGGCAGGGTCAGCGCCCAGATGGCGGGGGTCAGCGGTGTTCCGAGGGCGACGAAGGCCGTGCCTCCGATCATCAATGGGCCCCAAACGATCAGCGCGGTCAGCTCGCCGAGCCCGGCCCGTTTCAGCAAGCTAGTGTAGAACAAGCTAAGCAAGAAACCAGCAACCGCGAAAACAATCACTGCGACGCCGCGCTGGGTGAAAAGATAAAACATGATGGCAAGGTCGATAGCATTCAGTATGAGCGCAGCAGTAAGAAGACCGCGCGGCGTGGTCAAGCCTCCCAGCAGGGGGTGGGGGCTGTATTGAGCGCGGGGATAGTCTTCGGTATCCACACCCTGACGCACGTCCAGATAGTCGTTGATGATATTGTTGGAGGCATGTGCAATCACCACGCCTAGTACCGCCAGCAGGCCGAGGAGCCAGTTCACCGTTCCCTGGCGGCGGGCAGCCTGCTCTGCAGCGATCATCAGGCCTAGCAGACCCGAAGTCAGCGACATGGAGAACACGCAAGAACGGGAGATCACCAGCCAGCGGGTGACGCCATCGGCTAGTTCGATTTGGGGAACATTGCAGCCATCGATAGCCATTTTCCAGCGGGTGAAAAGCGGCAGCGGGTGGACTGCAGGGCTATGAGTTGTGCTTTTTATGCTCATAAAGTCTCCGAAAGTTTCTTGTGAAAGACGTCATTAACAACCCGGCATCATAGCATAATTAATTCGCGGAACATACAGCGGGCCAGCGGTGTACTATACGTGAATAGTCCTCTCCGGAGAGGTATTGACTGAAGCGGAACTGATTCTGCAGGCCCGCGGCGGCGATGACGCGGCTTGGGCGGAGCTTGTTCGCCTCCATCAGGGCGCCGTTTTTCGATTGGCGTACTTGCATCTTGGCGATTCAGCCGAAGCCGAAGATGCCGCCCAGGAATGCTTCATTCGAGCCTATCGCAGCTTGGGTCGCTTCGATACCAGCAGGCCGCTCAGACCCTGGCTGCTGCGCATTGTCACCAATCTGGCGATCAACCGCAGGCGATCAGCGGGCCGCTATTGGGCAGCTCTGCAACGGTCAGAGCAGCGGGAAACTACGGTGGTAGGTGAGCCTCAGACCTACGATGAGAAAATAGCTGAAAGCCGGCAGTTATGGCAGGCAGTAAAGGTCCTTCCTGTCAAAATGCGAACGATCTTGTATCTGCGATATTTTTTGGAGTTGTCTCTGGACGAGACGGCGCAAACCTTGAAGTTGCCAGAAGGGACTGTGAAATCTCAAACGCACCGGGCATTGGAGAAATTGCGCCAAGTTATTCGCGAACAATTTCCATCTCTTTGGGAGGAATGGCAACGATTGGTCCACAAAACCTTGGACAATTCGAAGGTCGCGTTTTGGATGCCGCGCGATCGTTTACTTATCCTCCCACACCCGATCTGGCCGACATGTCTGTCCGCAGGAGAGGTTCCGTTTGCAGACCGACTCCTCGTTGGGCGTATGCGATTGCCGTGGTGGTTGTTACCCTTACCGCGTTGCTCGCCGTCCCAAAGGTGAGGGCGGTACTGCTTGAATTCCTGCGAATCGGCGCCGTTCAAATTGAAGTGGCGCCGGAGAGCCAGACGGAGGAGAAACCCGAGGCGCGAAATGAATTCGATCCGCTTGAAAATTTGATCTCTGCATCTGATTTGATGGGCGAGACTACTTTGATTGGCGCCCGAGATATGGTTGACTTCCCCATCCCTTTGCCAACCTATCCCAGTGATCTATCGGAACCTGATCATGTGTACGTGCAAAGTGTCGAACGAGGCAAGAACTTCATAATTTTGACTTGGATGGATAATGAGGATGCCACCAAGGTGGAAATCGCCATTTACATAATCGGTCCCGGCATCTCGCTCACCAAAGGTCCGGTTGAAGAAATTCAAGCGAGGTCTGTCAATGGACATCCTGCGGCTTACCTACGTGGCGCCCATTATTTGCAGGTGGATGGCACGCTGGATTACGGAGTTTTGGTCCACGCCGCCGCGCTGGTCTGGGAAGCGGATGGGATCACTTATCGGATCGAAGCAGATCTGCCCGTGGGTGAATTGGTACAGATCGCCGAATCGCTGAGCGCCGAGTAAAAAGAGCCGGGAATTCCCGGCTCTTTTTGCAATTTACATGCTCAAGAACTTCATAAGCTCGATAACCATCAAGGTCGGCCAAAAGATCCCTTTCAGGATGCCCAGAGCGCCTGCCCAAAAGTCAGGCGCAGTCGTAATGTAATAGAACCAAGCGCCGAGTAACCCGAGGCCATAGACGGCTTCTGAGGCATTTCGTTTGTAGATCACTTTAGTCCTCCAATTACCCTCTTCGTTTGTTTTTGTTTCCGTAGTCATTTCTTCTCCTTAGTTATTTATGATTTGCGTAAAGATGAAATCAGGAAATACGCGCCGAACAGGATGATCAGGCTCGGCCAGATGTAATTCCAAGATGCAGCTTGCCCAAAGCCTACGAATAAACCGAAGGCAACCAAGACTACGGCCGGAATCAGCGCCCAGGACATACGCTGGCCTTCTACGTTGAGAAACGAGAGCGCCAGGAAGGTGAGCCCGATGCCGAAGAAGAGCAAAGCGCCGGAATCGAATGGCAACGGGGTTCCAGGCAAATCGTCCACCACGGAGATGATCGCCAAGGTGAACAAGACACCCGCCGGGATGATGGCCCACCAGTTGCTGCGCTGGCGCGCGTAGGCCACCAGGAAGCCGGCGCCTATGGCGCCCAGGAATAATCCGCCGCCGATGATTTCACCCAGCGGGGGCACGAACAAATCCAGCAGGTTCGTCACCGTCATGCCCGCAAGGATCAAGGCAATGAGCGCGAACCACCACTGGGCCCGGTCGCGCAGATACATGTTGCCAAAGTAGATGGCGCCCAGCGCCCAGAGGCCTGTGAAAAGGGCGTCGCTGAAGTTTCCCCCAAGGTAGCCGAACTGCTGCAGGGCAAGCAGTGAACCCGCCAGGATCAGCAGAATGCCAAACACGGTGTTGAAATTCTTGCTCATAGAAATCTCCTATTCATGAGATTGCTTCCCGTTCGCTTCGCTCAGGGCAGGCTCTGGCAAAATGCCTCCTCGCAATACGGTTCGCATCTCCCATGCTCACCTAATTTTCACCGAACTGACGCCGGTTTCCAGACGCAGGTCGATTTTGTTCGCCGCCGTATCGTAATCGGGGGAGATGTAGTGCTTTCCCGAACGCGGAAAGCGCTGCTCATCGATGGAGATATCAGCCAAACCCGACTCCGAACGGATGTCGGCCGCGACGCCTGAAGGTATCTCGATGTTCACCGAGGCCGCGCCGCAGGAAATCTCCACGCGACTGTGACCGCCTTTTTTGGGCAGGAGGATGGAAGTCGAGCTGGCGCCTGTATCCAGATCGAGTTTATCCAGCTTGATTTCGCTAAGGTCCAGCTGGTTGTCGCTTGCGCCGGTGTCGATATCCAGGGTTAATGGGATCTCCGAATTGAGGGCAAAATTCCATTCGTGGCCGCGATGCCCCCAGTTCCAGGGGAAGATCCAAAACATGCCTCCGGTGAGAGTGCTGCGCAGTCGAGCGTTGAGGCGTTTGCCCGATTTGTCCACACTGTGCGCCATGTTGTGAAAACGTCCGCTGAGCAGTTGATCCTTCTGGGCAGCGCCCGAAATGCGCAGCCTGCCCGCGCCGTGCTCGATATGGACAATCGCTTCGGTGGCGCCATCCAGAGGCAGCGATATATCCTGGCCTTCCACGCTGCGACTTGGATAGTAGCCTTGACCGAGCAGGATATAAACGCCCAGGAGAATGATGAACAAAGGCCATAGAAGCCGGGCATCGAAGGAAAAATAACCTAGATTGTTTCCGAGAAGAATGGCGCCTGCGATGAGTAGCAATAAACCCCAAAATAGATTGTCACGGGACATACCAACTCCTTTCCCAGTTAATTACGTTTCAATTCATTATAGGTTTCATGTTCCCCGAGATTAGGGTCAAATGACCCATCCCCAGCAATAGAAGGTCGGAACCTGAAATGTAGCAAGACTGCCCGTTTCATGAAGTTCGGAAATCAGGGCATCCAATTCGGAAGGGGGAAGGCTGCTTTCGAGGTCTGATTTCAAAACTTGGAGTTCCAAATCCAGGTCATGGCCAGCCAACATTTCAGGCAGCGGGTCGATTTGACCGAATTCAGATGGTTGAATGCCGGCGGCTGTGAAAAGTTCGCCCAGCCGGCTACCTAAAAATGGATCAGCGCCCTGGTTTTGCAGGCTTTTGGCCTGAAGTTGGTTGGCTTTCACCAGAGCTGGAGATTTGGTTTTCCGCTGGCTGTAATCCGGTTCTGCAAAAGCAATGACCGCGCCGCCGAAACGCGTGACCCGGCGGGCTTCTGCCAGGGCGCGGACAGGGTCTGCCAGCCAGAGGAGAACGAAGTGGAAGAAAGCGATATCCAAAGAGGCATCGAGATATGGAAGATGTTGAGCGTCGCCATTAGTAAAGGCTATAGCCGGATTGTTTTGCTGTGCAACCTTCAATGACGCCCAATCGATGTCCAGCCCCATAAGCTTCGGTTGCTTTCTGAGAATCTTGCTCAAGATGGCGCCGGTGCCGCAGCCGATCTCCAGCACGCGCCGAGCATTGGGCATCCCGGCGCGGACGAAAACGTGGCGGCGCAGATGCGAGGTCCAGCCTGCCTGCTGGGTGTAGCGTTCGTGGAGAAATTCGGTTGAAGGGTTAATGTTGAAAGTTTAACGTTAAACATTAGACCTTCAACGTTAAACACTAAGCCAAGTTCTTTCACAGTATACTGTCCTTATATATGGCTCTCGCCGTTCGCCCGAATGCTGTGAGCAAGTTCGCCGCTGGTTTCCTGGCCACTTTTAAACCCATCGAACAACCGCGCCGCGGATTGCACTTCTGGGATATTGAATTGCCCAACGGACGCAGGATGCGCATCCATTTGCGCGTCGAACCCAGTGGCGAGGGCGTGCTGTTCGTGGATGTCACCGACGTGGTGCACCTGAATCAGACCGCAGTGCTGATGGCCAAAATGGCGCTCGACGGAGTTTCGCAGCACGAAGCGAGGGCGCGGCTGGCCGCTTGGCATCCTGATGCCAGCGTGGACCAGATCGAACGCGAGCTGGACCAGATCTACAAGATGGCGGATGGTTTCCGGCATCCCACCGGTGACTGCCCGACTTGCGAACTCGGCGACACGATGGAAATGTCACCGATGTTCAGCATCGATGTCAACGCGCCGTACAAAGTGGATATCGCCTTGACTTACGGTTGCAACAACGAGTGCCCGCACTGCTACAACGAGGTCGATCATTTACAGATGCCCTCGTTGCCGCTCAACGACTGGTTCGCGGTGCTGGATCGCTTGGGAGAACTCGGTGTGCCGCACCTGATCCTCACCGGTGGCGAAGCCACCTTGCATCCCGATCTTCCGAAGGTTATCAAATACGCTGATGAGCTGGGCATGGTGGTGGGTTTGAACACCAACGGCCGTCACCTTGCGCATAAGCCCTATATGGAAGAACTGGGTGAGGCTGGACTCAACCACGTGCAGATCACCTTGGGGTCGAGCCGCGCCGAGGTGCACGACGCCATGATGGGGGCGCGCTCCTGGCAGCAAACGGTGCAAGGCATCGAAAACGCGGTGGCCAGCCGCGTGCATGTCATTACCAATACGACATTGATGCGCACCAATATGGACCACGTCGAAGAGATTATCGAATTCATTTATTCCTTGGGCATCCGCACCTTTGCCATGAATGGAATGATTTATTCTGGCGGAGGATTTTCAACAGGCGCGGCAATCGATGAGAAAGAGATGCCCGCATTGCTTGTGCGGGTACGGGATAAGGCCAACGAGCTGGGTATGCGCTTCTTGTGGTACACGCCCACCGAATACTGCCGCATGTCGCCGGTAGAGTTGGAGATCGGCGCCAAGCGCTGCAATGCCGGCGAGTATTCGCTTTGTATCGAGCCCAACGGCGACGTGCTGCCTTGCCAGTCTTATTACGTTTCCGCAGGCAACATTCTGCGCGATCCCTGGGAGCAGATCTGGGATGGCGAGCTGTTCCGGTCGTTCCGCTACCGCGAGCAGGACCCCAAGGGCTACGGGCTGCCGGAAAAGTGCTGGACCTGCCCCGACCTGCCGCTATGCGGCGGTGGCTGCCGCATCGAGCGTGAGGCCCGTGACGGCGTGCGTGTTTCAGGCAGCGGCGGTGGCGGCTGCTCCGGGTGCAGCGGAAGCTGCGGCACCGGCGGCGCGGCGCATGAGGTGAGGAGTTTCGCGCCGACGGCAGGATACATTCCCACGGGAGGATTCATCCCAACCCCGAGCACTACCCGTAGCAAAGTTCGATCCAGCGGGAATATGGCAGTGATCGGATTAGAAGAGATAAAGTAAAAAACTGGTTATTTGTTATTGGGTATTGGAGGAGATTAGAGATTAATTGTAGTAGAAGTGCGATAATTCAGTAGATCATCTTCGAAAAACACCACGAAAATGTCGTAGGGCGCACGGTCCCTTGTCGCCGCCATGGCGGCTCGCTCGGGACGCGCCCCTATGGCAAAATCCGAGGTCACTTGGATCCCTGATTGCTGCATATCAGGCGACCACAACCAGAAGAATAAGAGAGGATCTACATGATGAGAACCTAAAGGTATGGCAGCGAAATTATTACGATCACATAATTCGGGATCAAGTTGATTTAGACAATATTCGAGAATATTGCTTACAACCCTGTGAAATTGTCGAGTGAAGAATTCCTAAGATAGTAGAATCGTTCTACAATTCCTGTGCTTTCTAGAAAAAACAAGGTCACCTACGCAGGCATCGGCGAAAATTCGGCGTTACTCCTGTTGTTCTATGAAGGAGAAGACCATGAGCGAGCAAACTTTGGATCTATCGAAAACTGCTAGCGAATTGACAGGCTTAATTGCGACCCAACCCAACGCAGTAGTTAGCCGAGCTTTGATAAACAAGCCGGCCGGCACGGTAACCTTATTCGCGTTCGATGCCGGCGAGGGTCTAAGCGAACACACCGCGCCTTACGATGCACTGGTCCACATGTTGGAAGGCGAAGCTGGAATCCGCATCGGAACTGAGGAACATGCGGTGAGCGCAGGCCAGATCATCCTGCTGCCAGCCAACGTACCCCATGCTTTGCGGGCGAACACTTCCATCAAAATGCTGCTAACCATGATCCGAGCGTGATCCGCCGTTTTTAATGGACCCCGAGCTAATAATCATCAGCCTCGTAACCGGCACACTCCTATTTATCTTGCTGGCTTTCCTGTTTGTGCGCCGGCGTGCCCGCTCGAGCGAACCTTACCAGCCAGCGATAGCGCGCATCGAGGGCGGCGGCATCAAGCGAGGTCTGACGGCGCCTGAAGCAGCCGTGGTATTGGGCAAGCCGCTCAATGTTACGTTGACACTGGTGATCTTCGAAATGCTGCGCAAACGTTTCCTGCGCCAGGTGAGCGCCAGCCCGCTGGTTGTCGAGGTGGTGGAAGCATTTCGCACCCACGGCAGCGGCCTCAGTGCACAGGCGCGCGGCGAGCAGCGGCGCAAGGCGGCACAATCCATCAACGCCGCGCTGCACAAATATGAAGAACCCTTTCTCGAAATGATCGAAGCCAATCCGGGCAGGCCCTCGTCTGACCTCGATTTCGGCGTCGCGGTGCCGCCGCTGGTGCGTTATATAGCTGGCAGGGTGGGCGGCTTCAATCTCGAAGAGACGCGTGCTTATTATCGATTGATCATCGACCGTGCCCCGCGTGAGGCGCGCAGCGATGGCCGGCTGACTTTTGAGCGGCAAAAAGTCTTCGATCGCAATTTTGGCATGGTGCTATTGGGCGATGCTTTTGAGAACGTGCTGGACCAGCCGGATTACAGCTATGTGCCGATCTGGTTACGGGATCAGGCAGGCATCCTGCCCGCCGGCCGCAGCTTCGCCGCCTGGGCGGTCGAAGTGATGGTCGCTATGAAGAGCGCGGTGGATGAGAAAGACGTTGAGTTGACCCTGGGCCGCGAAACGGACGCGGTGACGGCGACGCTGATGAACGAGATCGCACGGGCCACGTTTTATGGCTGAGATTTGTTCATAGATCGTTAAGTTGAATCTAGGTATTCTGGCTGTGAACTAGAGGAGGACTACATGCCTTACTACAGCCAACTCAAGTATCTAATCAAAGATAAACCTTCACGAAACAAAGTCATTGATAAGCTCATTTCGTTGCGTGACCAACTGGATGGCAATATTCCCGCTAAGGATGTAGAAAACACCTTGTTGCTTGCCACATGGAATGTTCGTGATTTCGACAAGGAAAACCGGCGCGGATATGGGGACCGCCTGACCGAGTCGCTGTTCTATATCGCGGAGATCATTTCCCGTTTTGATTTGGTGGCCATGCAGGAAGTGAATCGCCTGAACGAACTGCAAACCGTGATGAACATCCTTGGGCCGAACTGGAGCTTCATCGCTACCGACATTTCGGACCCGCTTGCAGGCGGAAACGGGGAGCGAATGACCTTCCTCTATGACCGCAGAAAAGTTCTCTTTCGTAATATTGCCGGCGAGATCGTCCTGCCCGCTCCACTCCTGATTTCAAAGGTGACATTGGAAGAAAGCGAAAGCAAAAAGATTGCCGGTAAACAGTTCCGGCGAACTCCTTTCATTGTGTCATTCCAGGCAGGCTGGTTCCGCTTTAACCTCTGCACGGTCCACATCTATTACGGGGCCGAATCGGGAGATGCTCTAAAAGAACGCGTCGAGGAAATTGAGTCGGTGGCCAAGTTCCTCAGCCAACGCGCCAATATTGGCTTGCGGGATGAAGATACGGCCCTGATCCTCCTGGGAGACTTCAATGTCGTTCATCCCGAGCATAAGACCATGAAGGCTTTGCTGGACAATGGCTTTGTGGTCCCCAAGGCCTTGCAGCAGAAGACGAATATCGATGAAACCAAGTATTACGATCAGATTGCGTTCAAGACCAAAGAACAAGTCATTGAGTTTGTCGATAGCCAATCTGAGGACCCGCTAAAGCGTAACGCGGGCGTATTTCGGCTGTTCTTGAGCGCGTTTCGCAAAAACCAGGTAAATGATTATAAAGATGCCATGGCGCAATCAAGTAATCTAAACAGCTCAGAGTATCAAGGCGATTTCGAAAAATACTATGAAGATTGGCGCACATACCAGCTTTCCGACCACAACCCTTTGTGGGTGCGGTTGCAGGTGAATGAAAGCCAGGATTATCTGGATCGGCTAAGGAAGAAAGGATAGGAGGAAACGGGAGATCGAGTTGGAGCGGTCAGAGGGCTATTGCCAAGTTCCCTGTAATTTTGTATTCTGTACAAACCAATATTCGCCGGAGGCAAGATGAAATCCGCCAAACGTCCTCAAGGTAGTTTCAAACGCAGGCCATCTCGGGGGCGCGATGCGCTGATCGTTGGGCTGGGCTTTATCTTCATCGGATTGCTGTTCATGTTCATCGTACTGCCACAGATCGCCAAAGATTTCGTGGTATCGCAAGCCTCGTCGGCTGGTAATAAGTCGGCATTCGAAGCGATTCCGGTTGGAAATGATGTGGTGGTGCAAGGCGAACTGACCGGCAATCCTATTATTGAAGGTGAAGCTGTCGTTTTAGTGCGCGAGCGGCTGGAGGTCACTACCACGGGCAATGAGAGCGATTGGGATTGGCGGGAGATCGAAAGACAAGTTCCCTTGTTGATTTTGGCAATCGATGGCGGCAGCGTGCTGCTCACCACGGATTCCGGGCCGGTGAACCTACGCGGCGAGCGGCACGAAGTGCTGGATGCGGTTGCCCGCACCGGGTTCGCGGATACATATCCTTACCAGGAGCAACGGCTGGCGGAAGGATCGGTGCGAACATTTACTCTGGAAAACGGCGACCAGGTGACCGCGCTTGGCACCAAAGCGGGCGAGAACGAGATTGCCGTCCGCGAATTATACGGCGGCACATCGGCGCAGCTAAGCGCGGAGATGGCCAAGGGCGCGACGATATTTACGATAGGGACATGGTGCCTATTTAGTGTAGGCGGGCTGATGTTGGTGATCGCGGTGTGGGCGGCGGTGAGAGGTAGATTTTAGAAACAGTTATTAAAATAAAAACCCTACGCCATGAAACGCACGCGTGATGGCGACACTGATGAACGATGTGGCGCGGGCGACTTTTTACGGGTGATTGGGCTAAAAAGCCCCTGTAATGAGTCGTTGTAAGCCATCACCTAGCCACAGAACAACTATGGATCGCCTCCAAAGGTAAACTTGTGCAAATATTGCTATACCAATAAACACGAGCATGAAATTGAGTCCCTTGTACCAATATTCGGGGTTTGTCATCTCGTGAATTGTATACATCGCGCCAATTAACAATGGTGTTAGTTTGCCAAATTTGACTGAAAGTCTTTCGGTCAAAAACCCGAAATAGAAAAAGACCTCAACTGTTGATGCAGGATTGGCAAACCAACGGTTTAATCCGGCGGATACAGCCTCGGGGAAATCGAATGGATGCTGGACGGGGCGAAGAAGTACTTGGACCACCCCCAAGCAACCTATGAGGAGAACGGCGGCCAGGTCACCTTTCCAACTATATGACCGAATGCCAAAAGATGAAAGGTCAACCCGCCAATGCAAATATGCGAAGATCAAAACTCCGGTTACTGCAGCAAAAGGGGAAATAAAGCCGCTTAGTGATATCCCAATCATTGCAACGACAAGAGGAAGCAAAAATTCGAGCCGAAGAATAGTTTGCCAACCTTTTTCCAATAAAAGGGGCAAAAGGAGAAATACGCCGCCGTAAATAAAAAACCGAAACAAAATTGATTTTGCAGCTGAATAAGTCCAAGTATAGGTGTCCAGCCGAAAGATAATGGGAAAGACCCTATTTACCAAGATGGCGAGCAAGATAAACAAGCACCAGGCTCCTAAGGCCTGCCAAACTTTGGCGCTTATGTTTGGAAACGATTTTTTATCGATGGGTTGCATTTGCCTTTGAGCCTCCCTTGGCGGCAGTCTAATTTCTGCCTCTTAGAATCATTTCCGCTTCTCAGTCTTCTTCCAAATCTTCCCCCACTCATCTTTCAGAATATTTCCCAGCACGTTGTTGATCCCTTGCCCCGGCAGAACGTCGCCATCTGGCTCGACGTACACCCAGGCTTTGCCGGCGCCCTCGGGTTGCTTGCGTTTGCGAGTCGCCTTGAGCTCGAGGCTGACTGGGTTGAGCGCAGTGTAGGGCACTGGTAGGTCCCAGACTAGCGGTAGGTTGCGCAGGGCGGCATGGTCACGGGCGACCTGCAGCTTGTCTTCGAGGACGGCATCTGCGGCGCTCAGCGAGAGGGCGCGCACGCCGCTTTCAGCGATGCGGTCGATCAGCGCGTTGATCTGCTTGGCGTTCTGTTTAGTGAGCGTTAGATGCGCGGCGATAAAGATGTCGTCGTTCAGCACTTCGCGCCAATAGGCAAAACTGGCCAGCGAATCCCAGGTTTGCTCCTTGGTGGGCTGCAGGACGATCATGGCATGGTCCAGCCCCGCGTCGAGTAGGGTCTTGAGATAGCGCGTGTCGCCCAGCTTGATGCCATCCGTGATCACGCCAGTAACCAGGCCGAAATCCTCGGCATACATCAGCAGCTCGGCGAGGTCAGGGCGCAGGGTCGGCTCGCCGCCGGTAAAGATGATGTGCGGAATGCCGGCCGAATGCGCTTTTTCGATGACCTGCTTCCATTCCTCAGTAGTCAGTTCTTTGGTGACGCGCTTGTGCGGCGTGGCGCCGCGCGGCGAACCTTTGGGCAGGTTGTAAGTGAGCGCGCAATCCAGGCGATAAGGCGCGCTGAGTTTTTCGGTGAATGGCTTGGTGCGATCGAAATCGAGATAGGTAACCGGGTCCAGGTCCGGGGTTTCGATAAGCGCCTGGATCTTTTTGGCAAAATCGGCGTAATCAGCTGAGGCGCGCGATTTGCTCACCCGATATCGCTTGCTGACTTTAGCTGCAACTTGATCGGGCGGAGTGAGGTGAACGAAATGATACGCGTATTCAGTGGCGGTTTGGTTGAGATGCAGCACGGTGGCCGCGTTCACCACCAGCAGCCCGTTGCCGTCTGCTTCGACGCGCAGGTGCAAGCGATAGTTGAATGGGTGGCTGGGCGGCGCGGTGTAGGAATAGAAACCTGGTTCCAGCGGCTGGGCGCGTTCGCCACCGCGCAGACCAATACGTTCCAGGAGTGTGGTCATTGGAAGATTCCTGCTGCCAATCTAGGAGATTGCTT
>CAYJMC010000016.1:19417-42500 GCA_964371335.1 uncultured Anaerolineaceae bacterium
CGTTCCAGGAGTGTGGTCATTGGAAGATTCCTGCTGCCAATCTAGGAGATTGCTTCGTCCGCTGCCAAGGCTTTGCCTTGGCGTGCTCCTCGCAAAGACGAATAAGACTGATCATTAGCGGCCTCCTCCGGCGCAAGCACAGGCGCAGCCGGCGCAGGCGCAGGCGCACGATGAACCTCCGCCGCTAAAGCCGCCACCGCTGCTGCGAGTAGGCGGCGGTGGGGGATTGGTGACCTTGGTGACGCCGCCGGTGAAGTCGGCCACGTTGCCGGTCACGCTCTTGGAAAAGTTTTGCACGCCGCCAACCACCGACGCAGCGAAGGCCGCGCCCGGCAGGGTGGGCAACGAAACGCGTCCGCCGCCTGTGGAGCGGGTGGGCGCGCTGATCACCGAGCGACCAGCGCCGGCAGCGCCGGCGTAACGTCCCCACCACATCGGCACGTAAACGGGGTGGCCGGTGAAAACAGTGGTGGTGCGCCGGTCGTAGTTGGGATCGAGCATGGTCCACTCGAGATTCTCATCGTAGAGTTTGCTTTGCACTTTGGGGGTGCCGGCGGCTTCCACTTGCTGCCAGGCCTCTTCGCTGATCTTCTTGTAATAGTCCACCGTCTCGCGCTTGCTGAAGCCGCGCATCTTGTTGGCCACGCCTTTCACCAGGTCAACCATCAGTTTTTGCAAACTGCGGCGACGACCAGCCTTGTCCCCTTCTTTAAAGGCGGCGAGGAATTGGCTTTCATATTCGTACAAATCTTTGGGCGCGGGGGATTTGACTGTGATCTCCAACGGGTCAGGACTGGCAACCTGGGCGGCGCCTTTCTTGATCGTTGAGAACAGGATCATGGTCAGGATCTTGTCCATGGGCTGCTCGAGCAGGATGGCGGCCTCCGGCGCCGTCAGGCCGCGCTTGACGCCGTGGCCTTCGATAGCGATCTTGGGCGGCAGATACTGCATGCGGCGTTTGCGATCGCTAACCACGCCGATCCAGACGATGGCAACGATGAAAAGCGCAAAGCAACAGCAGAAAAGCAGCGGGATGGCGGCTTCTGCGGTCAGGCCGATGCTTTCCCACAGGCGATCCCAGGCGCTTTGCTCCTGGAATTCGGTTATGGTTACGTAACGCTTGGGGAAAGACGCGCCGAATAGGTATTCGCTGGATGGGCTGGCGGAGGTGTTGCGCCAGGTATAGGTGATGCGTCCATCGCTATCGAACCCGGTTTCCGGAGTCTCCGGGAAGCTAGAGTGCCCGGCGGTGTGCCATTTGGGCTCGGCAGGTTGGACTCCCGGCGGCAGGTGGTAGACGACGGTGATGTCTGAGGAGCCAGTTACGAACTCACTGCCGAAATAATTAGGGATGAACAGCGCGCTGGCGTAGGTCTCATCCTCGTTGTCAGTGTAGAGAACTTCTGTGATGCCAGTGATGCGAGCCCGGAAGGTGCCGGTGTCCCCGGCTCGGATGGCATTGGACCTGAAATAAATCGCAGGACCGATATCAATGTAAGGGGAATTTCTGTCAATGTAATCCACCGGTCTTCCGTCGATGGTGGCGGTGATGTTAGCGACGTTGTAATTATCATTAGGCAAGCCGAGATCGACCACGTCGAGCGGATCGCCCTGGTTGCGAAAAACGATCTCGTAATCGATGGTCAGCGTGCCGTTGGTCTCCCAGTAGAGATCCACTCGTTCGAATGGCATGCTGAACAAGTAGGTCTGCGCATAAGCAACACTAAAGGGGATTAGGAGCAGGACTGCAAGACTAAGGATCAGGAATGCGCGTTTTTTCATTCCACCTCAACCGACAATGGGAAGCCTCACCACTTGGGTTTTTCTTCCAGCTGGTAAACCGCGCCGCAATAGGGACATTCCACCGTCATGGCGCCGCCGATGAGCTTGACATTCTTGCTGCTCAGCGAGCCGCCGCATTGCTTGCACTGGAAATTCTCCAGGCTTACGTCGCCAGTCAGTTCCAGTTCGTAGGTGACCTTTTGCTCCGCCGGCGGTTTGCGGTTTACGTACCAGGCAATCGCCAGGCCAATGGCGACGGTGACGCCGCCAATGATCAGATAGGAGATTCCTGTTTCCGGGGTGAAGGCTCCCCAGATAAATAAAACACCGAAGAAGATAAGAATTGCTGCAACAATGTTACCGATTGTTTTCATGGCAACTCCTGCGGATTAGTGTAGCACCGTTTTTGTGCAAAGAACCCGTCCTTGCTCTCAGAATGGGGAAGGACGCAGCACGCCCGCTTGTTAGTCAGGTCAATCCAGTCGGCGGATCGCAGGATGAAGCAGGCCAAGCCCAGTCAGCAGGATGGTGCCGATCCCGCCCATAAGAAAAACAGCGGGTGCGCCGACTAGTTCAGTTAGCCAGCCAGACAAAGCGAAACCGATCGGCAATAACACGAAAGAGCCCAGTGCGTCTATGGAAAACACGCGACCGAGCAGAGGGCCTGGCACCATCTCTTGTAATGTGTTCGCCCAAATCAGGGCGAAGATTGAAGAGACCAACCCAAATAAAAACATGGATGCTATCAAGACGGGGATCGGCAACAAGAAGGCAAATGGCAACAGAAGCGCACCCTGCATCATGACTGCCAGATAGCCCAATAGTCCACGCCGGTGCAGCCTAACGTATTGGCCCAGCCAGATCATGCCAACGACAAATCCCAGCGATGTGGCTGAGCCAAGCCAACCCAGGAGATCGACGCTTGCGCCCAGGTCGTCACTGATCAGGAAGGGCAGGGCCACTGCTCGCGGACCTGCTTCGGTCATGTTGATAAAGCCGAAGAGCAGTATTGATATCCAAATCCACGGCACGGTGAAAACGAATTGGAATCCCTTGCGAAGGTCCGTGAGGCCTTGCTTTATTGCCTGGCCAATTGGCAATCGCGCCTTGTCCCGGGTTTTGTCGTTTATTTGATTTTGTTTCTCGACGTTAGACCGGAGGATGCGGAACACAAACGCCGCCGAAATAAAGAACGAAAGCGCATCCAAGCCGAATGCGAGGGACGTGCCGCCCGCAGCCACCAGCCCGGCGCCTAACGCTGGGCCAATGATCCCGGTAACCCGCTGGCTGAGCCCGTTCAGAGAATTGGCGCTGACTAGTTGGTCTTGAGGTGTGATAGTTGGGATAACGGCTTGATAAGCAGGAAAGAAGAAAGCTTCGACAAAACCGAAGATCAAGCTGGCGAGATACAGGTGCCATAGCTCGAGGATATCAAGCCAGGAAGAAACGGCCACAAAGGTGACCGCCAGCCCGCTGAGGATATCTGAGGCGAACATGACGCGGATGCGAGGAAGACGGTCTACCACAACGCCGCCGATCAGCAGGAACACTAGCATTGGGACTTGAGAGAAAACCAGGACAGTGCCCATGGCAACGGCAGATCCGGTTTTTTCCAGCACCCACCATGCAAGGGCAATACGATAGAGGTTGTCTCCCAGCCGGGAGATGGTTTGGCCGGTCCATATCAGGGCGAAAGCACGATTTTTGAGAGCGCGCAGAGCGTTCATAGGAAAGCAAGTTGAAGCTAACTTTTAGGCAACCTCCTGTGCCAGATCCAGCTCGTTAAGTAAAGCAATCCAACCAACAGTGCCGGGCCGGCTATAAAGGCGAGAGCTTCCCCGTTGCCGGGTCCAACCGTCAAGATAAATAAGATGGCAAAACCAAGGAATGCAATTGCACCGACCAGTTCATACTTTAGTGCCACAATGGCGGCTGTAAGTAACAGGAGTGCCGGCAACAAATGCATAAACAATGCGATAACGATTGCCCAACCCTGATTTCCTTCGAAAACATCAAAGGCAAAGAGGGAGAGAAAACCAACAAACAGGAACGAACAAATTCTCGGCACCCAATAGATTATTCGCTTCATAGCCTTCACTCTTCCATGTGACACACGTATGTATGCGGCACGCCCCATGTCGGAGTTACAACCTGCAAATATTTATCGCCCGCTGATCAAATCACCGAGAATGTCGCCTCCGATGCCGGCGATGCCGCGTTTTTCGCCGGAACTGTGGACGCGTGAGGCGGCCACTATGCGGTCCGCCAGCCGTGAGAATGGCAGACTTTGCAAGTAGATCTTGCCAGGACCCTCCAGCTTCGTCAGAAAGAGGCCTTCGCCGCCAAACAGCGCGTTACGGAAGCCGCCCACGAACTGGATATCGTAGTCCACACTGGGGTGGAAGCCGACCAGGCAGCCGGTATCCACGCGCAGCACTTCGCCTTTGGCCAGCGTCTTCTCGATGAGCGTACCGCCGGCGTGGGCAAACATCAGGCCGTCGCCCTTGAGCCGCTGCAAGATGAAACCCTCGCCGCCGAAGAGGCCGGCGCCCAGCCGCTTAGTAAAAGCGATCTCAATTTCGATGCCCTGGGCGGCGCAAAGGAAGGAGTCCTTTTGGCAGAGGAATTCTCCACCCTCTTTGGAGAGGTCCAACGGGATGATGGCGCCAGGGTAGGGCGCGGCAAAGCCAATGTGGGATTTGGTGTTGCCGTTATTTGTGAACGTAGTGATGAAGAAGCTTTCGCCAGTCAGCGCCCGTTTGAGCCCTTTGAGGACGCCGCCTACCTGGGTCTGCATTTCGATGCCTGGCTCCATGTAGGTCATGGTGCCGGTCTCCCCGCGAATGCCTTCGCCGGGGTCGAGCTCAACTTCCACGAGCTGTAAATCATCTCCGTAAATCTTGTAACCGACTGCGTCTGCCATTGGTGAACTCCCTGGCCATAACGGCCAATAACAGAAAAAGAATTCTCTGCGCGATTATAAGCGCGGCTAGGTTTTCATTTATTTCCGGTTTATGGCTGCTTGATACACTTCGATAAGTTTTGGATAAGTTTTCTCCGCGGTGTATTTTGTTTCATATTCCCGGCGCGCATGTTTGCCCATCTCTGTCATTTCTTTTGGGTGATCCCAAGCCCACTCAACTTTTGACGCCAGGTCGTCGGCAGACCCCTGAAGGAAATGCAATCCTGTTAGATGATCTTGAACCATTTCCTGCATAACGCCGGCATTGGAGGCGATCACGGGAACTCCGCAGGCGAAGGCTTCAGCAGCGACAAAGCCAAAGGTTTCGTAATAGCCTTCGGAGGGCCATACAAGAAAGCGAGCCCTTTTTATTAGTTCGGTAAGTTTTGCTTCAGAAAGACGATTGATGAGTTGGATTTGAGGGTTATTAACCGCGGCAGATAGTTTTCCTGCGCCGCGAATCTTTAGTGGTATATGCGTAATCTTCTGCCATGCCTTCAGCAATGTGGGTACACCTTTTTCCGGATCAAGGCGACCAATGAAAAGTGCGTAGTCTCCGCGCGTGTCTAGCCGCGTCCCAGGATCTGGGTGCACAAAATGGGGTTTGACCACCAGCCTGTCTACCGGCAAACCTCCTTCGACAAATTTCTGCTTGTATATTTCCGTTGCCACAAGGTAATAGTCGACCAATTCCTGCCACGTCCTCAGAAGACGATGGGTAGTGAGCATGGCGGCGACAGCCGCAGTCTGCAGGCGGGAGCCCCGGTAGCAGGCGTGCAGCACGCCTGGCCAGGGCGGCGTCTTATGGAGGCAATCTTCGCAGGTATGCCCATCGCGGAAGAAGCTTGCCGCGGGGCAAATCAGCCGAGGGTTGTCCAGCGATTGGATTACAGGCACTCGCTCCTCTCGGCATGCATAATATGCGGAGGGCGTGACCATGAAGTGGGTATTGTGAAAGTGGGCAAGATCGGGTTTTTCTCGCTTAAGAATCGCCTTGATTTCACGGAATGATTGGGACGCCCAAATCGTGTTAATGGGCAGGGTCGCTTTCTGCAGTAGGCCGAAATCCTGCCTTTCCGAGTTGCTGCGTTCATAGGTTAGAACTTCATGCCCTTTGTGGCGCAACAGATCCAACTCTCGCCAGTATGCGGTATCTTCCCCTCCATGCTGCTGATAGAAATTGTGAATAAGCAGAATTTTCATCGAAAACGCGCTCAGTCCCCTCAAATGATAGTCGAAATGAACCGACAGGGATGCGCAAATTCTTGAGCGGTTAGACAACTTCTGAGTCAAAATACGGGTTCAATGAAAGAGAGGGCAGGCTCCCTTTTTTCGGAATGGAGACGACAAGCGGGGAAGATCTTTGGCACCCGCGATCAGGATGCCAACGCGAACGAGCCTCAGTTACTCAGGTCAAAGGAACGTTATCGACGCGCCCTGATTTCTGGAGGATCTGCCGTTTTTTCTAGACTTGTGTGGATCCTCACTTTGTTAATTTCCGTACCTTTAACGGTCAAATATCTTGGTCCAGAGCGCTACGGAATGTGGATGACGATAAGTTCCCTAATCGCCTTATTGCAATTCGCAGACTTGGGGATCGGTTACGGGCTTTTGAATGCGGTAGCTGGGGCAAGCGGCAAGGATGACACAGATGCAGCAAAGAAATATATTTCAAGCGGCTTTTTTTACCTCTTGGGATTGTCTGTATTAATTGGAATTGTTTTTGGGCTAATTTACACCGTTATTCCTTGGGGGGCAGTCTATAACGTCTCTAGTGCGCAAGCCATTGGGGAGGCAGGACCAGCTACCGCTTTTTTTGCCATTCTTTTCCTTGCGAACATCCCGCTCAGCATCGTAGGGAAGGTACAGCAGGGGTATCAAGAAGGCTATGTCGATAGTATGTGGCAAGCAATGGGCCGAATTCTAAGTCTCATTTTTCTGCTGATTGTCATTTGGCTGCAATTAGGTCTTCCTTGGTTGGTCTTGGCGATTGCTGGAACACCGGTGTTGGCCCAATTGGCCAACTTTATTGTTCACTTTTTCGAGAGACCTGAAATTAGACCTTCCTTGCTGTACATAAAAAGAGAATCCGCATATCTTGTATTGCGAACTGGTTTCCTTTTTTTCATACTTCAATTGGTAATTTCGGTTGCTTTTGCGGCCGATACCATTGTCCTGGCACAAATCATCGGGCCAGCAGCTGTGGCAGTCTATACGATTACATTTCAGGTCTTTTTGTTTATCCCAACTTTGGTTCGTGTGTTCCTCCATCCGTTGTGGCCGGCCTACGGAGAGGCCACTTCTCGTGGGGATTTCCAATGGGCAGAAACAACATTTTCTCGGTCGCTAAAGTCCTCGCTTATTGTTACCGGTCTTTCTGCCGCCTTTCTTGCCTTGTTCGGTGGGAAGCTTATTGAAATCTGGGCTGGACCAGAAGTAATTCCTCCCACTATGCTTTTATTGAGTATAGGCGTCAATTCGGTGCTTCTTTACGGGTGGGGAGATCCCGTTGCCATGTTTTTGAATGGCACAGGCAAAGTCGCGTTCGAAGTAAGCTGGGCAATCCCAATGGCGATTGCAAATATTGTGATTAGTATTGTGCTCACCCAGCGAATTGGAATTTCCGGCGTTGCCTGGGGTACAAGCATCTCCTATTTCTTGCTTATGTTCATCCCGACAACTGTATTCCTGAAAAGTGGACGCGCATCAAGGAATCCTCGGAAAGACTGATGACTGATACCCCGGCCACCGCGAAAAAATTAAGTACAGAGGATGCAATTGTCCTGCTGCGAAAAAATCCTAACTACCAGGATCTGATTCGGGACAGCTATTTAGGAGATGACCTGGAGGGATCGGCTGACCGATTCTTCAACTCCGCGGAGTTTGGCGCAATCACCGAACTTTTAGGAAAAGATCTTTCTAGTCGAAGAATACTAGACCTCGGCTCGGGAATTGGAATCGCAGCTAGCGGCTTTGCCCGAATGGGGGTGCGTGATGTCGTTGCCCTAGACCCGGACCTCGGTTACCAGATTGGCTCAAGGGCGGCTGCCAGGCTTTCGCGAAAATGGCCATTCCGAATCATTGCTGCGCGGGGAGAAAACATTCCTATTGAAAGCAGCGGGTTTGACGTTGTATATTCTAGGCAAGTGCTGCATCACGCAGGGAATTTGAAGAGAATGGTCGGCGAAATTTTCCGAGTGTTGCGTCCAGGGAGCGTCATGCTCGCCACTCGCGAGCATGTGGTTGATAATCAGAGCCAGCTTAAGCAATTTCTGGCCGAGCACCCAGTTCATCGGTTGGCCGGTGGCGAAAATGCATTCAAGCTATCTGATTATCTTGATGCGATTCGGGGCGCGGGCTTTGTGATCAGGCAGGTCTTGTCACCCTGGGATTCTGTTATCAATGCGTTTCCCAATGTTCGCAGTAAGTCCGAATTGCAGGTGTTGCCCAACATGCTCCTCCATCAACGCTTAGGCAATTTCGGTGATTTGATCAGTAATGTCCCGGGCCTGATCCCCTTGATATGGTTTTACTTAAAACGAAGGCCAAAGCCTGGAAGAATGTATTCTTTCCTTGCTATAAAACCCACATAAAGGGATATTTTTGGCTGGAAAAAGTGTTTCATTATTGGGAGTCGGTGTTCATGCCGTGACTTTAGAATCGACCCTCGATCATGTTGCTGTGCAAATAAAAAATCGCGACAAAGGGTATATCTGCCTGGCCCCTGCCCACAACCTGATGGCTTGTAAAGCCGACCCAAAGTTGCGCGCGATTTTCAATCGCAGCGCGCTTACAGTGCCGGATGGCATGGGCACGGTGTGGTTTTTGCGGCTACTGGGGCACAAGACCGGGCGCGTTTACGGGCCTGATTTGCTGTTGGGCGCCTGCCAGCGCGGCCTGGCAGCAGGATGGCGACATTTCTTCTTAGGCGGGACTCCCGAGGTCGCTTCGCTGCTAGTTACTAACTTGCAGGCGAAATTCCCTGGATTGCAGATCGGGGGCCTTTTTTCTCCCCCGTTTCGCAAAATGGATGAAAATGAAGTTCGAACCATGGTCGAGCAAATCGCCATCAGCCAGGCCGACATCGTGTGGGTAGGGTTGGGCAGCCCAAAGCAGGAGTTCTGGATGGCGGAATTCCGTGAAAGGCTTCAAGCGCCTGTTTTGGTCGGGGTGGGGGCCGCATTCGATTTCCTGGCTGGCGTCAAGCCGCAGGCGCCTGGGTGGATGCAGCGGGCAGGCTTGGAATGGCTGTTTCGCCTGCTTACCGAGCCTCGCCGCCTCTGGCGCCGGTACGCGATTTATCCGCTTTTTGTAGTGTTGGCTGGTGCCCAAATTCTGGGTCTGGCGCGATACTCAATCGAGGAGCCCAGCTAAACGTGCTGCGCCGTTTTTCAGTCAATTTCGCGTTATTTTCCATCGTATTGGACGGGATCCTAGTCGCGGCTTCCTTGTTGCTAGCCGAGTTTCTCCGTCCGGCATTGAGCCGGCTCTCGTTTGCGCAGCCACTGGCTGCAGGCGACGTAATTGTCCCGCCTGCCTTGTACATATCGTTTCCGCTGATCTGGATCGCAGTATTGTTGCTTTTCAACGTTTACGATGGCCGCCGCAACCTGCGCGTGGTTGACGAGATGAGCGCGGTCACTCTGGGCAGCGCGCTGGCCGGTATCGCTTCAGCCGGGTTGCTGTACTTTTCGTTTCGTGACGTTTCTCGCCTGCTCTTCGCCAGTTTCGTGTTCATCGCGTTCGTGGCCCTAATAACCTGGCGGGTGCTGCTGCGCAGCCTGCAGCGTTGGCGCGGATTCCGTGTGGCTGAACGCCGAGTATTGGTGATTGGTGCCGGACAGATAGGCGAACGATTGCGGGAGCAGATTGAAAATCACGCTGGCCTAGGACTCCTTTTTGTCGGTTTTCTCGATGATGAGAAGGGTGGCAAACAGGTGCTCGGTTACCTGGGAGATGCTCGCCAGGTAGTCCAACGAAGGAAGCCAGACGATGTCGTCATCGCCCTGCCAGGTTCCGCGTACCAGCGGGTAAACCTGCTCGCGGCTGAGCTGCACGATTTACCAGTACGCACCTGGGTGATCCCGGACTATTTTTCCTTGGCGCTGCATCGCGCCCAGATCGACGACTTTGCTGGCCTGCCGCTCTTGGACTTACGCGCGCCGGCGCTCAGCGATTCACAACGATTGTTTAAGCGGGCGTTCGACGTGCTTGTTGTACTCGTGACTTTGCCGGTCACCTTGCCTATTATGGCGATCTGTGCCCTGGCTATTCGGCTCGATGACCGCGGCCCGGCGCTATTGCCGCAGAAACGCGTCGGAGAAAACGGGCGCCTGTTCACTATGTACAAATTCCGCACCATGAAGCCCAGTGCGGCGCGAAAGAAGCTGGAAAAGGATGGTTTCCTGCATAAGCGCGCCGATGATCCCCGAGTTACACGGGTCGGCCATTTCTTGCGCCGCAGCAGCCTTGACGAGCTGCCACAATTGTGGAACGTATTCAAAGGCGAGATGAGTCTCGTGGGCCCGCGGCCGGAGTTGCCAGAACTCGTGGAGCAATACAAACCCTGGCAGCGCAAGCGATTCGCCGTACCTCAGGGGCTTACCGGGTGGTGGCAGATCAACGGGCGCAGTGACCGGCCTATGCATCTGCACACAGAGGATGACCTCTATTACGTTCAACATTATTCGATAGGGCTGGATCTGTTCATATTGCTGAAAACCCTGTGGACCGTAGTAGGCGGACGCGGCGCCTTTTGAGAATGAAATCCAAACAGTCCGACTGGATTTATTTGGGGCGCGAAGCATTTCTGCTCTTACTGTTTGCTTATGTCATTCTCTTGGGAGGGGGGTTCAGCGCACTGGTAGATTTTCGGCTGCAGGCCATTTCGACAGTCTTGGCGCTAATCGTTTTGGGAGGGTGGCTGGTAATTTGTATCCTCGGAAAAGCCAAGCTGCCAGCTAGCGGGATCGATTGGGCAATCCTTATTTTCTTATTTTCACAATTCATCTCGGTTGCATTTTCCGAAGATCCGCGGCGAAGTTTGCCGCATGCTGTTCTTTGGTTAATTTATGTTTTCGTCTTTTATCTAACGCTGGATTTGATTCGACGAGGTTGGCCCCAGTCATTGTTGGTGAAAAGCCTCCTGATCGTTGGCGGAGTGTTGCTAGCGTTTTCTATTTTGGATCTTGGCCAGCTTTTAGCCCAATGGAGGAATTTGATTGCTGGCCTGGAATTCGCCCCCAGCTTTCAGCAGCGATTGAGTACCATCGTAGGAGATCCTAACCTGCTCGCAGCGATAACTAATTTGCTTTTGCCTATCGCCATGGCGAGCCTACTAGCAACCAAGAACAATCTGGCACGAGCGGTACTGGCTATCTATCTAGTTGCCAGCCTTATGATTATTTATTTCACCGATTCTCGCGGAGGTCTGTTAGGGTTTGGCGCCTCCATCACAGTGTTTGCGGCGCTCTGGGTGCTGGTCGTTTCGGAGGCTGCCAAACAGCGGGTGCTCCGGTGGGCAACTTGGCTCTGGGGAAGAAAACTATTCTTGTCTGGCGCAGTTGCATTGTTTCTAGCAGCTGTCGGCTTCGTTGCCTGGCGCTTTCTGAGCTTTGAGGGAAGCACTACCCATGCACCTGTTGTCGGTGCGCGTGACATCTATTGGGACGCTGCCGTGGATGCACTGCAAGCCGACCCGCTTACAGGAGCGGGACCGGGAATGTATCCCGTTTATCTGATGAAGATCTGGTCGACGCCTCCTGCCAGGCCCTATTTGCACGCGCACAGCTTCCCCTTCCAGGTAGCTGCCGAGAGTGGGCTGCTGGGTTTGGCTACGCTAGCCATCTTAATCTTCGCAGTCGTGCGCCGGGCGTGGCAGTCTTGGCGGGGATTGGAGTTCCCGGCGCGCGCATGGTGGGTGGCAGCGTTGGCGGGTTTGGTTGGTTTGAGCGCTCATTCCCTCGTAGATGATTTCTTCCCTTTCCCCGCGGTAGGAGCAAGTGCTTTCGTTCTGCTGGCCATGGTGACATGGCCCTTGCCAACTGCAAACAAGCAAGTCCAATTTAGCCCCTGGCTGTTGGCTGCGCCTGGATTGGCGGCGGCCGTGTTCAGTTTCTACAGTTTGAATGCATATTTCCATGCTGATAAGGCTGTGGCCATGGGACAGCAAGGTAATTGGGCGGCGGCAGCCGCCGAGATGGAGACGGCAGCAACCTCGGACCCTTCCATGGCTTCCTATTGGCTGCAAGCGGGATACGCCCACGGCAGGGCAGCAGAGGTCGATACCGCTTTTTTAGATCCGGCTATAGCTGAGTACGAAAAGGGTGTCCAGATGGAACCCGAATATGCATTGAGCCACGCAAATCTAGGAGCCTTGTATTGGACGTCCGGCAAGAAAGAGCAAGGTTTGCAAGAGATGCGTATAGCCACAAGCTTGGCGGCCGAATCCTGGTTACTATGGTTGAATGAAGGGATTTATGAGGAGGAACTAGGCTTATCTAGGGAGGCGCTTGCTTCTTACAGTTTGGCAATAAACCTGAAGCCAGAAATACTAGATGCGGCATTCTGGTCCGCGACCGCTGTCAGAAATTCTGCGACACAAATTACAGTGGATACTTATGGTTCTGATGACCCGCGGACGAAAGCAAGCGCTTTAGTTGAGGAGGCAAAGAAGCAGCTCAGATTCTCAGAATTCGATGCAGCGCGCCTTTTATTGGAGGAAGCGTACGCTTTAAATGACCAGGAAGTGAATCTTTATGTTGCCTTAGCCGAGTTGTCGCTGGCGGATGGCGAAGTAAATCTGGCGGAACGATACGTCCAGTCGGCGCTCTGGATCCAGGCGACAAGTAATCAGGCCAAAGTGGAGGCGATTTTGTTGGGCGCTGAAATTAGCCTTGCTAAGGGGGATCGACAGGAGGCTCTTGAACGCTTTCAGATAGCGTACGACGCCATTTTCGCGGAAACAAGCTATGGCTGGGGATCGTATGGTTGGTCGCCATATTCCTGGTTTGTATTTCAACGCATCGCGTTTCCAGAGGATCTGTTGCCACAGCTTGAGCGGGCAGATATAACCAGAGAGATTGCGGGCCGGTTGCTTACATTGGTGGATTTATATAACGAGTCAGGAGAAACGAGGAAGGCGCAAGAAATACTTGAAGCCTTAATGCCTTATCTACCCTAACGCAATTCCTTGTGCGCCTGCCTCGCCGCGTTGAATCCTGGAGCGGCTGTGAGGCCTCCCCCCGGGTGGGCGCCTGAGCCACAAAGGTAGAGGCCCTCGATCGGGGACCGATACCCGACGAAACCTGGCGCCGGGCGCATTAATAGCAATTGGTCCAAACCCATCTGTCCATGGAAGATTGATCCTTCCGTGAGTCCGTAAGCGCGTTCGTAATCAAGGGGCGTGATGACCTGGCGATCTAAGATTTGAGATGGAAGACCGGGAGCATATTCAGCAATTTTGCTGATGGCAAGGTCCCCAACCCGTTCCTTTTGGGAATCCCAGTCGCTTTCGCGTAGCCGGTAGGGTGCGAATCGAAAAATAACCGACATCGTGTGTTGTCCTGTGGGCGCCAGACTCGGATCGAGCAGGCTTGGGATCCGCGCCTCGAGAATTGGATTCTCTGAGACGCGGCCATACTTGGCGTCGTCGTGGGCGCGCTCCGCATAGTCCATACTTGGGCAGATCACGATGGTTCCGGATAATCGCTGTGTGTCGCCGTTTGCGTTCGGGAAATCCGGAAGCCCGCTTAGTGCCAGGTGAATGCTGGCTGTTGTGCCGCGCAGCTTGATGTTTCGCAGCCGCCAGCTAATGCGCGGGGTCAGCTGCGGCGCGCCAAGCATATCGAGGAAAGTGGTTCGCGGGTCAGCGCTGGAGAGAACGGCCTTAGCGTAAATTTCCTCGCCGTCTTGGAGGCGTACACCGATAACTCTCCCTTTTTCTTCCAGGATGGCGTCAACAGCCACTCCTGTTCGAATCTGGGCGCCAGCAGCTTCTGCAGCTTTAGCTAGGGCCATGCTGACTTGGCCAACTCCACCTCGAACAACTCGAGAACTGCGGAAGCCCCCGTTTTCCCCTCCGATCTGCTGATAGAGGAACATGAAAGTGGTGCCGGAAGCGCGAGGACCTTGGTCGAGGCCAGTAAGGGCAACGGAAGCAAGCAAGCCTTTGAGGGACTCGCCTTCAAAACGCTCGTTGAGGAATTGATAGGCGCTCATCGGGAGGACGCGCAGGAATTCCATCATCTCTTTGCCACCCAGGCCGCGCATTCGTAGAGCCAGGCGCGCCCATGCGAAAAGCAAGCTCGCTGGACTTCCTTTTAGGGCCGGAGGAGCCAGGCCTGCCATCTGGGCAAGGATTTTTGTAAAGCGAGCGCTTTGCCTCAAGTAAGCCGGCCAATTCCCCGCGTCTTTAGGCGAAAACTTGGAGAGCTCTTCTTGTGTCCTCTTGCTGTCGCGCCATAGGGTCAGGCCAGTGTCTGCGGCGAACGCTGCAACGGGATTGTCGATGAATGCCAGGCCATGGCGCTGAAGTTCAAGAGCGTCGACAACCTGAGGCAGCAACATTCCTGCATCTGGCGCGCCGGTGTTGAAGTGGAAGCCGGGGAAGAATTCTTCTGTCGCCGCGGCTCCACCCAGGGTGGCTCGGCGTTCCAGCACCAGGACTTTGCGGCCGACCTTCGCCAGACATGCAGCCGCGGTCAGCCCGTTGTGGCCGCCCCCAATCACAATGACATCGTATGCCTTGCTCATTCGCCGAGATCCCTCAGGATTTCCATGGCGGCCAGGCGGCCGGGCGCGCCGGTGATGCCGCCTCCAGGATGGGTGGCGGAACCGCATTGGTAATATCCGCGGATGGGCGTGCGATACTGCGCATAGCCGGGTGCCGGGCGCAGGAAGAAGAGCTGCGAGAGGCTTAATTCTCCCTGGAAGATATTGCCGCCGGTAAGGCCGATCTTTTGCTCCATATCCCAGGGACTGAGCACCTGGCGATGCAGGATGATCTTCTTCAGATTCGGAATGTGTTCGCTGAGCGTATCGACCACCGCGTCCCCAAAGGCTTCGCGCTGATCTTCCCAGCTGCCTTCCGCCAGGTTGTAAGGCGCGTACTGCACAAAGCACGACATGACGTGTTTGCCTGGCGGAGCCATGCCCGGATCAATCATGGAGGGAATGATGGCATCGATATACGGGCGACGCGAGAAACGGCCGTACTTGGCGTCATCGTAGGCGCGTTCGATGTAATCGACGCTGGGGCTGATGGAGATGGCTCCCCGCAGGTGAGGGCCGTCACCGGGCAGGCAGCTTAAATCTGGAGCCGCGTCCAGGGCAAGGTTTACCTTGCCTGATGATCCCTGCGTTTCAAAGTGGCTGATTTTATGGACCAAATCTTCGGGCAGTTGATCTGGGTCAACTAGCCTGAGAAATGTTAATTTCGGATCGAGACTGGAAACCACAAGCTTGGCTTCGATTTCGTCGCCGTTTTCCAACACTACGCCGGCGGCTTGATCGCCGCGCGTCAGCACCTTGGCAACCCGCGCATTGGTTCGGATCTCGGCGCCTAATTCGCGAGCGGAGTTAGCAATCGATTCCGAGATGGCGCCGGTTCCGCCTTTGGCGAAGCCCCAGGCGCGGAACACGCCATCGATTTCCCCCATGTAGTGGTGCAGCAGGACGTAGGCAGAACCCGGCGACCTTGGGCCGAGGAAGGTGCCGATGATGCCGCTGGCCGACATGGTGGCGATGAGCGGGTCAGTTTCGAACCATTCCTCGAGGAAATCTGCCGAACCCATGGTCATCAGCTTGACCAGGGTGTAGAGATTCTCTTCACCGAGGCTGAGGAAATGTTTGCCTAGTTTGAAAAGGGCGAGCAATTCGCGTGGGTGCAGTGAGGTGGGGTCAGGCGGGCGGATGCCCAGGATGTATTTGACCGCCTTGGCCATCTGATACATGGTATGGCCGTACTCGCGATAGGCTTCCGCGTCGCGCCGCGAAAAGCGCTGGATGTTGCGGAAGGTTTCGTGAGCATCGCTGCCGCGGTAGATGTAATCGCCGTTGGGCAGAGGCGTGATGGTGCTTTCGAGCGGAAGGATAGTGAGACCATGGCGCGGCAGCTCAAGCTCGCGGATGATCTCTGGGCGCAGCAGGCTGACGACATAAGAAAAGACAGTGAACTTGAATCCCGGGAAGATCTCCTCAGTAACCGCGGCCCCGCCGAGGACATGGCGTTGCTCCAGCACCAGCACCCGCAAACCGGCGCGAGCCAGGTAGGCAGCATTAACCAGGCCATTGTGGCCACCCCCGATGACAATCGCGTCGTATCTCATCTGATCAGTCACAGATTCGTCTTTGCGAGGAGCGGCTGCAAAGCAGGAGCGGAGCCTGCCCTGAGGCGTCGCCTTGGCGACGATGAAGGGAAGCAATCCCCAAGTTCGCTTTTGATTTCTCGCCTAGGCATATTCAACTGCTTTCTTGCGCGGAGGATCGAAGAACGGAAGCTTGATCACGCGTGCAGAGGCTCGCTTGCGCACATACTCAACAGTGATCTCGAATTCGAGTTCGGTGCCAAGCTCCGCGTACACGCTTTGCACCGTTGCCAAAGCGACATATTTTTTCAGAATGGGCGAAAAAACCATGCTGGTTGCTTGGCCGATATGTTCGCCATCGGCATACAGTGGCACGGGTGTTCGGGAGGCGCGGCCGGCGACTTGCGGCGGTAGGTTTACGGTACCAAAAAGGCTCTCCAGATCCAGCCAGTCGACTTCCAGGCCGACAAAACTGCGCGGAGGAACGGAAGACCGTTGCGAGCGACCCTGAGCGGAGCGAAGGGGAAGCGTGGCAATCCCCAAGCTCGACCTATATTGATATTCTTCCTCCAAGGCGCCTTTGCCGATAAAGTCTGCTTTGTCCAGGGCAACAGCCCAACCCAATCCGATTTCAAACGGCGAAGATTTCTGCTGCAGGATGCGAGCAAAAGGCGAAGACGTGTAATCCACCTCGAGCAGCAGCAGGCCGGCTTCGACGCGCAAAATGTCCAGCGCGGCCAAGCCTACTGGCATTAGCCCGTAATTAGCCCCGACAGACACTAACTTGTCCCAAAGGCCCGGGGCCTTGCCAGCTTCCACCCAGAGTTCGAAACCCAGATCCCCTGTGTAACCCGTGCGCGTAATGGTCAGCGGAATTGATTGCCATTGGGTTTGGATGAGGTGGTAGTAATGCAAGCCGTCGAGGTCGATGGCTGGAAACACCTGCTTTAAAATGGCTCTGCTGTTCGGTCCCTGGAGGGCGAGGGCGGCCAACGCGCTTGACACGTCGCGCACCTCGGCGTCCATGCCGAATCCGACGTCCTGGAACCAGCGCGAGCTGGGGTCGGCGGCCGTCAGCCGGAAATGCCCTTCGCCCAGCCGCGAAATGGTGCCGTCATCGATGACTTTGCCATCCTCATCGCACCAGGGCGAGTACATCACTTGGCCGACGCGGCATTTGGAAATGTCGCGCGTCATCACCCGGTTCACCAGGCGCAGAGCCTCGGGACCGGTGACTTCGTACTTATAGAGTGGGGAAACATCGATCAACCCCGCCGCGTTGCGCACAGCGAAGTATTCGACCTCGTGGCTTGGCTGGTAGGTGATCGCGGAGAAGTAGCCCGCCCAATCGCGCCATTCCTGGGTTTGGCAAAGTGGGGCAGTGCGGCTGTGAAGTGGGCTGGGGATGGGCATGGTTTGGGCCGCGTCGACTGCACTAACGGGCGCGGTTGTTCAGAATTATACAATCTCCCACTAATTGAAAACCTCGCCACATGCGAGGTTCGTGATTTGACTCAGAGCGGTCTCGACGGGATTTGAACCCGCGATCTCTGCCTTGACAGGGCAGCGTGTTAAGCCAGGCTACACCACGAGACCTTTTGAGTCGCAAAAGATGCGACGCGTTGGAGTTTACCATACGGCCAAGCAGGGCGTCAAACCGACTAACATTTTTCCGATGCGGTAACTTTTTCTTCGAACTCAACGACAATACATCTGCAAGAAGAGGGTGGTTCTGTGTTTACGTTTTTACTGGTCATGCAGATGTTTCGACTCCTTAAGCCCCTCAAAAAGTCGAAACATCCTAACCACGTTGTATTGACTCTGCCAATCCTCTCCTATCGTAAAAGCATGCCCTGACCCTGAACACAGTGAAGGGGAATGGGTAGCAATATCTTTTCGACCGTGGTTATACTAAGCCAAGGAAAGCTTGCTTTCCGTAGTTGCGAGAGCTGTCCCGAAAGGCAATGGAGCCTGCCCTGACCCTGAGCAGAGCGAAGGGGAACCGGAAGCAATCCGCGAGAGAAGCAGTCTTCAACCTGAAACATGGAAATTGCCAATCTAATTGAAGTTCTCCCGGAGCGTTACACGCCTGCTGACCAGGAATTATTGCAGCGCGCCTTTCGCTTTGCCGCTAAGGCGCACAAGGGGCAAAAGCGAATTTCGGGGGAGCCTTACATCAACCATTGCCTGGCGGTCGCCATCATCCTGGCTGAATTGCATGTCCCACCGGTTGTTGTGGCCGCGGGGTTGCTACATGACACCGTGGAAGACACCAGCGTCACGCTTGAGGATTTGCGGGCTGATTTCGGTCAAGAGGTTGCCAAGCTCGTCGACGGCGTCACCAAGCTAAGCCAGCTGCCGCGCGTCTCGCGCATGACCGGAACCAGCAAACGAGGCCGAAAGAAAGGCTTGCCTTCGGCAGGTCAGGAGGCTGACCGCAGCCGCGGCGCGGACATGGCTTCAGAGACGCTGCGCAAGACATTCCTCGCCATGGGCGAAGATGTGCGCGTCGTGCTGATTAAACTGGCCGACCGCCTCCACAATATGCGTACCCTTGGTTACTTGCCCGAGGAAAAGCGGAGACGGATTGCCAAGCAAACACTGGATATTTTCGCACCGCTGGCAAATCGCCTCGGTATCTGGCAATTGAAATGGGAACTGGAGGATCTGGCATTCCGCCATTCGGAACCGGACACTTATAAGCAAATTGCCGCCAGCCTGGCAGAACGGCGATCGGAACGGGAAAAACAACTTGAGGAAATTGTCGCTCGGCTCGAAACTCTTTTAGCCCAAGAGAATATCCCAGGTGAAATCTCCGGCCGGCCGAAACATATTTATTCCATCTTTTCCAAGATGCGCCGCAAAGGGGTGGCCTTCGAGCAAGTCACCGACGTGCGCGCCGTGCGCATCATCGTAAATGATATTCCCAGTTGCTACCAGGTTCTGGGTTTGATCCATACCCATTGGCGTCCCGTCCCGGGAGAGTTCGACGATTACATCGCTGCGCCCAAAGATAACTTTTACCAATCCCTGCATACCGCCGTTATTTATGATGATGGAAGACCTCTGGAAATCCAGATTCGCACTAAAGAAATGCACGAGAATGCCGAGTACGGCATCGCTGCACATTGGCGCTACAAGGAGGGCACGCCACACGACAAGGATTATGAACGACGTGTAGTTTGGCTGCGCCAAATCATGGATTGGATGCAGGACGTAGATGACGCCGGCCAATTTGTCGACACCATGAAGACGGAAGTCTTCAGCGACCGTGTGTATGCGTTTACTCCCCGTGGAGACATCATCGATCTGCCCGTGGGCGCAACGCCCATTGATTTCGCCTACCACGTGCATACCGATATCGGCCACCGCTGCCGCGGCGCCAAGGTGAATGGCAAGCTGGTGGCTCTGGATTACCAGCTCAAGACAGGCGACCAGGTCGAGATCCTTACCACCAAGCGCGGCGGCCCAAGCCGAGATTGGCTGAATGCCAACCTGCGCTTACTGAACTCAGAACGGGCTCGCTCCAAGGTGCGGCAATGGTTTAAGCGCCAGGATGAGGACCAGAACATAAACACCGGCCGCGCCCAGTTGGAACGGGAACTGCATCGACTGGGTGTTGCCGAGCCAGACCTGGCACGCATCGCAGATGAATTTGGGTTCCCCAACACGGAAGATCTTTTCGAAGCTATCGGCACTGGCGACCTTTCGGTGGGCCGCATCATCGGAAAGCTCAATATTGTCGAGCGTGGCCACGAACTGCCAACTCCCCGTCCAACTTTGCCCACAGAGGGTGGGGAAGCAGTCACCGTCTTGGGATTAAAGGGTTTGCTAACCCACTTCGGTAAGTGTTGCAATCCGGTACCCGGGGATGAGATCGTGGGCTATATCACTCGCGGGCGGGGCGCCACCATACATCGACGGGATTGTCCCAACATGTTGCGCGTAAAAGACAAGGAGCGCCTGGTTCAAGTTTCCTGGGGCGAGGCGAAGACCACTTATCCCGTTTCGGTGCGCATCACCGCCTATGATCGCGGCGGCCTGATGCGCGATGTCTCCACGGTGATCGCCGATGAAGGCATCAGCATGACCCAGGTGAAAGTGGATGTGCAAAGCAACGAAGCAACTTTCGATTTGGTTTTGAACGTGGACAACATTGCCCACCTAAGTCGCGTGCTTGCCCGAATTGAAAGTTTGCCTAATGTGCTCGAAGCGAGACGCGTCCGCCCCGGTTGATTCTTGCAGAATTATGCTTAGCGTTGCAGCAGCCCGCCAAAAACTATTGGACGCAATCACCAATTGCGGCGTGGAAACTGTTCCGTTGCGATCCGTCGTGGGCCGAGTTTTAGCCGAAGAGATCGTAGCAGACGTTGCTTCGCCGCGTTTCGACAATTCCAGCATGGATGGCTTCGCAGTTCAATCCGCGGACACGCAAGGCGCCAGTAAACAAAAGCCCATACCATTCGATGTGATTGGAGATATTCCGGCGGGAAAGGCAACAGAAATCGTGCTGAGGCGGGGGCAAGCCATGCGCATCATGACCGGGGCCGCCCTGCCCGCTGGGGCGGATGCCATAATACCCGTGGAGGACACGGATGCACCCGTGGCGCAGCCTGGGGCGCTGCTGCCGGCAAAAGTGCAGGTGCAACGCACAATGAAGGCTGGCGATTTCGTGCGACCGGCCGGAGAGGATTTCAAGGCGGGCGATGTTTTGATTACCGCCGGCACGCGCATCCGTGTGCAGGAAGCATCGCTCCTGGCATTGTTGGGCAAAATTGAAATCAACGTCTATCGCAAGCCGAAAGTCGCCATCCTTTCCTCCGGCGACGAACTGTTGCAGCCTGAGGAAAACTTGGCGCCAGGAAAGATTCGAGATACCAATTCGGTTTCATTAACCGCACTGGTGGAATCTTGCGCTGCCGTGGCTGTGCCATTAGGCATTGCCCGCGATAATTTGCAGGATGTGATTGCGCACCTGAACAAAGGCGTGGAGGCGGGCGCGGATTTCATCTTCTCATCCGCCGGGGTCAGCGTGGGCGCCTTCGACTATTTGCGTGAAGCCGTGGTGAGCAACGGCGATCTGGATTTCTGGAAAGTCAATATGCGCCCGGGTAAGCCCTTCGCATTCGGCCAATATCGCGGCATCCCATACGTGGGCTTGCCGGGAAACCCCGTTTCCTCATTCGTGGGATTCGAAGTTTTCTTGCGACCGGCCTTGCATAAAATGGGAGGAGAAAAGGCTTGGACGAGATTAATTCTGCGAGCCATTCTGGACGACGATGTGACTTCGGATGGACGCGAATCTTATTTACGCGTTCGTTTGGAGAATAAGGAAGAGGGTTATGCAGTTCATTTGACAGGCCACCAGGGTTCAGGTAATCTTTATTCGCTCGTTCAGGCCAATGCCTTGCTGCGGGTGCCTGCGGGTGTTACGGAATTATCGCGTGGTTCTCAAGTAGAAGTTTGGCCATTGTAGGTGGAGCTGGCATTGCTCAGAAAAGCATTGATGTTTCTTGCTGTAGTCGGCTTAATCGATTCGATTTATTTGACGTGGATCAAGCTGGGCGCTAACGGAGTCTGCGTTATCGGTGAAGGCTGTGAGATAGTCAACACGAGTCCGTATTCAAGTATTGGCGGGATTCCGATAGCCTTGTTAGGGGCCGCAGCCTATTTGATTATGTTTGGGATCTTGTTCATGGAAACCCGCAACAGTTTTTTTGAATTCAACGGACCTTTGCTGGTATTTGGCATTTCATTTGCCGGGGTTCTTTACTCGGCTTACCTTACCTATCTTGAGCTTTACGTCATCCATGCCATCTGTGAATTTTGTGTGCTGTCGGCAATCGTACTCCTTCTCATGCTGTTTTTTTCTGGTATACGCCTGCGCAATACGTTCAAAACAACTTAGGAGATCCGCGTGCCCAGGATTCGCTGCCACTACATTGACTGCGTCTTCCTTGATGAGGGGTATTGTGCGGCTGCGGCCGTGGAATTGGACCCGGAAGAGGGCTGCCTGACGTATTCGCCTTCCGGCGACGTCTCCCCTGATGAAGCCTGGGAAGAAAACGAGGCATTAGAAGAGGATTGGGAAGAAGCCGGATTTATTCCTGAAGGGGAAGAGGATCTTGAAGAGGAAGAGGTGGATGAAGAGGACGAGGAGGACGCCGACGATTTAGACGAAACCTGAGGACAAGGACCCGGTGTTTCGAAAAAGCGGGGAGGCAATTGAGGCATGTATAATCCCAATGAATGGCGCCAGAAACTGAAGTAGTGTTGCGGAAGGCGATTGCGCATATCCGGGCGGGCAAAGCCTCCAGGGCGCAACCCATCCTGGTTGGGCTGCTCAGGGTGGAGCCGAACAATGCCCAGGCTTGGTATCTGCTCAGCTATGTGCTTGATGATCCACAGAGACAACAGTATGCATTGCTTCAAGCGTTGCGCATAAGCCCGGAATTCGACAAGGCGCGCAAGCGTCTGCAGAAATTGAGGGGTGAGGCGATCGAAACGGAAATCGCCATACAGGAGCCATTGCCCGTCGATGCACGGGAAGAAACAGTCAAACCCGCCCCCGCATTTTTCGAAGAATCAACAAAGACCGAAGAAGAAATTCGCCCGCAGGAAACTGCTTCAGAAAGCGAATTGACCGAAGAGCCGCCAGCAACCAAGTCCCCGCGGCGGACCTTGCTATTTGCTTTACTTGTGATCATTGTGGCGGTGTTGGCGTATTTCGCGGTGACTATGTACATCCCTGTTGTCAATGTTGCGACGCGCGCCAGCGCCACGCCGATCGCCTCACAGACGCTGCCAGCAACCTGGACTCCAAGCATCCAGGCAACCCAGACCTCGACGCGCACTTTGCAGCCTACCTTTACAGCGACAATCGAACCGACTTTGACGCCGTCTACTGAAGGTTCGGCGACGCCTTAATCCATCGGCGCGTTGACAAGCGTATTTTCGCATAGTAAACTCGCCATTCGGTTCGCATGGCGAGGTAGCTCAGCGGTAGAGCAGGGGACTCATAAGCCCTTGGTCG
>CAYJMC010000017.1:0-7234 GCA_964371335.1 uncultured Anaerolineaceae bacterium
CAGTCGATAGTTGACAGTTGACAGAAAAAAAGCAAAAAAGAATTGCATGCCTAAGCAGCTATAATGAAAGCAGCAGTAGCAAAGAGCTAATCGCTAAATGCTAAAAGCTGATAGCTGATCGCTGAAAGCTGACCGCAAACAAAGTGAATCCAGAAGGATGTTGCATCAATGACCTATGACGAAATCATCGAAAAGGTAGTCGCCGAAGGAGCTATCCGCGCCTACCGCCTCAGCGATAGTACCGCTTACGCTTATCGCCTCAAGGATGATCATTACGAGGCGCGCACTCTGATCGGCATCAACAGGGACTGGTCGCTGGGAAAGACGCTGGTGAGCACAAAAACAATTGGCCGCAGCCCCGATGGCTGGTACCGAATCGTTGGTCTACCCAAACGTGCGCTTCCCATAGAGTTGGAAGCCGCCAAGCAGAATCCTGGTTACTCCAAGGTCGTTCTGAGGCAATGTTACACCTGCAAACAATATAAACCCGAAGCCGAGTTCGAGCGTCCCGGCAACGGCGGGGACCCGCACCGCAACTGGGAATGCAACGAATGCTATGGACGCCGCCAGCGTGAGCTCGCCGCGTTTCAAAAAGCAGGCGGCGCCCGTAAAGGCGACGCCCTAGACAGGCAAACGCTGGCTTCGCCACCTCCGCCGCAGGGGAAGATCTAGCGGATAGACAACCATGGCTTGGCGCAAAGGCTTGTCCATGATTGTGGGATTGGCGGGGCTGATGTTCTTTGCGCAGGGCACAGGATTGTTCACCGCCTACCCAAGCACCATGAACAACGATCTGCGCTGGGCGGCGATCGGCGTGGTGATGGTGATCGTGGCGTTGTTGGTTTGGCCCCGGGGTAATGCGAAAAATAAGTAATCACTACAGATGAACACAGACAAGAAAATCTGTGTTCATCTGTGTTTATCCCTGGTTCTCCCATTATGGATATAAATACCTACAACATCTTCACTCAGTCGCTGTTCGCAAACTTGCGCCGCGACCATCGCGTGCTTGGACTCGTGGCTGTCGGTTCCATGGCTGGCACGCTCACCCAGCCGGATGAATGGTCCGACCACGATTTCCTGGCGGTCACCGCGCCCGGCGCTGGGGAGGAATACCGCACCTCGACGCATTGGTTGCCCGAATATCGTCCCATTGTTCTGCATCTGCGCGAAACAGCGCACGGCGTCAAGGTTCTTTATGACGATGGGCATTTGTTGGAGTACGCCTTCTTCAATGCCGAAGACTTCCACCTGGTAAAGATCAATAGCTACCGCATTCTTATAGATCGCGGCGGGTTTAGGAAACTGGTCGAGAACGCGGTTGCTGAAACCCGGGCTGCAGTCGCCAAAAGCCGCAGAGCGATGAATATCTCTTTGGGCAATTCATCACCCATCTCTTGGTGGGCGCCGGTCGGCACGCGCGCGGCGAACGCCTCAATGGGGCTCAATTCGTAAAGTATTACGCGTTCAATGATTTGCTGCCGCTGCTCGCCTGCCACCTGCCCCTGGAGGGCGAAGCGGTGCGCGACAACATCGAGCCCACGCGCCGTTTCGAGCGCCCCTATCCGCGCCTGGGCGCCGAACTCAATGCGGCGCTCTCGCTGGAGGCGCCGAGGGCCGCGCTGGCTTTGCTTGACCTGGCCGAACGCGAGCTGAGTGCCAGGTTAGGCGTCTTTAGTACGGCTGCGGTTACGGCTGTGCGTAAGGTGATCGAATCCGCAATGCGGCCCGAACGCGAAAAGTAACCTCATGTTAGGATACAGAACTTCGTCTTTGTTCCTTAAATAAAAGGAGGTCCCATGTTTGATTTTGTGTTACCCGAGAGTTGGCTGGCCTTCGTGGTTGCGTTGATAGCCACCCAGGTGCTCGGATTCCTCTGGTACAGCAATATGTTATTTGCCAGACCGTGGATGAAGGCAGTCGGCAAGACAGAAAAGCAACTCCGCGCCGAGTCAAATCCCAATGTGTATATCTATTCGGTGGTGGGGGCGGCCGTGATGCTGCTGGTACTGGTCAACGTGCTGCGTTGGGCTGGGATTACGGAGACCGCGCCCGCAATCGGCGTTGCCCTACTCATCTGGCTGGGCTTCGTCGCCACTTCCAGCGCCATGAACACAGCCTTCGAAAACCGCGGCTGGCCGCTCTGGGCCATTGATAATGGCTACCATTTAGTCAACGCTATCCTCTCGGCGGTAATCCTGACCCTGTTATAGGTTCTGAAGTTTTTGGTTGAAAGTTTGCTCGTTCAGCGGGATAACCCGCTGAATTCTTCCATCTTACTAACTTGCTAGATAACAATCTCTAAATTTCGTTTATTATTAAAGACTGATTTCGCCAAAGAATCGGAGGAGAAATGAAGATTCGCCAAAATATCATTCTGATCATTGTTCTAGCTTCACTAGTGTTAGCCGCCTGCGGCAACACCGAAGCCGCCATCGCCACCAGGATCGCGGAAACCCAGCAAATCAGCCAGCTGCAGACTGCTGCCGCGGGCGGTAATGCGACCGAACCGCCAGCTGCCACAGTGACCCTCGCTGCAGATACCAGCACACCGACCATAGAATTGAGCCCCACCTCTTCGACGCCCTATGTTTCGGTCAGTGTCGACACGCATTGCCGCAGCGGCCCGCGCGTGGATTACAAGCTGCTGACCACCATCCTGGTGGGCGAACAGGTGATCGTGCTGGCTACGTCGAACTTTGCAGATTATGTGGTCGTCATGCGACCCGGGGGCGCCGGTTCCTGTTGGCTGTGGCTGCGGTATGCTGACCGGACGGATTTCAGCAGCTACAACCTTCCGGTCGCCACGCAGCCGCCCACGTCCACGCCTACGTACACGCCGTCCCCGACCTATACCCCTTCACCCACATGGACACCTTCTCCGACGCCATGATGTGAAGATTGAAGCTTTTTCCCCGCGGGAACGTCTAATGGTTAGGCGCAAGGTACTTGTACTTCGCCTAACCATTTGCTTTATACTGGCGTTGGAATTATCAAGTCCAAGCTAATTGCATCGTAAGTGCCGGTCGGAGGAGAAATGAAACTACGCCAAACCTTTATTTTCGCTCTGGTGGCCAGTGCGCTGCTGTTGCAGGCCTGCGGCGCCAATACCCAGTCTGCCATTCAGACGGGCATCGCCCAGACGCTGCAGATCAGCCAACTGCAGACGGCCGCAGCCGGCGGCGGGCAGCCGCAGGCGGCCAGTGCAACCCCTGAGCCGGGTCAGCCTTCTAACACACCCGCGCCGCCCTCGGACACGCCAACCATCACGCTGACACCGACATCCTCAATTCCGTATGTGTCGGTTAACCAAAACACCAACTGTCGCACCGGCCCCAGCCAGTTCTATGGGCTGGTCACCACTATTAATATCGGTGAGCAGGTGGAAGTGCTCAAGACTTACAACGCCAGCAATTACGTTGTAGTGCGGAACCCGCATGGATCGGGTGATTGTTGGTTATGGCTGCAGTATGCCAACGAAACCAACTTCTCTGCTTACAATCTACCGCTGGCGACTCAACCACCCACGCCGACGAATACGGCAACAGCAACCGCGTCGTTTGACTATAACGGTACTTGGAATACTTATATCGGTCCAGCGCCACTAAAATTGCGAGTTGTGACTCTTAGCCGATCTGGAAATACAGTGACAGGCGGCTACACATACCCTGGCGGCAGCGTTTATATCACCGGGACTTTAAGTGGAGGTGGTCAGACATTGACCGGAACCTGGGATGACGATTCAACCGGAGCGGGTGTAGATGGAAACTTTGTTTGGCAAATCAAGGCAGGCAACCTTAATCAATTTGTAGGGAATTACGGTGGTGGAGCGGGCGAGTGGTGTGGAGCGCGCTCGGGCGCTTCTGCCCCCGATCCGTGTTTGGGACCTTAACTCGACGGCAAATCAAATCGCCTCTCAACCGGATCATGCAAGTGGTCATAAACGCAGCATATTGAAAAAACCGGACAGCTGGCCAGCTGTCCGGTTTACTAAATGACAATAAAAATCGTACGCCGGTCAATATATATTCTTCCAAGATTTCTTTTCTCGCTTACTCTGTTTGCCATTCTCGGATGCGCGATGCAGAATCCGTCTGAGAAAGCAACGAAAACTGCCCCAGTTGCCTCTGTGAGTAGTACCGTTATTCCAACACCCGCTCGCCGTTTTACACCGACTACGGAAATGGTCCCTACAGAGACACCAACACCGGTGCCACTTTTCGGTGGGAGCTGGGATATTTGGACAATAAGTGATGACGTCATATATCAAGGATCGGGGGGATTTGAGGTCGCGGGTCAGGCCATTAGTGGTTTTTTCATCCTTTTTCCTGGGGGCTATAACTATACATTCACCGGCACAGTGGATTCATCAGGACAAACGGCTGAGGGAGACTGGAACTTGTTAAATGGCGGCTTCGGCACCTTTTTCTGGCAGATCAGATCGGGAAATACGAACCAATTTGTCGGTAATCTGGATAGCGGCCACTTTCCCTTTTGTGGGGCGCGATCCGGTGGTCCGATGCCCAGACCTTGCCAATGGCCGTAAATTAGTAGCGAACAAAGAATAAAGACAGGATGAACGAGCGGCGTCAGCCGCTCGTTTGCATTTGCTTGCTGCTGTATACTCATCCCACCCCGCAAGCCCCTCATGGAGGTGTGATGACACGCTCACGTGCCCTGCTTGCGGTTTTTCTGTTTTTCTCGCTTATTTTTTCAGCCTGCGTTCCGACCCAAACTGCTATTGAAACGGCCGTGGCGCAAACGCTGCAAATCAGCCAACTGGAAACAGCTGCGGCCGGGGTCGCAGGCGAACCCACCAAGTTGCCCGAGGCCACTAAACCTGAAGCGAGGGCAACAGAGGAAATCCCAACCGGCACTGCCGCGCCTCCTGAGGAAATTGCGCCCGACCCGCTGCCTGCCTCAACCACCGGCGTGATTCTTAATAACGGGGAGTGCTTTAATTTCGATAATGGGCAGGTTACGGAGCCCGATTCCGAATGCGATGTCTGGCTGCCTGAACCGGCCTTGTTCCGCCAGATCAACGGCATGCAGCTTTCCGGTTATGTTACGCTGACCGCGCCAACGCGTACCTACTGCGGGGAAGGGCGTTACGAACCCGGCGACCTGGCAGTTCAGACAGACATGTATATGTGCTTTATTACGAATGAGGGTCGCGTGGGCTTTGTGGTGGCGCGCAGTTACCTTGGAGAACCCATCAGCGGGATCGTTTTTGATTATTGGGTATTCGACTAATGGCCGCTGGATTTTGTGGCGGGTCTGGCACGCATCTTGTATAGTTTTTGATTATGTCTACGAAATTTATCTTTCCAATTTCTCGAGGATGGCTACTGGCCGGACTGCTGGCTTTGGCCTTGGTATCTGTTGGCTGTACGCGATCTGCTTCTTCTTCAGAAGCGGAAATCGCGGCTGCGGCCACTGAGGCGGCCATAGCTACCGAGGATGCCGGCGTCCAGTTGACTCTGGAGGCTCTGCTTGGGTCTGCTACCGTTGAGAGCGCGGCTACTGCCACTCTTCAAGCCACCGCCACGCCGGCGGAGGCGACGGCAACACCGACCCTGGAAGGGGCCCAGCTAACCGCATTGGCCGCGACCCTAACGGCTCAAGATGAGAGTCCCACGGTGGAAGCCACCGAAGAGGCCGATCCTACCGAAACGAATACTCCTAATGCCACTGCTACGGCCTGTTACGGGGCACGCTATGTATACGACGAGTCCTATCCTGATGGCACCCGCGTGGATGCGGGCCAGTCGATGTCCAAGACCTGGCGTATCCAAAATGTAGGCACTTGCGATTGGGTGGCGGGACAATATGAACTGATCTTTGTGGCTGGCGACCGTATGGGCATCAATGAGGCGGTAACGATCAATGTGACGGTAACTTCAGGGTCCTACATCAACTTCACGCTCAACATGAAAGCGCCCAGCGAACCCGGCACGCATCGCGGCGAATTTATGTTCCGCACCAAGGGCGGCGATGCCTTTGGCGTTGGTCCCAATTTCGACTTACCCATCTGGATAGAAATCGTAGTGCGCGGCTAATCGCCCGAATCTTTCTGATAATCTTTCAAGGAGGGCGCGACAGCGCCCTCCTTGTTTTATGTCAACCTGAGCGAAGCAATCGCCTAGGGTTAGCCTGTAACGGAACCTTGGTAGCAGAACTGATCATTTAAGATCGCGAAACCGCGGGATTGCGAAAAGGACGAATATTAGTCGCTGCTATCGGTAGTAAGGGCGGGGTTGCCCCGCCCTCAACTGTATGGCGAGGAGACCTCGCCCCTACGCCAAACAACTTTGGAAGTAAAAGGTTTTCGTTTTAGTTTCTTGGTAGCCAGTGATCGAATTACAAAGCTCCCAGCAGCATGGCAAGTCCGCCCAGGATAAGGAAGAATGGCCAGGTTAGACCGAAGTCGATAGCCACCAGAATGATGCGGACAACTTAGAAATTATTAGTTTGTTGCGACAGCAGCCATTTTGCTGTAAAGTTGGCCCATGTCCCGAAACCGCGAAATTAGCCTCCTACTTTTTGGATTCCTGCTCGTCGCCTGCCGTGCACCTGTTGCCGTTGAGCAGCCTCCGACGGGGCCTGTCGGTGCAACACTAACGCCGGCCGCCCTCGTTGAGGCAACGCCAACTGCCACTCTTTCGCCGGACCAGCTCATCAGCCTGGCGCAAGACGCGTCCAATCGCGGCGATTGGCAGGGAGCGATCTTGCTGCTGGATCTGACGCTCGCCCAAGATTCTGCCAACACGCAAGCCTTGCTTTTACGCGGCAACGCTTATCGTGAACTGGGCGATTACGTCCAGGCAATCAGCAATTATGATCAGGCGCTGGCCATCGATGCGGAACTTGCCGCCGTTTACCACAACCGCGCTTTGACATACATGAAGCAAGGAGATTCCTCCGCCGCGTTGGCCGATTTCGCCCGAGCGATTGAGATCGCACCCACCTTCGGTTTGGCTTATCGCAATCGCGCCGACCTTCAACTGGCGGCTGGCAATACCGCCGCTGCAGCGCTCGATTTGCAGATATACATCACGTTGGTGCCCAATGCCCCGGATCGCGCCGAAGTGGAAGCAAAGATTGCCGAGCTGCAGGCGCAGACGATAGCCAATGCCAGCCCGGAAGGTTTGCTTTTCTTCGATGATTTTTCAAATCCGGATAGCGGCTGGTACACGAATGGCGACCCCACTAATCTGGGAGTCTATTCGGGGGG
>CAYJMC010000017.1:7334-9663 GCA_964371335.1 uncultured Anaerolineaceae bacterium
TTCTTCGACGATTTCGCCGTGTATGCGGAGCCAACGCAATAAACAATAAGACCGCCTCAGGCGGTCTTATTGTTTTGTTGGCAATTCTAGGCGGCCTCAGGCTGCCACGAGGGTAACCTCCTGAGCCTGGGGGCCTTTCTCGCTTTGGGCCACGGTGAACTCTACCCGCTGGCCTTCCTTGAGGGTGCGGAAACCCTCGGCCTGGATGGCGGAGAAGTGGACAAAGATGTCCCCGCCGGAATCCCGCTCCAGGAAGCCGTATCCCTTGGCGCCATTGAACCACTTCACCGTACCCAATTCACGTTCTGCCATGATGAAACTACTCCTCTCGATGGGGGGCGCCAGATAGGCTTTAACGGCGCCCGGGCCACGCGCCGAATTTTACTGCTGCGCGCCTGCCTGTCAAGAAAAAGTATGACCTTTGGCTAGTGTGTCTCTCCCGGTATTACTTGATAAAATCGGCGTTCTGGAGCGCGAGCGTGCTAAACCGGATACGGCGAGCCTATATCCCCATATTGACGCAGATTACTGTCCCTTACGTGATCCTGGCCATACTGATTGCGGCGGGAGGGACTTTTGTGATCACGCGGGTGGTGATCGATTCTGTGGAAGAGCGCTTCACCAACCAACTCATCGAAACCGGGCTGCTGGCCGATGAAGGCGTGGTGCGCGAAGAAGAGGATTTACTCGAATCCCTGCGACTGATCAGCCACATTCAAGGTGTGGACCTGGCCGTCGAAAACCACAATGTGGCCTCGCTACGCAGCTTGGCGCTGCCCCTCGCCTTGAATGCCGGCATCGAAGCTATTGTCTTTGTCGACGCGAATGGTTCCACAGTTTTGAGTCAAGTGCTGAATCCAGAATCACAGACCTACATTAGCATGACCCCGTCGAATTCTTACCGGAGTTACGATTTTTTGAATCAAGTACTTGCCGGGGAAGTGGACGAGCAAGGCGACAAATTTAGTGGAATTAATGCCACCAGCGCCGGCACTTTCCTGTTTATTGCCGGTCCCGTCCAGGACGCGGAAGGGCGTCTAGTGGGTGGGGCCATGGTGGGTCGCTCGGTAGATAGCCTGGTTCGCCTTTTAAAGCAGGAAATCCTGGGAAATTTGACGGTTTATGACTTCAGCGGCGAGCCGCTGACCAGCACGCTGCAAGGGCCCAGCCCCATCGAACCGGGTCAGGCCCAATTGATCATCGAACGCCAGGATGAGGGCAGCCTGCGGCGCTCGATGTCCGATAGTGGAATTGCCTACAGCGAATTGGTATCAACATTCGAAGTACGTTCAGGTACCGATCTTGGACTGATCGGGGTGGCGCTGCCCACCAACTTTTTAGTAGAGACCAGCCAGGTAACGCGAGGCAATACTTTTGTTCTCATGAGCGTGGCCTTGCTGCTAGTGATCCTGGTTGGCGCAGTGGTAGCCGGGCGCATCACGCGGCCCATCCGCGATCTCAAAGAGGCGGCTTTGCGCGTCTCGGGCGGAGACCTGAAAGTGCAGGTGGCACAGCGTGGCCGCGATGAAGTGGGTGTTCTAGGCCAATCCTTCAATACGATGGTCGAGAACCTCAGCAAGTCCAAGCAGGATCTGCTGGACACTTATGACAAGACGATCGAGGGCTGGGCGCGTGCCCTGGACCTGCGCGACCATGAAACCGAAGGGCACAGCCGCCGCGTGACCGACATGGCAGTGCGGCTGGGGAAAACGCTTGGACTAGATCAGGAAGACTTGCGCCAACTGCAGCGCGGCGCTTTGCTTCACGATATTGGCAAGATCGCGGTTCCCGATTCGATCCTGCTCAAGAAGGGCAAACTCACCCGCAAAGAAATGGCGCAGGTTCGACAGCACCCGGAGCACGCCAAGTTGTTCATGGAACAAATCGAATTCCTAAAACCGGCCATGGCAATTCCCTATTCGCATCATGAACGCTGGGATGGGAAAGGCTACCCTCAGGGGCTCAAGGGTGAACAAATTCCGTTCCTGGCGCGCATATTCGCGGTAGCAGATGTATGGGACGCGTTGACGTCTGAGCGGTCTTACCACAAGGCGATGAGTTTCGCAGAAGCCCTGGATACCATTCGGTCGGAGGCAGGCACCCACTTCGATCCGCAGGTAGTCGATGCCTTCATCAAGATGTTGGGGGAAATGCTTGCAGAAAAACAAAAGACTTTTTAAAGAATAAGCTGCCCATTGGGGCAGCTTATTTATGTTTTTATTGAAATTACTGGTAATTATCTATTGCAGGTTTCCCTGCGCGTTCCTAGTTTTAACTGTTTTTCCCATTGCCCCCGCTATTGCCGCCACCGTTACCGCCGCCATTATTG